>NZ_SUMC01000060.1 GCF_005047355.1 Actinacidiphila oryziradicis
CGGAAGGGTGCCTCCCCTGCACGTGATCCAGTCCTAGAGAAGCTGAATCATCGCAGGTCGGAAGCACCCTTCCTCCATGAGGTGACTGGCTGTCACTGAAGTGCCTGGTGCCGTGAATTCGTGAGGCTGTCAGCTCGGGGGATGGCCCGGCTCGGCGGGCCCGTCCTACGCTGCGGCAAGGGCGATGCTCGTCGCGTCGACTCGCGGCGTGGCAACGACCGGACGGATCCGCCCGGCCAGAAGGAATAACACTGCCATGACTGCAGCTGCCACATTCACACGCCTTCGCGAGTACATGGTCGGGCCTTCGCGCTTGATGACACTGCTGTCATGTTTCGAACTGGGCATCATCGACCTGCTCCGGGACAAGCCGGGTATGACCGCGGCCGAACTCGGCGAGGCGGTCGGGGCCAACCCCGCGGCGGTCGAGCAGTTGCTGCACTTGCCGGTGAAAGAAGGCTTCGTGGCCAGGGACGCCGAAACCGGCGGCTACCGCCTCGACGCGTTCGGACGCATCGCGCCGATCCGGCTGCGCCAGGTGCGCGAGATCATGGACATGGTCAAGGTCGTGATGCTCCGGCAGATGTTCTACCTCACCGAGAGCGTCCGTTCCGGTTCTCTAGTCGGCTTGAAAGAGCTCTACGACTTCGACGGGAACCTCTACGAGGCCGTCGGCGAGCACCGGGACCTGCGCGAGTCGTGGGCGACCATGATGGACGGCGTCACGACCCTGACCGACCCCTGGTTCTTCCGCAACATCGACATCCCGCGCGGGGCGCGGGTGCTCGACCTGGCCGGCAACACCGGGCTCGGCGCGATCCTCACCCACCAGCTCAGCGAATCGTCCGGGCTGCACGTGACGACGTTCGACCTGCCGGAGAAGCAGGAGGAGTGCCTCGCCAACTTCCGGTCGCACGGGGTCGCGGAACGCAGCTCCTTCATCGGCGGGGACGTTTTCGCCAGCGTGCCCGCGGGCTTCGACGTGGTGCTCGTCAAGCACTTCCTCGACATGTTCGACAAGCGCGACGTGGTCCGCATCCTGACCAACGTCTACCAGGCGCTGGACGTCGGCGGGCAGGTCAACATCCTCGTTCCGGTGTACCCGGACGACATCACCGAGGCGAGCAGCGCGGGCGTGGACATCTTCCCCGCGTACTTCCTCGCCTGCACGATGGGCCAGGGCGGGCCGCAGCAGCTGTCCACGTACCGGAAGTGGCTCGAGGAGTGCGGGTTCAAGGTGACCAAGGCGATCGCGCAGGACCTGACCGCCATGCCGGGTGCCCTGATCGCGCACGGCATCCTGTCGGCGACGAAGGTCGCGTAAGCCGTGACGGCACCGAACATCCGGCGGGTACTGGCACCCACCGAGGCGATCTTCGTCGGCGACGAGACGTACGTGGGCTATTCGGTGCGCGTCGCGGGCCGAATAGACCTCGAGGCACTGCAGGTCGCCTACGCGGCCGTGTGCCAGGCGTATCCGGTGCTCCCGGCACGCCTGGACCTAGACAACGGCGCCCCGGCCGTGGTGCCCTCGGACGTACAACCGGAAATCTGGTGCGCCGACGGCGACCCGGACCTGCCGCTGCGTCACGTGACGCTCGACCAGTGCCGTGCGCTCAGCGCCCTCGAAGTGATCCAGAACCGCACGAGCGGCACGGACGGCGCGGACGCCACGAACGGCACGGACGCGAGCGTCACCCTGGCTACGCAGCACAGCATCGCCGACGCGGACCATTCCCTCGCCGTGCTCGCCGCCTTGTGGTCGGCCTACACCGACGCGGTCGCCGGCGTGCCGATCGCGCTACCGCGCAACGGCTATCCCCGGTCGTTGGAAGATCTGCTGGCCGAACGCGGCATTGGTATCGGCACCGGCACCGCGGCCGCTCCGACGCACCCGGTCGAGGCGGAGACGGCGCGGCCCTCAACCGACTCAGTGCAACCCCCGCCCAACTCAGTCCGACCCTCAGCCGACTCGGTACCGCACGTTCGGCACGTCGCCGGGTTCCGGCTGAGCCGGGAGCGGACAGCCGCTCTGATCGCGCTCGGCCACCGCGAGCAGGTCACCATCAATAGCCTGCTGTCCGGCGTCGTACTGTTGGCCGAGGCAGAAATCCGCGACCTGCCGCTCGCCGACCTCGTCTACCGGTTCTCGGTGAATCTGCGCAGCCACCTCACTCCCCCGGTCGGCCCGGCCGAGGGCACGAACATCGCCGGCGGTCTGCGGTTCCAACTGGCCGACAGCGCGGACGGCGCAGCCAAGCCCGACGCGATCGCGCTCGGCCGCGCCGTAGGCGCGCGGCTGCGCGCCGGCCTGGCCGACGGCTCCGTGCAGCGAGCGCTGGTGGACCGAGTCGGTCGCGCACCCGCCGCCGCTGCGACCGCCGCGCCGGTCGCAGCGCCGGTGCCGCGACCGGTGCCGCGACCGGCGCAGCGGTCGGCGGCCGTGGTGAGCATGGTGAACTGGGGCACCGTGCCGGTGCTGCAACACCCGGAAGACCTGCGGCTCGTCGACTTCCGATCCGCTTCGCGCATGCGCGTACTGCCGGGACGCCAGAAGTTCGCCGCGATCGGCGGCTACGTGGCGCACACGTTCGACGGGAGGCTCGGAGTCGAACTGTCCTGGCCGGAAGCGGACCCGGAGCAGACCAAGCGTCTCGACCTGATACAGGAGCGGCTGACCGAGCTCGCCGATCGCTGAACAAAACCAAGGCCCAAATCAAGGTCAAGGTCAAGGTCAACGGCAACGGCAACGTCCTGCGTTTCGCCCTGCCGGCCGTCTGCGGCCTACTCACGATCCTCACCGTGCTGACGGCGACGAAAGTGCACACCGCGGCGACAGTCATCTGCTTCCCGCTCATGTTCGCCTTCGGCCTCAGCTGGTGGTCCGGCGGCATCAGCCGGCAGACACGCCTGGCGCGGCACGCCCCGCAGCAGCGCCCACAAGCCATCGGCCTTCACTTCTCCGCGCAGTTCCTCGGTGTGGCGATCGGCGGAGCGCTCGGCGGCGCGGTGCTCTCGGGCTTCGGCCCGATCGCCGTCCCGGTGGTCGGTGCCGCGATAGCCGCCCTGACCGTGCTCAGCGTCCGCCAGACCGCGCCGTCCCCGGCAGCTGGCGCTTGATCGACGGACGCCGCCCGGGGTCCGGCCGACTGGCGTATGCGGTATCACCCTCCGACACGTGATCCGTCTGTGGTGGAGGTTCTAAAGCACTGCCGCCGCGACCCCGGCGGGCGGGGTGCGGCGGCAGTCGCGTTCGGATGGGGCTCGCCGCTCGCGGCTCAGGCGCGCTGCTCACGGCTCACGGCTCGCAGCCCGAGGCTCACGGCTCCCGGCCCGAGGCCCGAGGCGCGCGATCAGTTGCGGGTCACCTCGAGCACCCAGATCGGCAGAAGCGGAGCGCCGTTCTCGTCGACCTCGAACTGGTTGCCCTTGATGTCGTGCCGGTGCTCCTGCTTGAGCGCGGGCATGGTCACGAATTCCGGGCTGAGCGACACGATCGTCCACTCCTGGCCGGCGAACGCGGTGCGGAGCATCTCGTCGGTGATCGGCTCGGGGCCGGCGAGGTCACCGCGCGCGCACCACTGGAGCAGACGCGCGCCCGAGCGCATGGCCCGCGCCAGCGCGGCGACGTAGTCGGGCCGCTGCTCGGCGGTGAAGCAGTGGAACAGCGACGCGCTGACCACGGTGTCGAAGTCGTCGTCGAACCCGGCCAGCTCGGTCGCGTCGGCGACCGCGAAGGTCGCGGTGACGCCCTGCTGCGCCGCCCGCGAGTTGGCCTTGGCGATCGCGGAGGGGGCGAAGTCCACCCCGGTCACGCGGTAGCCGAGTCCGGCCAGGTGGATCGCGTTGTCGCCGGGGCCGCAGCCGATGTCGAGCAGGTCGCCCTCGAGGGGAATGCGGTTCTCCTTGAGGAGCTTGAGCAGCGTCTGCTTGGGCTTGCCGTGGTCCCACGGCATCTTGTCCAGCTCGACCCCGTCGACCAGCACACCCTCACGGTAGGCTCGCTCGAAGTCCAGGGTTCGCGCGTCGAAATTCTGGAACGGGTCAATCTCGGTCTCGGTCATCGGCTCCGACCCTGTATGTCGATGGTGGTTTATCTGACGATATTGCGAAATTGCGTGCCGGCGGATCCCTTAACCTGACAACGTCATCCGCGGTGATCCGCTCAGGTTCCGCGCAAAGGGGCGAGGGCGTCGGCCAGCGCGATCACTTCGCCGAGCATTTGACGCAGCGCTCCCTCGTGACGCGGGTCCGGGTTGAACACCGCGTAATTCTCGAAGTCGTTATGCATCGAGAGGGTGACCTCGGTGTGCACGGGCGCCAGCATGACGGCGCCGGCGATCCCACGTAGGTGCTCCAGCGCGCGGGCGCCGCCCGCGGTGCTGCCGTAGCCGACCAGCCCGGCGGCCTTGTGGTTCCATTCGTGGTACACGACGTCGATCGCGTTCTTGAGCGCTCCCGGGATCGACCTGTTGTACTCGGGGGTGACGAACACGTACCCGTCTAGCTCGGCGACCTTGGCACTCCAGGCTCGAGTATGCGCATGCTGGTAGTCGCGCAGAAGTGGGGACCGTGGCTCGTCGAACAGGGGCAGGTTGTAGTCGGCAACGTCGACGAGGTCGAACTCGGCGTCGTCGCGCTCGCCAGCCGCCTTCTCCACCCACCGCGCGACCTGCGGGCCGAGCCTGCCGGGGCGGGTACTGCCGACGATGATGCCGATCTTGGTCATAGGTCGACCACCTGGCCGGTGCGGGCCGATGCGTAGGCGGCCTCGACGATGCGCAGCGTGCGCAGGCCGGCGGCGCCGTCGGGGCCGGCCGGCTGCTCGCCGTCGCGCACCGCGGCGGCGAACTCGGCGAGCATGAGCTGCCGGGCGTCGGTGCCGCCCGGCTCCCAGCGCGCGCCGGCGGTGGTCGCGTCGAAGCCGTCCAGGAGCCTGGGCCTGCCGGTGTACTCGATGCCGGCCCGGTCGCCGATGAAGGTCATGACGGGCCCGGTCGCCGCGATGGTCGGGCTCCAGCTCGCGTCCAGGGACACGACCACCCCGCTCGCGTGGCGCACGGTGAGCAGCGCAGCGCTGTCGACTTCCGGGTCGCCGCTCAGGATGGTGTTCACTTGCGCGTACACCGAGACAGCCGGGTCGCCGCCGAGCACGGACTCGACCATGTCGAGCAGCACCGGCGCGTTGCCCGCGAGCGCCGGCCCGGGGCGACCGGAGTCGTGGTAAGCGCCGTGGATGGTGGTGAGTTCGCCGACGTGCTTGTTCTCGGTGATCGCCCGGCGCACGGCGGCGAAGATCGGGCCGCAGCGGCCCGGCGAGGCGAAGGTCAGCCGGATGCCCGCCGCGACCATGGCCTCGGCGGCGGCGACGGCAGTGGCAGCGGCAGTGGCAGTGGCAGCAGACTCGGCGGCATCGATCTTAGCGACGGCGGCGGTGGCGGTGGCCACCGGCGAGGGGTGTTCGGCGAGTACCGGAGCACCCGCTTCGGCCAGTCGCGTGGTCAGGTCGCGATGCCCGGTGAGTTCGCCGGTGACGACGACGGCGTCGGGACGTTGCGCGAGGACCTCGTCCCAGCCGTCGGGTCCGGCGGTGACCGGATCGAGGTCGGGCAGGGCACTGAGCGGGCTGAGGTATTCCTGCGCCCGGTGCGGGTCCGACGAGAGCACGGCGATCTTCATGCGACCCCCAGTACGGGAATTTCCACGACGCGCCCGGTCCACGCGGACTCGGCGGCGGCCGCGGTGATGCGGGTGGTGGCCAGCGCGTCGCGCGCGCACAGTCGCGGCGGCGGGCCGCCGAGGAACGCGTCGGAGAACTCGCGCAGCTCCAGGTCGAACACGGATTCGCCGTAAGCGCCCGGGATTCCGGCGGCATCGCCGGTCACGCTGATCTCCTGCGGCCATTGCGAGTCGTAGGCGACGGTTCCGCCGGTGCCGGAGACGTGGTAGCTGACGCGGACCGACGGTTGCGGAGTCGCGGTCCACCGGCACACGATCTGGCTGAGCGCGCCACTGGCATGGGTGAGCACGACCGTTCCGGTCGCCGCGGCCCCCTCTGGTGCGGGCGCGGGCAGGTCGCCCTGATAGTGGGCGTGCACCCGGACCACGTCGCCGAAGACCCAGTAGGCCAGGTCGACGCCGTGCAGCAGTTGGTCGGTGAGGATGCCGCCGGATTCCGCGGACGCCGGACCGCTCCACGGCCGCGGGTGGTAGCCGGCCACGGTGAAGCGCGCGGTCGTGCCGGTGCCGAGCGAGCCGTCGGCCACGAGTTCATGAAGCCGCGCGAAGGCCGGGGCGTAGCGGATGTCGTGCGCCGGGTAGAGCCGCAACCCGGCCGCTTCCGCGGCCTGGACGATCTTCTCCGCTTCGGCGGCCACCGCCGACAACGGCTTCTCGCACACGATGTGCGCGCCCGCGGCGATCGCGGCCATCGCTATCTCGCGGTGCGTCGCGGTGGGTGTGCAGATGTCCACGACGTCCGCGCCGGCGAGCGCGTCGGCCAGCGAGTCGGCCGCGGTGGCCCCGAACTCGGCGGCCAGCTCCTTGTCCCGGCCGTCGACGGAGTACACGCGCACGGTCGCGCCGAGGCGGAGCCACGAGTCAAGGTGCAGGCGGGCGATCAGCCCGGCGCCGATCAGCGCGATCTCAAGCTGTGGCACGGGCTTCCCGCCTCTGGTCGGTGTCGGCGGCGACGATCTGGTCGAAGCGGTCCGGGAGCCACTGCTTCCAGCCGGGGTCGCCGGTGCGCGCGAAGCTCGCGAGGGAGCGCTGGACCCGGACCGCGACCTCGCGGTCGGCCTCGGTGTTGGTCTCGTCGGCCGCGCTGTAGAACAGCGACTTCAGGTCGACGGCGTGGTGCGCCCTTCGTTCCGCCTCGGGCAGACGCGGTGCGCACTCGGTGTTGGTGGGGTGGTAGTCGTAGAGCTGCCGCCACACCGCCGCGCCGCTGCCCGCCGCCGCCTGGCTCATGCGCTCGGCCGGGTCGTGGAAGAGCCGCTTGGTCAGGGCCCTGACCTTCTCGTCGCGGTCCAGGCCGGGGACGGGGTCCGGGATGTTGCGCTCGTACCACTGGTCGGTCTGCGGTTCGGGGGCGTAGTAGAGGAACGCCGCCTCCTCCGCGGTCACGGAGATCAGCAGTTCGAGACCGGTCTGCGCCGATCCGGCGAGTGCGTCGACCACCGTGCTCGGCACGAGTTCGCCGTCAACGTACGGACGGTAGCCGAAGAACCCGTGCTCGGCGACCAGCTGGTTGTGGATGTGCCGCAGCGCCACGTTCGGCACGGTGCGCAGGTCCGTGATGGCGTCGCTCACGCGGGCGGCGGTGGTGCGGAACCGGTCCGCGAACTCGGCCATCTCCTCGGCGCTCATCAGTCTGCCGCCGCCGCTGTAGACGGCGCACCTGCGGAAGAGCGGACGGGCGCTGGGCACCGCGAGCAGGCCCGCGACCGCAGTCCCGCCGGAGGAGACGCCGAACAGGGTGAGGTTGTCCGGGTCGCCGCCGAACGCCGCGATGTTGTCCCGCAACCAACGCAGGGCCAGCAACTGGTCGCGGACACCAAGGTTCGCGGAGGACTCGAGCCCTGGGTCCAGGGCGCCCCACGGGCCGAGCCGCCAATTCAGCGAGACCACGACGCAGCCGTGTTCAGCGGCATACACGTGCGGGTTCTCCACCTGGCAGCCGCTGCCGGAGGACCCGCCGCCCGCGTGCAGCCACACCAGCACCGGACACGGCGCGTCCACGTCCGCCGGTGCCCACACGTTGAGCACCAGACAGTCCTCGCTCTCCTGCGGCACCCGGCCGATACGGCCACGGGCCTGCCCGCCGCCGGAGATCATCTGGAGCTGCCAGCTGATCGGGCCGAACCGGGTCGCGTCCACGACGTCGGCCGCGGCGCGCTCGGGCACCGGCGGTGTGAAGCGCGCTTCCACGCGGCCGTACCGGATCCCATGCCAGGCGCGCACTCCCCGCTCCTCGAAGCCGCGCACCCGGCCGCTGGTGGTGGGCACCGTCAGCGGTGCCGTGGCGCCCATCAGTCGCGCCCTTCGCCGTTGACCATCGCGACGATCTGCGCGGAGTCGGCGACCTCGCCGAGCCGCGGGAAGATCTTGCCCACGCAGTGCTCGTGCGCGTCGAGGTCCTTGTCCGACATGGCATCGGCGGCCAGCAGCACGTGGTACCCGTGCTCGTGCGCGGCCCTGGCCGTCGACTCGACACCCATGCTCGTGGCGATCCCGCAGACCACCACCTGGGTGACGCCGAGGTCGCGCAGCCTCGAGTCGAGCCCGGTGCCGTGGAAGGCGCCCCACCGGTGCTTGGTGATCCGCAGGTCGTCCTCGTGCGGGGCGAGTTCCTCGGCGATGTCGGTGAAACCGGGCGGGAACTGCCCGCGCGAGCGCGGCCCCACGTCGGTGCGGCCCGGTGCGACGCCGGCGACGTTGACCAGCACGACGGGGTGTCCCTTGCCGCGGAACGCTTTCGCCAGATCGGCTGCGCGCGCGAGGATCTCGTCGGACGGATGCGCGGTGGGAAAGCCCAGGATTCCCTTCTGCAGGTCGACGACGACCAGAGCGGGCCTGGGATCGATGGTGGTCACTGGCACGTTTCTCGCCTTTTCGGGGTCGCGATTCGACGGTCGGGTCGGCGTCAGGACGCGGAGTCGGTGAACTCGAACTGTCCCTTGGAGATCAGGTGCGCGTTGATCGCGGTGAACACGTCGGCGTCCGCGGTGTTCGCGGCCAGGCCGAGCGTGGGGACGTCGAGCGCGTAGATGGTGATGAAGTAGTGGTGCGGGCCGGAACCGGGCTGCGGGCACGGGCCGAGGTAACCGGACTGGCCGATGTCGTTGAGGGCTTCCTTGCCGCCGATGTCGCTGAGGTCCTGGCCCTCGGTCAGGAACCTGGCCCAGCCGGGGACGTCGAAGGCCACCCACTGGTAGAGGCCTTTGCCGCTCGGGGCGTTCTCGTCCCACAGCGACACCGCGAAGCTCTGCGTGCCGGCGGGCACGCCGGTCCACTCGATGTCCGGGGCGAGGTTGCCGCCGGTGCAGCCGAACTCGTTCGCCTGCTGCGCGAGCGGGACGCTCGGACCGGACAGCGCGATGCTGCTGACGGTGAGGTCGACGGGACACGCCGCCGCCGAGGTCGCGAAGACGGTAGCCAGGGCGATGCCGGCCGCGCCGACAGCGGCAAAACGGCGTGAGATCCGGGTTATCTTCCGCATGATGCTCTCTCTGTGTTCCTCGTCGGTGATCAGTAGACGCCCTCGATGACGGCTTCCCCGCCGAAGGTGGCCACCGGCGCCGGTGCGGCCACCGAGTCGCCGATCTGGCCCTGCGGTGCGGGAATCCGGATGACCGTGTCGCGTTCGAGGTTGTTGGGGATGAACATGCCTTTACTCACATGGTTCATCACGATCTGGCCGCGGTCGCCGTATTCGACCGGGAGCATGGTCTCGGGATCGACGACGCGGAAGGTCACCACCGGGCTGAAGGGGTCGTAGACCAGCTCTTCGTCCGGGCCGATGCCGGGCCGCTCGTTGGCGCCCTCGAGGATCAGCGCGCTGTTGTACCTGCTGACCAGCCGGACGCCCGGGAACTTCAGCCGCATCGCGTAACGGCCGTCGATGGTCATGTGCGCGCCGCCCCAGAAGACGATGTCGACCGCCTCGTTGATGAGCTCGTGGGTGGACGCGCGCTTGGCCGCGGCCTGCAGCAGCGGCGGCGTGATCACCAGCAGGCTGACCGGCTGCGTGCGCAGCACGTCCTCGATCTGGTCGAGCACGTGCTCGACATAGAGGTCCATCTCGTCCTGGCGGCCTCTGCGGACCAGCTTCTTGACCCACCTCGGGTCGATGTCGATGCTGAACTTGACCGTGTGCTGCCGCCTCACCACGTGGTCGTAGTAGGTGCCGATCTTGTGCGGACCGGTGGGCACCGCGGTGAGGATGTTGCCGGGCGGCCGCCCGGCGAACTGGGGCCCGGCGAGCAGCCGGGTGATGGACGCGTCGATCCAGTCCGGCATGTGGATGACCCGCTTGGGCGCGCCGGTGGTGCCGCCGGTCTCGAACACCTGCGGCGCGGGCGGGTTCGGGCCGTAGCCGCGGGGCACGAGGTCGAAGACGCTGATGTCGCGCAGTTCGTCGACGATGTTCGGGAACAGCGCGAGGTCGTCGTAGCAGCGCACATCCCGGATCGGGTCGAAGTCGAGGGTCGCGGCCCTGCGCAGCCAGAACGGCGAACCGGTGTCCTCGCCGAAGTGCCAGCGGATCGCGGCCCGCAGGTACTCCTCCGGATCGTCGGGCGTGCGCGCGGGATCGAGGATGTGCAGCAGTTCGTCCTGGGCGAAGGGCGTGGATGTCGTCAAGGTATCGTTCTCCGTCATCGCGCTTCCATGCTGAGGTCGAGGTTCTCGGCGAGGTGCAGCGTCCGCCGGGCGCGGGCGACGACCGGCGGGGACACCAGCCGTCCCTTCGAGACGACGATCGAGAGGTCCGCCTCGCGGGCGGTGTCGGCCGTCGCGCAGATCTCGCGCGCCTCCTCGACTTCGTGCGGCTGCGGGGTGTACACCCGGTGGATGATCGGGATCTGGTCGGGATGGATGGCCATCCGGCCGACGAAGCCGAGCCGCTTTCCGCGCTCGCTGGTCGTCAGCAGTCCGGCGAGGTCGCGCGGATCGGGATGCACGCTCTGCGCCGGATTGATCAGGCCGGCCGCCCGCGACGCCACGACGATCCGGGCGCGCCCCAGGTCCATGGTGATGCTGTCCAGTTCGGCGCACAGGTCCGCGCGCAGGTCGGATTCGCCCAGACCGAGCATGGTCACCGCCGGTGAGGCGGTCGCGAGCTCGAACGCGTCCCGCAGCGCGTCCGCGGACTCGATGAGCACGTGCACGGTCGCGGTGCAGGCCACGGTCTCCAGCAGGGCGGCGACCCGCCGGACCTCGCCGACGTCGCGGGTCTTGGCGATCCGCACCCCGACCAGTCCGGCGCCGGCCACCGCGAGCACGTCCTGCTCGCCCAGGCCGGAACCGATGGCGTTCACCCGGACGTAGGTGGGTTTCGCGGTCGGCCCCGCGGTGATGGCCGAGACGATCTCCCGTGCGCGCGCCTTCGCCGCGGCGGGCACCGCGTCCTCGAGGTCGAGGATTACGGCGTCCGCGGCGGACTCGTAGGCGCGGGCGATGCGGCCCTCGCGGTGCCCCGGTACGTACAGGCAACTGCGGAACACGGGCGGTTCGGGTCGGTCAACGGGCATTGCCGGTCTCCTTCGCCAGTGCGTCGAGTACCTCGTCGGTGTGCTCGCCCAGGCGCGGGCCGGCCCAGCGGATGCGGCCGGGGGTCGCGGACAGCCGGACGGGGATGTCGGGCATGGCGACCGCGCCCAGTTCCTCGTCGGGCACCTCGACGATGGTGCGGCGGGCCTTGAAGTGCGGGTCCCCGACGATGTCGGCGACGTCGTAGACGGGCGCCACTGCGGCCTGCGCCTGTTCGAATGCGGCCAGCACCGTCGCGGCGTCGCGCTCGGCGACCCAACCGCCGATGGCCTCGTTCAGGACGGCGGCGTGCTCGGCCCGGCCGCGGCCGGTGGCGAACCAGGGCTCCTCGCACAGTTCCGGACGTCCGACCAGGCGTACGATCCGCTCGGCGATCGAGTCCGCCGGCGCGGAGACGGCGAGCCAGCGGCCGTCCCGGCACCGGTAGACGTTGCGGGGCGCGTTGTTGTTCGACCCGTTGCCCAGCCGCGCGGGTTTCACGCCGAGTTGTTCGAACACGGTCAGTTGGGCGCCCAGCGACGCCATCATCGCCTCGGTGATGGCGACGTCGATGCTCTGCCCGACGCCGGTCTTGTCCCGGCCGCGCAGGGCGATCAGGGTCGCGCACGCGGCGTGCAGTCCGGCGAACGCGTCGGCCATCGGGAAGGGCGGCAGCAGCGGCGCGCCGTCCGGTTCGCCGGACATGGCCGCGAGGCCGCTCATCGCCTCGGCGAGCGTGCCGAATCCGGGCCTGCGCGCGTAGGGCCCGGTCTGGCCGAACGCGGTCACCCGCGTCACCACCAGCCCCGGGTTGATCGCGGCCAGCTCGTCGGGGCCGAGGCCCCACCGCTCGAGGGTGCCGGGCCGGAAGTTCTCGATCAGCGCGTCGGCGCCGACGGCGAGGCGGCGGAAGTTGGCCGCGCCCTGTCCGGTGCTGAGATCGAGCACGACGCTCTTCTTGTTGCGGTTGAACACCTTCCACCACAGCGAGACGTCGTCCTGGGTGTGTCCGAACCGGCGCATCGGGTCGCCGGAAGGATGCTCGACCTTGATCACCTCGGCGCCGAAGTCCGCCAGCAGCATGGCCGCCAGCGGCCCGGCGAGCAGCGTCGAGGTGTCGATGACGCGCAATCCGGCCAGTGGCAGCGACGGCTCCGCCATGCCAGTCCTCTCGTCGGCCCATGGATCTTTTCGACCCTCGGCCCAGTCTCGACCACGGAGCACCGGCCGGGCATCACCAACGTGAGCAGTATCGGCGTCCTCTGTCAGGTCGAGGGATGTGCCGCCACGCGGCCATTCCTAACGTTGCCCGCATGACGATCCGTACCGCTCTGATCGGGTTCGGCTGGTCAGGTCAACAGATCTGGCTGCCGCGCCTACTCGCCGCCCCGGAGTACGAGGTGGTGACCGCGCTCGACCCGGATCCGGGCAACCGGGCGCGGTTCACCGCGGTCACCGGCAGGCCCGCCACCGTGGGCCTGGAGAACCTGGACACGGAAGGCGTCGATCTGGCGATCGTCGCGCTGCCCAACCATCTGCACGCGCGGATCGGTTGCGAACTGCTGGACCGCGGCGTCGCGACCTTCATCGAGAAACCGGTCTGCATCTCCACCGCCGAGGCCGACGCGCTGGCCGCGGCCGAGCAGCGCGGCGGCACACCGTTGCTGGCCGGAAGCGCGGCCCGGCACCGCGGCGACATCGAGCAACTGCGTGCGCTGCTGCCCGAGCTCGGCGCGATCCGCGGCGTCGACCTGAGCTGGTTGCGCGCCGGCGGCATTCCGCGCGCGGGCGGCTGGTTCACCAATCGCGCGCTGGCCGGCGGTGGCGTCCTCGTCGACCTCGGCTGGCACCTGCTCGACGTGCTCGGCGACCTCGTCGGCCCGGTGACCTTCCGTCAGGTCACCGCGATCACCTCGAGCGACAACCTGCGCGACCCGGCCATGCGGGCGAACTGGCGCGCGGACGCGGCCGGCGAGGAGTCGGTCGCCGACGTCGAGGACACCGCGCGCGCGTTCCTGGCCACCGACGACGGCATCGGTGTCGGCCTTTCCGCGAGTTGGGCGACCACCGAGGTGACGCACGACCTGACCTCGATCCGGGTGGCGGGCAGCGAGGGTACCGCGACCTTGCGGTGCACGTTCGGGTTCAGCCCGAACCGGGAGCAGGAGCCGGGCATCACCGTCGTGCGGGACCGCCGGGTCCGCCGGATCCCGGTGCCCGCCGAGACGCTCGGCATCGAGTACGACCGGCTGCTCGGCGAGATCGGCGGCAGCCTCACCGGTGCGCCCGTGCTCGGCGCGGCGATCGGGAAGGCCCGCGCGATCGTCGGCACGATCGAGGCGATCTACGCGTCCGCGGGCGAGACGACGGCAGCGGATCTGGTGGAGGCGACGGCTCGATGACCGGGATCAATGCAGTGATCTTCGACCTCGACGGCGTGCTCGTGGACAGCCACGAGGTGATGGGCAAGGCGTTCGCCGTCGCCTACGCCGAGGTGGTGGGCCAGGGCCCCGCCCCGTTCGAGGAGTACCAGCGGTACCAGGGCCTTTATTTCCCGGAGATCATGCGCCGGATGGGCCTGCCGCTGGAGATGGAGGAGCCGTTCGTCCGGGAGAGCAGCCGGCTCGCCGAGCAGATCCCGGTCATCGACGGCGTGCCGGACCTGCTCGCCGCGTTGTGCGACAACGGGCTGCGGCTCGCGGTCGCGACCGGCAAAGCGGGCTGGCGGGCGCGGTCCCTGCTGACCACGCTGAAGCTGAGCGACTTCTTCACCGCGATCGTGGGCTCGGACGAGATCGCCAACCCCAAGCCCGCGCCGGACATCGCCCTGCACGCGCTGGCCCTGCTCCGGATCGAGCCCGCCGCGGCGGTGATGGTCGGCGACGCGCCCGCCGACATCAGGTGCGCGCGCGGCGCGGGAGTGACCGCGATCGCCGCGACCTGGGCCACGGTGGACGAGGACGATCTGCTCGACTCCGACCCGCACGTCGTGCTGCACAAGCCCGGCATGCTGTTGGAGTGGCTCTCGGCACAGGCCGTCTCACCGTGACCGAGACCGTCTGGCTCGGCGTCGACCTCGGTGGCACCAAGACGGCGCTGCGGGCGCAGACCGGTCGCGGGGTCGTCCACGAGCGCGTGTTCCGCTGGGAGACACGCGGGGCCGGCGCCGATCTGGCGCAGTTGTCCGCCGAGGTCGGCCTGCTCCGGGCGCGACTCGCGGGCGGGTTCGACGCGGTCGGGGTCGGCACGCCCGCCACGTTGGACCCGCTCGGCGCGGTGTCGGCCTGGCCGAACCGTCCGGAGTGGATCGGACTGGACCTGCGGGGCGCGTTCCGCGAGCTGTTCGGCGGCGTGCCGGTCCGCTTCGCCGACGACGGCGATCTCGGCGCCCTGGCCGAGGCGGACGCGGGCGGCGTCGACCGCCTGCTCTACCTCGGCGTGGGCACCGGGATCGGCGGTGGCATGGCCATCAAGGGGGCGGACTTCGGAGCGGGCGGGATCGGGCCCTTCGAGATCGGGCACGTGATCACCGACCCGGACGACGGCCCGCCGTGCCGCTGCGGCCGTCGCGGTTGCGTACAGGCCGTGGCGAGCGGACCCGCGACCCTCGAGCGGGCCGCCGCGCTGCGCGGCGCACCCGTCGCCTTCGACGAGTTGCGCCGCGGCATGGCGGCCGGCGAGGAATGGGCCGTGGCCGCAGTGGAGCTGACGTGCCGTCGGCTGGCCGCGGTCATCACCGGGGTGAGCGAACTACTCGCCCCGGACGCGGTGGTGATCGGCGGCGGGTTCGCCGCCGGAGTGCCCGGGTTCGTCGCGACCGTCGAGTCGCACGTTCACGCCCTGGCGCGACGAGGGGTCTCGGAAGTGCCTGCGGTACGGGGGGCGCGGTTCGGCGGCTTGGCCACGCTGCACGGCGCGGTCGCGCTGGCTCGCCTGCTCGTGCCCCCCGTCCCGGGGGCCTCGTGAACGATCGGCGCCGCGGGGGCGCCGGCGCGCGTCACACGGCCCGGATATGACGCTCGGCCGCGGGCTCGCCCGCGACCAGCTCGTTCCAGCGGACCGCGAGTTCGAGCCGCGACCTGGCGCCGACCTTCTGGAAGATCTTGCGCAGGTGGAAGGCGACCGTGTGCCGGGACAGATACATCTGGCCGGCGACCTCCGCGTTGGTGAGGCCGTTGGAGACCAGCTTGGCCACCGCGTACTCGGTGTCGGTCAGCCCGGGGATCCGGCTGGCCGGCCAGAAACTTCCGGTGGCCGCGGACCGGTCGAAGCCGCGCACCTTGCTGCGCACCCGCGAGGAGTCACGCAACGCCCCTGCCTCGGCATAGGCGCGCATCGCGAGCTCGTAGTACTCGGTGACCTGCCGGGCCGGCTCGCCGGCCTCGGCCAGCAGTGTGCCGCTGTCCTCGTGTGCGGAGGCCCGCGCCCAGGGGTCCGTATAGCCCGCCGCGGCACGGGAGAGCATGCCGACGTCGCCCGCGAGCAGTCCGCGCGCGTGCAGCGCGCCCGCGCTGAAGGCGCGGATGTCCGGGTTCCGGGTGGCGAGCGCGGTGGCGTACCCGGTGCCGACCGTGGCGACCTCGCGCTCGTTGGCGGCGAGCATCATCCGGACCAGGTACGCCAGGGCCGCGGGCTCGGTCAGCAGCAGCCGCCGGGTCGCCCCGGCGGACTCCAGCAGTTCGCGGGCCAGCGGCACCACGGCGGTACGGCCCCTCTCGGCCACCGCGGTCTGCAGGATCAGCCAGATCGGGGAGTTCCACGGGAAGGTCTCGCGTCCGAAGAGCACGTCCTCCTTGAGCGCGTTCGCGTACTGCACCATGGGTGCGACCTCGCCGACGCGCAGGGCGGTGGCCGCGGCGACCAGGTTCCCGACCGGGATCCACGGGGTGAGCCGGTGCTCCTGGGCGATGCCGAGGCCCGCCCCGCACAGCTCGGCGGCCTCGCCCAGATCCCCTACGGCGAGGGCGATCCTGGCCTCCACGAGGGAGATGATCCCGCCGACGCGCGCGTCGTCGGCCACCTCGCCGGCCCGGCGCACCAACCGCCGCGCCTCGTCGACGCGGCGGAGGTTGGTCAGCAGCAGGGCGAGTTGCAGACCGGCCAGCGACGGGCACAGGTCGCCGCCGTACGAGCAGGACGTGCTCGAGGCGACCGAGGCGAGCGAGCACGCGGAGGCGACGTGGGCGACGCGCCAGGCGTCGCCGGCGGAGACCAGCAGCTCGAAGCTCGGGCAGCCGTGCGGGGAACTCGACGGGCGCAGGTGCGGCGGACAGAGTTCCGGGTCGTCGAGGATGTGCTCGCAGTCAGTCCGAACACTCACGTCGCTCATCGCGGATTCCGCTTCATCGTTTCGTTCCCGGAAACCGTGTCCCGATTCCGGGGATGTGGGTGGCGGCACCGTTCTGAATGATCGTCCGACGAAGAAAATGCGAGTCTCCTTGGAAAGTCGTGGTGGCGAAAAATCCAAGTGCTAATTTGAATCCGGCGCGATCGGAATTTACGTCGCATGCCCGGATCGACGCGGCTCCGCACGTTCGAGTACAGCGCAATTCTCGGACGATATGTCTGGATCGTTCCTCGGATATGGCGGTCGACATGCAGCCCTCTTGCTCGTAGGCGCAAACTGGCCATCTGTGGGCGTACGAGGGAATGGAGAGTTAATAGAGCCCGTCCCGTGAGCATCAATCGCTGCGACATCATTGGGGCAGCCGGGGATCAATGCGTATTCGAAGCTACCGGCATCTACGTAGTCTGTCAACATCCGTCAGACAAAACCCTGATTTAGCTAACTGACCTGCGAGAACGGGCCGAGCGACCGGCACCCTTTTGGTGCGTGGTTGATTTCGGGCGTATCGCTACTCGTCGCAGGTGAAGGGCGTGATCATCGCGGCCGCCGGCTGGTGTATGAGTATGCGAGGTCAACTCCGCTCTGCATTTTTTTGAGTCAACCACCGGTCGGAAAGCGCCTACCTCAGACGTGGCCTGCCCCGTTCACATCGGCATCGCCTTCATTGTTTAATCTTGCACGAGATCCCCCTGACCGAAATGCCCTGTTTGCGAGATGTCACCCCGGTTCGCCGCCGCCCCCGACGGTCATGAGGAATTCAGTACCGCGAAGCCTTGGGATGCGATTGAATTCCATTGCACCCCTTTCGGATTGTCTGCGCACACCGCAGAAGGCGCGCTCCCATCGGCACCACGAACGCACACGCCTCGCACTCAGCGCATGACGGTCAGTATCAGTTCACGAAGTCCGACTGCTCGCCCGGTGTCCCGTCTCTGAAATCCGGGCACTAAGTCCTTATCCAGTTCGAGGCGACGACGAGAGGCCCTGCCTTGACCGACATCCTCCTGCTCAACGGCCCCAACCTCGGCATCCTCGGTGAACGGGAGCCCGAGATCTACGGCCACGACACACTGGACGACATCGTCGCCATGGTTCGCGAGGAGGTCGCCGCGGCGGGCTGGCAGGTGATCGCGGTCCAGGACGAGAGCGAGGCCGAGCTGGTCCGGGCCGTGCACCGCGCGAGGCACTCGACCGTCGGCGCGATCGTCAACCCCGCGGCGCTGATGATGGCCGGATGGAGCCTGCGGGACGCGCTGGCGAGCTACCCGCCGCCCTGGGTCGAGGTGCACCTGAGCAACATCTACGCGCGCGAGCAGTTCCGGCACGAGTCCGTGACCGCACCGCTGGCCAGCGGCTTCATCGCGGGTATCGGCGCATACGGTTACCGGCTCGCCGCACGGACGCTGCTGCACCTGGCCGGCGCGGACCGATAGCCGCCACCGCCACGGGCGGCCGAAGGAGTCCTCCTTCGGCCGCCCGCCGTGCGTCACCTGCTGTCGCCCAGGGCGCGCTGCACCAGGCTGTCGATGTCGAGAAGGTCGATCTCGGCCGCTATCGCGTCACCGGTGGTGTCCGGCGCGTCGGGGGCGGCCGCCGCGGCGTCGTCGGCACCGTCGGGGCCTGAGTCCTCGCCCAGGCTCAGGAGGGCCGCCAGGATGCCCGCGTCGCGGAACCGCTCGAACGGCACCGCTGCCAGCACCCGCCGCAGCTGCGCCTCCCGCCCGGCGAGTTCGTCGTTCTCGCGCAGCAGCTCGAGCCGCAGGAACTGCGCGAGCGAGGCCGGATTCGGGTAGTCGAAGATCAGCGTGGCCGGCAGGTTCAGGCCGGTGGCGCCGATCAGGCTGTTGCGAAGGTTGACCGCGGCCAGCGAGTCGAACCCGGCCTCCTGGAAGGCCTGCCGGGCACCGATGCCCTCGGCCCCGCCGTGGCCGAGCACGGTCGAGGCGTGCCCGCGCACCAAGCGCAGCAGGATCCGCTCCTGTTCGGCCTCGGTGGCGCCGCGCAGCGACGCCCCGAGCTCGGACGCGGTGTCGTCGCCGGGCTGTCGCGCCGCCTGCGCGAGCGCCTGTGCCTCGGGCAGGTCGGCGAACAGCGGGCTCGGGCGCACGGAGGTGAAGGTGGGAAGGAACGCCTCCCAGTTCATCCCCGCCACGGTCACCGCCTTCTCACCGGCCAGGACGGCCTGCTCCAACGCGGTCATGGCGTGCTCGGGATCGATCGGCACCAGTCCGAGCCGCCGCAACCGGGCCAGCGCGGCCTCGTCCATGCCGACACCGGCCTCGGTCAACGCGCCCCAGGCCATCGACGTGGCCGGGCAGCCCTGTGCCCGCAACCGTTCCGCCAACGCGTCCAGGACGGCGTTCGCGGCCGCGGCGAGGCCTTGAGTGGCACCGCCCCAGATGCCTGCGATCGAAGAGAACAGCACGAGGGCGTCCAGTCCGGCTTCGCCGAACTGCTCCCCCAGCCAGTCCGCCGTCGCCACCTTGGCCTGGTACATCGCCGCGACGTCGGCCGCGGTGGTGTCGGCGAGAGCACTGGTCATGGTGACGTCGGCCGCATGCACGACCACGGTCAGCGGATGGTCCGGGTCGGCGGCGGCCAATCGGAGGATCGTGTCCCGGTCGCCTTCCTCGCAGGCCTCGACCACGACCCCCGTGCCCAGCGCGTCGATCCGGGCGCGCAGGTTCGCCACCGCATCCGGCGGCGTGGCCTCGGCGGTGGTGACGACCAGTCGGGCCGCACCGGCTTGCGCCAGCCGGTACGCGCAGTGCCGGCCGAGGCCTTCCGCGCCGCCGGTCACCAGGACCGTGCCGTGCGGATGCCAATGCCCGCCACGCGCCGCCTCCGCGACCGCGGCGCGCCGCAACCGGCGCAGGTGGATGCCGGAGCGCCGGACCGCCAACTGGTCCTCGCCGGTCGCACCGTTGAGCACGCCGAGCACGCGCGTGACCGCTCGGGAGTCCAACTCGCCCGGGAGATCGATCAGTCCGCCCCAGCGGTCGGGCCACTCGAGCGCGGCCACGCGGCCGAGGCCCCAGATCGCGGCCTGGGCCGGCTCGGCGACCCGGTCGCGGATGCCGGTGCCCACCGCGCCCCGCGTCAGGCACCACAGCCGCCCGGTGTCCTCGGTCGAGGCCAGCGCCTTGACGAGTTCGAGGCCTGCCACGGCCGCTGCGGCCGGCTCGCGGTCTGCGGCCGACCCCGCCAGCGACAGCACGCCGGCGAAGCTCCCATGCTCGGCCAGCACCGATCCGAGCCGGTCGAGGGATCCGGCGCGCAACGTGATCAGGTCGAGCCCGTGCGCGCGGAGCGCGTCGAGGACCTCGTCGGCCTCGGGATCTTCCGGCGCGACGGCCAGCCAACGGCCGCCGGGCACCCCGGCCACGTCCTGCTCGATCGGCTTCCACCCGACCGTGTAACGCAGCGCCTGCGCGCTCGACCGCTCGCGCGAACGCCGGTGCCAGTCGGCCAACATCGGCTGCAACGTGGCGAGCGCAAGGCGGCCGTCCTCGGGGACGTCGAGCATCGTGCTCAACGTCACGATACTCGCCTGCTCGATCGCGGTCCAGAACTCGCTGTCCGGCGCATCGGCCTGCTGTTCGCCGGACGCGGATTCGGTGAGCCAGTAGTGCTTCCGCTGGAAGGCATACGTGGGCAGGTCGCACGGCGTGCCGGGCACGGCAGGCGCCACCGGCGACCAGTCGATGGGCACGCCGCCGGTGAACAACCGGGCCGCCGAGGCGAGCAAGCAGGTCAGACCGCCGTCGTCGCGCCGCAGCGTCCCGGTCACGATCGTCTGCTGCCCGTCCACCAGGTCGGTGATCGGCTGCACCAGCACCGGGTGCGCACTGACTTCCAGAAACACACCGTGGCCCTGGCCGAGCAGATCGGCGGCCGAGGAGCCGAACCGGACCTGCTGCCGCAGATTGCGGTACCAGTACCCGCCGTCGAGCGCGCCGGCCTCGGTGATCCAGCCACCGGTCACGGTGGAGAAGAACGGCACGGCCGGAGCCTGCGCGGTGATGTCGCCGAGGGCCTCGCCGAGGGTGTCCTCGATGCCTTCGACATGCCGGGTGTGTGAGGCGTAGTCGACCGGCACCTCCCGCACGGTCACGCCCTCGGCGGCCAACTCGGCGACCGCCTCCCGTACCGCCTCGGTATCCCCTGCGACGACGACCGAGGACGGGCTGTTCACCACGGCCACCTCGATCCGGCCGTCCCAGGCCGCGATCCGTTCCCGGGCCTCGTCCTCACCGAGCCGGACCGAGACCATGCCGCCCCGGCCGCTCAGCGTCGTCGCGATCGCCGTGCTCCGTACGGCCACGATCCGGGCCGCGTCGGAGAGGGAGAGCGCACCCGCGACACACGCGGCCGCGATCTCGCCCTGCGAGTGCCCCAGGACGGCGTCCGGCCGCACGCCGAACGACTCCCAGACGGCGGCGAGGCCGACCATCACGGCGAAGCTGGCCGGCTGGATGACATCGACCCGGTCGTACAGGGCGGGATCGGCGGTGCCGCGCAGCACGTCCAGGAGCGGCCAGTCGACCCATTCCGCCAGCGCGTCAGCGCACTGAGCCACGCGCGCGGCGAACACCGGCGACTCGTCGATCAGTGCCGCGCCCATGCCGGTCCATTGCGAGCCTTGGCCGGGGAATACGAACACGATCCGGCCGGGCCGCGCCGCAGTAGCGGTCACCAGGTTCGGTGCTGGGTCGCCGGCGGCCAGTGCGGCAAGGCCGGACCGGGCGGCGTCGACGGAGTCTGCGACCACGACGGCCCGCTCGGCCAACGCGGCCCTGCCGGTGACCAGCCCCGCGGCCAAGCCCGGCAGGTCGTCCTCGGTGATGCGGGCCAGCAGTCGCGACGCCTGCTCGGCCAGCGACGGCCGCGTCTTGGCCGACACCACCAGGGGCAGGGCGCCTGTGCTCGCCGGTCGCGCGGGTGCCGGTGCCGCCTCGGGCGCATCGGCTGCATCGGGCACATCAGGCGCCTGCTCCAGGATCACGTGCGCGTTCGTGCCGCTGGCGCCGAACGCCGACACCGCCGCGCGCCGAGGCCGCCCGGTGCCCGGCCAGTCGCGCGCCTCGGTCAACAGCGCGACGGTACCCGCGGACCAGTCCACCTGAGGCGTGGGATCCTGTGCGTGCAGGGTGGCGGGAAGTTCGGCGTGCCGCAACGCCTCGACCATCTTGACCACACCGGCCACGCCGGCGGCCGCCTGGGTGTGCCCGATGTTCGACTTGAGCGAGCCGAGCCACAACGGCTGTCGCGGGTCACGTCCCGCGCCGTAGGTCGCCAGCAGCGCCTGCGCCTCGATCGGATCGCCCAGCATGGTCCCGGTGCCGTGCGCCTCGACCACGTCCACATCGTCGGTGGCGAGGCCTGCGTCGGCCAACGCCTGCTCGATGACCCGCTGCTGGGCAAGCCCGTTCGGCGCGGTCAGCCCGTTCGAGGCGCCGTCCTGGCTCACCGCCGACCCGCGGATCACCGCGAGCACCGGATGTCCCTGTTCTCGAGCGACCGACAGTCGTTCGAGCAGCACCATTCCGGCGCCCTCCGACCAACCGGTGCCGTCCGCGCCCGCGCCGAACGCCTTGCACCGGCCGTCCGCGGACAGCCCGCGCTGACGGGAGAACTCGACGAACGCGGCCGGGCTGGCCATCACCGTCGCGCCACCGGCGAGCGCCATGGCGCATTCACCGCGCCGCAACGCCTGCGCGGCGAGGTGGATGGTAACCAGAGAGGAAGAGCACGCGGTATCCACCGACATCGCGGGCCCGGTGAGGCCGAAGACGTAGGAGATGCGCCCGGAGGCCACGCTCGGCGAGGTGCCGGTCATCACGTAGCCGGCGACCTCGTCGGGTACCTCGCGCAGTCGGGTCACGTAGTCGTGGTGCACGATCCCCGTGAACACGCCGACGTCCTTGCCTCGCAAGGAAAGCGGGTCGATCCCGGCCCGTTCCAGCGCCTCCCACGAGATCTCCAGCAGCAGCCGCTGCTGCGGATCCATGGCCAGGGCCTCGCGCGGCGATATCCCGAACAGGTCGGCGTCGAACTGCGCGGCGTCGTGGAGGAAGCCGCCGAAGCGGGTGTAACTGGTGCCGGGGTGCCCGGGGTCGGGGTGGTAGAGGTTGTCCAGGTCCCAGCCGCGGTCGACCGGGAATTCGCTGATGGCGTCCCGGCGCCGGCCGACCAGCTCCCACAGCGCCTCGGGGCTGTCCACGCCGCCGGGCAGCCGCACGCTCGCGGCCACGATCGCGATCGGTTCGTCCGCGTCGGAGACCGGTGCGGGCGCGGTGCGCGCACGCCGGCCCGCGGTGCCCTCGGCGAGGTGGTCGGCGAGCGCCTGCGGCGTCGGATGGTTGAACACCGCAGTCGACGCCACGTCGATGCCGGTGAGGTCGTGCAAGCGGCGGCTGAGCCGGACCCCGGCCAGCGAGTCGAACCCCAGATCCTGGAACGGCCGATCGGCTTCGACGATCCCGGCGTCCGCGTCGCGGTAGCCGAGCACGACCCTCGCGCTGTCGAGCACCAGGTCCAGCAGAGCCTGTTCACGCTCGCGCCCCGAGGTCACCGGCGCCATCGGCTCAGGCGCGGGCGCCGGCGGGCGCATTGGCGCCGGGGCCTCGCCGGTGTCGATGGCGTCGATCCAGTAGCGGCGACGGTCGAAGGCATAGGTGGGCAGCTCGGTGACGTGGCGTCGGGCATCGGCGGCGGACCGGCCCAGGACCGAGGGCCAGTCGACCGCGACGCCGCGCACGTGCAGTTCACCGATGGCGCTGAGCACATCCGCCGGCTCCGTATCAGCCGTGCGCAGTGTGGCGACGCAACCGACGGACGCCAGGCCCAGGGTTTCCACTGCCATCGCGGTCAGGGCGCCGCCCGGCCCCACTTCGAGGAAGGTCGTCGCCCCCTGATCGTGCAGGTCCCGCACCGCATCGCCGAACCTGACCGTGCCGCGCACCTGCTCGACCCAGTAGTCAGGCGCGGCCATCCGGCCTTCGGTGTCGAGGCGGCCGGTCAGCGTGGACACCATCGGGATTCCGCCGCGCCGGTAGGCCAGGCGTTGGGTGAGCGCGCCGAACTCGGCCAGCATCGGGTCCATCCGTGCCGAGTGGAACGCGTGACTCACCCGCAGCCTGCGAGTCTTGCGGCCCTGTGCGGCGAACTGCGCCGCCGCGTCGAGCACCGCCTTCTCATCGCCGGAGAGCACCACCGAATTCGCGCTGTTCACCGCAGCCAGGAAGACCGCTCCGGCGGAGGCCGCGACCAGCGGCGCGACCTCCTGCTCAGTGGCCTGCACCGCGACCATGGCCCCGCCTGCCGGCAGCGCCCACATGAGTGCGCCGCGCGCGGCCACCAGTTCGCCCGCCTGGTCCAGATCGAGAGCGCCCGCGACGTGCGCGGCGGCGATCTCGCCGATCGAATGCCCGGCGACCAGGTCGGCCCGGATACCCCAGGACTCGAGCAGCCGGTACAGCGCGGTTTCCAGCGCGAACAGCCCGGCCTGGGTGTAAATGGTCTGGTCGAGCAGCGCAGCCGTCGGACCCGGCTCGGCGAACACGACCTCTGCCAATGTGCGCTCGTCCGTGTCCGGCAGGTGCTGGTCGACGGCTCGGCACGCACTGGCGAACGCCTCCGCGAAGACCGGGTGCGCGGCCGCGAGCGCGCGCCCCATCCCGGCCCACTGGCTGCCCTGCCCGGTGAAGAGCATCGCGAGCTTGCCCGCCGCCGGCTGCCCGGCCACGGCGGGGACCGAGCCGCCGCGGACCGCGTCCAGCTCTACCATCAACTCCGCGCGGTCGCGGACCACGAAGACGCAGCGACGGTCGAGGTGCGCGCGGCCGGTGGCCAGCGCCAGCGCCGCGTCGGGGAGCGCGACGTCGGGCCGCGCGTCGAGAAACGCCGCGAGCCGCTCGGCTTGGCCGCGCAACCCGCCCGGCGTGCGCGCCGACAGCGGCACCGCGGTCCACGGCGTGTCCGGTACCGGCTGCCGGTCAACGGTTTCCGCGCGCTCCGGCGCGCTCTCGAGGATCACGTGTGCGTTGGTGCCGCCGATACCGAAGGACGACACACCGGCCCGGAGCGGACGTCCGGCACTCGGCCAGTCCCGCGCCTGGGTGAGCAGCCGCACCGCGCCCGCCGACCAGTCCACGTGCGACGAGGGCCGGTCCACGTGCAGGGTGCGCGGCAGCCGGCCGTGTCGCATGGCCAGCACCATCTTCATGATGCCCGCCGCCCCGGCCGCCGCCTGGGTGTGCCCGAGGTTTGATTTGACCGATCCGACCCACAGCGGCCGCTCGCCGGGCCGGTCCCGGCCGTAACTCTCGAGCAGGGCCTGTGCCTCGATCGGATCGCCGAGAGTGGTGCCGGTGCCGTGCGCCTCGACAGCGTCGACCTCGTCCGCGCGCAGCCCGGCCGCGGCCAGCGCCCTGCGAATCACCTGCTGCTGGGCGGGTCCGTTCGGCGCGGTCAGTCCGTTGGAGGAACCGTCGGAGTTGACTGCGGATCCGCGCACGACCGCGAGCACCTGATGCCCGAGCCGCTGGGCCGCCGACAGGGGTTCGACCAGCAGCATGCCCGCGCCCTCGGACCAGCCGGTGCCGTCGGCCGCGTCGGCGAACGGCTTGCAGCGGCCGTCCGGTGCAAGCCCGCGCTGCCGGGAGAACTCGACGAAGGTCTCGACCGTGCTCATCACCATCACGCCGCCGACCAGCGCCATCGAGCATTCACCCGCGCGCAGCGCCTGTGTGGCCAGGTGAAGGGCGACCAGCGAGGACGAGCAGGCGGTGTCCACGGTGATCGCCGGCCCACGCAGCCCGAGGTGATACGCGACCCGCCCCGACACGACGCTGCCGGACGTGCCGGTGAGTCGGAACCCTTCGACCTCGGCGGCGCGGTGCGTGCGGACGGTCCAGTCGTGACTGTTCACCCCCACGAACACGCCGACCTCCTGACCGCCGAGCGCGGTCGGGTCGATCCCGGCGCGTTCGAGGGCCTCCCATGAGGCCTCCAACAACAGCCGCTGTTGTGGGTCCATGGCCAGCGCCTCGTTGGGCGAGATGCCGAAGAACGCTGCGTCGAACCCGGCGGCGTCGTCGAGGAAACCGCCGTGCCGAACGTACGTGGTACCGGGGTGGTCCGGGTCGGGATGGAAGACACCGTCGACATCCCAGCCGCGGTCGGCCGGGAACTCGGTGATCACGTCGGTCTCGTCGACGAGCACCCGCCACAGGTCTTCCGGGCTGTCCACGCCGCCAGGGAACCGGCACGCCATCGACACGATCGCGATCGGTTCGTCGACGCGCGCCGGCAATGCGACCGCCGCCGGAGCACCGTCGCCGAAGAGCGGGTCGCCACCGAAAAGCCGGTCGAGCAGGTGACGGGCCAGCGCGGAGGGCGTCGGGTGGTCGAACACGATCGACGCGGGCAGCCTGTGCTCGGTGGCGGTGGCCAGCCGGTTGCGCAGTTCCAGCGCGGTGAGTGAATCGAACCCGGCGTCCTTGAACGCGCGATCCGGCCGCACGGCAGCGGGATCGGCGTGCCCGAGGATGGCGGCCGCGTGCTGCTGCACCACCGAGACGAGGGCCTCGGTTCGCGCCGAGGGGTCAGCCAGCACATTGATCCGCTCGACCAGCGCGGCCTGCTTGCCTCGCTCGACCCGCGGTGCCTCGACCAGTTCGCGCAGCAGCGCGGGCACCTCACGCTCGCCTAGCGCGGCGAAGTCGAACCTGGCGGCGACCACGGCGGCATCCGCGGTGAGTGCGGAGTCGAGCAGGGCGAGGCCATGCGCATCGGACAGGCCGAGCATGCCCAGGTCCCGGTTGCGTCGCATGTCGGCCTGCCCGAGGTGGCGGGTGAGCCCGCTGGCGCCGGCCCAGTACCCCCACGCGATCGAGACCGACGGCAGTCCGGCTGCGCGGCGCTGGATCGAGAGCGCGTCCAGTGCGGCGTTGGCCGCAGCGTAGTTGCCCTGACCGGGATTGCCGAGCACACCCGCGGCCGAGGAGAAGAGCACGAACGCGGCCAACGGCAGCTCGCGGGTCAGCTCGTCGAGGTGCCGGGCCCCGTCGACCTTCGGCCCGAACACGGCGTCCACGCGGTCGGGGGTCAGCTCGGTCAGAACGGCGTCGTTTAGCACGCCCGCGGTGTGCACGACGGCCGTCAGCGGATGGTCCGGCGCGACCGAGCCGAGCAGTTCGGCGACCGCCGTCCGGTCGGCGACGTCGGCGGCGACGATCCGGACCTGCGCGCCGAGGGCGGCCAGTTCTTCGCGCAGTTCGTCTGCGCCCTCGGCGTCGGGGCCGAGGCGACCGGCCAGTAGCAGATGCCTGACGGCGTGCCGGGTGACCAGGTGTCGCGCGGTCAGGGCACCGAGTGTGCCGGTACCGCCGGTGATGAGCACGGTGCCGTCGGGGTCGAGCCCCGCGAACTGTTCGTCGTGGGTCTCAGCGACGGGAACCAGGCGCGCGACGGCCACGGTTCCCGCACGCAGGCACAGTTGCGGCTCGTCGGGCAGCGCGGAGACGACCTCGGCGAGGCTGGGCCTGGTCGCCTCGTCCGTCTCGACCAGGACGATGCGGCCGGGCTGCTCGGATTGCGCCGACCGCACCAGACCCCACACCGCGGCCGCGGCCGGCCGAGTCCGGTCGGCGACGACCACGGCCAGCCGGGTCGGGTCGCCCTCGGGTCGGGCCAGAAACTCCTGCACCGCGCCCAATGCGGCGTGGACTGCGGGCTTCGGGTCGTCGGTCGCGGTGTCGGGCTCGAGCACCTGCAATTCACTGAGCGCGGTGACGGCCGGCCACGACACCGGAAGCCACTCGGTGCGGAACAAGCCGTCCGGCCGCGTCGTCGCGGCAGGCTGCGCGGCCAGCCAGTAGCGCTCGTGCTCGAACGGGTAGGTCGGCAGATCCACCCAGCGCGCGCCGTCCTCGGGCAGGATCCCGGCCCACCGCACCGGCACGCCCTGCACGAACAGTTCGGCGGCGGAGGTGAGCAGGCGCCGCAGGCCACCGTCGTCACGACGCAGCGACCCGGCCTGCAGCACGTCCACACCGGCCGCATCGGCCACCTGCGCGACCGGTTGCGCCAGCACGGGGTGCGCGCTCGCCTCGACGAAGACAGAGAAACCCTGGTCCAGCAACGTGGCCACGGCCGGTCCGAACCGGACCTGCTCGCGCAGGTTCCGGTACCAGTACTCTGCGTCCGGCGCCTCGTCGATCCATCCGCCGGTCACCGTCGAGTGGAACGGCACCCCGGGTATCGAAGCGTCCATGTCGGAGAGGCGATCGGCCAGCTCGGCACGCACTGCGGCGACCTGCTCGGTGTGCGAGGCGTAGTCGACCGCGACCCGCCGCACCCGGACGCCGTCACGCTCCAACGCGGCAAGGGCTTCGTCGAGGGCGTCGACGCCGCCCGACAGCACCACCGAGACCGGGCTGTTGACCGCGGCCACCGCGACCCGCCCCGCCCAGGCCGCGATCCGCGACTCGGCCGCTTCGGCGGACAGCCCGACCGACGCCATGCCACCGCGACCGGCCAGCGTCCGCGCGATCGCCTCGCTGCGCACGACCACCACCCGCAGGGCATCCGAGAGCGACAGTGCGCCCGCGACGTACGCCGCGGCCACCTCGCCCTGCGAGTGTCCGACGACCGCGTCCGGCACGACGCCGAGCGATGCCCACACCGCGGCCAGGCCGACCATCACCGCGAAGCTCGCCGGCTGCACCACGTCGACGCGCTCGAACACCGCGTCGTCCGCTTCTGCGCGCAGCACGTCCAACAGCGACCAGTCGAGCTGACCGGCCATCAGCCGCGCGCACTCGCCGACCTTTTCCGCGAAGACCGGCGACGTTTCCAGAAGCTCGCGCCCCATGCCGCGCCACTGCGAACCCTGGCCGGGGAACACCATGACCACGCCGGACCTCGTATCCGAACGCGAGTCCCTGCCGCGCACGACGAACGGACCGTCCTGCTCGTTCCCGTCGGCGAGCGCACTGAGCGCGGCCACGGCCTCGGCCCGCGAACCGGCGAGCACCACCGCGCGCTCTGGCAGCGCTGTCCGGTGCGCGATCAGGGCCCTGGCCACGTCGACCCACCGGTCAGGCTCAATCTCGGCGAGCAGGTCGGCCAACTGGCCGGCCCGCGCGCGCAGAGCACCCTCGCTCGCCGCCGACACCACGATCGGCACCACTGCCGGAACCACGCCGCCGTCCCGTGCGGCGGGCGATTCAGCAGCCTGCTCCAAAATCACGTGCGCGTTGGTGCCGCTCAGGCCGAACGCCGAGACACCAGCCCGGCGCGGCCGGCCGAGATCCGGCCAGGTCCGGCCTGCGGTGAGCAGCTCGACCCCACCGTCGGCCCAGTCCACCCGGCCCGACGGCTCGTCCACGTGCAGGGTGCGCGGCAGGACGCCGTGCCGCAGCGCCTGCACCATCTTGATCACGCCCGCGACCCCCGCCGCGGCCTGCGTGTGCCCCACGTTCGACTTGAGCGAGCCCAGCCACAGCGGCCGCCCGGCCTCCCGCTCCCGGCCATAGGTGGCCAGCAGCGCCTCCGCCTCGATCGGGTCGCCGAGCACGGTGCCCGTCCCGTGGCCCTCGACCACGTCGACGTCCTCGGTACGCAGCCCCGCCACCGCCAGCGCGCGCCGGATGACCCGTTGCTGGGCAGGGCCGCTGGGCGCGGTCAGCCCATTGGACGCACCGTCAGAATTGATCGCCGAACCGCGCAGCACGGCCAGAACCCGATGCCCGGCGCGCTGGGCGTCGGAAAGCCGCTCGAGCACCAGCACGCCCGCACCCTCGGCCCAGTTCGTCCCGTCCGCCGCGTCCGCGTAGGACTTGATCCGACCGTCCCCGGCCAGCGCACCCTGCCGTGCGAACTCGGTGAACGACCGCGGGGTCGCCATCACGGTGGCGCCGCCGGCCAACGCGACCGAGCACTCCCCTGCGCGCAGCGCCTGCGCGGCCAGATGCAACGAGACCAGCGATGACGAGCACGCGGTGTCGACCGTGACGGCGGGCCCGCCGAACCCGAACAGGTAGGAGACCCGGCCGGAGGCCACGCTCGACGCGCTGCCCGTGGTGACGAAACCGGCCAGCTCGGGCGAATGTCCGGCGCTGTCCCGGTCTCCGCCGTAGCCCTGGTCCATCAGGCCGAAATACACGCCGACATCGGTCCCGTGCAGCGCGGCCACGTCGAGACCTGCGTGTTCCATCGCCTCCCACGCGGTCTCCAGCAGTTGCCGCTGCTGCGGGTCCATGGCCAGCGCCTCGTTGGGCGAAATACCGAAGAAGTCCGCGTCGAAATCGCCCGCGCCGTCGAGGAATCCGGCCTGGGCCAGAGGATCCGCGTCGAACACCGCGGCCAGGTTCCAGCCGCGGTCGTCCGGGAACGGCGAGCCCGCCTCGGATCCGGCGCGGACCAGCTCCCACAGGTCGTCCGGCCCGCGGACCCCGCCGGGCAGCCGGCACGCCATTCCGACGATCGCGATCGGGTCCGCCGGGTCCGCACCGTCGGCCGGTTCGACGGTCTCCGTGAGCTCCGCCGCCCTGCCGGTCAGCTCCGCGTGCAGGTACGCGGCGAGCGCGCGCGGGGTCGGGTGTGTGAAGACGATCGCGGACGGAAGCTTCAGGCCGGTGCCGGCGACCAGCCGATCGCGCAGTGCCAGCACGTCGACCGAGGTGTAGCCGAGATCGCGGAACGCGCGGTTGCCCGCGATCGGCTCGGACTCAGGCCGCCCGGCCACCACGGCGGCCTGCGTCCGGACCATCCGTTCCAGCCGGGACACCTGCGCGGGTTCGGACAGCCCTGCCAGTTCGGCGCGAAGCGCGGCGACGATCGCCGGATCGGGGCGCGCCTGCGGGCCCGCGTCCGCTCGGCGCGTGCGCTGAGCCAATACCTTGACCGCGGAAGGGTCCCCGTTCAGCAGTCGGCGTTGCACCTTGCCGGAGGCGGTGCGCGGGATCACGTCGATCGTGTAGAGCGCCTCGGGCACCTTGGGCGCGGCCAGCACCTCCCGGCAGTGAGCGAGCACGGCGTGCACATCGAGATCGGCGGTCGGGTCCGGGACCAGGTAAGCCACCGGCACCTCGCCGAGCCGCTCGTCCGGCTGACCGGTCACCGCGACGTCGGCGACACCGGGCAGGCCGCGGATCACCAGCTCGACCTCCTCGGGGTGGAAGTTCTCCCCGCCGCGGATGATCAGGTCACTGATGCGGCCGCAGACCCTGAAGTAGCCCTCTTCGTCACGCCAGGCCAGGTCACCGGTGTGATACCAGCCGTCGCGCAGCACGGCCGCGGTCTCGTCGGGCAGATTGTGGTAGCCGACCATGACGTTCGGTCCGCTGACCCACACCTCACCCTCGACGCCCGGCGGCCGCTCGATTCCGGTGTCGGGGTCGACGATCTCGACCTGGACGCCGGGCACGGGCCTGCCGCACGAGCCCTCGACCCGGTCGCCGTACGGCGGGTTCATCGTGATCGCCCCGCACGTCTCGGTGCTGCCGTAGGCATCCACCAGCGGCACGCCGAAGGTCTCCCGGAACGTCCGGCACAACTCGGGGCTGGCGACCGCGCCGCCGACCAACCCGACCCGCAGATCGGGCAGTTCCACCGGTTCGCGGCGCGCGGCCTCGATCAAGCTCTGATACACGGTCGGCACACCCGCCGCGAAGGTCGCCCGCGTCTCCCGCAACGCGATCAGCACGTCCTGCGCCGACGCAGCGTCCAGGATGCGCGCGGTCGCGCCGACCGTGGTGACCGCGAGCACGCACGCGATGTGGGACAGGCTGTGGAACAACGGCAGCGGCCACACGACGCGGTCCGCTTCGGTGAGGCCGGGGATCGGCACGTAGCTTTTCGCCACCGAATACAGGCAGTTGCCCTGGGTCGAGCGGACGCCCTTGGGCTTCCCGGTCGTGCCGGAGGTGTAGAAGATCCAGGCCACCTCGTCGCGGTCCAGGTCGTCGCGCGCGGGCACCGCGGGCTCGGTGCGGGCGAGACCCTCGAACGAATGGCAGGCCAGCCCGGCCGGCGTCTCGGCGGGCATGTCCCCGGTGACCAGAACGCGGCCGCCGTCGGCGAGCGCGGACACACCGCTCAACTCCGCGAGGCCGACCTGGTCGGTGATGACGACCGACGCGCCGCTGTCGGCCAACAGATAGTCGAGTTCGGCGCGTGTGGACGCGGGATTGATCGGTACCCCGACACCGGCGGCCCGCACGATGGCGAGGTAGCTCTCGATGGTGGCCACGCTGTTGCGCAGGAAGATCGCGACACAGTCGCCGCGCGCCAGCCCCAGCGCGGCGAGATGGCCGGCGATCCTGCCCGTGCGCACCTGGAGTTCGGCGTAGCCGACAGCGCGGTAGTCGTCCTCGAACGCGACCTTGTCACCATGGCGAGCGGCATTGTCGTGCAGCGAGACCGGCAGCGTTTTGATCCCATCTTCGTCCACGTGATCACTGTATTTTCATCGGCGACAGCCGACATCCCTCATCTGAATTGTCCTTGTCGGTCGACGATTCACCGCACAAAGACTGTCAACGTGGGGGATGGCCGAAGAACGTGAGCGGACAGAGGGCTGAGGTAACGTCGATCTGCAGGCGGCGCGCGGCGCCGGCGCCCGCGCGGCCGAACCCCGAGCAAGGACCGCACGTGACCGAAACAGCGGAAACCAGCAGTCCGACCGAGCGGAACGAGCCGCTGAGTCCGCGCGAAGTCGTGATCGCGATGAGCGGGCTGGTCGTCACGATTCTCCTGGCCCAGTTGGACAATCTGGTGGTCGCGCCCGCGCTGCCGACCATCGCGGGTGAACTCCACGGTCTCAATCACCTGGCCTGGGTGGCCACCGGATACATCATCTCCTCGACGGCCTCGACCCCGATCTGGGGGAAACTCGGGGATATCTACGGGCGCAGACTCACCGTGCTCGCCTCGATCCTGTTGTTCCTGTTCGGCTCGGCGCTGTGCGGGATCTCCCAGACCATGATCGAGCTCATCGGCTTCCGCGCCCTCCAGGGAATCGGCGCGGGCGGCCTGATGGTCGGCGTCGTCGCCGCGGTCGGCGATCTGGTCTCGCCCCGCCAGCGCGGAAAGTACCAGGGCGTGCTGATGGCCGCGTCCCCCGCCGCGATCATCGCCGGCCCGCTGGTCGGCGGTTTCGTCACCGAATACCTCACCTGGCGCTGGGTCTTCTACGTGAACCTGCCGCTGGGCATCGCCGCGCTGGTGCTGTGCTCGGCGACCCTGCGCAAACTCCCGGCGGGCAACCGCTCCGCGCCGGTCGACTGGCTCGGGACCGTGCTGCTCATCACGTGGATCACCACGCTTGTGCTGATCACCAGCTGGGCCGGCACGCAGTACGCCTGGGGTTCCTGGCAGATCCTGGCGCTGACCGTGGCGACCGTGGCCGTGTTCATCGTCTTCATCGCGGTCGAACGCAGGGTCAGCGAGCCGGTGATGCCGCTGCATGTGTTCAAGGACCGCAACTTCACGCTCGCCACCCTGCTCGGCTTCCTCAACCGCGGCGCCATGTTCGGCGCGATCACCTTCCTGCCGCAGTTCCAGCAGTTCATCCAGGGCGCGTCCGCGACGAGCAGCGGCCTACTGCTGGCCCCGATGATGATCGCCTCCGCGATCGTCGCGCCGCTGCGCGGCGCCTACGTCAGCCGCACCGGCCGCTACCGCACCCCGATCATCGTGGGCACCGCGCTGATGGCACTCAGCCTCGCCCTGTTCTCCACCATGAACTCCGGCACGCCGCCCCTGCTCACCACGGGCTACCTGGTCATGCTCGGCATCAGCACCGGTTCGCTGATGTCGGTCACCACGACCATCGCGCAGAACAGCGTGCCCCTGCGCGACCTCGGAGCGGCCACCGGCGCGTCGACCTTCCTGCGCAACATGGGCGGTTCGCTGGGCGTCTCGATCATGGGCGCGATCTACGCCGCCCAACTCACTGGCTACGTCGACGCCCACGGCGCCGCAGCGGCCGCAGGCCCGTCCGGTGCCACCGGCCTCACGCCGCAAGCGCTGCAACACATGCCCGAAGCCGCCAAGCACGTGTACCAGACCGCCATCACCAACGGCACCGGCTTCTTGTTCCGATGGGCCGCCGCCCTCGCGATATGCGGTGTCGTCGTCTCCTGGTTCATCCGCCAAATCACACTCGACGATACGGCGCCGATGAGGCGCGTCTGACGCGCTCGCTTCGCTCGCCTTGTCAGGCGCTGACCTTAAGCCTCGGGGTGCTCGCTGCGCTACGCACCCCACGCTCCGCCATCACCGCGGCTGTTGATCTCCGGGGGCCCCGCCCCCGAACCCCCAGGCCAAAGAGGCTCCGCCCCTCTGGACTCCCGACGTGCGCGCTCGCTCCGCTCGGCGCGCACGCGGTGCGTTGCGGGGGCGGGTTTTCTCCGAGACGGCGGGCCCGGTCTGCGTCGCGTGCGTGGTCGCGTTGGCGTTCGGCATCGCGGCGGCAGGTGGGCGAGCAGTAGACCTGCCGGACGGTCTTGGCCGCGCGGAAGGTGCTGTCGCAGACCGGGCAGGTGCGGTCCTCCAGGGCGGCCTCGCTGGTGCGCGAGAGGTCTCGGCAGGTCTTGGAGCAGAAGATCCGGCGAGGGCTGGCATCGGTGGTGAACTCGCTCTGGCAGTAGGGGCAGGTCCGCTGGACGGGCGTGTGGGTGCGGTGGGCTTCCCGGCAGGTGCGTGAGCAGAAGACCTGGCGGCTGGAGCTGGCCTCGACGGTGAAGACGGTCTGGCAGCCGGGGCAGCGCCGGGCCATGTCGTTGTCGGCCTCACTCGGATCGGGGGTGTGGTCAGGAGACACGGGCGTTCACGGCCCTCGGGGAGTATCCGAACGGAAATTAGCGGTAGCCGTTGACCCGGATCATGGTCCGGTCGGGGCGAGGATGCTGACGCGGTTCTCGTACTCGCGGCGGGCCTTGCGCTGCGCCGGGACGACCCTCGGGCCCTGGGCGCCGTCGAGGGGCTGGCAGCGGGCGAGGAGCCCGCGGTGCACCGAGGGGACGGCGCTGACGCGCAGGGTGTAGCCCTGGCCGCGCCGTACGGTCACCCCGCGGTCGAGTGCGGCCCGCTCGGCGGGCTCCAACTCGGCGGCGCGGAGGAAGTCAGCGACCTTACCGGGCATGTCGAGGGTGACCGGCAGTTCCATGGCCGAGGCGTTCTCGTGGTCGGCCTCGGTATGCTCGGGCATGAGGTCGGCGACGGCGGTGCGGATGGCGCCCCGGCTGACCCCATGCTCGCGGGCCAGGGCGGCGATGGACCGGCCGTCCAAGTAGGCGTTGCGAACGGTGTCCGTCTTGGCGGCCGGGATGGCCGGGCGGCGGCCGCCCTTACTGCCCTTGGCCTCGGCGGCCCGCAGCCCGTCGTAGGTCAGCTCGCGCTGGAGGTCGCGCCGGAGTTCGCCGGCGGCGGCGAGGGTCTCCACCATGAACTTCACGGTAGAGAGCAGCTCGCCGGTGCGCGGGTGACGGGCGGTGATGTCCATGGCGGAGAACGCGCCGTCGTGGATGCGTAGGGCCAGCCGGTCGGCATGGAGGACGTCGAGCACGTCGAGGATGTGCTGGGTGCCGCGCACCAGGCGGAACATCTCGGAGATGTGCACGGTGTCGCCGGGCCGCGCGTAGGTGAGCAGTTCCCGGAACTTCGGGCGCTGGAGGGGGTAGAGGCGGCTGGAGGTGCCCGGGTCCTCCTCGAAGACGACCGGGTCCTCGATGCCGGCCTCGTGAAGGACGAGGTTCTGCCGGGCGGTGGACTGCTGGTCGGTCGAGACCCGCTTGTAGACCAGGTTCGCCACCGAAGGGCCCTTCCGTACGGAGGATCGGACCCTATCTGTCGTCAAAACCCTGTCAGCAATCACCATCGGATCTGATTGGATTCGCGCCGCCGTGCACCCCGGATTGCACGGGTTCATTGGACGCGCGGGTCGCCTGTCGTCAAACGGTCGTTATCTTGAGCTCGGAAATGCTGTGCCTCGCTGACCTGGGGCGATGCGGTGAGGACAGCGTCCATGAGGCAGCTCACGAGGCTGCCCAGGGTCCTGTCAGCAGGGCCCGATCGTTGCCGAACCTCGACCTTGGCGGCGGGCCTCCGGGATGGGCGGGCTCTGGAGCCTGGCGGCGCGGAGGTCGCCGAGCGCGTGGGCGAGTTGTTCTCGGAGCTGGCGGTTCTCCTCGGTGAGGCGGCGGTTGCGTTCGTTGGCAGCCTCCAGGCGCCGGATGAGCGAAGCGTCGGAGGCTCGCTGCCGGGCCGGAACCGGGTCGGCGGAGGCTCGCTGCCGTTCGGTCCGCAGGCGTTCGATCTCGGCTCGCAGGTCGGGCTGGGTGTAGAGCCAAGATCTTGAGACGCCGGCGGCACGGGCCACGATGTCGAAGGTGACGGCCGTGCCTGCGGCGTCGATCTCGCGCAGGGCCTTGATCGCCTTGGCCCGGGTGTACTCGTGGCGGTTGCCGGCCGCGGCGACGATATGGCGGGAGTTGTCAGCTCGCATCGGACACCTCCGCTCCGCCGGGAGCTTCGTCGTCCTCCAGGGAAGCGATGATCCGGTCGAGGTTGCCGAGGGCCTGCTGGTTCATCTCGACGACGCGGAGCTGGCCGCGGGCCTCGGCCGCCGAGACGATCTGTAGGAGCTGTTGGCGCTGCCGCCGGTGCTGAGGCAGGAACTCCGGCGTCGTCACGAACATCGGGCAGGTCTGGCAGGCATTGGCGTGCGGGCAGCTCTTCTGCACCGGCAAGCCGCAGAAGCCGTTGGGCAGGGCCTGGGTGACGCGGCCGAGACGCTGTTTGGCCCAGGACGCCTCGGCCAACGGCCCTTCGGGGTCGAGGGCGACGACCTGGCCGGTGATGTCGACCTTGCGGGCCTGCTCCCAATGCCGACGGATCGTGGTGTCGCTCAGCCGGGCGTAATGCGCCGTCATCATGTGGGAGTCGTGGTCGAGGATGCGGCGCACGACTTCCTGCGGGACGTCCCGGTTGATCAGCCGTGTCCCCAGTGTTCGTCTTCTGTCCGCAGAGGGCGTGTGCAGATGCTCCCTTGTCGTCATTGAGCTGGCGGAGCTCGGAGGTCGCGTTTGCTGCCTTTGAAACAGGTCGTGTTGCATTCCGAGGGCATTGGCGTGATACAGATCACTCCCTCGTGATGGCCCTTGGGTTCGAGAAGGATGTGAGGGCGTCATCCCTGTTGCACATCCATCGTGGACAGGTGCTGCCCGCTGGCACACTGCTCTGCTCCGTGTGCGACGACGGGGCTCAGAAAGCGTGGTGGTGGAATGGGAGATGATCAGCTGAACCGTCCGGGGAGGACCTTGATGACCATCACATTGCGGGTGGACGCGACATCGTCTGCTTCTGCGCTCTTCCTGCGCCCATGGAACGCTGACGACGTCGAACCGCTGGTCGAGGTGTATCGCGACCCCACGTTGCGTCGTTGGACGAGTCTCCCTGTCGAGAGCACCGAGGACGCGGTGCGGTGGCTGGATGTCCAGAAACGCGGCTGGGAGACCGGAGCACGGTTGAGCTTCGCAGTTCATGAGGATCAATCCGACACTGGTGAAAGCCGGTTGGCGGGCAACATGGCCCTGAAGAGGGCCGATCCCCACAGCGGGTCCGCCGAGGTCGGCTACTGGACGGCACCCCATGCCCGAGGCCGGGGGGTGGCCCCTCGTGCCCTGGAAGCCCTCACCGTCTGGGCATTCGACACCTTCGCGGTCGAAGGTCTGGAACGTCTCGAACTGCTCCACCAGGCGGACAACCATGCGTCGTGTCGCGTCGCGGAGAAGGCCCGGTACCAGTTTCACCAGGTTCTGCCTGCCCAGCCGCCCTCCTTCCCGAGGGACGGCCACGTGCACATACGACAGGCAGGTACTCGCGTCTGACAACGGGAAGTAGCGGGAGGAAGTGTCAAGACTTGTGGATGAGGAGTGGTTTGCTGCTGGGCGCGGATGGGCTTGAGTCTCCAGTAGGAGGAGGCGAGAGGGTGAGGGCATGGACGGCGACACGCTCTACTCGATCGGTGATCTGGCCCGGCGGACCGGGCTGACGGTCAAGGCCATTCGGTTCTACTCCGACTGCGGGATCGTGCCGCCGACTGACCGCAGCCCGGCTGGCTACCGCCTCTACGGCATCGAAGCCGTCGCACGCTTGGATCTCGTGCGGACGCTGCGCGACCTGGGACTGGACCTTCCCACGATCCGGAAGGTCGTGGACCGGGAGATCTCGCTTCCCGAGGTCGCCGCAGCGCACGCCGAAGCACTTGCAGTGCAGATCCGCACCCTGCGCCTGCGGCGCGCGGTGCTGACGGCGGTGGCCAAGCGCGGCTCCACCCCTGAGGAGATGGATCTCATGCACAAGCTGGCCAAGCTCTCCGAGGATGAACGCCGACGTCTGATCGGTGATTTCCTCGACACCGCCTTCGGCGGCCTGGACGCCCACCCCGAATTCGTGGGAATCATGCGGTCGATGACCCCCGAACTGCCCGACAACCCCGAGGCCGAGCAGGTCGAGGCGTGGGTGGAGTTGGCCGAACTGTCCCAGGACCCGGATTTTCGCGCCAGCGTGCGGCGCATGGCTGAGCACCATGTGGCCGAGCGTGCCCACGGCGACACCACGGTCCTGCGCCGCGACCCTGCCACCATGGTCCGTGACCAGGCCGGCCCAGCCCTGGCAGCCGGCATCGACCCGGCCTCGCCCCAGGCCGATCCGGTCGTCGCGGCGGTCACGGCTCAATACGCGCACGCCTTCGGCCGCCCCGACGACGTCGACCTTCGGCGCCGGCTGTTGACCCGGCTGGAGACCGCGAACGACCCTCGCAGGGAGCGGTACCTTCAGCTGCTGGCAGTGATCAACGGCTGGCCGGCCCCGGAAAGCCTGGCGCCGGTGCTCGATTGGTTCATCCAGGCCTTGCGTGCCCGGATAACGGGGTAGCGGGCCGGTCGCGATGGGAAGGTATGTCCTCCGCGTGCCCTCCGGGGGCTGATCCACAGACATCCGAGCATTGCTCAAGTAGCGGCCTGCCCGCGCTGTCAGCTGCATGATCCGATGGTGGTGATGCCGCGGGCGGTTGGGAGACGGGTGACGCGGCTGGCCGCGTCGGCGGTGCCCCGCAGGCGGATGATCTCGTCGTGCTGGGCTGCGAGCCGGGCGAGGGCCTGGGTGCGGAAGTCGGTGAGCTCATCGATGGTGCCCACGGAGCGGGCCAGTCGTTCCTTCAACGCCGTGACCTCGGCTTTCAGGCGTGCGATCTGAGCCTCTCGTGGGTCGGTGACCTCTCCGGCCTGCTGCAGGGCTTGGAGGCGGCGTTCGAACTCTTCGCGCAGGTGGGAGTAGGGACGGGTGCCGTAGAAGGCGGTGCGGTCCACGCCGGCCTCGATGGCAAGGGTCTTGATGTCGCATCGGCCGCCGGGCGGAATCTCGCCGCGCAGAAGCCGGTCCATGACGGTCCGGATGCGATTCTCGTTCTCAGCTCGCTGAGCTGCGGTGATCCTCATGCTGATTCCTCGTCAGGCACTGGGCTGCTGCTGGCGGCGTCGATCTCTAACAGGACCCGCTGGGCCCGTTCGTACTCGCTCTGCAGGCGGCCCTTCTCGGTCTTGCGGGTCGCGCCGAGACCGCCAAGGAAGACTTTGGCCTGGTCGGCGTGCTCGGCCCAGACGGGCCGGTGGCAGGGGTGGTGGGTGGCTTGCGGGCAGCGGGCGGAGTCGCACATCCCGACCAGCGGACGGTCGGCGTTGGGGGTGCCGGCGAGTTTCAAGCACAGGGCCCGGGAGGGATCGGTGAACCAGCAGTAGTTCGCGGCGCCCAGGTGCAGGGTCCTGGCGCGCTTGGTCAGCAGGTTGAGCACGTCCCGGTCACTGGCCTGGATCCGTGGTGCCCCAGCCGCCTGGGCGGTGTCCGAGACGAGCTTGCCGTCGACGTGGGCGAAGAACTCGCTCAGATCGCGAGCTCCGGGTCCGGCGGGCATGATGCCGTCCTGGTAGTTTCGGAACTCCTCCAGCACCAGCGTCAGGTTGCGTTCCTGTTCATGGCCGCTGACCTCGGCGAGGAGCTCGGCCTGGGCCCCGCCAGGGCGAGATGCGTAGCCCTAGGTCGTGGCCGTACTGACATGGCGTAGGTAGATCTTGGTCGCGAGCAGGCCGCCGGGCCGGTAGGCCATTTCGATGGCCAGCCGTCGTCGCAGCATCCTCATGTTCAGCCGGTCCTCGGGGATCGGGGCAAGTCCCAGCCGCTGCCCCTCGGGCCCGTTCACCCACTCGCGGAACCACTGGTAGCGGGAGTTGAAGTGGAAGCGGCCGAACAGCGGCGCCCCGGGGACGGGGTCGTCGTGGAGTTGCTCGGCGAGTGCTGCGGCCCGGTAGGCGGTTTCGATGACGACCCATTCATCGCGGACGCCGCCCAGCGGCTGGCCTTTGACGAGCTTGCTGGCCAGCCGGTAGCGGACCAGCCCTGGGCCGTACTCTTCGGGCGGGAGCCGACAGCCGACCTGCAGTTCCATCAGTTCACTCGACCGCATCCCTGTGACCGCCGCCAGGGTGATCAGGGTCGCGGTGTGGACGATGCCGACCAGGGCGGTTGCCTGTTTCCGGTGCAGCGGCAGTGTCCAGGGAATGTTGCCCTCGCCGTCGGCCCGCGCGATGGGGACAGCGGAGCGGCCGAAGGGCCGCTCCGCCCCGACGGCCTTCAGCGTCGCCTCGGCCGGGCCGCGCAGGTGCGGCAGCCATGGCGAGTAGAACTGCCGAAACCCGGCCTGCCGGCTCAGGACGCCGAGCGCGATCGGAGTCAGCGGATCCTTCGCAGACCAGCCGGCGTCGATCCGGTCCTGGATATGGCGGTCCTCCAGCAACGGCAGTGGCTCGCCTGCCTGCTCGTAGTCGGCCAGCACCCGCGTGATCTCGGCGAGCGGGACCCTGGTGGTCGGCGTGAGCCCGTCCGCCCGGACCGACCAGCCCTGATCCGCCGTGCGGACCTGCTCGGCGAGTTCGGCCGCGTGCGGGCCGACGATGTCGACCATGTGCAGTGCTGCGGCCAGCAGCGGCTGCAGCACCGAATCGGGGGCCGGCGGTGTCTTGTTCTGCCTGACCTTGGTGTCCTCCGCGATCGCGGACGGGGTGGCGCCACCCCAGGGCCGCAGGCCGGCCGGGACGCGGTCGGCGGTGAACAGGTCCCGGTAGTTGAGCAGGTCGGTGACGATGAGCGCGGCGAGGCGCCGGGTGCCCGTGCCCCGTTCGCCCACGACGGCGCCGTCCTTGTCGCGCGGGTAGCGGCGATGGGCCAGGTAGGCGTCGCAGTCCTGGTCGGTCAGGTCTTCCAGGCTGGTCACGCCGTGTGCGGTGAGCCAGGCCGTGAACCGGATGAGCTCGGCGAGCCGGCCGTGGCAGGTACTCACATGGTGCGGGGCCCGGTAGGCCCGCGAGAGTGAGGCCACGCCTCGTGCTGCGGAGCGAGCAGGGCCATGACCAGTTCCTTGGCGACCAGCCTCCACCGCGGGTCGCCGATGTGGGTGAAGTGGAAGCGCCGGTGCTGGAGTGCCAACTGGACGGGGAGGCCGACGACCTCGGCGAGGTCCCACAAGTCGTCCTCGAACAGGGGGCGCCGTACTCCTTCGGGGAGGGTGAGTCCGGCCTCGCGGCAGACATCGACGCCGGCGAACACCGAATCGCCGGACCTTGCCGAGGCGGTGAGCGTGCTGGGGACGGTCATAGTGTCGCCTCCTCGGGCCGCAGCGGCAGTTCCTCGTCGCGGTCCTCGACACCGGTGGCGGCGCTGGCCAGCACGGACGCCTCGAAGCGGTCCAGGACCTGGCCGATTCTCTGGGAGTAGGGGCCGAACACGGCCATGAACTGGGCGGCGGGCATCTGCTGCCACTGCCGGGAGAAGAACGCGTTCAACCGCAGCAGGTTGGCGGCGTGCCGGGGAGCGAACACCGCGAGCGGGCAGAGCAGACACACCCACGGCCGGGCCGGGCACGGTTTGCCCTTCGGGCCGTGCAGCCCGGACAGCTGGTCCGCGCAGGCCGCCGTGAACACATCTCGTTCTCCGCCGATGAGTTCGGCGATGACCGTGTCGTCCAGCTCCAGGGCGGCGACCAGCTGCGGGTAGTCCCGGGCCAGGGCGGCGGCGTCCTCGTCGGTGACCACGGTGGGAGGGTGGGCCCGGCGAAGCAGGTCGTGCTGGGCGTCCTCGACGATCGCCTCCACCGCCCGCTGCTGGGACGCGGTCGTCACGGTGAGGTAGTGATCGCCCTCGACCTGCGGGCTGTGGTTGGGATCGATGGTCGCGCGCCCCTGTCCGCTCCAGGCCCGCCGGTCGCGCATCGCCAGATGCGTGGTGCGGATCCGCCCTCGGTGGACCTTCAATGCGTTGCCGTCGTCCCCGGTCAGACCTCGCTGGAGCGTCCACGCCTTGACGGCGTTGCGGTTGATCGGTCCGCTGAACACACCCGAGGTACCCGGCCGGGTCAGCCCCAGCCACAACTGGCGTGCTGTCGACGGTTCGACGTGGCTTCGCAGCAGTGCCGAGTGGGACAGCCACTGCTCCAGCAGCCGCACGGCCTTCTTCGGCAGGTTCAGGCTCTCGGCCGCGGTGCGGCCCTTCACGTAGGACAGCAGGATCGTCGCGTCCCCGGCCCAGTCGATGTCCTCGACCAGCAGGTCGTCGATGCCGTCGGGCACGATCCCGGAGTAGACGCCGAACAGCAGCCGGTAGGCGATCACCGTGCTCAGGTGCGGGAACAGCCCGGCGCTCGCCGCGGGGACACCGCCGCGCTTTTGCACCGTGTTGAGCGAGCACCCCAGGTGCTTGGCGACGCCCGGCGTCCCGACCGGACCCAAGCGGGCCAGCAGCCACGCCAGGTTCTCGCCCGTCCACGCCTGGTCGGTCGGGACCGTGCCCCGGGCCGAAGCGGCCAGCACCTGGCGGTGGACGGCGTAGGACTCCTCCACGATCACACGGCAGCTGCGGCAGGCATTCAGACAGTTCCAATACCCGACGTCACCATTACATGTCCGGCTCCGCCTCCAGCGCCAGGCAATCGAGCTCCTCAACCATGCGCTGGGTAACCTCGCCGAGGCCGGCGACGGCGACGATCCGCCGCCTTGTGCAGCACCCGTCCGCTGACGTTGCCGTCAACTACTGCCGTCAAGACCGACGGGAGCCCCACTTACGGGGCTCCCGTGTTGCTGTGGCACTTTGCAGATCACCCCACGTCAACGTCTCGCTTGTAGCGCATAATGGCTCACATGAGCTATCTCACCCCCACGGACAATCCGGGCCTGCTGCGATTTCTACGGAGCTGGTACGGTGCCCCGGCAGCGCCCAATGTAAGACTGGGAGAATCACCTGAAGTACCCAGGGAACTTGTTGAGTGGCATGAAATCTCCACCCAGTGGGGCGGGTTGATCACGTCGCACAACTACGCCATCCCGCTGCCAGAACTTGCGGTAGAAGACGGAAAGATTCCGTTCTGGGTCGAGAATCAAGGAACTTGGGTTTGGGCATTCGACCCGAGCAACGAAGATCACTTCGTATACGAGCGAGAGCCCTCTGACGAGCCCAACCCGTGGAAGCGCACTGGCGAGCGGATTTCAGAATTTTTGATTCACGCTACAGTCCTAGAGGCAATCCTGGGCGCTCCTGCAAGCAAAGTCACGCAAGGAGTACAAGTAGATTGGCTCTGGTCTCAGGAAGGGATTCGCGAGTTCCCCTTCCCTACATGGAACTGGCCGGCCCGCGATTCACGTATCCTCTTCGGTGAGAGCTGGCTGGCTCTCATCCATCCGAGCGACGATCCCGAGGCCGGTCATGACGTCACCCTGGCAGCGGTTGCACCACAGGACCTCGAATGGGCGGAAAATACCATAGGAATCAAGTGGCGCTCTTACTCCGGCGTTCAGGACCACACAACTAACGAGCCACTCCCCTGGTAGGTAGTCAGGATGTGAATCGGCGGCCGATCCACCCGGATCGGCCGCCGATTACGTCCCTGAATCAGTCAGGGAGTCCCACGAATTTCTCGGTCCTACCTGGCGAGATGACCCACAACTGGGCACCCTCGGGCAGCATGTCAGGCAAGGTACTTGCACATGTTCCACACGCCCCAGTCGGGTAGTCGATGTAGAGCACAGCTTTTCTGATTCCGGGATTCATACGCAAGAAAGCTGCTGCATGAGTCTCCACATGGTTGAAGTTTGCCTTCGTCCTGCCCGGAAGATTATCGAGGAGATCGGACTGCCCACCTGGACCACTGATCATCGGTAGCTGGTCGTTCCCGACGTCAAGAATTCCCACTGTGCGCCGAGGATAGTCCTTCTCCAAATCCTTCAGGGCCGGGCCGCAATTTGCATTGTGAACCAGGACTGGCGTCCGCCCCGCCAGCACATAGTACGTGTGGAGTTGGTGAACGGTGAGGTTGTAGCGGTTGGCGGCTCCGGAGATGACGCGGATGGACAGGACGGTGGCATGTCCGTCCTTGTTGCTGTTCAGCGTGTGACCGGGCTTGAGCTTTCCGGCCTGAACTCAACTGTGAGTGGTGTTGTCCCAGAAGGGGTGGTTGGACGTTGTGTGGAGAGTGGCAGGTTTGCCGTCCGCGCCGCGGACTGTGAGGTCAAGGAGGTTGATATCGCGGTTGATCCACACGTGTTGGACAACGCGGCCGCCCTTCTCTATTCCTGTGGCGGCATCCGCTGACTCGATCTCATCGCCGACTTTGATCTTACCTATGGCTTTGGATTTTCCGTTTGCCATGAGGACTGGAGTCTGCGGAGCGAAGCTGCATTTGTAGCCGCCCGGCATCTCGCCGTCTGCGACGAGATCTCTTGCTCCGCCGATGGCAATCCAGGTTGCTTCGCTGCCGTTTTCACTCGAGAGTTTATAGTCGTCGGAATTTGGGTCTGCTCCAAGGCTTGCAGCCCAGTTATTTGTCGTATTCGGGTCGTAGGAACACGAGCCTGAGTCCACCCAGCAGGCCGGGTTTGCTATGTCGCTGACTCTGCCCAGAGTATTGACAATTCCGACGATTTTCCCGAGGAGGATGCTCCGCCCTATGTGGTGGTCTTGGTGGTGGGTGCCGTTGCCGTCATCGCCGCCGAGGTCGCCGCCGCCTTCGCTGCCGTCGGAATTGCGGTTGGCACCCGGGGTGCCGCTGGGGCCGTGGGGCTGGCCGTCGGCGCTGCAGAAGGGCGGGCAGTCGCTGGCGGGGGGGCTGCTGCTGGCGCAGGCGCTGTCGCCGTTCTGGCCGCATTCGGAGTGCAGGCCAGTGGGGTCGCTGCTGGTGATGGGGTTGTCGGCGGCGTAGGTGTATCCGCCGAGTTGCTGTGGGCTTGTGGTTTCAAGGAGGGGGTCGGCGCTGATGAAGCGGCCGAGGGTGGGGTCGTATTTGCGGGCGCCGACGTCGGTGTAGCCGGTGGCGGTGTCCTGGGGTTTGCCGAGGTAGGAGTGGGTGGGGTCGGGCCAGGTGGTGGTGTTGGGGCTGGTTCGGGGTTGTCCGTAGGGGGTGTACTGCTGGCGGGCGACCTGCTGGGTGGTGGTGTCCATGGCCAGGGTCGCGGTGCCGTGGGGGTCGTTGAAGAGGTACTTCCGTCCGCCGCCGGTGAGGCTGGAGTAGACGGCGACGGGTGCGCCGGCGCCGCCGTGGGAGTAGGTGCGGACGCCGCCGAGGAGGACGTTGGGGGTGACGCTGGTGTTGACGATGATCTCGGTGTCGCCGGCGAAGAGGGTGGTCCGGCCGGGGTCGCGGCGGATGAGCTGGTTGCCGTCGGCGTCGTAGAGGTACTTGGTGGCCGTCGGGCTGGTGCCGGTGGTGTCGGCTTCGGCCAGGTGGCCTTCGTCGTCCCAGGTGAGGCTCTGGCCTGCGCCGGTGGTGGGGGTGCGGGTGAGGAGGTTGCCGGCGGTGTCGTAGACGAACGTGGTGGGGTTGGTGCCGCCGGTGGTGGCGGTGAGGGTGTGGGGCTGGGCGCCGGTGGCGTTGCAGTTGGTGGTGCAGCCGTTGGTGTAGCCGGTGGTGACGGTGGTGCCGGAGCTGCCGATGGCGTGGTCGATGCTCTGTTCGCGGTCGCCGATCGCGTCATAGCTGAAGCTCTGCCAGTAGGAGCCCGCCGTGGTGGTGAGGGTGCTGGAGGTGGGCGGGTTGGCTGCGCAGTTGTCGTTGGCGGTCCAGGCCGCGCTCAGCCGGTCCAGGGTGTCGTAGCTGTAGCACTGCTGGTCGGTGACGGTGTTGCCGGTCTCTGACTGCTGGTCGGTCGTGGAGGTGGGGTTGCCGGAGGCGTCGTAGGAGTACTTGGTGTCGTCGACGGTGGGACCGGGGGCCTGGGTGCGGGCGATGACGCGTTCGGTCGGCCGGAGGGTCTGGTCGTCGTAGTGATAGGTGGCCGTGACGGGGTTGGTGGAGTCACCCACGGTGATCAGCGACGGTGCGCCGTAGTTGGTGTAGACGGTCCCGGCGACAACGCCCATGCCGCCACCGGTGGTTTTCGTCGGGTTCCCGAGCCTGTCGTGCTCGTAGAGGATGGTCTCGCTCGCCAGGCCCGTGGTGCGCGGGTCGCTCTGGGTCTGCAGGAGCTGGTCGTTGATGCTGTAGCCGTAGGTGGTGGTCCACGTGGCGGGCAGCGGGGCTTCTGCCGCGGGCAGGGTGATCTTTGTGCCGTTCGGCTTGCCGAGGGTGTTGTATCCGGTGGTCGCGGTGGTGTAGCCGCCGGTGGTGCCCTGGACGTAGCGGGTGGAGGAGGTCGGCTTGCCGATCTGCAGGGTGTCGTAGAGCCAGGAGGCGAACTCGAAGCCGGACTTGGACTTGTCGGTGCCAGTGAGTCTGCGGCCGAGCAGGTCGTAGGTGTAGTCGAGTTCGATGTTGCGGGCGTCGGTGGTCGACACCAGGTTCCCGGCGTCGTCGTAGCCGTACTTGCTGGTGCCCGCGTCCGGGTCGGTCTGGGTCGTCTTGCGGCCGAGCAGGTCGTACTCGGTCTTCCATACCGTCTGGTCGGGGCCGGTGACCTGGGCCTGCTGGCCGGCCGGTGTGTAGCTGTAGGTGGTCGGCGAGGTGGTGCCGCTGGTGGCGGTGAACCCGGCCGCCGCGGTGCCGGTGAGGGTGGGGGCGGCCGTGTACTGGTCGAGTTCGGTGCTCTGGCCGCGCGCGTTGACGACGGTGGCGGCGGCCACGCCGCCCTTGGGCGGAAGGACGGTGGTCTTGTCACCGGTGTAGGCGGTGGTCGTGGCCCAGGTCTTGGTGCCGTCGTGCTCCTCGGTCACCAGGTCGGCACGGCCGAGCCCGTCATGGTCGGAGACGGTGGTGTCCGGGATGGAGACCAGGGAGACGGAGATCAGCGCGCTGCCCGGGTTCCCGGCGACGTTGTAGGCGTTGTTGGTGACCACCGGCCAGCCGTGCTCCCACCCGGGCTCGCGCCGAGGCCGGCCCGGTAGCTACGGGTGCGGATCCGGACCAGAGCAGGTGCCAACAGCGGCAGGGGCGCGGCCGGTTGTCACTCGGCGGGTACGCACAGGCCCGCCGCTGATTGCCCGGCCGCTGACCGCCGCGGTTGCGTCACTCTATGGTCCGGGGCTGGGCCGGGCGTCAGGGCTACCTGGACGTTGCGTTTCCAGGTCGCCGGGTCTCAGCGCAGAGATAGGCCACTGCGGCAACGGCGGCTGCGAACGGCGGGGCGATCAGCCAGGCGATGGCAAAGTCACGCACCGTCTTCTTCTTGATGCGCGACAGATCGGTTCCCGCGGTTCCGGAGATCGCGCCGATGGACACGTGTGTGGTGGACATGGGCAATCCCTGCAAGGCGCCCAGGCCGACCAGCGCGGCTGTGGTGAGGTTGGCCGTGAAGCCTTTCCACGTGCGTCATCTCGATGACGTCCTTGGCCAGGCGCGCGGCGACTTTTTTGGCCCACGATCAGGCTGCCGGCCGCCATCACCACGGTGACGGCGACCAGCAGTCGGGCCGGTGTCATGCCTGAGACGAGCGCGAATGACCCGATCGCCACGATCTTCGGGGCGTCGTTCATGCCCCGAGCGAAGCTGGTCAGGCCACTGGTGAACCAGTGGGCGACGCCGATAACCCCGGGCCTTCGCGCAGGCTCGGGACCGACCTGGGAACCGAAACCTGCCTGCTGCTCCTCGCCGGAGGCGCCACCACCGCCCTGCTTGCCGTGATCCCCGGCCCCGTACCACTCCTGATCGCCGCCGCAATCCCGGCCGGAACGGTGCGAGGCAACATCACCCTCCTGCAGGCCACCGCCGTCCCCGACCGCTGGGGCGCTACCTCCTACGGCCACCTCTCCGGCCTTCTCGCCGCCCCAGCCACCGTCGCCGCAGCCTTCGCTCGCTGGGCCGGAGCCGCCCTCGCCGCACCACTCGGCGGCTACCCCCAGCTCATCGCTCTGCTCGCTGGGCTGTCCACGGTCGCGGCTCTCCTTGCCCTCGGCGCCGCGCCTTGACGCTTGTTGCGGGACTGGGTGGTGAGCGAGTCGAAGGCCGTGGCGGCCCTGCGTGCGCCCGCGCGGCTGGACGCTGGCGTGCGCGGGATCGGCGGGCCTCGATGACCGAGGCGTGGTGGGAATTCGCATGGCACGTCCGAGGAATACCCTGTGTAGTCAATGCGGCAATCTGGTAACGCGAACGGGAAAGTATTCGAACAAGCGCATCATTCTGCGCTTTAGCCGGTACGATCGGATCGCCCAGTGGACGGTGAGGGGAAGCTGTGGTTGCTAAAGGTCACAGCGGTCGTGTGTGCTCACCGGCATGCCATTTTGGCAGGTCGGAGCCGACGTGAGCACCGACCTGGCTGAGGATCCGCCAATCAAGGCATGCGTGTCCTTTGGTCAAGCAACCGAGTTGAGGGCGTGCGAGAAGCCGAAGCCCATCTCGGGTGGCCGGATATCGGGCGCATTGGGCAGACCTTGATATGCGAGATGTTTCATGGAAAGTACCACCGGGTCGGCACCTGAGTGGTGGACCCTGTCAGGGGTCCGGCTTTCCCGATAGGGCAGGGTGAGAGCATGGCAGTCACAGCGCGAGAACCGAGGGATGCTATGTCGGCGGCTGTGGCGCCCTTGAGTGCCCTGATGTCGGTCGATGCCTGCATGGATGCAGTCAAGATCTTCGGGGTACGCGCTGTGCTTGCCTACCGGCCGGACCTTAGCGAGCGCGAGCGGCGATCCGAAGCGTGTACAGGCATCCTGAACCGCTCCGACGTGATCAACCTACTGATGGGGCTGCCCGTCGGCCAAGCCGTTCCGGTTGCCGCCTTGAGCGACGCCGAACGGCGTGCCCTGAAGCACGTCCCCCGCGGCGTGGTGCTTCGTGAGGGTGCCACAGTGACCCGTGCGGCGGTTCAGCCGTTGCGCGTCGACCTTGCTGTTGTACCTGGCAGGGGCTGGCAGTCGGCCATGGAGCAGGCTGAGCGATTCACGCCGTTCTGCGCACGCGCCGCACTGGTCGACGGTCCGCTCAGGCGCAGGGATGATGCAATCATGCAGGCAGATTTCTACGGTATTGGGTTGCTGGCAGTCCAGGGCGACGAGGTGGAGATGCTTGTCCCGCCACGCCCCTTCGTACGCAAGCGGTACACGGCCGCGGGCTGGCGATTCGTCGAGGATGTCCACCGTCAGGTGTCCTAGAACTTGTCCTCAGGCGGCATGGCCTCCCCGGCAGTTGGCTCCGAGACCGTCGGAGACTGCTCGGGCGAGGCGATCGGCAAGGTGGCCCACGCCTTGAGCGGCGGGGGCGGGGTGAAGCCCGCCCGTGACGACACTCCGATACGTTGGTTTTCCAGTGCATAGCGCTCGACGGAAGCGGCGCACTTGTCCCGCCACCAGCGCTGGCGATCAGCGCCCGGGCGGTACGTGGCCATCTCGCTGGCCCACTCTCGCCACGTGAGGATGTTGTGGTCCTCGGACTCCAACCGCGTGGCTCCGTCGGGGCTGTCGAAGCGGTCTAGCCCCCGGCCGTCACAGATGTCGCAAGCGCAGGTTGCCGGCTCGCAGTTGCCGTACCGGTTGGCCAGCTTGACGGCTCCGGTGAAACACATCAGCTTGGGCACCAGGACGTTCGGGTACTGCGGTCCGGGGTTGGTCACCTTGGGCCGCTCACCCACGGGGACGGTGTGCCGCACGGAACTGTCCGCTCCAATGCCGGTGAACAATGCCCCGTGGGCCATGGCGTCCAGCGCTGCGAGATCGGTGCGGAGGAGGGCCATGTGCTCGACTTCGGACATCAGCTGGCGCAAGTTGGCGGGGGCCTCCTTGGAGACTTCCATGGGATCGAATTGCCGGGTGAGGATCAAGGCCTTGGGCTGGCTGATCCGCGAGCAGACCGCGATGAGCTGCTCGGCATATTCGGTCTTGAGCCAGGCGACATCGACGGGCAGCGCAACGATGACGTCGTCTCGCTTGATCCGCTCGGCTGCATGCCAAACAGCCTTGAGCGCCTTCGAGTCCGCTGGAGGGATATAGCCGGTCGGAGTAAGGGCAGCGTCCGCCCCTCTGGCCGTCTGAAAGGCCAGAGCAGTCCCCAGGTCCCCGAAGAGATCATCCTGAGGCAGCAGGAACGGTTCCTCGACGGTTGCCGTGTGTGTCGTGTAAGCGGGTCTTCGAATTTAGGCGGGCAACGTGGCGGATCGCTGGCCCGGTTGTGACGTTGAGCGACGGTCTTGGGGTTCCGGCGCCCTGGACGCAGTGAGCCCGCAGGCGTCCGTGATCATGGTTGTTCTCTACGCAACTGATCATGAACACCCACGGGCTCGGACATCAACGATACAGAGATCATCACGGCGGCTTCCGACCTGTTGGGAGTGGAGGGGGTGGGGGTAGTGCGGACGGAGTCCGACGGGGCCGGAGGCACCGTGGTGCACGTGGTCACCACGGACGAAGCGGCGCGGGCCTGCCCCGACTGCGGAGTCTTCTCCTCCTTCCGCAAGGGCCGAGTCACCACCCGCCCCCGACATCTGTCCTGCGGCGGCTGGCCGGTGGCGATCCGTTGGCACAAGTCGCGCTGGCGATGCGGCGAACCGCGCTGCGAGCGGGGCTCGTTCACCGAGCAGACCACGCAGATACCGGCCCGGATGCGGATCACCGAACCTCTGCGGCGTGAGGCCGGGGCGGTGGTGTGCGACGGCGGCCGCACGGTGGTACAGGCCGGCCGGGACCTCGGCCTGTCCTGGCCCGTCGTGCACCGCTCGTTCACCGCCTACGCCGAGGCGGTCCTGGACGATGCCCCCGCGGTGACCGAGGCGAT
>NZ_SUMC01000061.1 GCF_005047355.1 Actinacidiphila oryziradicis
CGTAAAGCCTTGGTCCGCACATCCGAGCAACGGGTCGCCGGGGCCGTGTTCGCCGCCTCCTCGGTGGTCACTCCCTTCTTCCTGGGGGCGGTGGCAGGCGGCATCGCCTCGGGCCGCGTCCCGACCGGCGGATACGGGGATGCGCTGTCCAGCTGGACCAATCCGACGTCCATGCTCGGCGGCATCCTGGCGGTCAGCGTCTGTGCCTACCTGGCGGCCGTGTTCCTCACCGGTCAGTCCGTGCGGCGCGGCGACACCGAGCTCGAGCAGGGATTCCGGCGGCGTGCGCTCGCCGCGGGCGTCGCCTCCGGACTGGTGGCCCTGGCGGGAGTATTCATCCTCCACGACGACTCACCCAGGCTCTTCCACCAACTGAGCAGAGTCGGACTGCCACTACTGATCATCTCGGCCGTCTGCGGAGTCGCCGCTCTGCTGCTGCTGCGCAGCGGCCGACCGCCCCTGGTACGGACGCTCGCTGCGGCGGCGATCGCCTGCGTGGTGGCAGGCTGGGGCGTCGCCCAGTACCCGTACCTGCTCGGCACCCATCTGACCATCGACCAGGCCGCCTCGCCGAGCGCCACCCAGTGGGTCCTGATCGCCGTCTCGTGCGTGGCAGCAGTGCTGATCGCCCCCTCACTGCTGCTGCTCTACACCCTCTCACTGCGCCGCAAGCTAGAATGAGCCGCCCCACCAGCCCTCAGGCGGCAGTCGCGGGAGCCGGGGGCAGGTACTGAGCCGGTCAAACGACGACGTGGTTGGCGTGCATTTTGGCGATGGCATCGGCCTCGTAGCCGAGTTCGGCGAGGACTTCGTCGGTGTGTTCGCCGAGCAAAGGGGACCCGGTGATCACAGGGGTGAAGCCGGAGAACCCGATCGGGCTGCCGAACGTCAGGTACCCGCGTGTGCGGACTGCCGGCCGATGCCGGTGCCCTCCACCCCGACCACGACCAACGACCAGGGTGCCGTCTGAGCGCATCCAGTCCAGCAGGTCACGGTAGCCGCGGATGGTGGCGGGGAACTCACGGTCGGCCAGGTGCCGGCCGATCGGGTCGATCACGGCCGCGTGGTGGGTCAGACCGTAGGTGTCGACCCCGCCGGTGATCTGCGGGCCGTCGTGGCGTGACTTGGCCTCGACGCCTGCTGGAGTTCCCGCACCTTCGGGAGCTGTGGGGCTCAAATATAGGATTCGGCCGCTGACCTGCGGGTTCTTGGCGGTGTCAACTGGCGATCTGGTTCTCGTTGATAAGTCCGCCGAGGACCGCTGTGTGGTAGACGTGGTACTCGGCGAGGTCGATGGGGCGGCGCGGTATCAGATGCGAGAGCGCGGCGAACCACAGGCGGTCGGCTGGTTCGTAGCGCACGCGCGGGACGTGTCGGCGCAGGACCGCGTTCTCGTGCCGCAGCACCAGCAATTCCGCGTCCTTGGAGACGTCACGCCGCAGCAGCAACGCGGGCAGCGACAGCAGGCGGCGGGTGACGGCGTACACCATGGACAGGATCACGAAACATGATCCCAGACGAGGAACAACCGCTGCTCAGAGACCTGGACTCCCGGTTCCCCACGGCGAAGGACCTCAAAGCCAGACGACGATTCGTGTTTTTGAGCCCCACAGGATCTCCCTGTGCTCGTCGGGATTCCACGGCGGCACAGCTCCGGCGGCAAGATCCGCTATCGCCTTCGTGTGGGCCGCCTCAGGGCCGATCTCCTCGACCCATCGTGCCATAAGGACGTCGCGGAAGACCTGTCTCGGGATACGTGGCATCCCGTCAGCGCCTCATCCGCCACTGACAGTCGGTAGGCGTACGCCTGTGGTGCTTCCCCGGGCCCTAGCCAGATCCGGGCGAGTCGTTCCGCGAAGTCGTCGTCCAGCCGTATTGCCAGTGTTTCGAGGTTGGAGCGCAGTTGTTCGGTCGTCTCTGCTCCAGCGATCGCGGTGGAGACGACGGGATTGCGCAGCAGCCAGGCCAGCGCCATGTCCGCAGGCTTCACGCTCTTGCTGCTGTCGTATCCGGTGGGTGTCGAGCCCCTGGTCGGTTTCCTCGTCGCGGGCGATCAGGCGGATGCCGCTGTCTGTCTTCGGGGCACCCTCGTAGACGTCCCAGTTGTCTTGGACGAGTTGGGTGGCGATGGCCAGTGTTCGGGTCGACCTGGAACGGTCTTCCCAGCGGACGCCGCAGACCTCGCCGCGTCGGGTGCCTCGAAAAGCGATGATCTGCCAGAGCATGTACAGCCGGTCTTGCTCGACGTAGTCGAGAAAACAACCCGTCTGCTCCGGGGTCCAGACACCGTCGGTGCCGGGCGGTGCGATGGCGGCGACGAGGAACTGCCTGGGGTGCGGCGGGCGGGCGAGGGCGATCAGGAGTTCATCGACGGGGCCGACCAGCAGGGCGGCCTCGCGGTGGACGTAGTCCAGCAGGGCCCATTCGACGTGGCCGTAGTCCCACAGCTTGTCGAGCATCTCGGTACGGGCCGGGCTAGAAACGCGCGTGTTCATGGCTTCCCGATGCCCGGAATGCCGTAACTCGTATGTGCAACGGCTACACCTAGCGCAAGAGCTAGGGGTTCCCGTTCGGCGGGCGGTTCCCCGGCCGAAGGGACGGTCAGACTTGGTGAGTCGGTGTTGTCCGTGGTCGCTGAGCCTGTCGTCGAGTCGTTCGCCTTCGATGTCGGGGTCCGGGACGTAGCGGGAGAACCAGCGGGGGTGGTACGAGGCCTTGGCACCGAGGATGGCCATGGCGGCGGGGACCAGGGTGAGGCGGACGACGAAGGCGTCGACCAGGACTCCGACGGCGAAGCTGGATCCGATCTCAGGTCGTGCTGGTCAGAAGCGCAGGAGCACCTTGCTGGACCGGCCGGGGTCCGCGGCGACCTTGAAGGCATCTGCGAGGTCGTCTAGGTCGAACTCGTGGCTGATAATGGCCTCGACGCCCGAGCTGGGGTCGGCGAGGAAGCGCAGCGACGCGGGTAGTTCGGCGGCCATGCGCAGGGAGCCGGTGACTGTCAGTTCGTTGGTCACGATCTGCGAGGCAGGCAATGTGAAATCGGCGAGTGGGAGTTGTCCGACAGCCACCACAGTGCCTCCGCGGCACGCCGCACGCAGCGCCATGGCCAGGCCTGCGGGCGCACCTGAGGACTCGAAGACGATGTCGGCCGGGGGGATCAGCGTGCCGTTGGACATCTGCTCGACGGTGAGGGTCCGGTCGGCCCCTGTACGGGCGGCGACCTGGAGTGGGCGGGCGTGCAGGTCGGTGACGGTCACCGAGCCAGCGCCCCGGTGCCGGGCGATGGCGGCGACCAGCAGGCCAATGGGGCCGGCGCCCACCACTAGGACGTGCGCGCCGTGGAGGGGTGGCCCGTCGGCTTGTTCGGCGCGGGTGACCGCGTGCCAGGCAATTGCCGTCGGCTCGGCCAGAGCGGCCCGGCGCAGGTCCAGGCCGTCGGGGATCGGGACGAGCCGGTCTGTCGGGACGGTCATCCATGTGGCGAATCCGCCATCGGTGTGCGGCCACTGTGCGGCGCTGCCCAGGTAGCGGCACTTCGGGCACAGATGTTCCTGGCCGGTGCGGCACCACTGGCATACTCCGCAGGTCTGCGCCGGGTGTACGACCACGGCGGTGGACCCGGTTGGTCCCGAGCCGTCGACGGCGGCCTGCGCGATCGTGCCGACGACTTCGTGGCCCAGGACCATCGGGGCGCGCAGGACGGAGGCGCCGACGGCGCCGTGACGCCAGTAGTGGATGTCGGATCCGCAGATGCCGCCGTATGCGATGCGCACCACCGCTTCGTGCGGTTGCGGTACGGCCAGTTCCAGCCGGTCCAGCCGTAGATCGCCGGCGGTGTGGACCCGGACAGCCTCGACGGTGCGCTCTGCCGTGAGTACGGCCTGGCCATGTGGGATCGACATGTCAGATGACCGCCGTCATTCCGCCATCGACGAAGACGACCTGCCCGTTGACGAAGTCCGACGCGGCCGATGCCAGCCACACGGCGGGGCCGGCCAGGTCCTGCGGGGTTCCCCAGCGGCCGGCCGGCGTCCGGGACTTGATCCAGTCGACCATTTCAGGGTTCTGTTTCAGGGCGGTGTTCAGGTCAGTATCGATGTAGCCCGGCGCCAGCCCGTTGATCTGAATTCCGGCCGCGGCCCACTCGGCGCACATGACCTGTCCCAGGGCGCCGAGACCCGCCTTGGCCGCAGCGTAGGCGGATGTGGAACCGCGTACCAGCCTGTTCTGCACCGAGCAGATGTTGATGATCTTGCCCCGGCCACGGATGATCATTCCAGGGGCAAGCTGCCGGGCGAGCAGGAAGCAGCTGGTGAGATTCGCTGACAGTACTTCCTGCCAGGCATGCAGCGGGAAGTCGACCAAGGCCGACCGGTGTTGGATGCCGGCGTTGTTGACCAGGATGTCGATGCCGCCCAAGTCCTGCTCCAGCCGTGCAACGGCGGACAGCATGCTCTCGGCATCGGTGACGTCGAAGACCACGGAGTCCACCAAGGCCTCAATACCGTCGTCGGCGAGCGCATTGCGCAGCTGGTTCACCGCGGCCTTGACGCCAAGCTCATCGCGGCCATGTACGGCGACGTGCGCGCCGGCGCGGGCTAGGCCTTCGGCGATGCCGGCGCCGATGCCCCGGGTGGAGCCCGTGACCAGCGCTCGTCGGCCGGACAGGTCGAACGGTGAAGTGCGTATACGCTCTTCCAAGATCACCGGCGTCCTCACGCTTCAAATCCAAGTTCGACGCTCGCCAGGTCGACGAGTTCGCGGGCGATTCGCTCGGCCTGGGCGGCGGCCTGACCGGCCTTGCCGCTGCCGGCCCGCTCCAGGGCCTGCAGGAGTTTGCGGTGCAGTACCAGCGACGGCGGTGTCAGCTCGGTGATGGCCGTGCGCGACTCGTGCTGCCGGGCCTCCAGGGCGGCCACGACCACCTGCCCGAAGCGCGCGACCAGCTCGTTGCCGCATCCGATCAGGATCGTGCTGTGGAACACCTCGTCGGCGCGCAGGAATGTGCGCCGGTCCACTGTCCGGGCGGCGGCTTCCATCTCGTCGCAGGACTCACGCAGGGTCTGAAGCGCTGCGGCGTCCAGCTGGCCGGCTGCCAGCCGGGCGGCCAATGGCTCGATGCCGCTGCGCAGTTGCAGCAGGTCGTGCAGTTGCAGGTCGCTGTCCTTGCCTTCGGAGCGCCAGGCGATCACCTGGGTGTCCAGCAGGTTCCATTCGGCGCGGGGCAGTACGCGGGTGCCGACCTTGTGCCGTGCCACGATCATGCCGAGGCTGGACAGGACGCGCAGGGCCTCACGGGTCACCGAGCGTGACACGTCCAGCTCTTCCTCGATCTTGTCCAGGTCGATGATCTCCCCTTCGGCGAGGTGACCGTCGACGATCGCGGCCCCGAGCTTGTTGACGACGCGAGTGTGAAGATCGCCGCGGCGCTGCATCTGCCCCCCTTGTGGGTCGGTTCCTGGTTCAGATAATAATCATAGTAATCCGAGGAATGGAAGGTTCATGAAGATAATTCAGATCGAGACGTTCCAGGTGGCGCCCCGTTGGTTGTTCGTCAAGGTGGACACCGATGAAGGGGTGACTGGGTGGGGCGAGGCATCCCTGGAAGGGCACGGCGACGTCGTCCGCCAGGCGGTGGCGGCCCAGGCCGACTACCTGATCGGCCAGGACCCGGGGCGGATCGAGGATCACTGGCAGACGATGGCCAAGGGGGGATTTTACCGCGGCGGCCCGGTGCTGTCGTCGGCGCTCGCCGGGTTGGACCAGGCGCTGTGGGACATCGCCGGCAAGACCCACGGAGTGCCGGTCTACCAACTGCTGGGCGGGCCGGTCCGCGACCGGGTCCGGGTCTACGGCTGGGTCGGGGGCGACGACCCGCACCAGGTCGGCGAGGCCGTTGCCGCCCAGGTCGAGGCAGGCCTGACCGCCGTCAAGATGAACGCCTCCGGTGTCGTGGGTCACCTGCCGCCCCAGGCGCAGACCGCCGCCATCCTGGAGCGGGCGGCGGCCGCCCGCGAAGTGCTGGGCCCCGACCGGGATGTGGCCATCGACTTCCACGGCCGCATCTCCGCTCCGGCCGCCCGCCGCCTGCTGCCGTTGCTCGAACCTTTCCATCCGCTGTTCGTCGAGGAACCGGTCCTGCCCGGCAACAACCACGCGGCCCTGGCGCGACTGGTCGCCGGCTCCAGCACGCCGATCGCCACCGGCGAACGGCTGTACTCCCGCTGGGACTTCCTGCCCGTTCTGCAAGCCGGCGTCGCGGTGGTGCAGCCGGATCTGTCGCACGCCGGCGGTATCTCTGAGGTGCGGCGGATCGCTGCCCTGGCCGAGACCTTCGACGCAGCTCTGGCCCCGCACTGCCCGCTGGGCCCGCTGGCCCTGGCGGCCTGTCTGCAGGTCGACTTCGCCACCCCCAACCTGCTGATCCAGGAGCAGTCCCTGGGCATCCACTACAACGAGCCGGGGGAAGACCTGCTGGACTATCTGCTGGACACCTCGGTGTTCGACTTCCGCGACGGCCATATCCACCGCAGGGACGCTCCCGGACTGGGCGTCGCCATCGACGAGGCCGCAGTGCGCCGCGCCGATGCGGCCAGTACCCCGTGGCGCACGCCGGTGTGGCGGCACGACGACGGCGCCTTCGCCGAGTGGTAGCGGCCACCCGCCCGGAACCCGAACCGAGGAGTTCTTCCCATGCCCCAAGATCAAGATCCCCCGTCGCGCGTGGTCTGCTTCGGAGAGACCATGGCCCAACTCGTCCCCGATGACGGGCTGCCCCTGAACACCGCTGCCACGTTCACCGTGCGGACCGCGGGCGCGGAGTCGAACGTCGCCCAGGCACTGGCCCAGCTCGGCATCCCCGTGTCCTGGGTCAGCCGCCTGGGCGAAGACGCCCTGGGCCAGCGCATCACCCGAGACCTCGCCGCCACCGGCGTCGATGTCTCAGCTGTACGGTTCCTGCCCGGCCAGCGCACCGGGCTGTTCCTGAAAGACCCCGGCCCGCACGGCTCGACGGTCACCTACTACCGGGCGGGCTCCGCCGCCTCCACCATGTCGCCGGCCGACGTCGACACTGCCCTGGCCTTTCAGCCGGCGGTCCTGCACCTGTCCGGAGTGACGCCCGCGCTATCGGACAGCTGTGCGGCGGCCATTCGCTATGCGCTGACCGCATGCCGGGCCCAGGGCATCCACACCTCCTTCGACGTCAACTACCGCCCGGCTCTGTGGCCCTCCCCAGCCGTTGCGGCCAACCAACTGCTGGACCTGGCCAACGCGGCAGACACCGTGTTCGTCGGCCTGGACGAGGCCGAGGCACTGTGGGACCTGGCCTCCGCGACCGAGGTACGCCGGCTGATCGGCCAGCCGTCCACCCTCGTAGTCAAGGACGGCGCCCGCGCGGCCGTCTCCTTCGGCCGGGCCGATGAACCGGTCGTCGTGCCCGCGCTGCCGATCGTCGTCCGGGAGCCCGTCGGAGCAGGAGACGCGTTCGCGTCCGGTTGGCTGTACGGAAGGCTCCACGATCTCCCGTGCACCGCCCGCCTTCGCCTCGGGCACCTCATGGCCGGGGCCGCCCTGACCTCCCTCGGCGACCACTTCACCATCCCCGACACCCCCGAACGCCTGCTAGCGGTGGCTTGCGCGTCGAGTTGGGCAGGCGGCTGAACACTCTGATGCCGGGGGGACCTTCGAGGTCTTCCGGCCCAGGTCTCTGTGGGCCGTCGGCGGGATCGGCTTGAGCCCGGATGCGGCCGCGACCAGGTCCACCGCCGGCCGTGGCCGACGGCACCGGTCGGCCAACGAGCAGGCACCGCCAACTGCCCGCGCACAGCAGCAGGCCATGCCGCCATAGCGGCACCGCAGCTGATCCGGTGGGTTCGTCGCAGGACGTGGACGCCGGCGCCGACGGCCTGCCGGACAACCCGGTCGCACGCCGAACAGCTACCCTGAACGGTTCCCTGCCCGAGCGGCACCGGACCCACAGCGCCTTGGCATCGCGAGCACCGCGCTCGCTCGCGAACAGCGCGACGCGCCCCGTGCGGGGCTATCGCCGACCACTGGCGGTCCTTGGTGACCAGGTGCCCGACATGCCCGGTCACCGCCAAATCCCCCGTCGCTGGAGGGCAACACCCCGGCGGGCCCCGCGCTGATCTCCAGGCCTCGGGTAATTCTCTCAGTCACCCGTTCGGCGGACACCGCCTTTTGGCCGGCTGCCCCGGCCAATCAAGGTGCAGGTCGGCGGGGCGGCACACCAACGGCAGCGTCCCAACCTTCGTGGCCTCCAGGGTCTTCCATTGCTGTGATTACTCTGATTATTATCTCGCACAGCAAGTTACGTGAAGGTTTCAGCCACCGCGCTCGGATGCCTGACACCGGCACAGCCACCACGCTTCGGAGGGGCCGGCGCGAGCCGCGAACCCCCGGAACACCGCCCTTATTTGTGGCGATCAACGCACAGTAAGGCCCCACTCCCGGGCTGGACATCCGACCTGAACAGGAGCCCCTCATGGGTCACAGAGTTCGTAAGCATGTGCTGCCGGCCGTTCTCGTCGTAGCCGCGTTCACCATGAGCGCCTGCAGCACCAACTCTTCGGGAACCTCCACCAAAAGCCCGAGCAACGCGCCGGCCGCCGACAGCTCCGCCGCCGCGTTGCAGGGGTCGATCGCGTTCAACGACGACAAGCTCGCCGAGTTGCGAGACAAGATCAAGGCGGCACTGGCGGGCAAGGACCTGTCGAAGGTCGACAACGCCGTCGTGGTCAACGTGGTGTCGGCCTACTGGGACGCGGCGAAGACCGGCGCGGAAAAGGGCGCCTCCGAACTCGGCGTCAAGTCAACGTTCCAGGAGCCCCCCACCCAGGACGTGACCCTGCAGCTGTCGATGATCAACACGCTGGTGTCCCAGGGCATCACAGGCTTCTCCGTCTCGGCGATCCAACCGTCGGCGATGGGCAGCGCGGTGAGCGCGGCCACGGCCCGCGGGGTCAACATCCTGCCGATCGACGGGCCGATGCAGCAGTACCAGAGCGACGCGCCGGTGTACCTGGGCACCCCGAACTACGCCGCCGGGCAGCAAGCCGGCAAGGCCATGGCCCAGATGCTGCCCAACGGCGGGGACGTGGCGCTGCTGACCGGTTCGCTGACCGCGACCAACGCCACCCAGCGCATCGCGGGCTTCAAGGACGCCATCAAGGACACCAAGATCAAGGTGTTCCAGGTGTACAACGACAACGGTGACGCCGGCAAGGCACTGCAGAACGCCTCGGCGGCGATGCAGGCGGACCCGAACCTGAAGGCCTTCTACACGGTGTGGTCCTACGACGGCCCGTCGGCCGGGCAGGCCGTGCAGAGCGCTGGCAAGTCCGGCAAGGTGCAGATCCTGGCCGACGACGCCGAGCCGAAGACGCTGCAGATGCTCAAGTCCGGCGTGATACAGGCCATGGTGCTGCAGCAGCCCTACCAGCAGGGCTACATGGCCGAGTACATCCTGACCGCGATGAAGGTCCTGGGCAAGGATGCGACGATGGCACTGCTCAAGCCCTATCTTGAGTCGGACGGCTACACCCTGTCCTCGGGCATCGGCGTGGTCACCGCCGCCGACCTCGACGCCTACAACGCCAAGCTCGCCAGCTTCGGCCTCGCCTCGTCATGACGGCGGCCGACGTCGCCGCCAGCCCGGCGGTGCACCTGCGCCAGGTGACCAAGGCATACGGACCGGTGCGGGTCCTGGACGTGCCAGACCTGGTGCTGCGCCGCGGTGAGGTCGTGGCGCTTGTGGGGGAGAACGGTGCCGGCAAGTCCACGATGATGGGCGCTATCGCCGGCACCGTCGCCCCAACCACCGGGACGGTCGACATCGGCGGCGAAGAGGTCGCGGCCGGTCATCCGGCCGCGGCCGCCGCCGCAGGTGTGGCCATGGTCTCCCAGGAGTTCCCGTTGGTGGCCCAGTTCTCGGTAGCCGAGAACCTGCTCCTGGGGCGCACCCCCGAGGGCACCCGGCGCGGCATCTTGGACCGCCGGGCCCTGCACCGCCAGGCCCAGGCCGCGCTTGACGAGCTGGGCCTGGACATCTCGGCCAGCCAACGACTGGACACGCTGTCGGTCGCCCAGCGCCAGCTCGTCGAGATCGCCAAGGCATGGGCCCGTAGGCCGCTGGTGTGGATCCTTGACGAGCCCACCTCCGCCCTGGGCCCGGTGGAGGCCGCGATGGTCCTGGACCTGGCCCGACGCCTGGCCGAAGACGGCGGTGCCGTCATCTTCGTCGGCCACCGCATGGACGAGGTCCTGGACGTGTCCGACCGCCTGGTCGTGCTGCGCAACGGCGAGATCGTCGCCGACCTCTCCCGGGACCAGGCCAGCGAGGAGGTTCTGGTGCGGGCCATGGTCGGCGCCGAGCTGGCCCAAACGGAGGACGATCTGCCCGCGGTCGCGACCGCGACCGTGCTGGCCGCGCGCGGCCTGGCCGCCGACGGCTTGGGCCCGCTGGACCTGGACTTGAACGCCGGGGAGATCGTGGGCGTGGCCGGGCTGATGGGCTCCGGGCGCAGCCGCTTGCTGCACACCCTGTTCGGCGCTCAGCCGCGCACCGGCGGCACCGTCACTCTGGCCGGCACACCGTTCCGCCCCCGCAGCCCCGCTCAGGCGATCGCAGCCGGCGTGACCCTGGTCGCCGAAGACCGCAAGGAACAGTCCCTGCTGCCGGCCGCGCCCATCCGCTGGAACCTGACCCTGACCGCGCTGCCCCGCCTGGCCCGCCGCGGCTATCTGCGCCCGGCAGCTGAACGCCGCGAGGCCGCCCGGCTGCTGACCCTGGCCAACGTGCGCTGCCGCTCCGCGGAGCAGCCGATCCGCGACCTGTCCGGCGGTAACCAGCAGCGGGCGATCTTCGGACGGGCGGTGGCCACCAACCCGGCCGTCCTGCTGCTCGACGAGCCCACCCGCGGTGTGGACGTCGGCGCCAAATCCGAGATCTACCGGCTGATCACCGACGCCGCCTCGGGAGGCTGCTCGGTCCTGGTCGCCTCTTCTGAGCTGGAGGAACTCCTGCGGATCTGCCACCGCATCATCGTCATGGCCGGCGGCCGCGCGGTCGCCGACATCGCCCGGGCCGACTTCACCAAAGAACTGATCATGACCTGGGCGGCCGCGACCGCCCCGACCAGCGGAAACCGGTAAGGAAGCCATGCCAGTGTCGACCAACACGAACGGCCCGGCCGAGGCGCTCGGCCGGACGCAGCGCCCCCAGCCGGGCCGCGGCTGGACCCGCAGGCTAGCCGAGACCCCCGAGATCGGCGTGATCACCGCCTGTATCGCGGTGTTCCTCGGGGTGTGGGCGGACAAGAACCGGTTCGCCGACCCGGGGAACCTGAGCGAGATGAGCCGCAACCTGGCCGAGTTCGGGATCCTGGCCTTGGGGGAGTCCCTGGTCATCCTGACCGGCGGCATCGACCTGTCGGTCGGCGCCTTGGCCGCGCTGTCCGGGGTGTTCAGCGCCTGGCTGTTCGTCCAGGCCGGCCTGCCGCTGGCCCTGTGCATCCTGCTCACAATTCTGTTGTGCGCGGCGGTTGGGGCCATGCACGGACTGTTCGTCACCCGCCTGAACGTGCCCCCGTTCGTGATCACCCTGGTCACGTTCACCGCTGCCCGCGGTGGCGCTGAGGCGATAACCCATAGTGTGCCGATCTCCATCTCCGGGCAGGCGTTCATGGACCTGTCCCAGCAGAGCGTTCTTGGGATACCGCTGCCGGCGCTGGTGTTCGTGCTGGTCGCGGCCGCTGCCTGGTTCTTCCTGGAGCGCATGTACCTGGGCCGGCAGACGTATGCCGTCGGCGGCAACGCCGAAGCGGCGCGGCTGGCCGGCGTCAACGTCGGCCGCCGGGTGATGTGGACCTACGTCACCTCCGCCGTGCTGGCCGGCATCGTCGGCATCCTGATCGCCGGCCGGCTGGGGCTGGGAGACCCTTCGGTGGCCAATGGCTACGAACTCGACGCGATCGCCGCGGCCGTCATCGGCGGCGTCAGCCTGCTCGGAGGGCAGGGGCGCGTCATCGGCATCGTCGCAGGCAGCGTCCTGCTCGTCATCATCAACGACGCGCTGATCGTGCTCAACGTCAGCCCCTACTACCAGCAGATCGTGCTGGGCGCGGTCCTCGGCGTCGCGATCACCATCGACCGGGTGCGCGCCAAGCGCCTGGGCCGGGCTCGCCGACTGGTCAGGGCCCGCGCCGGCCGAGCGACCCAACTACCAGCCGAAGCAGCACCGGAAGACTCCCCCAGTGAGCTGCGCACAACAACCCGCTGACAACACTAAGGACGTTCATGCCGTGAACACCGAATCCGCCGTGCCCTCAGACGAGGCCGACCCCGCGACCGTGCGGATCGTGCTGGTCGGCTGCGGAGCGATCGGCTGGGAGGTGGCCACCCGGGTCTACGCGCACCCGACCGGCGGCCGCTACCGCCTCGTGGCAGCCGTCGACCCGCACGCCGACCGGGCCGACGCCGTCGGCGCTCTGCTGGGCATACCGGCCTTTGCCTCCCTCGCCGAGGTGCTGGCCGCCGGAGTCGAGTTCGACGCTGTCGACCAGCGCCTGCCGCACCACCTGCATGCCGACGCCGCCGTCGAGGTATTGACCGCCGGCCGGCACGTACTGGTGGAGAAGCCCCTGGCCACTTCAGTTGCCGACGCCACGCGCATGGTCGCCGCCAGCGAAGGCGGTGGCGTGGTGGCGGCCGTCGCTGAGAACTACCCGCACCTGTCGGCGGTCAAGGCCGCCCGCCACGCCATCGCGGCCGGGCAGGCCGGTGCGATTCGGGCGCTGCGCACCACCCGCGCCTACACCCTGGGCGGCGTCTGGGTCCGCGACGGCTGGCGGGCTGGCACTGGCCCGTCCTCCGGGATCATGCTGGACCAGGGCACCCACCACACGTCCCTGCTGCGCCAGCTCGGCGGAGAGATCACAGCCGTGGCCGCCCAGCACAGCACCGCGCCCGAGGATGCTGGAGACGGTGAGGTGGAAACCGTCCTGCTCACCGTCCGGTTCGCCTCCGGGCTCATCGGACACTCCGTCTACTCCTGGGGCGCCGCTGCCCTGGTCGACGAGGCCGAAGCCACGGTCTTCGGCTCGAAGGCCCGCATCGACGTGCGCGTCAGCTATGAGGCCGACCTCGGCCACGCCCACTGCTTCGACGCGCACGCGCAGACGCCGCAGGGCACCGCCATCAGCCCGCCGGAGAACTACTACGGCAGCCACCGGCTCATGGTCGACGACTGGGTGGCGGCGATCATCGAGCAGCGCCAGCCGCTGGTGACCTTCGCCGACGCTGCGGCCGACCTCGCGGTCGTGTTCGCCGCGGCAACCTCCCTGCAGCACGGCGGTGACTTCGTCGAAGTCGCCCAGATCGTAAAGGGCTGAGCCATGCGAACCGTTGTGAGCCGCGTGGCCGGGAACCACCGCGCCGAACACGCCGAAGGGCCGTGCTGGGACCCGCGCCTGGACAAGCTGCTGTGGGTCGACCAGTACGCCGGTCTCGTGCACCAGGCTAACTTCGACGCCGACACTCGCTACCTGGAGGTCGAGCACAGCTTTCAGGTCGGCGTTCCCGCTGGGGCCGTGGCGCCCTCGATCGGACCCGACGGCGGATGGCTGCTAGCCGCCGGTCACGGTTTCGCCCACATGTCGCACGACGGCACGGTGACGCAGCTGGGGCAGCCCGAGGCCGACGCGGGTCAGCGAATGCGGATGAACGACGGCAAAGCCGATCCGCGCGGCGCACTGTGGGCCGGGAGCATGGCCTTCGGCAAGCAGCCCGGCGCCGGCTCGCTGTACCGGCTGGACCCCGACGGCACCATCACCGTGGCCCGGACGCGCACCACCATCTCCAACGGCCTCGCCTTCTCCGCGGACGGGGATTGGCTGTACTACATCGACACGCCCACTCAGCGCGTCGACCGCTTCCACATCGCCGCCGACGGCCGCCTGACCGATCAGGCCACGGCTGTCACCATCGACCCCTCCCTCGGCCACCCCGACGGCATGTGCATCGACGCCGAAGGCTGCCTGTGGGTCGCGCTGTGGGACGGCTGCGCGGTCCATCGCTACACACCGGCCGGCGAATTGCTGGCCATTGTCGAAGTGGACGCCCCGCAGGTCTCCAGTTGCACCTTCGGCGGCCCCGACCTGGGCACCCTGTTCATCACCACCTCCGCCGAGAACATGACCGGCGCCCAGCGGGCCCGCCACGAGCACTCCGGCAAGATCTTCTGCGCCGACGTGGGCGTGAAAGGACTCCCCGCCGACGCCTACGCCCCCAAACCGTGATCGACCCTCCGGCCGACCCGGAGCAACCGCGCCCCAACAGGAGAAAGCAATGACCGGCTCCCACTCAGCGCCACAGGACGTCTTCGACGAGATGTTCCGCCACAGCCCGGTGATGGCGATCCTGCGCGGCCTGGACCAGCCAACCACCCTCAACCTATGTCACCGGCTGTGGGACCTGGGCGTGGTGGCCGTCGAGATCCCCGTCCAGCGCGAAGCCGACCTGGCCACCCTCGCGGCCGCCGCGACCGCAGGCGAGCACCGCCGGCGACCGGTCGGCGCCGGAACCATTACCAGCGTCGAGCTCGTCGCTCAGGTCGCCGCCGCCGGTGCCGCCTTCACCGTCGCCCCCGGACTGGACGAGCACGTCCTGACCGCTTGCACCGGCCTGGGGCTGGCCCACCTGCCCGGCGTCGCCACCGGCACTGACGTGCAGCGCGCGACACGGCTGGGCCTGCGGTGGGCGAAGGCATTCCCGGCCGCCCAGCTGGGCAGCGCCTGGATCACCGCGATGCTCGCGCCTTTCCCCGACGCCCGCTTCGTCGCCACCGGAGGCATCACCACCGGAAACGCGGGCGAGTTCCTGTCCGCCGGCGCGGCCGCCGTGTCTCTGGGCGGCTCGCTCGCCGACGCCGACGACGACGCCATTTACACCCTGATCGCAGGCTCCTCGCCGACCCCCGACAAGGCAGCAGGCAAAGGGGCGCCCAACCGCCCCACCCCCCTGGCCGCGGTGCGTCGGCCTGGCTGCGGTGGTCTACGCCAGCAGGAGTCTGGGGAAATCCGCAGTATTTCCGACTTTCCGCTTCAACGCGAGACCGACCATGACGGCCCGTGCTGAGAACCGGGATCTGCGACACCGCACCACGTCAACCGACCCCCGCCCGGCCGCCCGCCCAATCGACCCCCGGAGCAGCACCACCCACCCACGGAAGCGAGCCCATGATGTCGCCCTTGAACCTTTCGCGTAGGCAGGTCCTCGTCGCTGCAGGCGCCACGCTGCTGGCCAGCAGCGTCAGGATGGTGGCGGCCCCGTCCCCGGCCTATGCCGACACGGGATACAGCCCGACCGTGTACTACAAGATCAAGAATATCGCGTCCGGGCGGTTGCTGTCCGTGCTCGGTGGCGGCACCGACAACGGCGACGACGACATCCTCTACGACGACGTGAATACGACGGACCAGTTCTGGTACATCCAGGACTCGGCGCAGGGCTACAAGAAGTTCATCAACGTGCGCAGCGGCCGCGCGTTGTCGTTGGACCAAGGCGCTACAGCGAACGGCACCCGCGTCCACCTCTGGCAGTACCTGAACGGCTACCCCGATCAGGACTGGCTGGTAGCGCCGGGCACCACTTCGGGCACAGTGACGATCACGAACAGGAAGCGGGCCGACGCTGCGCTCTCAACGGTGAGCGCTGGCACGGCAAACAACACCCTCGTGCAGGTCTGGGACAACATCAATGCCTCGGACCAGTCGTGGCAGATCATCCCGGTGCAGACGTTCGAGGACCCGACTGTGCTTTACCAGATCGTGAACAAGAACAGCGGATCTTCGCTGTCGGTACAAGGCGGGGGCACCTCGAACAACTCCCCGGCCATCGTCTACACGGACGTCATCGCACCGGACCAGTACTGGACGATCCAGGACATCGGCGGCGGCTACTACCACCTGGTGAACAACAAGAGCGGCCTGATCCTGTCACTGACAGGAGGCGGTACCAGCAACGGCACGATCGCCATGATCTATGACAACGTCAGCGCCTCCGACCAGGCGTGGACGATCACAGCTCAGCCGAACGGCTACTACAAGTTCTACAATCAACGCCGTGCCACGGGGGTGCTGTCCGTCGTGGGCGCTGGAACCGCGAACAGCACACAGGCCCAGATCTGGGACGACGTCAGCGCGAACGACCAGTACTGGACGATCGTCCCGGTGGGGAACTCGATCGGTGTGAACGCGATCAACAACCAGGCCGTGCACTCGACGCAGATGACCGGCGTCGGCATGGAGGACGTCAACCACGAGATCTACGGGGGCCTCTACAGCCAAATGGTGTTTGGGGAGAGCTTCGCAGAACCGCAGAGCGACGCCGGGATCAGCGGCATGTGGCGCAAGGCGATCTCGGGTGGGGCGAGTGGATCGTTCGCGCTGGACACAAGCAATCCCTTCAAGGGCTCGCAGAGCCAGCAGATCACCTTCACCGGCGGCTCCGGCTCGGCAGGTGTCAACAACATGGGCCTGAACCGGTGGGGAACCAACTGGCAGGCGGGCAAGTCCTACGACGGCTACGCCTACATGCGAAGCACCGGTTCGGTTACCGTGCAGGTGGCCGCCGAGAGCAGCGCCGGCACCGTCTACGGATCGCAGTCGCTGACCGTGAACGGCGCAAGGTGGACGAAGCACTCGTTCTCCTTCACTCCTAACACGACGGACTACGCCGGCCGATTCACGATCAAGCTGACCGGTCCGGGAACCGTGAACATCGGGTACGTGTATCTCGAGCCGGGTACCTGGGGACGGTTCGATGGGCTGCCGGTCCGACTCGATATCGCAAACGCGATGCAGTCGCAGCACAACACCGTGCTTCGCTACGGCGGATCGAGCGCGGACCCGGGTACTTTTGGACCCGGAATGTGGACCAACTACCAGTGGAAGAACATGGTCGGCCCGCGGGAGAGCCGGCTGGACTACACCGGATGGTGGTACGAGCACGAGTCGAACGGCTGGGGGATCCCGGACTTCCTCAACTTCGCCGAGGCCCTGGGTATCAACGCGATTCCCACGTTCAACTCGTACGAGACTCCACAAGACATGGCCGACTTCGTCGACTACCTCAAAGGCTCCACCAGCACCACCTGGGGTGCCCAGCGCGCCGCTGACGGGCACCCCGCCCCCTACACGTTCCGTCAGATCGAGTTCGGCAACGAGGAGAAAGTCGACTCGAACTACGCCACCCGCTTCAACAACGCCGCGAACGCGATCTGGGCGAAGGACCCGTCGATCATCGTGACGGTCGCTGACGTGGAGTACACGAACGTCATCACGGATCCCGACCACGTGACCGGCGCGGGGAGTGGGCTCGGCTCCCTGTCGGCCTACCAATCGATCCTGAGCAACGCCGTTGCCAACAACGCACAGATCGCGATCGACCTCCACATCGGCGACGACGCCCCCGAGCGGGTACAGCAATCGATCGATGCGCTGAAGAGCTTCGACTACTGGCTGCACCAGTACAACCAGGGCGCCAAGTACCACATCAACGTCTTCGAGCTCAACTCCGGGCAGCACAACATGGAACGCGCCCTGGCGAACGCGAAGGCGATCTCGCTACTGCAGCAGTACGGAGACCGGGTAACCGTGGTCGCATCAGCGAACGCCCTGCAGCCGGACGGGCAGAACGACAACGGCTGGAACCAGGGCCTGGTGTTCTTCGACACTCACCGCAGCTGGCTCCAGCCGCCCGCGTACGTCACCGCGATGTTCTCCGAGGGCAACCTGGGAACCGTCGTGCACGCCGAGACGAACAACCCGTCCCTGGCCGTGAGCGCGCAGTTCAACGGAAGCAAGCTGGTCCTCAACGTGACGAATGAGTCCTCGACGGCGCAGTCGCCCACGATCGCGCTCACGGGCTTCGCGCCTACGAGCCAGACGGCTCAGATCACCAGCCTCAGCGGCGCACGCACCGATCAGAACAACGCCGGCAACGTCAACCAGGTTACACCGCAGAACAGCACGACTGCCTACACGCTCGTCGGCAACGCGCTGAACCTGACGTTCGCGGCCAACTCGGTCACCGTCGTCACACTGTCCTAACACCACGGGGGGCGGCCAGTGGTGCTGGTCACCCCCCGTGTTCCCCATGCCAGAGCCAGGCTGGCACCATCCACCGACTACTCCTCGCCGTACCGTCCCGGTCAGCTGCCGACGGGCGCACGCTCCGTCGTCGATTTCGGTGGCGGCGATCGTGGCGATCCTGCGGATGATCTCGGCTTCGTTGCCGGGGAACGCGCGGCCGAGGATGTCGATGTCGCGGGTCATTCGGCGGGCGCCGAACTGGGCGAGCAGCAGGCCGCCCTTGAAGATGAAGTGTTCCCGGCCGAGGCGCGATGCGGCCAGGCGGTAGAGGAACCGTTCGAGTACGTACTCAATCATGATCTCGTCGGTGGACCGGCTGTTGCGGCGTGCGAGGTTGCGGAGGTCGTTGTAGACGCGTCCGGCGGTGGTGTCGCGTGTGGGGTTGGCCATCAGGCGAGCACCGCTTCTACGGCGGGGCGGATAGCGGAGAGCGCGCCCAGCTCGCGGGCGATGTGTTGGAGTTCGCTGACCCCGCCGTGTCCGTTGCGGCGGAGGTAGCGGCCGAGTGCGGACAGAGCGAGGGTCTCGCCGATGCGGCTGCGGTGGCGCATGGCGTCGACGACGCTGCGGGCGGCGTTGTACGCGGGGATAGTCTCTCCTGGGGCTGCTTCGAATCGTTCGACGCCGAGGCTGAAGGTCTTCGCGCTGTACTGCGCGACCACGGTCGGTGGGTAGGAGATGGTGGGTCGGCGCGAGCCGCGTGGTACGGCGATGTTTACTGCCGCGGGGATGTCGTCGATCAGCTCGTGCAGGGCCAGGGCCGACTCCCCGCACACGACGGCGCGGGGGGCCCGTGTGCACACGGCCAGTAGGTCCGCGTGTGCGGTCTCGGGCGCGTCCGCGCGCCGGTAGACGCCACGGGAGAGTTCGTCTATCTCTCCCTCTGCGGCCAAAGATGCCAGGTCGCGGGAGGAGAGCAGGGCCTGACGTGCCTGGGCTGTCGTGAACGTGGGGGAGAGGCCGGCCAGTCGTCGCTCCAGGCGGGCGTTTTCCGCAGCATCCATGTATCGAATGATACCCCTGCATGAGCATGAGGGGATCGATTTAATACAATCTGCTGGCGGGGCGGTTGGTGAGTGGGTTCGTGCGAAGCGGCCGTGACGGGGTCCCTCGGATGGCCGGGCGGGTGCGGGTCGCGTGTGGTGGTCGGTGGTCTGACGTTCGGCGCGCCGGGCTTGGCTGGGGGACGCGTCGACGGCGGTCGGGGCGCCCTGGGCGCTCAAGGCCCGCCCCCAAAGAACTCTGTGCCCGTCTGTTCCTGAGGGGGAGCAGGCTCGAACTCCCATAACGGTGGTCAGGTTCGGGGCGCCGTTCGAAAGAGGGCCAAACAGTGACAATATTGTCTAATATGCCCCAAGGTGATGATGGCATCTCCCCCGGTCGTGGTTCCATCTCGTCATGGAGGTGATCACGTGATCGCTGGAGACCGACAGCAGGACACGTCCACGCAGGCAGCCACGCCGCGGCGGCGCCTGTTGGCCGCGGCCGCACTGGCGCCGATGCTGGCCGGGGCCGGGCCAGGTGCCGCTCACGCCCTGCCCACCGGGATGGTCGGGGGGAAGAGCCGCGATCCGGCCAAGCCGGTAGTCACCGCTGAATCGGACTGGAAGGACGTAGCGGACACCCTTGGTCGTAAAGGTATTATTATGCGAAAAGCGGTCTACCATACAGACTTTACTCGCTGGGACCTCCAGGTGGTCTCCGACGGGATCTCCATCGCACCAGGGTTCGCGCTGGGTACGCACGTGGCCTTCGTCCGTTACGCCGACGGCAGCACACTGGTGATGGGCGATGTGGCGGTCACCGAGGACGAACTGCAGCAGGTGAGCGACGCCCTGCACGCGCATGGGATCGCGCAGACCGCGATCCACAAGCACCTGCTCGCCCAGACCCCCGACATCTGGTGGACCCACGTCCATGGGCACGGCCGCGACGCGGTGGCCCTGGCCCGCGGGCTGCGCGCGGCATTTGACCGCACCGGCACTCCGCCCGCCGCACGGCCTGCTCCGCCGCAGGCCGTCGACCTGGACACCGCCGGAATCGATGCCTCGCTGGGCGTCAAGGGTTACATCGAGGATGGGATCTACAAATCCATCTTCGTCCGCCGCGAGACCATCACCGACGGCGGCCTGGTACTGCCCCCCGGCACGGGATCGACCACCGCGCTCAACTTCCAGCCCCTGGGCGGCGGCCAGGCCGCGCTCAGTGGCGACTTCGTCATGATCGCCAAGGAGGTCCAGGACGTACTGGTGGCCCTGCGGCGTGGCGGGATCCAGCTCGTCGAGCTGCACAACCACGGCTTGACGGACGAACCGCGCCTGTTCTTCACCCACTTCTGGGCCGTGGGCGACGCCGTCAAGCTCGCCCAAGCTCTGCGCCCCGCAGTGGACGCCACCAACATCGCACCGTCGGGCTAGCAAGATACGTAGCACTTCCCGTGTTGGTGATGACGACTCGGACGGCCCGCCCCGTGAAAGCCGGACCCGGCACCCTGCGGTGCGCCCAGGCGGTGGGTGCCCGTGCCCCACCTGACACTACTTGCCCGGGAGAACCGGGCCGCCGGGCGCCCAGGGCCGGCCGTTGGTTCGGCGGTGTCAGGCAGGGTCTTGAGGTTGACGGCATAGCCCATCGCCGCATACCCCGCTTCGCCCCGGTGCAGGTGGTCGCCGCAGTCAAACGCGGGCAAGAAACGCAGCAGGTTGAAGGGATCGCGCACCGCGCGTTCGAAGTCGATGACGCTGTCGAACGCCTCCGAGGTACGAATCCACTGGTTGACCTGCTCCCGGATCTCGTTCTTGGTAGAAGCCGACACCCTGGAACGGCAGCAGCGGGCCGCCATGGACGGCGACGCCTGCCTCCTTCCCCTCGTCGATCAGGGTGCGGTAGCCCGCGACGAGGGCCTGGGCGGTTAACGGCTGCCCGAGCCCGGCGCTGCCGGATCCGATGTCGTTGATGCCCTCCAGCGGGAGCACATTGCGGGTGCCGATAAATCATCCGCCCGGGTGGGGGCCTTGATCACTGATCTCTGGTCGTATCGGTTGCTCGCCCCGCTGTCTTCCCCTGGACACGGCCCGGCGGCATCATGATCCGTGGTGCTGGCCCCCCGTGGCCGGCTTCCCGCCCTTGAGGTTGAGGGTGTTCAGTGACAGGTTCCCCGTGGAGCTGACTTCGAAGAACCGGACTGCATCCGTCTGGGTGAGGGCGGCGCCAAGGCCCGGTGAGTCGTGATGGGCGTGGTGATCACGGGGAGCGCATTGAGGTGGTTGGTGGGGGCGTCGGGCCCGGTGAAGGTGTAGGTGCACAGTGCCCCGGCCGGCACGATGGAGCCGCCACCTGCGGTGTTGGCTGCGTTGACCGCGTTGATCAGATCCTGGGCGCGTGTGGGGCCACAACCCACGACTGTCGCAGGTGCAGCTTTCGAGGACTGCGTAGCCTGCGTACCCGCGGCGGCGGGAGCCGTCGGTCGTGCCGCCCGTCAAGGACGCGGACGTGCAGCCCCAGCACGAGACGGACGACGTAAACCTCAGGCGCGACGGGGACAGACGCCTCCGGCAGGGCAGCGAACGGCATGAAGCCGGCGAAGCCCGTTTCCATCAGTCCCGGGTGCGTCCAGTCCACGACCCCAGTCTGAGGCCCAGGAGCCAGTGACCGTCGTCCTGGTAGGGGCCCAAAGCGTGAGGCCGACGTGGTCCAGACGAGTCAGCCCATGGATTGGCATGAAGTCTAAATGGATCCATTCAACTTGTCTTCATACATTCTACGGCACATAATCTAGGGAAAAGGGCCCATATGGGGCAATATTGCCTACATAATGGATCCATTCCAGGTTTCTCAGTCACTCTCCAGGGAGCGCCCATGCCTAGCCGTGACACTCTGACCCCCCGCTCGCCTTGGATCGATCTGAGCGCCTCAGCCGACCTTGGGGTCATGGCCGGGCGTGCCCTGCGGGACAGACGCCGGAGCCAGTGGTCGGGCGGGGTGGGGATCGTCCCCCCGCCCATCACTCACAGCGCCCCGCCGCTGTGGACCTGCGCCCCCATCGCCGAGTACAAGCCCAAGGCCCCGAGGAAGACCACGTGAGCGACACCGCCGAGATCCTGTACGGCCACTGCGCCTCCTGCAACCGCGTCGTACCCCTGCGGGACGGCACCCTCGCCCCGCACGACTCCCAGCCGCCGCTGCGCGTCTACTGCTATGGCTCCAACCAGGCCCCCGCGCAGCCAGGGCAACCCGACCCCGGCGGGCAGGGCTGCCCACGACACGGAGACTGGTACCTGGAGACGATGCCCTGCACCTGCACCCCCACCCCCGCGCCCCAGGCCCCGCCACTGCCCTTCCCTGACCCGTGGGTACCAACCGGCACCACCGAGACCACAAGGCCCCTGCGGCCACTTGCTGCGCCTGATCCTGCCCGCTACGTGGGTCCGGACGGCACGGAGAAGAGCCAGTCCGATGTCCTCGCTGGAGTACTCTCGATAGCCAGCGTCGGTACGACCCGTTGACCGCACCAGGCCGAGCGAGTCGTAATGCCTGAGCATGCGGGCGCTGACCCCGGACCGTCGTGCCACATCGCCGATCAACACTGCCTATCACCCCTCCTGGCTGGTCCTGCCGAGGGCTACGACGCGCTTCGCCTCCTCGATCGCGAACTCGAATCCGGCATCCGGGTCGCGCAACAGCCGTTCCGTGGCGATCGCGTGCGCGTGCACGCGAGGGTCGAGATCCGTCATCGCAGCGCGCAGAGTTGGCAAAATCAGGCGGCTCAAGGCGTTGCAGCACCGCCACGGCATCCTCGGTGGATTCCTCGCCGGGACGGGCTCGTTCTCGACAGACCAGACGGACCCTAATACGCCGAAGTCGGTATACCAGCGATCCGACCCGACCGTCATGGGCGTTGACACCACAGGGACTACCAGGGGTCCCGTCCTCCTGTCTGTCGACTTGACAGGGAACCCACGCCGTTGAGGCAACGGTGTAACTCGTTGACGAGACACACCCGGCGACGCCACGTGGGTAAGGACAGGCTCATCAGAGCTGACGCAGTCCGATCAGCACCCTCTCCATCAGCGTGGGGCTCGGGGCGCCGCCTTCGCCGGTCGCCGCCCCGTGGACAACGATCATTCCGCGATCCGCCATGTCACCGAGGATGACCATGGCCACCCCGAGCGGCATCGCGAGCAGCGCCGCCACCTCGGCCACCGACCTCGGTTCCCGGCACAGCCCGAGCACCGTGCGGTGTGGCTGCGTGACAGCGCTGCTGCTCGGTTCGGCAGCGGTGACCAGGGTCTCGATCTCGAAGTGATGGCGCGACCTGGTCCGGCCGCCCGTCCACACGTAGGCGCGGACGGATGCGGCTGGTGCTCCCCGCTCGGCGTTCCCGGGTTCCCAGGTGGCCGGCTGGTCGTCCACCGCGGGCGCCTGCCCGAAAGACTCGTCGGCAGGCGCCGGCGAGGCTTCCTCCTGCTCGTGGTGCGCCATGTCCTGCGGCGTGTCACGAGTACCGGACGCCTTTCGCCTGCGTCGCGCGTCGCCGAAACTGAACGCGTTGAGCACGTCGGCGAAGGTCTGTTCGTCGTCCGCATCCTGATCTCTCCGAGGCCCGGACGGGCCTCCACCGGTGCTCATGTTCTTCTCGTCCGCGCTATCGGGCGGCGGTCTGCCGGGATTGCTGCAGCTCGGTACGGAGCTCCGGAGTCAGCATCTCGCCGACCTGGTCGACGAGCACGGACATCTCGTAGGCGATCTGGCCGATTTCGCAGTCCGGAGCTGCCAGGGCGACCAGGCACGAGCCGTCTCGGATCGACATCATCAGCAAGTTGCCGTGCTCCATCTGGATCACCGTGCTCAGCACGTCTCCGGTATCAATACAGCGGGCAGCGGCATGGATCAGGCTGATGGCACCGGCCGCGATGGTGGAGAGTTGCTCGGCACGTTCGTCTGCCAGCCGGTCTGATGCGGTGAGCAGCAGTCCGTCGGCTGAGATCACCACGATGTGCGCCACATTGGGAACTCGCTCGGTGAAGTTGGTGACCAGCCATCCGAACTGGCTCACCTCCCCGGAGTGGGGTGATGTCATGGCTTCTTCCTGCCCGTCGCCGATGGATTCTGTGTCTGGTCGGGTCGCGCCCGACGGAGGCCCGCCTGGTAGCTGCTGAGGAAGCTGTGGGCGCGGCCAGCGACCAAGCCCGCAGTTGCCCCGTCCCCGGCGGGGGACCGCTCAGCCCAGGCCGGTGGAGCGGATCGCGTAGGCGGAAGCCTTCTGGGCAATCCGGCCTGTGTGAGGTCGGTCGGCCCGTCGGGCTCCTGCGCAGCTCGCCCGGCCGGGTGTCGGACAGCAGGCGCGGGCGCCGGTCGGTCCGTTGTCGGTTCCCGGTCGCCGGGGGGCTTGGGCGAGGACGACGGGACAGGTGCGGGCTTCACCGCCGCGGCGGGCGGCACCGGGGTGTCCGCGGCGTTCCCGGCGCTGGGGGCGGCCGTTGCCGTTGCCGATGCTGATGCGGCCTCCGCGAACCACGGCAGGCCGACGGGCTCCCGAGGGGCGCCCTCGCCGGCCGGGGCGGGCCTTTGGGCAGTGCCGGCGAACGGCCGCGGCGGGCGAGATGGTGTCTTACCGTCGTCCATCCGGCCGCCGCTCGCCCGCCCCGGAATCCTGGCAGCAGTCGGCCGTTCGGCCATGGTGCCCTGCTGGTCTGTGTGGGTCGGCGCCTGCGCGTTGACCAGCGTGGCCGATATACGAACCCGGGCCCGCAGTCCCCTGCGGCCCGGCTGCGAGCTCAGGTTGACGGCGATGCCGTGCCGATTGGCCAGGCGACCGACCACGAACAGTCCCAGCTGCCGGGACGCGGGCGTATCCGTGGCGGCTTCCGCCGCCACGCGCTGGTTGGCCATGGCCAGGTCGCTCTCGCTCATCCCGATTCCCTCGTCCTGGATCTCGATCAGTACCGAGCCGTCGGACTCCCGGGTACCGCCGATGATCACCTGGGTGTGCGGCGGGGAGAACGCGGTGGCGTTGTCGAGCAGTTCGGCGACAAGCCGCCCCAGGTCTCCGGCTGCGTACCCGATCACGTCGACGGGAGGGCTGGGCTGAACGAGTACGCGCTGGTAGCGCTCGATCTCGGAGACAGCACCCCTCAGCACAGTGTCCAGCGCCACACGCTGATGGGATGAGCGCACCAGCGTGCTGCCGCACAGGACCATCATGTTCTCGTTGTTGCGCCGCATACGTGTCGCCAGGTGATCGAGCGTGAAGAGGCTGGCCAGTTGGTCCGGGTCTTCTTCGCGCCGCTCGAGCTGTTCCATCAGCAGCAGCAGGCGGTCCACCAGGCTCTGGCTGCGCCGGGAGAGGTTGACCAGGGTGTTCCTGAGGTCGCCGCGCAGCCCGGCCTGCTCCGCTGCCAGGCGCACGGCCTGAAAGTGCACCGTGTCGAACGCCCTGGCGAGCTGGCCGAACTCCTCTGTGGTGTGGACCGGCACGACGTCGACCGCGGCGTCCGCCACCTGCCCCTCGCGAATGCTCACGACTGCGGCGGGCAGCCGGTGCTCCGCCACATCGAGTGCCGTCGTCCGCAGGACGGTCAGCGACCGCAGCAGATGCCGGCCGATCGCGAAACCGATGGCAAGGGCGAGCAGCAGTACTGCGAAGACGATCACGGACGCCACGCCTGCGCGGTTGCTCGACTGGTCCTGCAGCTTGGCCGACGTTGTGCGCAACGTGCCGGTGAGGTCGTCTGCCACCTTGTCGACGAGCATTCCGGTGTTTTCGGAGTCGTGGTTCCACTTCTCGACCGAGATCGGCAGCGAGGTGGTGGCATTCTGCTGTACACCCGACCCGGGGGGCACAGCCAGCGCGGCGCTCACCGCTTGTGCACGCCGGCTGACGGCCGAGCCGGTGACCGTCCGCTGGTAGTCGCCCAGCTCCGTGGGGATGGCCACGGTCCGGAAGTCACCAAGCCTGTCCCGCAGGCGGACGTCGGACTCCTGCAGGGCCCTGATGAGCGTCGGGGTCATCGAATGGCCCCGGCCGACTGCTTGCAGCAGAATCACGTGCTGGAGGTGGATCTGCTCCTCGGCGGCCTCCAGGTCGTACAACGTGGTTGCCGACCTGGACAGTTGGGGAACGCTGAACGGGCTGAAGAGTGCTTGGCCCAGATTGAGCAGCCCATTGATGATCGTGCTGTAGTCGTTGAGCGCGGTCCAGGAAGCGATGTGGCCGGACGCCACCTGCGCGCGCAGAGCGGGCAGGCGGGTCAGGAGGCTGGCGGCGTCCCGGTAGCGATTCCCCGCAACACCCGCAAGGGAGACTTCCTGGTTCCTGGTGCTCGTGACAGCGGTCTGGGCACTGTCGACGCGCCGCGTCTGCTGCCGCAGAGCGGAGGGATCAAGGGGAACGCTGTCGCCCAGCCGTTCGACGGACATCGTGCGTTCCATCTGCAGGGCTTCCAGCAGAGTCCGCAGCTCGCCACGCATCTTGACCAGCCGTTGCATGTCCGCGTAGGAGTTGGCGCGTGCGACGTCGCCCTGGATCTGCACGACGCCCAGGGCGACGGCGAGCAAGGCCGGCACGATCAGCACCGCCGCCAGCTTCACCAGCAGCCGCCAGTTCCGCCACTGCACGAGCGGGGCCCACCACGATGGCCGAACCGGCCGCGCGGCCGCGTGCCTCGCCGCGGTCACGAGCTGAACTCCGCAGTCGGAACAGCTTGCTCACAGGGACCTATCACGGTGCCGTTTCTCCTGGGTTTCCCCTGAACAGGATGTGGAATGCCCGGCAGCAAAGGGCGATGCCGGCGAGATGGCGCAACTACCCGCGGTCACGCCACGGTGCGCGAACCCAGGAGCGGGCATACGCCCGGCCGGTGGAGAAGCATCTCAAGAGCTAAGGGAAGGCTCAGCCAGGGGGTTCCCAGCCTACCAGGCGACGTGGGGGTGCGCCCCAGGAAATCCATTGATTGCTCCACCTCCCCCTTCTCGGGTCCGACCCGATCCCCGCCCATTATGAGTCTGCTCGTCAAGTACTGGGTAGCGCGGGCGAGTTTAGGGCAGCCAACGGAACGGTAACAAGCTGCCCCCACTCCACCCCGGGCATCGACGAGCAATCCCTCACTCGCAGGTTCGCCTTACTTGGCGGGCCGACGAGCGGCACCGCGCGCCCAAATGCCCAAGATGGTAAATAATCAACAAATAGAAGACCAAGCCTCCTTCAATTCATAACCGCCCAAGGCCTCAAGTGGTCAAGTGGCGCAGAACTCGTGGGCACATCAAGGGTGTCATGTACATTTTGTGCGCACCGTGTGAGTAGTGGTGGGGGAGTTGTTTGACGGCGTGCGGCATCTCACTAGACTTTCCACCGCTCAACGGGCCACGGCTCACCCCTTCCCATCTCTCGCCCCAGGAGCACCAGTTGGCCGTCCTGCCCGAATACCCCAGGAGGGGAACGTGACCAAACCGGTATGGTCGCCCACCGCCGAAACTTCCGAGCGGCCTGCCGGACGGGAGTTCAGCGACCCCCGTGACGAAGCCGAGCCTGACTACCGCGCGATTCAGCAGAGCCCGGAGTTCTTGCGGCTGCGCAGACGGCTTCGGCTGTTCGTCTTTCCGATGAGCGCGGCCTTTTTCTTCTGGTACATGGCGTTCGCTCTTCTGTCCGCCTACGCCCACGCGTTCATGAGTCACAAGCTGGTAGGCGAAATCAACACCGGCACTGTCCTGGGCCTGATGCAGTTCGCGTCCACCATCGCGATCGTCCTGACGTACCAGCGTTTCGCCCGGAAGAAGCTTGATCCGGAGGTGCAGAGGATCAACGAACTGGCAGGAGTCGGCAAGGAATGACATCGCAGCTCGCGGTCCCAGCGACCGGTAGTCCCACGCTCAATCTGAGCGTGTTCCTGATATTTGTCTTCATTACTCTGCTCGTCGTATACAAGGTCACCAACAGAAATCAGACGACGGCCGACTACTACGCCGCGGGCAGCGCCTTCACCGGTATGCAGAACGGCATCGCGATGTCCGGCGACTTCCTCTCTGCTGCTTCCTTCCTGGGTATTTCCGGGGCGATCGCGGTCCATGGCTACGACGGATTCCTCTACTCCGTCGGATGGCTCGTCGCCTGGCTGGTCGCCCTCCTGCTCATCGGCGAGAGAGTGCGCAACACCGGGCGATTCACCATGGGTGACGTGATGGCCTTCCGTATGAGGCAGCGCCCGGTGCGGGCCGCGGCGGCCAACGCCACCCTGGTGATCACGTTCTTCTACATGCTCGCCCAGATGGCCGGCGCCGGTGGGCTGATCGCCTTGCTGCTGAACGTGCACACCAGGGGCGGGCAGGCGCTCCTCATCACGGGCGTGGGGATCGTCATGGTCCTCTACGTCCTGGTTGGCGGGATGAAGGGCACCACCTGGGTGCAGATCATCAAAGCCGGTCTGCTCCTGGTCTGTGTGACCTTCATCAGCGTGTTCCTCATTGGCAAGTTCGGATTCAACTTCTCCGCGCTCCTGGAACAGGCCACGCAGAACAGCCCGTTGGGCGAACGACTGCTTCAGCCGGGCAGCTCGTACGGCACGGACGCGACGAGCCAACTCGACTTCGTCTCGCTGGCTCTGTCGCTGGTTCTCGGCATCTCCAGCCTGCCGCACGTGCTGATGCGCTTCTACACCGTGCCCAGCGCCAAGGAGGCACGCAGCTCGGTGGTCTGGTGCTCCTGGTCGATGTTCACGTTCTACCTGGGAATCCTGGTCGTCGGTTACAGCGCCACGGCCCTGGTCGGTTCCGACGCTATTGTTCACGCCCCGGGCGGGGAGAACTCCGCAGCGCCTCTGCTCGCCTTCCGTATCGGTGGAGTTGTGCTCCTGGGAATCGTCTCGGCGGTGGCCTTCGCGACGATCCTGGCGGTCGTGGCCGGTCTGACCCTGGCCGCTTCGGCTTCCTTTGCCCATGACGTCTACGCCAACGTGATACGACGCGGGAAGGCCGATCCCCGGTCCGAGATACGGGTCGCCCGCCTGACAGCGATCGTGATCGGTTTCCTGGCCATCATCGGCGGCATCGTGGCCGACGGTCAGAACGTCGCCTTCCTCGTGTCGCTGGCCCTGGCGCTCGCCGCGTCCGCCAACCTGCCCACGATGCTCTACACGCTGTACTGGAAACGCTTCAACACCTCGGGAACGCTGTGGAGCATCTACGGCGGTCTGGTGTCCAGCCTCGTGCTCATCCTCTTCTCGCCGGTGGTCTCGGGTACCCCCACGTCGATCATCACGAGCGTCGACTTCCACTGGTTCCCGCTCACCAATCCGGGCGTCGTGTCGATTCCGCTCTCCTTCGTGTGCGGATACCTCGGCACCGTGTTCAGCAGGCACCCCGCAGATCCGGACAAGCACGCCGAGATGGAAGTTCGTGCGCTGACCGGGATCGGGGCCCATCGGTAGCCGACTGCGGCAGGTCATGTCCCACGTCGTGCAACACCGTCGGTTAGCTGCCCGAGAACCCGTTCCACGAGCTCCTCGCGGCCGACCGGGTCGGGCCCGGCCGGCGCCGGCGGTACTGGGGGCGTGCGCAGCGGGAGTTCCAGCACGCTGAGGGTCTCGGCGAAGCCGCCCTCGGCGTAGACGACGTTGAACGCGTAGTCGCCGGTGCTCGCAATGCCCTTAATGTCGCCGTGGACCACGATCGACCGGTCGCCGACGGGCTGATCAATCTTCCGCGACGGGTGGTCCGACGCCTTCTGCGAACCCGCCCCGGCGCTCATCGGCCTTGGATGTTCGTCGCACCGTCGCCCGTGGAGGCGATCCCGGGATTGTCTCCGCCTACGGCGACGCTGCGCATACCAGTCGCTTGAACGGGGGAACGCTCCGGGAGCAACGCCGATAGTTCAATGGCGAGTTCCGGGTCGCCCGTCAGCAGTTTCTTGATCTGGAGTCGCGGCGCGGCCATCGCATCGGGATCCTCTATGGCCTCCGCCAGGTCAGTGACCGCAGCTCCAATCGGCGTGCGATCGCCGGTCCGTTGCAGGATCCGGGCGAGCAGCCGCTGCCCGAGCCGTACCGTCGCCCCGGCCGCCTCGTCCTCGGCCCTGGTCAACACGCCGACGCCGTACGCACTCACTGCTGCTCCGACTGCCGGCACGAGCTCACCGAGCGCGGTGCAGGAGGCCCCCACGGCCAGGGTGCTGCCGCAGGTGGTGGTGTCGGTGAAGTCACCGGTGGCAGTCACGGCGCCAAGGGTGGCCGCCGCGGTGCCGCCTCCGCTGGTGCCGCCACCGGAGTAGACCAGCTGGTGATCTTCGCCGGGTAGCGATAGCCCCTGTACGACGGAGACACCGCATCCACAACAAGCTCCTCCCGACGACGAACAGCCCGAAGACCATCTCAACTGTCAGCCAAGTTGACAGTGTCCTTCCGGGCACTGGGGGGAAGGTGGCGGTGGCCCAGCGTCGCCGTCCGTGCGGTCTGGCGGAGTGTGGTGACGATGGGCGTGTCGCGGTTTTTCGGCAGCCAGGCGAGGGCTGTGGTCCAGGGCGGGAGGCCGGTGACGTCGACGTAGGTCACTCCAGGTCGCGGGTACAGGTGGCGTGCGGTGTCCGGTGGTAGCTGGATGCCTTCGCCGAGGGCGATAAGCGGCAGGGCGCTGTCGTAGTCGCGTACCGCATGGGGGCTGTAGCGTGCCGGGCTGCCGTCTGGGCGCGGGTCGGCGGACCAGAAGTTGCGCCACACCTTCGGGATCTGCGGAGACCAGCCTATGCACGGCCGGTCCGAGAGTTGGTCCAGCGTCAGAGTCGGCTGGGAGGCAAGAGGGTCGTTGCTGGCCATCGCGGCGCACCGTGGCCCTGTGTCCAGGGGCTGGACCTGGATCCCCTCCGGCACCGGGAGGAACACGAATGCGGCGTCGACGTCACCCTGAAGGATCGCGTCGGTGAATTCGGCGAAACTCAGCCGGCGTATCCGGATATCGAGCTGTGGGTAGCGTGCTCGTATGTCCTCCAGCACCTGGGGTATCGGCGACATCGCGGTGACGGCTTCGACCGAGCCGATCGTGACATATCCTGCCATGGTGCGCGCCTGGAAGTCGGCAGTCCGCCGTAGTTGGTCAGATGCCTCCACTACGCTGCGGGCGTCTGCGATCAGTGCCTGACCAGCTGGGGTCAGGGCGACTTTACGGCTTGTACGGTCGACCAGGTCCAGGCTCAGAATTCGTTCCAGTGCCCGGATCTGCTGGCTGAACGCGGGCTGTGTCATGAACAGCCGCGTGGCTGCGCGGCCGAAGTGCAACTCCTGTGCCAGTACCAGGAACAGTCGCAGCTGGTGAGTGCTGGGGTCACGGCGTACGCCCAGGCTCGCCAGGGGGAACGAGCCGCTTTTGACTTCATCCTGAGTCATAAGTATCAGGCTATCGATCAACCACAAAGGGTGATGGTCGTGAGGCATCTGGGGGCAGCGGTTCGGTGCAGAATCGTGTCTGCAGGTGAAACGGGGGCCCCGGGCCCCGCCGGATATCCGGCGGGGCCACACGGGGCGCGGAACGACCTGTGCTGTTCAGAAGCGCATCGCTGCTGGTCACGCCGTGTATCTGTACTCGTTGACGACGCCGCCGAGCACTCGTGTGCGTAGGAGGCGGTCAGTGGCAGGGTCGCCCAAGGGCACCGGGTGCTCCGCGACAAGGGGAGGGAGCTGCCCTCGAGCCTGGTGCGGGCGATGCTGGTTGTAGTGCCGGGCGTAGACGTCCGCACCGGCACCGCCCAGATCACCGTCTCCTGCCCCGGCCCGCACTCCGCGCCGGGCACCGACCTGACCCTCACTGTAAATGTCTGGAACTGACCCAGGGAACCGTTGAGAGCGCCGCTCCCCGGCTTCCGTCCGCGGAAGCCGAGATCGACGACGGTCTGCGCTGAGCGGGGGGACACCGTTCACGGCTCGCAGAACCGCACCATCCGGTTGGTCCTGCTTGGTGGACGCGCGGTTGCGGCCCGGCAGTCCGCGCTGGAGACCTTTGGCGGATCTCAGGTGGATTCGGGCCGCGGGGCACCCTTTCGCTGCGATGACAGAACGCCATCGCTTTGAGCGCCGGGGTGAGACATCGAGGCTGGCTGCCGGGCGGCGGTGCGTGCGGCGCTACGTCCGGTGGGGGCGGTGCGCCGCACGCGCGGTTGGGCGGTTGATGCCTAGCTGAGGGTGAAGTCGTCGGCATAGACGTTGGCTTGGCTGTACCAGCCGTGGACGTAGACGGTGACGGCTCCGCTGCTGCCGGTGGTGAAGGTGACCGTCAACTGGTTCCAACTCGCGCTGTTGGACCAGACGCTGGTGGTGGCGCCGCCGCTGACGCCGATGTAGGCGTAGGGGCCCTGAACCCAGCTGGTGAGCGTGTAGCTGTGGTTGGGGGACAGGGTGACGGTCTGGTCGCATTCACCGGTGCTGTTGGAGCTGGGGGTGACCTGGAGGGCGTGGCTGCCGGAGTGGACCGGGCTGGAGACCACGGTGCTGCCGCCCGTGCAGGTCCAGGGGCTGAGGCTGCCGGTTTCGAAGCCGGCGTTGGCCAGCGAGCCCCCGCCGCCTCCGCCCCCGCCGCCGCTGGTGGTGGTGACGGTGAGCGTGTAGGTCGCGCTGTGGCTGCCGGTGGAGGCGGTGCCGGTGACGGTGATCGGGTAGGTGCCCGCGGCTACGGCCGAGCCGACCGCCGCCGTCAGGGTCGAGCTGCCGCCGGAAGTGACGGAAGCGGGGCTGAAGGAGACACTGACGCCGGAGGGCGCGCCGGAGGCGGAGAGGCTGACGGACTCGGCGCTGCCGGAGGTTACGGCCGTGGAGACGGTCGCGGTGGCGGAGCCGCCCTGAGCGGCCGACGCGGAGCCCGGCGACAGGGACAGCGAGAAGTCACTGGTCGTGCCGCCGCCCCCGCCACCCTGGTAGGGCACGAAAGCGTCCGTGAACGCGAGGCTGCTCTGGCTGATCTCGCTGCATGTGGACAGTGAGTTGGCGCTGCCGCTGCACGGCTGGTCCCGGTTGACCGACCAGAACGCCAGCCGCCCGACACCGTTCTGCGCGGCGAAACTCTCCACTGTCTGGGCATCCGCCAGGGTGAAGGTGGAACCGTCGTCGTTCTTGCCGATCATCGGGGTGATCCCGAGGTTGGCGTAGGTGTAGCCGGAATCGACGGACTGCATCTGTGCCAGCGTGGCCCTGGCGGCGGAGAGCGCGCCCTGGCCCATCTCTGTGCCCGTGCCCGCGTAGTAGTCCATGGCCATGATGTTGACCACGTCGATCCTGATACCCGCGTTCTTCGCGGCCTTGAGGATGTTGACGCCGTCGTTGGTCAGCCCACTGGTCAGCACCGGAAGGGTCATGGAGAACTGCAGGCCGGGGTTGGACGCCTTGAGGTCCTTCATCGCCTGCATCTGGCGGGCTGCGGCGGCGGTGTCCGCGATGGCGGCGCCTTCGATGTCGAAGTCGAGCTGGGTGACGCCGTAGTCGTTGATGATGGCCTGGTATCCGGCGTCGATGCTGCTCTGGGTGGAGCAGGTCCAGGCGAGCGCCTCGCCGCTCGCACCGCCGGAGGAGATGATGACCGAGGCGCCCTCGGACTTCGCCTTGGCGATCTCGGGGTCGGTGTAGGAGTCGGCGCCGATGGGGAGGGTGTCGCCCCAGATCTGGTTGCAGCCTTCGCCGAGGACGAAGGCCGCTGTGTAGGCCTTGAGATGGTGTCCGGTGATGGCGGTGTCGAGCAGACCTTCCTGGCTGTTCGACATGTCGACGTAGGGGGCTACGGAGTAGACGCTGCTCGCTGCGGCGCTGCTGGTGGGGGCCAGAGCGGCGACCGCGCCAGCGGTCGCGAGCGCGAGAGCGCAGGCGGAAGCGGCAAATCTTGCCAGGTACATGACATGACACCTTTCGGGGATGCCCGTCGGGCGTGGGGGTACTGGAGAGTGGTGCCGCTCAGGCCTGGCGTTGGTACATACCAAACAGGCCGTGTGCCTCCACGTCAAGAGGACTAGACCAACTAAATGATTGAGTCCAAGGGGTCGCGCTGCGGTCAGTGATCGTAGGCGGACATTGATCGCTTGACGTTCGTCGAGAAGGGCTGGCTACCGTGCACGCCATCCACGTGGGCACCGGCGCTTTGCCCGGCGCCGTGCACGGATACGGCGCCACAGCGCGGGGACCAGGCACGCCGTCAGCTCCGCACGGCATGCTGCCGAGCGGAGCTTGGAACGTCCGGCACGCGGAAGAGGGGGCTCCCTCGGAGCACCGCATCCAGCGCAGGTGCACCCCTCGGCAGCCGAGGGCCGTGATCGTTTCGATCATCATGCTGCCGGTGAGGGGTGAGGCGCTACTTGTCGGTCCGGTCGGTGCGCAGGTTGGCTGCCGACGTCGAACGGTCCGATCCCGTCCGAGGTGGTGGAGCCGTAGTCCAGGACCTCGTCGGCACCGAGGTCGGTGAGCAAGTTGGCGTGGCGGTCGCGGGCCAGCGCGGTCACATGGCAGCCCAGCGCGTGTGCCAGTTGTACGGCGGCTGTGCCGACTCCGCCCGCCGCGCCCCGGACCAGGACCCGTTCCCCACTCGCGAGGTGCACGGTGTCCCGCAGCGCGATCAGCGCCGTCGCGCCCGCGACGACCAGGGAGGCCGCGTCGACCGACGAGATGCCCGCCGGGGCGTGCGCGATACGGTCCATGGGGACCACCACGTACTCGGCCGCCCCACCGGTGAGGTGCCGCTGCCGGGGATGCACCATGCCCCACACCCGATCCCCGGCCTGGTAACCCTCGACATCAGCGCCGGTCGCGACGACGGCGCCCGCGAAGTCCAGCCCCGCACCGATCGGGAAGCGGCGTCCCGACACCATCTTCAACTCCCCGGCGCGGACGATCACATCGTGCCCGTTCACGCTGGATGCCTCGACCGACACCAAGACCTCACCCGCGCCGGGAGCGGGGCGGTCGACGTCGTTGACCCGCAGGACGTCCGATGCCCCGTAACTCGTGATCTGAGCGGCCTTCATGTCGCTGTCCCTTCCGTGGGTGGCTGTCGTGGATCCGATCCTGGACCCCGCTCGCGACATCACGGTCGTTCGCCTTTTCCTGGGACTGCCAGACCCACCCTCACAAGCCGCGCCCGCGGCGTACTGGCGCCGTGACGGACACCCCCCTGGACATCACCGACGATCCCCGACGCGAGCTGGCCGAGTTCCCGGGTGATGCGGGTGATGCGGGTGATGCGGGCGATTCGTGAGCGGGGCCACAGGCTGGCAGGCGGAGTCACGGCGTGGCCGTCTGGATCCGAAAAAGCGCGGCCGTGCCTTCTGACCGGCGTGTCACCAACGTGTGTGCTCAGTACACCTAGGCCTTGAAGTTGCATTCGTGACGCGGTCCAGTCGCGACGATCGGTGACCGCGGGCGGGGCGGTATCAGCTTTCGGGGCATGCCTTCGTCGGTAGGGCGGTCGCGGAGAGGGCGCGCAGATCGTCGAAGGCTCGGACAGACGGGACATCCGGCTCTCGGTGTTGCCCTTGCCGAAAACCTCATCCGCGTGGTGACGGGTGGCGTGAGGGGTGCTCGGGGTGTCTGGGGGGCCGGCGTTCGCATGGTGCTCTCTGGTGATGCCGAAAGCGCACGTCAGCGATTTATGGACAGCACGTGTCCCCCCTTTATGGGACAGGAACGTCTCCAATTACTGGGCAGACAGACAATCCCTTAACTGGAACCGTCGTCCGTGCCCGTCAACAGCTGCTCACATGGAGGAATTCTATGATCACAAAGCGCCGTGCATTCGGGGCGATGTCCCTGGCCGTTGCAATGGCCGGATTGATCGCTACCTCGGCATCCGCTGCTCAGGCCGTCCCCAACTCGCCGACGGCCAAGCAGAGCATCGCCTCTGCCTCTGTATCCAGCAAGCAGCTCAGCCCCGCAGCGCTTACCGAGCAACGGTGCTGGTATTTCTCCCCCGGCACCAACGCCAACCGTCTGTGCGTGCAGATCGTCACCGACTCCTGGGGTAACTGGACGGGCGTGCGCACCACGTACTACAAGACCACGCCTGGAACCATCTCGGTCCAGCTCGGTTGGGAGCACACGGACGGCAGCTCCGGAAACGCCACCGGCTGGTACAACATCACCGGTCCCACCTCCACCAGCCATGAGTGGGATGGCGTCACTCCCCGAGGCTGCATTATCGGCACGATGAACGTTGCGGGGCAGGGACACTTTGATACCTACCTTGGAACGCCCGGAAACGGAGTTTTCTGCTCCTAGCTCACGGAGGAACGGACACGTCCGCCCGCACCCCCACCAACCGGAAGGCTTTCCCCTGACCGGCGGCGAGGGCCGACCGCACACCGCGGTCGGCCCTCGCCGCTGCCCGCCTCAGTCGAGGGCCGATTCGTGGAACCCCCTGCCGGGCACCTCGCCGAGCGGGCCGTGACCGCCATCCTCTCCAGCGCACCGGATGTGTCATGTGACGAACCCGCGCCCGTGGTCCCTGTGGCAGCTGCGCCCGCACCGCTGCCCGCGCGCCCGGAGCCGACCGGCCCGGCCGCACCCGAACGAGCGCGAGCCATTCCGGAGCGTTACGGGCTCAGTGGTCGAGGTGGACCATTTTCTTGGGGTCGACGATGCGGTCGAAGTCCTTTTCGGTGATGTAGCCGGTGGCGAGGGCGGCTTCGCGCAGGGTGGTCCCCTCGTCGTCAGCCTTGTGTGCGATCCGGCTTGCTTTGTCGTAGCCGATTTCCGGCGAGAGCGCGGTGACGAGCATCAGGGAGCGGGAGAGGTACTCGTCGATCTGCCGGCGATGCAGTTCGGTGCCTTCGATGCAGTAGGTACGCATCTTCTCGCAGGCGTCGGCCAGGATCCGCGCGGAGTGCAGGAAGTTGTTGATGATGACGGGCCGCATGGCGTTGAGTTCGAAGTTGCCCTGGCTGCCGGCGAAGGCGATGGCGCTGTCCTCGGCCAGGACTTGGATGCACACCATGACCATCGCTTCGCACTGGGTCGGGTTGACCTTGCCGGGCATGATGGAGCTGCCCGGTTCGTTGGCGGGCAGGGCCAGTTCGCCGATGCCGCACCGCGGGCCGGAGGCGAGCCAGCGGATGTCGTTGGCAGTCTTCATCAGCGGCACGGCGAGACCTCTCAGGCCGGCCGAAGCCGCCACCATGGCATCCAGGCTGCCAAGGGCGGCAAAGGAGTTGGGGGCCTTGCGGAACGGGTGGCCGGTTAGCTCTGCGATCTCCTGCGCCATCTGAACGCCGAAGCCCTCGGGAGCGTTGAGACCGGTGCCGACCGCGGTCCCTCCTACGGCCAGCTCGTACAGACCCGGCAGGGTTGCCTCGATGCGGTCGATGGCGTCGGAGATCTGGGCGGCGTAGCCGGACCACTCCTGGCCTACGGACAGCGGGACGGCGTCCTCCAAGTGAGTGCGGCCGATCTTGATGATGTCCCGCCACGCTTGGGACTTGGCTTCCACGGCATGTTGCAGGTCCCTCACCTTCGGGAGCAGGTACTCGTGGATCTGGCGGACGGCGGCGATGTGCATCGCGGTGGGGAAGGTGTCGTTGGAGGACTGGCCCATGTTGACGTGGTCGTTGGGGTGGATGGGTGTCTTGGACCCCAGTGTGCCGCCGACCAGCTGGATCGCCCGGTTGCTGATGACCTCGTTGACGTTCATGTTGCTCTGTGTGCCGGACCCGGTCTGCCACACGTACAGCGGGAAGTGGTCGTCCAACGCGCCGGAGATCACCTCGTCGGCGACACGGGCGATCAAGTCGGCCTTCCAACCGGGCAGACGGCCCTCGCGGCCGTTGACCAGCGCGGCGGCCTTCTTGACGTAACCGTACGCGTGGTAGACGGCCTTGGGCATGCGGTCGTCCCCGATGGAGAAGTGGATCAGGGACCGCTGGGTCTGGGCGCCCCAGTAGCGGTCGGCTGGCACCTCGATGGCGCCCATCGAGTCCGATTCAGTACGGCTGCCCTTCGCGTCGATGCCGATGGGCACCTCCTGCACCGTCGGCGGCGGCTCGACATCGGTGTGCGCGTGCTTGGCGGCCATCAGGACGGCCCCTGCTCATCGGGCAGCGGCCCGTAGACCGGCTGCCACATGGCGTCCTGCACGGCCTGGACGACATCGTCCGGCCGGCGGGTGGCGACCTTGTCCTGGATGGCCGCGCGCACGACCGCCACCGCTACCGTCGCCGAGGAGGCGCGCAGGTTCGCCACCGGGGGCAGCAGGGGCGCGCCGGGGGCGCGGGCGTCGACCTGCCCGGCCACCGCCTCGGCGGCGGCGAGCAGCATTGCGGCGGTGAGCCGTTCGGCGCCGGCGACGACGGTGCCCAGGCCGAGGCCGGGGTAGAGCAGCGCGTTGTTGGCCTGTCCGATGACGTGGCGGACCCCTCCGTATTCGACCGGGTCGACCGGGATGCCTGTCGCCGTCAATGCCTTGCCGTCGGTCCAGGCCAGCAGGTCAGCGGGCATGGCCTCGATCTTCTCGGTGGGGTTGGACAGCGGGAAGATGACGGGCCGCTCGACGTGCTCGGCCATCGCGGTGACCACGTCCTTGTCGAAGGCGCCCGGCGAGGTCGAGGTGCCGATCAGTATGGTGGGGTGGACATGCCGGACGGTGGTCAGCAGGTCGATCTTTCCGTCCGCCCAGCCCTGCACCTCCGCGGCGGGCCGTGCGTAGGGCGCTTGGTAGTCGCGTAGGTCCGGCATGCCCTCCAGCAGCAGCCCCTGCTTGTCGACCAGCCACACCCGACGGGTGGCTTCCTTGGAGTCCAGGCCGTCACGGACCATGGCGTCGCGCAGCTGGTCGGCAATGCCCACCCCGGCCGTGCCGGCACCGAAAATGATCACGCGCTGGTCACGGAACGGCACGCCGGTGATCTTCAAGGCCGACACCGCGGCGGCCAGGGTGATCGCCCCGGTGCCCTGCATGTCGTCGTTGAACATGCGATAGCGATCCCCGTAGGTCTCCAGGATGCGGCGGGCGTTGCCCGGCCCGAAGTCCTCGAAATGCAGCAGCGCGTTCGGATACAGGTCCGAGACCGTCTCCAGGTAGGACTCGATGAAGGTGTCGTAGCGCTTCCCGCGTTCCCGGGTGTGGCGCACGCCCAGGTAGAGAGGGTCGTTCAGCAGGTTCTCGTTGTCAGTGCCGACGTCCATGACCACCGGCAGGCAGCGGCCGGGGTGAAGTCCGGCCGCAGCGGTGTAGACGGCGAGCTTGCCCACCGAGATCTGGATGCCCTGCACACCCCAGTCGCCGATGCCCAGGATCTCCTCGGCGTCGGTGACCACCACCAGGTCGACCTCATCGGGGTGGAGTTGAAGTGCCTCGAAGGAGCGGCGCACATCGTGCGGCCGGTCGATGGACAAGAACACCCCGCGGGGGCGCCGGTACTCGTGGCTGTACCGCTTGATCGCCTCACCTACGGTCGGGTCGTAGACGACCGGCAGCAACTCGGCCAGGTGATCTTGTAGCAGCCGGTAGTACAGCACCTCATTGCGGTCGTGCAATTCCTCGAGGTTGATGAACTTCGCCAGAGCGGTCGGCTCTTCCCGCAACTGCTCATAGGCACGAATCGCCTGCTGGTCAAGGGTGAGCACGGCGTCGGGCAGCCGGCCCACCAGTCCGAGGCGCTCACGCTCCTCAGCCGTGAAAGCGGTACCGCGATTGGTCAGCGGATCCAGCAGGACAGGAGGCATATGCATAGGCATGAGAGCTCCTCCACGTGCATGACTCCATCGGTTCCAGCCCCCGCATTGCCATGTTCCACCAGCTCCCCCCAACGGCGCCACTGGAGAAATCCGCACTCATCCGCCCCGTTGGTGGCCTGAAACGGCATGCCGCTCTGAAATACGATTCTGGCCCTGACTTGCAGGTTCCCCGGGTTTCTGGGGAACCTGTCGCCGCCGGCATCGCCCTCGTCCCGCAGCGCTTCAGTCCGACATGGCGTCGGTTCCTCACCACACAGGCCCACGGCATCATCGCCGTCGACTTCATGCCGGTACGGCTTCCGTCCCAAGTGGTCCACGATAGCGTGCGTCGCGAAGCAGCCTGCGGCGCGCGGGGGTATCCTTCGTGGTTGCCGTGGCGATGGGGCTTCCTTTCAGAGACTGTTTTTCGACATGCACGCAACCCTTTTTTGCTACGCTTTTCTTGCTGGGTGCGCGGCCCGTGAACAGATCTTGATCTTCGGGTCACGATTCGACGTCCGTGAAACGACTCCAAATTGGCGTTGTGTTGCCGGTGTGCGCAGAGAGCGCTGGTGAGCCTGGGCCGTCTTTCGGGTCAGAAGACGGCCGCGACTAGGGCCTGTCCGGCCGATCTCCGTGGGAGAAGGAGCGGGGTCTGGCGCCTGTGATCGCAAGGCGGAGGAGGGAGACGACGCGATGGGGGTCCCCCCTGCTCGAGCGGAGCCGAGAGCTTGGTGGGGGCACCTCCCGGACGGAGTCTGGGGGAGAGTCGTCGACTGATGACAACGCCGCGAGCGCTGGTGCCAGGGCACGCGACGCCGCGGAGATCGGCCGGACAGGCCCTAGCTCGCATGCCGAATGAGCCGGGCTCCGAGAGATCGAAGGAACCCACCATGACCACGACAGTGGCACCCCAAGCGGTGCGCGCCTGTCGGTAGGGGGCTCGAAATGACGGCGCCCGGTCTACCGGCGAAGCGGCGGCCTCAGCTTGGCGGCCCCGCCGTGGCAGTGCCGCAAGGTGCCGAGCGGATCGTCGAAGATCTTCACCGGGCCGGGCTCCAGCCACGCGGTGGGCCTGGAACGCACCGAGGAGTTCCTCGCCGCGCCCCTGGCCTTCTTCGCCGCCCAGCCCGCTCCCGCCGCCACTGGCTGACCGTCAACCCCTGGCCGAGCCCTGGTCCACGCAGCGCCTCCACGACCCCCCCACCGGTCATCAGACCCGGAAGGAAAGGCCATGCCACTGCTGTATTTCGACGTCATCGAGGGCCGAACACCTGGTGAGATCAAAGCGCTGCTCGACACAGCGCACGCGGCCACGGTGGAGGCGTTCGGAGTGCCCGAGCGAGACCGGTACCAGGTCGTGCGGAGCCACCCCGCCAGCGAGATCGTTGCACTCGACACCGGTCTGGGCATCAATCGGTCCGACCGGATGGTAATAATCCACGTGGTCAGCCGCAGGCGCAGCCGTGCGCAGAAGGAGAGGCTTTACGCGCTGCTGGCCGAGCGGCTGCGACGCGACTGCGGTCTCGACCCGGCCGATCTGATCGTCTCGGTGACCGAGAACGATGACGAGGACTGGTCCTTCGGGTCGGGCCGAGCTCAGTTCCTGACCGGAGAGCTGCACTGAGCGTTCGGCGTGATCCACGCCGTTGTCGTCGGCTCGCTGCCTTGCGGTGCCAGCAAGACGGCTGCTCTAGTTTGGAAGATCCCGTATGCATCCGGTGGCTTACCTGCCAAGACCGCTAGATCTGCGTGATCGCGCGGCTCGCCGCTCTTCCCGCTCCCCGTGGCGGGCCGACGATCAGAACCTGTAAGGCCAGGCAGCTGATTCGAGTAGGTCCGAACGAGCGGTCGGCGACCCGAGAGAGCCTCCGGAGCGATCACTGGGAGCCGGCGGCGAGCCCTCGCCCGGGCAGGTGCTGATCCGGGTGCGGACCGCGGGTGCCGGGTTCCCCGACGTGATGATGGCGGCAGGCCATTTCCCGCTGCTCGGGGAACCTCCCTTCGGCCTGGCGGAAGAAGCGGCGGGGGAGGTCGTCGCCGTGCCGCCAGGCTCGCGGTTCGCAGTTGGCGACCAAGTGACCGGCATCACCGGGTTCTTGGAGGGATGGGGCGGGTACGCCGAGTACGCGTATCTGCGTGAGGGATCGGCCATCCGTATTCCGGCCGGCATGACGGACGAAGAGGCCGGCGGCTTTCCCATCGGCTTCCGCACGGCGTACGCGGGCCTCGTCGAACGCGCCCCGGTGGAATCGAGAAGCGCGGGTCACGGAGCCGCACATAGCCTGATCGTCATGGACATCACCATTCACACGAGCTTCCTCCCGCATGACGACCCGGACGCGTCCCTGGCTTTCTACCGCGACGCCCTCGGCTTCGAGGTCCGGAGCGACGTCGGACAGGGCAAGATGCGCTGGATCACGGTCGGCCCCGTCGGCCAGCCCGGCACGTCCATCCTCCTGGCGCCGCCGGCCGCCGACCCTGGGGTCACCGAGGACGAGCGCCGCACCATCGTCGAGATGATGGCCAAGGGCACCTACGGCTGGATCCTGCTGGCCACCCGGGACCTCGACGGCACTTTCGAGAAGGTGCAGGCCGGGGACGCCGAGGTCGTCCAGGAGCCGACCGAGCAGCCGTACGGCATCCGCGACTGCGCCTTCCGCGATCCCGCGGGCAACCTGGTCCGCATCCAGGAGCTTCGCTGAGCCGTCCGGTCATCGATTCGGCTCGGCGGGCCTGCCCTGGTCGCCGCCGCTGGACGGCAGGGACTGCGAGCCGGCACCGGAGGCGGCGGCGATCCTGAGCGCGCGGTCCGTACTGCCGCAGGTACCGGTGGAGGTCGGCGTCTCGGCGGGCGATGCGGTGGGGTTCGAGGGCGACCGGCGGGCCTGCCTTGCCGTAGCCCGGTCGCTGCTCTGCCAGGCCGTGACGGGCAGCGGGCCCGCGGCGTGACGCTGGCGGTGTTCACCGACCCCGACCGGCTCGCCGACTGGGACTGGACGAAGTGGCTGCCGCACGGCGCGGATGTACGGTCCGGGACGACCCGCCTGGTGGCCGTCGGCCCCGAGCAGGCGGACGCGCTGGCCCGGCAGCTGCTCGCCGCCGCACCCGGCGCCGCGAAGGGCGGCACGCGGTTATACGCCGGTCATGGTGGTTTTGGCGTTTATTTACCTGTTCATGCCTCAGGTGGGGAGCCGAGGTTGACGGGCGGCTGGCGGCTCGTTCGCTGTGTGGGCGATGAGCGGCGACCCGTCGATATCTGATATCGGCTGCCGTAGATTTTGATATCGTGGTCGTGTCGCGATGCACTGGATCGAGGAGGACATATGGCACGAACCGTCATTGACGTCAACGATGAGATGCTCGCCGAGGCGGCCGAGATCTTCGGTACCACGACGAAGGTCGCCACGGTGAATGCAGCTCTGGAGGATGCGATCAAGCGCCGGAAGCGTGCGTCGTTCCTGGGCTGGCTCGCGGAAGGCGGGCTGCCCGACCTGACCGGCCCGGTCGAGACGGCTGACGACCCGCACCAGGCCGCATGAGCGACCGCTACCTCATCGACAAGTCCGCCCTTGCCCGCTACCCAAAGCCGGCTGTCCGCGCTGTGATCGACCCACTCCACAACGCGGGCCTGCTCGCCGTGTGCGGGGCTGTCGAACTGGAGGTCCTGCACAGCGCCCGGTCCAAGACGGACGCGGAACGTATCCGCGACGAGATGCGGGGCTTCGACTGGCTCCCGACGCCCGATGAGGCCTGGGACCGTGCGCTGGACGTGCAGACGCGGCTGATCGCTGCCGGGAACTGGAAAGCTCTGTCGGTCTCGGACCTGGTCATCGCCGCGACGGCCGAGCGCAGTGGCGCGACGGTCCTGCACTACGACGGCGACTACGACATGATCGCGAGCGTGACCGGCCAGCCGATGCGCTGGGTGGTCCCTGCCGGAACGGCCGACTGACACGCTTCCGCACCGCTGGTCTCACCGCTCTGCTGCTCGACCCGCTGCGGGCCGGCGCACCGTCCCGGGTGGTCAACGGACGGGCCGGTGCGGTCGTTGGTGGAGCTGACGTTGGCGGCTGAGCACCGGCGCGGGCACGGCGCGATGTACGACGCGCTCAACGCCGGCTGGCTGGAGCCCACCCGCTTCCGCCGCCTGCCGGCCTCGCTGCCGCTGGCCCGGGCAGGGGGGAGCGCCAGAACCTGATCGGGGCGTGGCGGACGCCAAGGCCGGACCCAGTGCGGCAAGCCCCTGCACGTTGGTGCTGCTGGGGTCAGGTGCTGGATGCCTCGAAGGTCTCGATCGTGCAGCGTGTTGCTCCGCTGCGCTCGATCCTGGCGTCGCTGGTGATCAGCGGAACGCCGAAGCTCTCTGCGAGGGCCACGTAATGCGCGTCGTAGACGGAGAGGTTGTTCGACAGCTCGCGTACGCGCTGCCACAGGACCAGCGTTGGGTGCAGGTCGAGAGCGAGGGCCTGGTAGTCGGTGATCGCCTTCAGTGCCTCCTTTTCTGTGATCTTCGGCTTGCACCCTCGCCGGCTGCAGGCCAACCCGAAGGCGGCCGAGGTGATCTCGTAGTCCAGTAGGCCCGGCGCTGCGAGAGTATCGGCGCGGCCCACCCGCTCACGGATCGCGGTTCCGGTCTTGCCGTGGTCGAGGAGGAAGTGCACAAGGCTGGAGCAGTCAATGACGATCAACGTCGGTCCCGCCCGTCCTCGATGGCGTCGAGGATGTCGGTCGTATCGAGCTCGGTGCGGGTTTCACGCTCCAGGCGTGTGGCCATCTCCGCGAGGGTGGGCTTGACAGCTTCCCGGGAGAGAAGCTCCAGGGTGTACGCCTGGAGCGACTTGCCCGCCTGTGCGGCGCGGACCTTCAGAGCGTTGACTGTGTCGTCCGGGACGTCCCGGATCGTGATCGCGGTCATGCCTTCATTTTAGCAGCAATGCAGGCGATATGCAGTCGTCAGGGGCTGGCTGTACCGCACGCCGGTGCTGACCCAACCGTGCGGCGTGCGACACGGCCAGAGGGTGCTGGCCGTGCGTCGGCTGTCCTGCCGAGCGCGGGTCATCATCCGGCTGGCAGTGTGGAGGGGGTAGCTGATTGTGTGATCGCCGGACGGAGATCATCTCTGTGTGTCACCGTGCGATCGCGTTATGAAGCCGCGCTCGCCCTTTGAGGAGCACGATGCCCGCACCCATCCCTGAGCAGAGCACGGCTGGCGAGACCTTCCGGCGCGGGGACCACCTGGTCCTGCAGGTCGGCGCCGGAACCGGGAAGACGACGACGCTGGCGATACTCGCGGCCGGCACAACCAAATGTTCCAGCCGGCCGTGGTCATTCGATTCCTTCCCAGGCAGGCAGTTCGACTGCGGCGACGTCGGAGGGATGTTCTGGCCTGGTCGGGTTCCAGCGAGTGATGAGGATTCCGCAGGCGGTGGGGGTTGCATCGAGCAGGGTGAACCTGTCCCTTGCGAGGGTGTCGCCGAAGATCCGGGCCCCGTGGCCGGCGAGGCCGGGATTGACGTAGAGCTGTAGTTCGTCGACCAGGTGGTGCTGAAGCAGGGCTGCGACGAAGCCGGCGCCGCCGAAACAGATGAGGTTCCCGTCGACAGCGTGCTTGGCCTGCCGCACTGCCTCCGCGAACGACCCGTTGATCACCTTCGTGCCTGGCTGGTCGGCTACGTGGTGTTCGGTGACGACGAACTTCGGAAGCCGGCCGATACGCGCCGCGAACTCGTAGTCGGGCTCGTCCGGGTGCTGTTCGGCGGTCCGGCGCCAATGGGTCAAGTAGCCTTCGCCGGCCATCGGTCGGCTGAGCAGGATGCCCGAAGCGGAGGCGAACAGGGCGTTGAACCGGGCGCGGGCGTCAGCACTCCAGGTCCAGTTCGGTCCCCAGTCCCAAAGTTGCCACCGTGAACCGGGCACGTCGCTGTCCACGAACCCGTCAATGGACATCTGCATCTGGACGATGAGGCGACTCATCGGACGATCTCTCCCTTCCGGCCGAACATGGCAAGCAGCCTGTCCGTGTCGGTGCATTGGTCGGACGACGGCGGGTAGCTGGAGTCGAACAGTCCTTCGCGTTCGACGTTGCCCAGCACGACCGGCGCGAAGGTGAGCAGAGTGCTCACCAGATCAGCAGGTAGCGGTGCGCGTCGTCCGGTCGATTCGTTGACGTCCCAGGCGTGCACGGTGAGTTCGAAGGCACCTGTCAGTGCCGTCAATCCGATGTCCGGACGGTCGCACGGCGACCGCGAGACTGCCTGGAGCAGCCGCCGGATCTCGAACTGGACCTGCGTGCAGTCACCTTTCGGTCCGGGGCAGGGCGTGGCACCGCTGATCAGTTCGGTCAGTGCCGCAACCGAATCCGATACGTGGTGCACGAGTGTGCCGAGGTCCCACTCGGTGCACGGGGTCGGACGGGTGGGCATGACCTGCGCGGCCCCGTGGAGACTCGCGCTCATGACCTCTGCGGCGCGCGTCAGCAGGTCTAGCGGGTGCGATGTTCCGGTCATGAGCTCGACGACGTGCGGAGGGACAGCGGGAGCCCGAAGTTCGGGAACAGCTCGTGTCCGAGGAACACCGTGATCCGAGAAATCAGTCCGTCACGTGGCTCGATGACCTGGATGCCGTGTGCCGCAAACGACCCGTCCGCCGTCTCAACGTACGTTGCCAGCGCGGGGTACCCGTTCGCGGACGTCGGAAGCGCTCGACGCCCGCAGCTGAACACTCGACGGATGTGGTGATCGAGCACAGCCGCCCGGCCGAGGAACCAGACGGGGATCGGCGGCATCTCGTATTCCACGTCCGCCACCAGCAGCTCGGCGAGCGCCACGATGTCCGCTGACTCGAAAGCCCGCAGGTATCGATGCAGCAGGCCAGAATCCAGGTCAGGCGTCGGAACCACTCGCTCCAGGACCGGTGCGTCGCTGGCGAGGGTCGCTCGCGCTCGCTGGAGCAGGCTCCGGACGGCGGTGACGGTGACACCCAGCAGATCAGCGACCTCCGCCGGCGTATAGCCGGCCACCTCAACCAGCATCAGGACCGCACGCTGCCGGGCGGGGAGCTTCTGGAATGCGGCGACCAGCGCCAGTCGGGTGCTGTCCCGCAGGGCCACGACCGAGGCAGGATCATCAGCCTGCCCGGCGAGATCGGACGTCGGAGCAGGCTCGAGCCAGGACACGTTGTCCAGATGCCGCAGATCAGCGTGCTCGGAGTCCGACGTGCCCGTGCCGAGACCGGACGGGAGCACGCGACGATGGGTGCTGCCGAGCGCCGTCAGGCAGGTGTTGGTGGCGATGCGATACAACCACGTCCGCAGGGATGATCGCCCGTCGAAGTTCTCGTAGCCGCGCCAGGCCCGCAGTAGCGTTTCCTGCACCAGATCCTCGGCATCGTGCAGGGACCCGACCATGCGGTAGCAGTGGGCCAGCAACTCGCTGCGATACGGATCGGCCAGTTCAGCGAAGCGTCCGCCAGCCGCGTTGCCTTCACCTGACACCGAGTTCCCCCTCAGCGCTCACGACCGGCTGCGCAGCCGGTGTCACCTGTACTGCCGCGACCGGCCTCCGGCCAGGAGCGAACACCCCGCTCACGGCACCGGCGAACGCCATCACCGCTGACGCGGTGATCGCAGCAGAGAACCCGTTCGCGAACTCGAGCGGCGACCGATCACTGCCGTGAGCGGCAAACACCGCGGCAACAATCGCGATACCCAGTGCCCCGCCGACTTGCCTCACCGTGCTGAACGTGCCGGCGGCCTTGGCCATCAACGACAGCGGCGCCGAACTCATGACCGCAGTCTGCTGCGCAGGCATCGCCATCGACGTACCGACGCCGGCCAGCACCAGCGCCGTGACCATCTTGCCGTACGAGTCGTGGTCGTGCGCCGTGACCGCGAGCCACACCAAGCCAACGCCCTGCAGCGTCAGACCAACCGAGATCAGCCACCGTGGACCGATCCTGTCCTGCAACCGACCGGCAACAGGTGCGATGAAGAACAGCGGCACCGTCCACGGCAGGAACCGCACTCCCGTGCCGAGCGGCGAGTAGCCCAAGCCGATCTGCAGATACTGAGCGAGGAAAAAGACGGTGCTGAACAGCGACGCAGTGAGCAGCAGCGTCGACAGGTTTCCCGCCGCGAACTCGGGGATCCTGAACAGACGCATGGGCAGCATCGGCTGACTCACCCGCAGTTCCCAGGCGACGAACAACACCAGCACCACGCCGGCGCCGATCAGGGCGCCCAGCACCTCACCACTGGACCAGCCGGCGGCACCCGAGCGGACCAGCCCCCACACGATCCCGAACATCGACGCGGCCGCCAGCACGAGGCCGAGCAGGTCAGGACGGGCAGGGTTTCCCTTCGTCTCGATCAGCTTGGTCGCGGCGAACGGCAGGACGACTGCGATGACCGGGAGGTTGATCCAGAAAATCCACTGCCACGCAATGCCCTGTGCGACGGCACCACCGACCAGCGGACCGCCGACCACCGCCAATCCCATGACGGCGGCGTAGATCCCCATGACAGCGCCACGCTTCTGTGGAGGCGTCGCGCCGGTGAGCAGAGCGAGGGCGGCCGGTGAGATGAGGGCCCCACCGGCGCCCTGCGCGACTCGAGCCGTGATCAGCAACCCGACGCTGGGTGCAATGGCGCATGCGGCGGAAGCCAGCGCGAAGACGACAAGACCGATCACGTAGGCCCGCTTACGTCCAATGCGGTCCCCGAGCTCCGCGCCGGGGATCATCAGTGCCGCGAAACTGAGGCTGAACGCGTTGACGGTCCACTCCAGGCTGGCCATGGAGGCGCCGAGGTCGCGGCGAATCGTCTGCAGCGCAGTGGCGACCACGAGTTGATCCAAGGCCACGATCAGGGCAGCGGCTGCCGTAATCGCAAGTACCCAGCCCAGTGACGCTCGTGGCCTCGCAGGCACGGTGACGCTCATGGTGAGTCCTTCCAGTAGGCAAGTCACTGGTATCGACTCGCCCCAGGAGCCAGATTCATCGCTCCCATCGGCCGACGATCACCGTCCGGTGGCCGGTATCCCCGGTCGTCGCCCCCTCGTTGATCAGCAGTGACGGAATCGGGATATGCGAGGGAGAGGCTTTGACGCAAGAGGCCAGCGAGACAGCGAGGCCGCCTTTTTCGATACAAAGGGATCACGTCATGCGTGCATTGATAGCTGTGGTGGCCGCCGCGTCCGTCGTTGTTCTGGGTGGTGCCGGCGTTGCCTCCGCGACGACCGCGACGGTTCACACGGCGACCAGCAAGGCGGCGGCCTGCCAGCCCGGAACCCTCAAGGCCGTCGTGACGGGCACCCAGGCCGAGATGTCGAGCTTTGGAACCGTGCTGAAGGTCACCAACACGGGGAAGGCGACTTGCACGATCAGCGGTTACGCCGGGCTGGCGCTGGAGGGCTCCGGCCACAAGGCGATCAAGACGACGGTGAAGCACGGCAGCACCTACTTCACCAAGAACCCGGGCGCCCACACCGTGACCCTGAAGCACGGCCAGAGCGCCTACGCCGACCTGGCCTGGACACGCACCGGTACCCACACGGCGAACGCCAAGTACCTGCAGATCGCGCCCACCGGGAGCAACAGCCACAGCACCGTCGGCTTCTCGCACCCGCTCGACAACGGCGTGCTGACGGAGACCGCCTGGTCCACCAGCCGGCCCAAGACCAACTGACACCGCGGCCCGTGCGGGGACACCGCCGGGGACAGCGGACACGTGGCAGCGTCCGCCCCCTCGCGACGCTGGCCGTGCCGACGCGTGCGGCCAGTATGCCGCAGGCCCGGTGAACGGGTGCGTCACTTGGCCTCGTGGTGCGGTCGTGCGGTTCTTCGAGCCGAGGGGGGCGTCCAGGGCCGGGCCGGGAGGTTGTCGCCCGAATCGCTGGAACAGCTGGGCGAATCCCGGTCCAGCCCGGCACCCGGCTGTCCCAGAACCCCAATTGCATGAGCGTCGTCAGATGCGATCGGCGCGGTGCCGCGTGCCAAACTCGCCACATGATTGTCTAAATGCGCGTCAGGTGAATGTGTGAGATTTTCTCAGAGAGGGCCGGGAATTTGTCGCGACCGCGCCCGCGGCCTTTTTTTGGGGGTTTCCTGGCCCGCGACAAAGCCCCCGCATCGGCCGTTGCGGGGGCTTTGTCTGGGTCAGGAAGGGCTATGGCTGTGGTCAGCGGACGACG
>NZ_SUMC01000062.1 GCF_005047355.1 Actinacidiphila oryziradicis
TACTTCGACCAGACCTACCAAGCCATCGCCGGCCTGGTCTCCGACCGCGCGGCCATGCGGTAATCAACCACCAGCCAACCCGCCAGGCCAGCACAGCCCGACCTCAATCGAGCACCACGTCGTAAGCAGCGCGCACACCGACCGAGCGGCGTGGGGTGTGTCAGATGCGGCAGGCGTGGATGCGGGTGACCAGGATGGCGCGGGCGCCGACGGTCACCAGTTCGTCCATGATGCTCTGCGCCTGGTCGGCGGGGACCATCGCGCGGACGGCAGCCCACCCCTTCTTGTGCAGCGGCGAGACGGTCGGCGACTCCAGGCCGGGCGTGAGGGCCACGGCCGCCTCCACACCCTCCATGCGGATGTCGTAATCCATCAGTACGTAGCTGCGTGCGACCAGAACACTCTGCAGACGGCGCAGGAAGCGCTGGGCGCGCTCATCGGTGGTGTCTGCGCCGGCGGGGCGGATGACGATCCCCTCGGACTCCATGATGGGCTCACCGATGATCTGCAGCCCGAGGTTGGCCAGGGTGGTGCCGGTCTCGACGACGTCCGCGATGACCTGGGCGACGCCGAGCTCCAGGGCAGTTTCCACGGCTCCGTGGAGGCGGACGATCCCGCCGGCGTGGACGCCGTGTTCGGCCAGGTGCTTTTCGACCACGCCGGGGTAGGAGGTGGCGATGGTCACCCCGTCCAGGTCCTGCACCGCCCCGGCGGTTCCGGGTGTGCCGGCGAAGTGGAAGGTGGAGCGGGCGAAGCCGAGTTGCAGGACTTCCTCGGCTGCGGCTGCGGAGTCCAGCAGCAGGTCGCGGCCGGTGATGCCGATGTCGAGTTTGCCGGAGCCGACGTAGACGGCGATGTCCCGGGGGCGGAGGAAGAAGAACTGCACCTCGTTGGCGTCGTCGAGGATGACGAGTTCCTTGGCGTCGGTGCGTTGGCGGTAGCCGGCCTCATGGAGCATGGCCGCCGCTGGTCCGGACAGTGATCCCTTGTTCGGGACGGCGATGCGCAGCATGGGGATTCCTTCACGGTTTCGGTGGGTGATCTTGCGGATACTTATCGTGCCAGAGTCGTGGTCTGGGCGGGACTGGATATTGCGCGCGCCGATGTGGGGATCGGTGCCTGTCACAGGGTTCGCCTGCGGCGGTGCTGCCTCGGAACAGGGTTTGGAAGTTGGCGGGGCTGAGGTAGCGGGTGTAGAGCGGGTCGCTGGTGAGCTGGGCGCGGGTGCGGCCACAGAAGGCGGCGTCCAGGTACATCAGGCGCCGCAGTAGCGCGGCGTGGATCCGGCGGCGGGTGATGTCCAGGGTCTGGCCGGGGGCCAGGGCCCGCAGAGCGCGGGTGTTGATCAGCTGGTTGGTGTCGAGCAGCCGCAAGCGCCCGTGGGTGTCCAAGGCGAGGTTACGGAACCGGATGTCGATGATGTCGGGCAGGAGAATCTCCTCGACCGCGACCCGTGCCAGCAGGGCCCTGGTCGCCGCGACGAACTGTTCGAGCTGTGCGGCGGTGCCCGGCGCCAGGCCGCCGGCGCGGACGCGGTTCAGCGGCCGGGAGGCGTCGACGCCCACCCACTCCTTGACCAGCACCGTGGTGGCGAGGTGGACATGCCGGTGATGGGCGATCAGGCGCTGGGCGGGGATCAGGCCGGGGAGGGCGGAGTACGCCTGGCGAAGGTAGGCGTACTCCGTGTTGATCCTCTCGACCGTCAGTTCTGTGTCGGGCCGGAACAGCTGGATGCAGTGCCGGCTGCCCGGTCGGCGGAAGACCTCGCTGTGCTCGCCGTCGCCGATCCGCTCGTACCCGGCGGGCGGAGAGATCAGCAGGGGCGTGGAAGTCACCCGGGGACCATCGCGCGGTCGCCGGTCAGCACCAGCGCATCATCAACGACCAGGGCGTCCGCACCGAGGCGCCGCACGCACGCCACCGCTTGTCCGGCGGTCTCCACCAGCGGTTCGCCGGGGCCGTTGAACGAGGTGTTCAGCAACACCGGCGGGTGGCCCCGCTGGACCAGGGCGTCCAGGACGGCAGAGACGAAGTCCTCCTGTCCGGGCTCCAGCCGCTGCGGGCGGGTCGTGCCGTCGACGTGCGCCACGGCGGGCAGCGCGGTGGCACCGGAGCAGGTGAGGCGGGCGGCGCCGATCATGTACCGCTCCAAGTGCCCGGCCGGCTCCCACAGTCCGGGGTCGGTGTGGGTCACCGGCCCGAAGGGGCGCCACTGCTCACGGCGCTTGAGGGAGTTCATCCACTGCCGCATCTGCGCGGTGACCGGGGAGGCGAGGAAGGAGCGGTGGCACAGGGCGCGGGGGCCGACCTCGCTGCGGCCCCGGCAGACCGCCACGATGCGGCCCTCTGCCAGCAGGTCCGCCACCCGGTCGACATCCAGTTCCTGCGCGGTGACGGAGCCGAGGTCGGTGGGCAGCGGGCCGGGCAGGCCGCCGGTGTAGGCGGAGAACACCACCGCCTCGCGGGGGGCCGCGAGGGACCAGGCGGCGCCGAGGGCCACGCCGGCGTCGTGCGGAACAGGCGGTACGTACAGCTCGCCGGGCAGGCGGCCGTTGGCCGCGCAGTTCAGGCCGACACCGCCCGCGATGCATAGGTTGTCGATGCCGGTCATCTCCCGGACCTGGCCGGCCATCCAGCTCACCACCGTCTCGACGGTGGTCTGCACGGCGGCGGCCACTTTGACCGCGTTCGGGTCGGCGTCCAGGTTCGCGGTGGGCTGTTGCGGTCCGGCCGCCCCGGCGAACTGGCGGATGCGTTTGTGCCAGCGGTCCTTGGTCGCGTAGTAGTCGTCGCCCGTGCTGGTGCCCAGCGCGGAGATCAGACCGTGCGGGCCGACGCTCAACCACCCCGGATCCGGCACGTTGTCGGTGGCGCCGTAGGCGGCCAGGCCCATCGTCTTCCCGGCGCCGCGTCGGCCGAGCCCCAGCCACAGGCTGGCGGCTTCGTAGAGGTGGCCGAGGCTGAAGACCTGCGGCCAGCGCTCCAGCCGCACCAGCGGCTGGCCGCGGCGGGCCCGGTAGATGGAGATGCACTCGTCCTCGCCGTTGCCGTCGACCACCAGGACGGCCGCCTGGTCGTAGGGGCTGGCGTGGAAGGCGGAGGCGGCGTGGGCCTGATGGTGGGGGTGGAACTGCAGGTCCGGCAGCTGCGGCCCGTAGAAGCCGAGCTGGCCCAGCAGGTGACGGGGGCTGTCGAAGTGCCAGGGGGCGCCCTGGCGGGCGCTCATGCGCGGTTCGTCCCAGCCCACGGCCACCACGTCGACGTCGGCCGCGTCGATCCCGGCGGTTTCCAGGCACCGGGCGACCGCCAGCGCCGGCGCCTTTACCCCGGCCGAGTGGCGGACCCGGTTCAGCCGTTCCTCCTCGATGAAGGCCAGCACGGTGCCGTGCTCGTCGACCAGGCAGGCGGCGGGATCGTGGAAGATGCCAAGCCCCGCGTTGACTCCCAGGATGTACGTCATCGCACTCCAGCTCCTTCCGCGACCGGCGAGGCGGTGCCCGCGCTGATCGCTGCCTCGTACCCGTCGAACATGGCGCCCAGGGTGAACCGCCCGGCGCTGGAGCGGCCCGCGGCCGCGATGCGGGCGTGCGGCGTCGTCGGTCACAGCCGCTCCAGCGCGGCCGCGATGGCGTTCGGGGCGGCGGGCGGGACCACCAGCCCGGAGGTCTCATCGTCGATGTACTCCAGCGGACCGCCGTGCCCGGTCGCGATGACCGGGACGCCCGCGAGCATGGCTTCGACGTTGGCGTACCCGAACGGCTCCGGCTCCCGGGAGGCCAGCACCGCGACGTGCGCCGCGGTGTAGCAGGCGGCGACCTCCTCACTGCTGAGCTCATCGAGCAGGACCACCTTCCCGGTCAGGCCGAGGTCGGCGATCGCCTGGGTGAGGTCGTCCTCGTGGTTGGGGTACCGGGTGTCGAGCAGGCCGGCGCCGTTGAAGAGCACGACGGTGTCCTCCAGCAGGCCCCGCTCATCCAGCCGGGCGGCGGCCCGGATGACGTCCTCGTGGCCCTTCCACGGCACCCGGCGGGCCGAGACGAGCACGATGCGGCACTTGGCGGGCAGCCGGTTGCGGTCCCGGACCCGGGCGAAGACGCCGTCAGCGCGCGCCTGCCGCAGCCGGTCCTCGAAGTGGCCGACGTCCAGGCCGTTGAGGACCGTGCGCACTCTGCGGCCGGGAACCCCGGCGTCGACCAGCGCCCGCCGTACCGACTCCGAGACCGCGATCAGCTGCACCATCCCACCGGTGTCCGCGGCGATCCGCTGCGCGAGGTAGCCGAACCGGCGCTCGGCATCGGCCCCGTCATGGACCACGCCCATCACGCGCAGCTCTTCCGCCTCGTCCAGGAGGCCGAACTGCCGGGCTTTCAGGACGCTGACGATGGGGTTGGTGTTCTGCAGCAGCAGGTCCGGCACCCCGGCGGCGTGGTCGGCCTGGGCGTACTGCTCGAGAGTGCGAGCAGGCTGATGGCAATGGTGCCCGCCTTGTAGGACGCGCCACGCAGGGCGTAGTCGGCGAGCGTGGAGCGGTGGCTGGTGGCCCATCGACGGATACGGCAGCGCCGGTGCTGACAATGGGCTGGATCGTGTGTGACGGGCATGTCCGCTCCTTGGAGAGGGTGGTGACCCGTGCCGGTCGAGCGAGGTGTGCGGGGCTGGGCTGGGTGGCTGCCCCCTGGGTGTACGTCGGCGACGGGGGTACCGGGCGGGTGGAGGCGCCATGGGGGGCGGGAGACTACCGATGGGCCGGTGCGTCTTAGCAGGCGCGGGCCTCAGTGTGTGCGGGGCAGCGGTACGGGTGCCCGCCTGGCCGGAGAATCCTCGCCCCCGGTGTCACCGGCCTGGTACTGCGGTGGGGGTCAACAAGAGGGCAGGCACTGCTGGAGTTCGGCTGCGAGGTTTTGGTCAGGCCAGGTGATCAGGCCGTACCCGGGATGAGTCTCGGTCTTCAGCCGCTGGACGGCCTGCGTGAGGGAGCTCGAAAGCGTCCCGGTGCGGGTGTGGAAGGCGGTGATCGAGACGTCATCGCTGTGGACGGGCTGCAACGCGTGGAGGGTGCGCAGCAGCATGACGGCCTCGGGGATGCCGGCTGGCGGGCAGTAGGCGGGTACGGGATGGCGGCGGCGGGCGCCGATGCTGTCCTTGCCTCGCTTCTTTCGGCGGGCCTTGGCATCCAGTGCTTCCAGGACTGCAGCCTGCCGGGCCCAGTGGCGGGCGTCGCGCAGGTCACCGCGTTTGAGATGCAGCAGGTACAGGCAGGCGGCGGAGGCGGGCTTGCCCGCGCCGGCGGCGAACTGCCACAGGCGCTCCGCGCCGTCCTCCCGGTCGGCGAGGTGCAGCAGGCAGCCGAAGGTCAGTGCGCCGTCCGGGTCGATCGCATGAGTAGAGGCCAGCTCGGCAATCTGCTCAGCGGCGCCGGTGTTGCTGATGAGCCGGACGGACAGCTCGCGCAGGTACCGGGCTGCTCGCGCGTGCGGCGCGGCATCCGGGAAGGACTGGCCGCCGAGGAGGAAGAGGGAGTCCCCCGCCGGGAGGGCGTATGCGGGGGCGCCCCCGGCTCCGGTGTGCCGGACCGCTTCGGCGAAGTCTGCCTCGATGCGTCGGCCGGAGGCGGCGATTTCCTCTTCGCCTGCTGGGTCGGCGGGGATTCCGGCATCGGCCAGGACGTCATCGAGGCGACGCTGTAGGGGCATGGGACGTACTCCTATTCGTCGACGCGATCCGGCGCGGGATCCAGGTTCAGGTCCCGGGCGATCCGCAGGCGGGCACGGTCGCGGTGGGAGGGCACCGTCGCGGAGGTCACTCCCATGATGCGGGCTGTCTTGTCCATGGAGTATTCCTGGACGTACATCAGGACCATCACGTCGAACGCTCGCCTTGCGCAGGGTGGCCTGCTTGTTCTCCGGGTCGGCCCAGCAGGTCGCGAAGATCATGTAGGGAGTGTCGCCGTAGGGGACGAATCCGAGCGTCGCCCACGTCTCGCGCAGCCGGTCGCGGGCGCTGGTCCACTCGTCCTTGCTCATGCCCGTCGCGTCGATTTAGGTGCCGGGTGCACCATCACCGCGCTGCAGCCGGGTGCGAGGCGGCGGAAGGCTGGGGAAGAGGCAGTGTTCCAACCCTGCGCTATACGGAGTCCGTGGGTGAGCTGGCGCCAGAGGTCAGCCCATCGAGTGCCGATACGGCGGTGTGGGAGTGCCCGCCCTCCTGGAGGGCGGGCACTCCCACACGGTTTTGCGGTGGTGAGTCGGTTGCGACGGTGTTCTTCGGCGATCGCTCATTGGCTTGTGCTCGTCGATCGCGTTCGTCACCTTCCTGCTGGCGGTTCATCAGATAGTGCGAACTCGCGGTTGTCAGCTGGTTAGGCCAGATGGGCGTGGATACGCTCGGTCGCGTCGTCCGAAGGGGGCGGCACCCGTCGCGTGCTGCACGCGCCCAGGCCGTCCCGGCCGTCATGCGCTGGCACGGATCACGCTCGGGCAGTTCCCACGGGAGTGGACATGAGTTCTGTAGGTCGTAAGACCGTCGCGGTGATGGCCGCGGCTTTGGCATCGCTGGGCGCGGGGAGCGGTGTCACCGCGTCTGCGACCACCCCATCGGCCGCGTCGTGCAGCGGGGCGGAATGCCCCAGCCTGAAGCCGACCAGGCTCACGACCAGCCAGGCCACCTTGAATGTCACCCAGATGCAACTGGAGAACATCAACGCGATGGCGGTCGACGCGGTGACCGGGGAGCCCATCCGCGGTGCGAAGATCGTGTTCGCCACCATGGGCGGCCGGACGCTGGGGATGGCCTACACGGACGACTCCGGCATTGCCGCGATCGCCGCTCCGGAGGACTTGGGTCCCGGAACCCTCCAGGAGTTGCTGGGCGGCTACGAAGCCGCGATGGTCGGCGACGGCATTCACGCCCCGGCCGGGGCCCACGGAGCGATCACCATCGGCACCGACCAGGGCCCAGGTGTCCCGGGCGCCCCGTGCTCCATCTGCAGTGACCGCGGGCTCAAGCAAGACGTGGTCCCGGTCGACTGGAGCCGGTAAGGATGCGGATCTTCCACCGGCGGTCCCGGGCGGCCGACCACAATGCCCCGGCCCGTCGTTCGGCCGGCCCGCGGGAGAGTGGCGCTGTGGCCCCGGTCGGCGCGGTCAACGGCTACACGGTCCTGGAGACCGTGGCCGCGCTGCCCGTCAGTACCTGGCGCTACCTCTGGGAGCCCGAAGACGTGCGCCACCTCGGGCCGATGGCCCAGGACTGGCACGCCGCCTTCGGCTTCAACCAGGACGACACCAAGATCCCCGTCGTCGACGGCCTCGGCGTCGCCCTGGTGTGCGTCCAGGCACTGCACCGCCGCGTGGAAGAACTCACGGCCGAAGTGGATCGTCTGCGAGAAGCCGCGAGCGTGAACACGCCCGAGGCCGCGTGACGACGCCAGACGGCCTGCTGTGGTGCTCCAGCGGTCGGAGGCCGGACGGCCAGTGGCCACGGGCGCGTCCCAGGCCGAGCGCGGCGCACGGTCGCCGCCCACTCCCTGAGAGGGCTGGGGGGAGTCGGCCCCTGCGGAACACTCATCGCGATCCAGAAGGCAGGACACCATGACAGGGCAGGACACCTTGGCACGACACGACACCGTGACGGGACCATCCGCGGCGATGGATCAGCGGTCGCCGGTGTGTACGGACGCGATCTGGCGGCTTCCGGTGACGGTCTGTCGCATCACTCAGTTCCTGGGTGAGCAGACGGCCGGCGCCCTACTGGAGCGCGCCATCGCCTCCGCTGGCGACACATTGAAGCCCTCCATGATTCGTGACCGGGAGGTGGTCCCCGACTTTCGCCGGTCCCGCTCGTGCCAGGAATTCGCCGCGTCTGAGTTGATGGCAGCCATCGATGAGGTACTGGAGGCGGTCGAGCACACTCTGGGAGTCTCCTGCCAGCACACCGAACCCAGCTACAGCCTCAACGTGCACAACGACGGCGACTTTTACCGGCCGCACCAGGACACCAGCGCCGAGTTCGCCCCCCGGCGTCTGCTCACGTTCGTGTATTACCTGCACCGCACACCCCGGCCTTTCGACGGTGGCGAGCTGCGTGTGTTCGACGCCGCCCTGCCGCTACACACCGACACAGCTGGAAAGTGGGAGGAGCGCACCTGGCGGGACTGGGAGCCCGAGCACGACAGCATCGTGTTCTTCCGACCCACCGCCTGGCATGAGGTACGGCCGGTTAGCTGCCCGAGCAAGCAGCACGCGGACAGCCGCTTCGCCATCAACGGCTGGCTGTGCAGCCCTGACCCCGCGAACCGCAGGAATGACGTGAGCCTGTGAGACTCATCGTCCCCGACGCCGACTGACGCGGATGCATCCCCGTCAGTCGGGCTCGTTCCAGTCGGGATTTTCGCTGAGCGCCTTCGAACCGGCCGTCGCCGTGCCTCACGGAGCTGGTTCCGTGAGGCACGGCTCCGACTCGCGACCATGCCGTTCCTGGTTCCCTGGACTGGGCAGGACAGTGAGCGGGCTAGCTCCCGGCGAGGATGGCGCCTCCGTCAACGGTGAGCACGGTTCCGGTGACGAAGCGGTTCTTCATCAGGTACAGGTGCGCCGCGGCGATCTGGTCCGCTTCGCCGATCGACTTGGTGAGCGTCCGATCAGCGAGGGTCGCGAACAGCGCGGCACGCTGCGGCTCCGGAACCGGGTCCCACAGCGGCGTCCGAATTGCTCCCGGCCGGACCGCGTTGACGCGGACGGGGGCGAGCTCGGCAGCCAGCCCTCGCGTCAGGCCCTCTGTGGCGGCGGCGGCGCCGGCCGCGAGCGCTGTACCGGGTGCGGGGCGAACAGCGACCGTCCCGGACGTCAGCACGATCGAGCCTCCCGGCCGGACGCGCCGCGCCGCGTGCTTGACCGTGGCGACCGCTCCCCAGAAGCGGACCTCGAACAGCTCCCGGGCGGCGTCGAGCGGCAGGTCTGCCAGCGGCTGCGGACGCACCGTGTCACCCGCTGTGTAAACCACGTGGTCGAGCTCGCCGACGCGGGCGAACAGGGCAGCGACGTCAGCCTCGTCGCGGGTGTTGACGACCGCCCCCTCACAGGTGTCCGGCAACTGCGCGAGCGCGGCCTTCAGGCGCCCCTGGTCGCTCGACGCGATCGTGACTGCCGCCCCGGCCGCCGCTGCGGCGCGGGCCGTGGCCAGTCCCATCCCTGAACTGCCGCCGATGATGACGATGCGCTGACCTGAAAGCGCCATGGTGCCTACTCCTATGCCTCGATGTCGATGACTCACTGAGTCATCAACATAGCAGTGACGATGACGCACCGAGTCATCGCTGTTATGATGGTGGCCATGCCGCGATGGGACCCATGCGCCGAAGACCGGCTCCGCGAGGCAGCGCTGGAGCTGTTCCTTGAGCATGGGTACGAGAACGTCACCGTCGCGGAAATCACCGAGCGGGCCGGGCTGACCCGGCGCACGTTCTCCCGTTACTTCACGGACAAGCGGGACGTGCTGTTTGCCGGATCCGAACAACTTCCGGTCGCCCTCGCCCACTCCGTCCGGCACGCTGACGACACCCTCTCGCCCTTCGAGGCCCTCCTGACCGCTCTCGTGGACGTCGCCGGCGTGCTGGCCGACCAGGCCCCGCTCGCCGCGCAACGGCGCGCGGTCGTCCGGGCCAGCCCGGAGCTGCAGGAACGGGGGCGGACCAAGTTTGCCGCCGCGACCGAGGCGGTGGCGGACGCGCTGCGGGACCGAGGCACCACCGAATCGGAGGCGACGCTGCTCGCGCAGGTCGGTGTCGCCATCTTCCGCACCGCGTTCGAGCGCTGGACCGACCAGCCGGACGACATCGGCCTGCCGGCCCGCATCCGGGAGGCGGCTGCCGAGCTCGCCGCCAGCCTGGGCGCGGTGGACTTCGCCGCGCTGCCCCGCCCGTGAAGCGATGACCGCGCACGGATGAGCGCTGCTTGTACTAGGGTTGCCCCATCTGCTGTTCGCCGCGGAGAGGCAGCGCGCCAAGAAGCTCAAGGGCGCGTCCCGGCGGAGCGTCGCGGGCCTGCCGAGCCGGGAGGCGGCGGCGCGGCGGGCGCAGTGGCAGATACACAAGGCGAACCTGCAGGATCGCGGGAAGTTGATCGACACCCGCGATGTGCTGGTCGCGTACGGCGTGCGGCAGGAGCTGAAGCAGCGGGGGTGGAACCGGAAGAAGTGGCCGCCGCTGCCACAGCAGGCACTGATCGGCGGGCGCTGGCCGGGCTCCCGGGACGTGCACTGCCCAGATCAGATTTCGGTACGGCTGCCGTCCGATCTGGTGCTGCGGGTACGCTCCGCGTGCTGGCACACCAGCGCGAAGTCGATCGCCCTGCCGCGGGACTGACGTGATGAGCACCCCGACGCGCTGCCGTGGGAGGGGTTCCGGTCGGCGGAGGAGGATCAGGCGCTGGCGGAGTACGAGGTGCTGGCCGCTGGAGTGACGACGGCCGGGGAGATCTGGCGGGCCGGGCTCAAGCTCGGCGTGGCCCATGCGGCGACCATCTCCATTTTCCTCCAACCGCAGCCTGCCGAATGAGGGGCGGGGGCCGGCGCAGGCCCCCGCCGAGTACGAGGTCAGGGCGGCGAACCTTCAGCGCCGCTCACAGGGCCGGAACGGCCCTGATGCCGAGCCCGGGGTGGCGAATAGCAGTTCAGTTCAGAGTGCCCGGCTCGTGCCGCACGACGCTCCGGCTGGTCGCGTCCCAAACCCAGACCCATGACTTCCGCCACAACGCTGGGAAATCCATGCGTTCCTCACAGAACGGGTTCCCATCTGGGCCCGGGCAGCTCTCGCGGTCGCTCTGTCGATCCATTCGCCCGTCCCGACAGGGGACGGGCGAAACGCTGGGTCACCGACCAGGATCGCCGCGAGGCCGCCCAGCCGGACGCCCCCGCCGGAGCCCAGAGGCAAGCGCCACTCACGCTCGTGCATCCACAGCGAGTCGGAGTCCGTGCGCACCGCCCAGTGCCCAAGCCCGGCCTGCTCGAACTGCGCTCGGACACCGTAAGGCACGTACGCGACGGAGCCGCCGCCGGCGTTGAGCATCTGGTTGCGGGTGATGACGATGCCCCACGGTGCGAATCCTCGCTCGGCAATCAGGTGGGCGAGGTGGTCCGGCGGGCTCTCCGAGAAGCACACACACGCCCTGGTGGTGCCAAAGGGCGGGAAGCCCTTCGGGTGCAGATCTTTTGAGGGTGTCTGGCACGAGCGTGACCTGCGGGTTCGTGATCCAGCACCGCTACGCCGTGTCAGTTACGCCCGGCCGCTCGGCGCCGACGCGGACGAACGGGTGCTGTGGGATTCCGGTTCCGCTGCACCGGATGCGACCATTCCCGCACCGACGTCTCCTACCTCCCCGACCTGAGCGCCTACCTGGACGACCTCCTGCGCAACCGCGAGCGCATCCGGGCCGCCGTCGAACTCGACGACTGGGCCCGCGCCGAGGCCCTGCCCTCCGAAGCGGAGATCTCCCGAGCGCGGAGCCCGATCACCCGGATCCGCCAAGGCATGAACGACCCGGACGCCACCGCACCGTCATGCTCGGCATGCCCCGCATGCGCGTCACCCCACTCGATACCCGCCAGGAGAAGCAGAGTTGAGCAACCCGCCGACCCTCGCCATGCACGTCGGCCGCCAGGCCGACTCCCACCGCCGACGCACCCGCCTCCACGACGCCCTGAGCCGGGCCCAGCGCGCCGGAGCGGAGATCACCCCCAGCTCCATCGCCCGCGCCGCCGGCGTCGACCGGTCCTTCCTCTATCGCCACCCCGACCTGCTGGCACAGATCCACACCGCACACCAACACGCCCCGACGCCCCGGACAACACCGCGAGGGTCAGCCGAGCCTCCCTGCACGCCGAACTCCTGGCCTCCCAGCACCGCACCACCCGACAGGCCGCCCGCATCCGCCAGCTCGAACGGAAACTGTCCGAACAACTCGGCCAGCAGTCCTGGCAGGACAGCGGAAGCTGCGCCCCCGACGACATCGACGCCCTCCAACAGAAGATCATCAACCTCGAGCAGCAGATCACCGATGTCCGCCTGCACCTCGAGGAACGAGAACAAGACCTCACCGCCGCCCGCGCAGCCAACCGCGCACTCATGACCGAAATCAACGCCACCCGCCCCACCCGATGAACCATGCACCACAGGTGTCGGTCAAGCACTCAAGACGCGGACCCACTCTCATTTCCACAAACTCCAGCTCCGCAACCACAGGCAACGAAACGACCCCAAGAGAACCGGCGCCATCGGGCTCGAGGGCAGCTCCCCTTGTCGCGGAGCACCCGGTGCCCTTGGGCGACCCTGCCACTGACCCTCTCCTACGCACGCGAGTGCTCGGCGGCGGCGTCAACGAGTACAGACACACGGCGTGACCAGCAGCGATGCGTTTCTGAACGGCACAGGTTTCCGGCAGGCGCAGCGTCCGGGATGAAGTGGGCGTAGCTTTCACGTAGGTGCTGGGTGACGCGGTCGTCAGTGGCCTCGTAGTTCAGCTGGCGTTGGAAGAACCGCAGTCGGCAGGTCGCGACTGTTCACCAACTCCTGTAATTCGGCGGCCTGTTTTACAGAGAGCTCCATGCCAGAATCAACGAGCTCCATCGATTCAAGTAACGACTGCAGGATCACGAGACGCTAGAGCGCTCCTCGGTGCTGCGGAGAAAAAATCCGGGCGCGGCGGATAATATCAAACCATCAATAGCTATTCGTAAATACGCTATATGTGCGCCGTGTTTCGCCTCTTAGCGCTCCACTGAACGGTTGACACCGTGTCGTAAGTCTTGTCTTAAGAACCACCCTGATGGGTTAATTCCTGTGTCCGCTTCGGCAGGCGTACGAATCATCGACGGACACGAGGAAGCCCTGAATCGGCGGCAGCTGATGCCGGAGCGGCGGTGTTCCGATAGCCCCGTGCGATGCAGGCGGCCGCAGACCGCCAATCAGCACCAGCGCAAGGCCATCGAGATACCACCTGGCCAGTGGACACGAGAGCTGGCTCGCATCCACCCGGGACGTACTCCGGTCGGAGCATTCCCATCACTGCTCGGCAATGTACCGCATTCCGAGCGAGGAGGAATCCCATGCCCATCAGTCCAAACCAAGGATCCAGCGGCGGCGGCACACTCGTCACCGTCACCGGCACAAATCTGAGCGGCACCTCGGCGGTGCGCTTCGGCCACCGCCGTCCCCATCGTCTCGCCCACCCAGGTCACCGCCCTCTCCCCCTCTGGCAATGGGGCAGTCGGCGTCACCCTGACCGCTCCGGGAGCAGGACTGGGACCTCGTCAGGGGGCAGAAGGGAGAGCCGTGACCCGGTGGCAGTGGTACTGGGCGGCGTGGCTGGTGATCGGCTTCCTGCTGCCGGAGACGTGGGCACTACTGACGGGCTCTCGGAACACCCTGTCGGACACGGTGTGGTCGTGGTTCGGCGTGCGTGAGGGCGTACCGATCTGGCAGTGGAACGTCCTGCACCTCGTTCTGTTCGCGTTCATGGTGTGGCTGCTCGGCCACATGGCATTCCGAATCTGGCCGTAACCGGGCGCAGGCCCACAACAAGAACGGAGGCGCCTCATGGCGTCCATCAATTGGAAACAGTTCGCCAAGAGCCCACAGGGTCTCGTGTCTCTCGCCGCAGCGGCCGTGGTGGCTCTGGGCACGGCGGGGATCATCTCCCAGAACATCTCCGGAGCGATCCAGACGCCGCTGGTGGCGATCCTCGGCCTGCTGGCGGCGGCCGGGCACACTGCAGCGGCTGCGCAGGTCGCTGCTCGGCCGACCAAGCCCGCGCCGCCGGTGGCTCCGGTGCCGCCCGCGCCGCCGTATCCGCCCGTGCCGGGTCCGGGAGCCTGATATGCGGACGATGTACGACGGGGTGACGCCGGGGAACATCCCGGCCAGCGCCACAATGGTCGCCGGGTACGCCGACGGCCTGTATGCCAACGTGCCGGAGATGCGGGCCCGGTTCCCGCACGCCACCGTCGTCAGCATCGCGGTGCGCTACACCACTCGCGCGCAGGTACTCGACGTCGAGAACGGCGACGCCACTCCAGCCGAGGCCGTCCTGTGGTGCACCGACACCATGTCGGACAAGCCCAACGGCGAGTTGACGGTCTACTGCAACACCTCGACCTGGCCCGCGGTCCGCTCCGCGTTCCAGACTGCCCACGTAAGCGAACCGAACTACTGGGTGGCGCAGTACGACAACGACCCGGCCATCCCGGTCGGCGCCATCGCCAAGCAGTACGAGAACACCACCGCTTGGGACAAGTCCGTGGTCGCGGAGTACTGGCCCGGCGTCGACCAGCAGGCGGCGCCGGCGGCCGCCGAGATCTACCCGGGGGCGTCCACGGGCCACTGGTACGACAGCGGCCCCAACAAGGGCGACCCGATGACCACGAACACTATCGTGTGGCATTCCACCGAGACGACCGTCCTGCCGGACTACAACGGCGGGTCGATCGCGCCGAACCTCACAGCCGTGCCGGACTTCAAGGCACAGAGGCTCCTTTGGTACCAGCACTTCGGATTCGACACCTCATCAAGGGCGCTGGTCCACACGGCCGGGCAGATCGCCACCAACACGCTGAACGTTGCCCAGGTGGAGATTGTCGGCACGTGTGACCCGGCCACCCACGCGGCCTGGTCCAAGGCGGGCACCCCGCATCTGTACATGCCGGAACTCCCGGACTGGGCTGTGCGCGACCTGGCCGCTTTCGCGAAGTGGTGCCACGACGCGCACGGAGTGCCGCTCACCTCCGGCCTGACGTGGAAGCCATACCCCGCCTCTTACGGGGTCAACGGCGTCCGCATGAGCACCACGGCCTGGTCCAACTTCAAGGGCCACTGCGGGCACATGCACGTCCCGGAGAACGACCACGGGGACCCGGGCGCTTTCCCGATCGCCGCGGTCCTCACCACCAAGCCCACCCCTGCCCCGGCGCCTGCCCCCATGCCTTTCTCGGAGGTCGACATGCCCCTGTTCACCGTTACGCCGACCGGCCTGTGCGGCACGAGCTTTCTGCGCGGGGGCGCCCGCACCGTGGGCTTCTTCACCGACAACACCCTCATCGGCGGTGCGACTGACCCGGGCGCCACGCTGCGCGTCGTCGTCTGGTCGGACACCCACGGCGCCGAGGTTCACGACGGCGTCGTGGTCAACAACACGAGCGGGAAGCAGGTGGTCATCCAGTTCACGGATCCGGCCGCGACGCACAGCGTGACCGTGACCCGCACGGACAAGGGCGCCCCTTACCCGGTGTTCGCCGAGGTGAGCTGAGGTAGCTGCTCCTGCTGAGGCCGCTGCCGATCGTCGGCCTTCCCTCCAGGAGCATGTGCGATGAGTGAGTCCCGTACGCCCGCGCAGGTCCTGCGTGAGGCCCGCCAGAAGGACGCCCGCGACAAGCGCGCCCGGGTCCTGGCCGTGGTCGACCAGATGCTCTCGGAGAATGAGCCAGTCACCTTCACCGCGGTGGCCAAGGCCGAGAAGGTCTCGCGCTGGCTCGTCTACGCCAAAGGCGTGCGCGAGTACATCGAGCAGGCCCGCCTGCGCCAGGCCCGTCAGCCGCGCGAGGACGGTGCCCGGAAGGCTCCGGCCGACTGGAAGGCCGAACAGCAGATCACCCGGGAGGACAACCGACGGCTGCGCGAGGAAGTCGAACGTTTCAAGGCCGCCCTGCGCCGCTCCCTGGGCCAGCAGATCGACCAGGCCGGCGCCGCCGACCTCGGCGCCCTCGTCGACGAACTCACCGTCGCCAACCAGCGTCTCGAAGACGCCCTCGCTCAGGAGCGGTCGCAGCGAGGAACTGCAGGGCCGGCTGACCGAGACGGAGGACGATCTCGCCGCGACGCGGACCAGCCTGCGCCGCATGATCCGATCGGAGAACCAGCAACCCGCCTCGTGAGGCACGGCACCGGCCGCCGCTCACCGCGTGCGGCGGTCGGGCCGACCCGACGGGAACAGGCACGACCTGAGCAGGGTCCAGGTTGCGGGAGGTGGCTGCCGCGTCACTCGCGGCGTGTGGGTCCTTCACCAGGCGCGGGCGATTGTGTTGGTGGCCAAGGTGACGGAGCCGTCGCGGGCCAGGGTCTGGCCGTTGACGGTTACACCGGCGTTCACAGTGATCGAGATCGCGGCCAGGATTCTGCCTACGAAGGCGGTATCGGTGCCTAGGGTTGCCGGACTTCCGATCTGCCAGATGACATTGCGGGCCGTGGCACCGCCTGTGAGGAGCACGCGGCTTGCGGTTGCAGTCGTCAGGGTCGATCCGATTTGGAAGATCCATTCGGCGTTGCGGTTGCCCTGGGCATCCAGCGTGAGCGTGCCGGTGAGCCCGATGGATCGGCGACGTCCACAACGGACCCACTCGCAACACCCTAGTGTTTCGGCATTCCCACAGGCGAGAAGCCTGATGTGGAGCAAACATTCACCGCGGGACTATCACGTTTGGGTGCAGATCTTTTGAGGGTTTGGCCCACCTGCGATTTCGTACGGATTGAGTCCATTGTTGCCCCGCAGCCGTCGCGGCCGACCTGCGTGAACCCGCAGGTCACGCTCGTGCCAGACACCCTCAAAAGATCTGCACCCAAGCCCTTCTGCACACGGCTGCCAAGGATCGAGTTCAGCCTCTCCCGGGGCCGCATCCGCCGGATTTCGTCGGGCACTTCCAGCGGAAAGGGCCGCCCTGTGCCCCGGCTCGTGAAGTGCACCAGCTCGTCGCTCTGAGCCGGATCCACTGGGCCCAGCACCGGTATGTTCCCCACCCATCCCCACCCTGCCCGTCAGTAGCGGAAGCCGAACAGCCGGGTCTATCAGGAATTAGGCTCTGACAAGATTTTCGTAGCCGGTGATCGAATGCGTCGAGGTGCGTGGTTTTTCCCTGTTCCGGGTGCAGGATGGGACGTGTATGACGTCGAGTTGGAGATCCTGCTGCCGCAGCTGGCCGCAGTGCGGATCGAGGGAGTGCAGGTCGGCACTGTCTACGACGCCTTTGAGGACTCGCTGCGATGGTGAACCACTCCTCGGCTGACAGCGCCGGGTTCGTACCGCTGGCACCTCCGACAACCTGGCAAGGGTGGGATGCTTTCGTGCACCGGGCACCGGTGTCCGGTGCAAGACTCGGACGGCGTCACATGGTCACAGGCTGACCGCGAGGACCCACCGCGGTACATGACCCGTGGGCCAGCGGCCCCCGGTGCGCGCCTGCACCGAGCCACTACTGACTCGCGGCTGGTCCGCCCCCGTCGGGAACAAGGCCGTCGAACCACCGCAGCCCAGCCGGCCCGGCCGACCGCGGTGCGGTGGGTCGGCGGAATGACGCCGAGCGCGAGGAGGCCGACGAAGGCGGCCAGCGGCACGTTGACGCAGAAGACGGCGGCCCAGCCGAAGACCTGCGTAAAAACACCGCCGAGCAGCGAACCGAGCACCATGGCGCTGCTACCGGTGGCTCCTGGCCCAGGGCCCGGTTGCGTTCGCCCTCTGGCGAAGGTGATGGTGATAGGGAGAGAGTGGCCAGGGCGCGGCAGACACCGCCGAGGAACATCCGCGTCCGATCTTCCCTGGCGACCGTGCGGTGAACGTCGTGCGATGCCCGCACGACGTCGGAGGCAAGCGTGGGCAATTCCTCGTCAGGAATCCGCCAGGTGCGGGAAACGGAACTCGGTGCGCGTGCGGTACTCCTCGCCGGGCTGCAGGACGGTGCTCGGGTACTCCGGGCGGTTCGGCGAGTCGGGGAAGTGCTGGGTCTCCAGGCACACGGCGCCGTGGCGCTCGTAGGGCTTGGCGTCGGCCCGGGCCAGCGAGCCGTCCAGGGCGTTGCCGGTGTAGACCTGGATGCCGAGCTCGGTGGTCCACACCTCCATCCGCCGGCCGCTGTCGGGGTCGGCGAGGCGGGCCGCGCGGCGCAGCTCCCCTGTGGCGGCGGCCGGGGAGAGCACCCAGCAGTGGTCGTAGCCCCCGGCGTCGGTGAGCTGGCCGTCCTGATCGGCGATCCGGTCGCCGATCGGGTGGGCGTGGCGGAAGTCGAAGGCGGTGCCCTCAGTGGGTGCAGGCGGGCCCAGCGGGATCGCCTCGGCGGTCACGGGCAGGTACGCCTCGGAGTCCAGTGCCAGGGTGTGGCCGAGCACGTCGCCGCGGCCGGCTCCGGCGAGGTTGAAGTACGAGTGGTTGGTGAGGTTGACGACGGTGGGCCGGTCGGTGCGGGCCCGGTAGTCGACGGCGAGGGTGCCGCTGCGGTCGAGGCTGTAGGTGACCGCGACGTCCAGGGTGCCGGGGAATCCCATGTCACCGTGGGGGCTGCGCAGTTCGAGCCGCAGTGCGGCCAGGTCGCCGCCGTTGCCGGAGGCCGGGCGGCCGTCCCACAGCCGCCGGTGGAAGCCGTCGGGGCCGCCGTGCAGCGCGTGGCCGCGGTCGGCGGCGGGCACGTGGTGGGTCACTCCGTCGAGGGTGAAGCGACCGCCCGCGATGCGGTTGCCGTAACGGCCGACGAGCGCGCCGAGGTAGGGGTTGGGCGCGGTGTACTGCGCCATGCCGGGCAGGCCGAGCACGATGTCGTCGACGCGCCCGGACGGTCCCGGCACGCGCAGGCTGTGCACGATGCCGCCGTAGGTGAGCACGTCCGCACGGACCCCGCCGCCGGAGTCCAGCCGCCAGCGGTGCACGGGTCGGCCGTCGGGCGCGGTGCCGAACGGTGAGCCGGTCAGGGTGGGGCGGGACATCGACATCGTCATCCTCGGTCGTCCTCGGTGGGGAGGTGGTGGCGGCGCTGAGGTTGGTGCCGGTCAGGCTCTTCGGATCGCGGTGGACTCGCGCACGATCAGCCGGTAGCCGGGCAGGATCCGCTGGGGCGCCGGCGGCGTGTCCTCCCCCCGGGCGGCGATCCGCTCCACGAGGCAGTCCACGGCGAGGCGGGCGAGACCCGACTTGTCCGGGGCTACGGTGCTGAGGGAGACCGCTCCGTAGCGCCCCTCCTCGATGTCGTCGAAGCCGACCACGGCGATGTCCTCGGGCACGCGCAGGCCGCGTTCGACCAGGGTCCGCATGGCGCCGAGCGCGACCAGGTCGTTGTAGGCGAAGACGGCGTCGGGGCGCTTGTCCCGGTCGAGCAGGCAGGCCATAGCGGCGGCGCCGTCGGCCCGGTCGTAGCCCTCGGTGGCCACCACCATGGACTCGTCGGGGACCAGGCCGGCCGAGGTGATCGCCTCTCGCCAGCCGCGCAGCCGCAGATGGGCGGGCTGGCGGGCGCTCTCGCGGCGCGCGCCGAGGAAGGCCACCCGGCGCCGGCCGAGGTCGAGCAGGTGGCGCACCGCGATCCGGGCCGCGCCGACGTTGTCGATCATGATGTGGTCATAGGGGACGTCGTACTCGCGCTCGCCCAGCAGCACCATCGGCGGGTCCTCGGGCCGGGCCAGCAGGTCCTCGCGCTCCAGCCGGATCGGGCTGAGGATCAGACCGTCGATGACGTGCGAGCGGAAGCCCTGCGAGACCAGTATCTCCTTCTCGCGCAGGCCCGCGGTGTGGTCGAGCAGCACCGTCAGGTCGTGTCGGGCGGCCGCGTCGATCACAGCGCCGGCGACCTCCGCGAAGTAGGGGTTGCCCAGCTCGGGGATGGCCAGCGTGATAAGGCCGGTGCGGCCCTTGCGCAGGTGGCGGGCTGTCAGGTTGGGCCGGTAGCCCAGCTCGTCGATGGCCCGCTGGACCCGCTGGCGGGTGCGAGGGGTCACGTGCGGGTAGTCGTTGACGACGTTCGAGACGGTCTTCGCCGACACGCCGGCCCGCAGCGCGACATCCTTCAGGCTGACGCCCACGGCAATCCTTTCTCAGGGGGCCGGAGGGATGGTCCGGCTGTCTGCTGGGCGGCCGCGCGGGCGCCAGGTTCGGCAACGGGTGCTCATTCCAGCTGCTGGGTGCGGCTGAGCAGGGTCTGCATGAGGACTACCACAGCGAGGAAGGCGCCGTTCACGGTGTCGGTGAAGGCGGAGCCGTACTGCGAGAAGTAGTGGTCGATGAGGTTGTGGATGACCGCGAGCAGCAGAACGCCGCTGACGGTGCCGCTGACCGACCCGCTGCCTCCGGTGAGCAGGGTGCCGCCGATGACGACCGAGGCGATGGCGGTCAGTTCGTAGCCGACGCCGATGGTGGTCACGCCGGAGCCCAGGCGCGCGCCGCCGAGCGCTCCCGCGGCGGCGGCGAGCGTGCCCGACAACAGGTAGACCAGTACCTTGGCGCGGGCCACCGGCAGGCCGAGCAGCAGCGCCGCGTTCTCGTTGCCGCCCATCGCGGTGAGGGTGGCGCCGAAGCGGGTGCGGGTCAGCAGCAGGGCGCCCAGCGCGAAGAGCGCGGCCACGATCAGCACGGGCGTCCAGGTGCCGGCCCCGAGCGGGCGGAACGCGGAGTGCTGCGGCACGAGGTAGGTGGTCGCGCCCTCGTCGGTGATGGCCTGCAACAGCCCGCGCAGCCCGAGCAGTCCGACCAGGGTGACGATGAAGGGCGCCATGCGGGCCTTGGCGACGAGCAGTCCCTGCACGGTGCCCCAGGCGGCTCCGACGGCCGGCGGCAGCAGGATCGCCAGCCATGTGCCGTGGGTGGACCCGTAGGCGCCGAGCACTCCCCCGAGCGCGTACATCGAGCCGACCGACAGGTCGATGCCGCCCGTGATGATGACGAAGGTCATACCGAGCGCCAGCAGCCACACGAACGCGTTGTTACCGAGGATGCTGCTGATGTTGGACCAGGTCGGGAAGGTGGAGGAGGTCGCGGAGGCGATGGCGACGACCAGCACCAGCACGGCCAGCGCGCCGCGCCGCTGGATCTGTGAGGCGATCCGTTCGCCGAGGGTGGAGCGCGCTGTGCCCGCCCCCGCGGTCGTCAGGACGGTGGAGGTCATCGGGTACCACGCTCCTGGGAGGCGTACACGGCGAAGCAGATGATGGCCGCCTCGACGATCTGGGTGTACGAGGTGTGCACGTTGTGCTGGGTGAGCACCGCGGTGATCAGCTGCATGAACAGCGCTCCGGCGACGGTACCGAGCACCCGCACCCGGCCGCCCGACAGCGGGGTGCCGCCGACGACGACCGCGGTGATCGCGTCGAGCTCCATGTTCAGGCCCTGGTTGGCGGGGTCGGCCTCGGCGCCGTGGCCGACGATGAGCACGCCGGCCAGCGCGGCCAGCACCCCTGAGATCATGTAGACGGTGATCAGCACGCGCCGCACGGGCAGCCCGGACAGCCGGCTGGCCTGCCGGTTGTCGCCGACGGCCACCAGCTGCCTGCCGAAGGTCGTGCGGCGCACCAGCAGGCCGGTGAGCAGCGCGCACACCCCGGCGATCCACGCCATCTCGGGCAGCCCCGCGATGTTGCGCGAGCCGAGGTCGAGAATGCCGGACTGGGTGACGGGTTTGGCGGAGTTGCCGTTGATGATCTCGGCCAGGCCGCGTACACCGATCATCAGCGACAGGGTGGCGACGATGGGCTGGATGCGGGCGAAGGCGACCATCGCACCGCCGACCGCTCCTGACGCGGCGCCCAGCAGGAGGGCGGCGACCACGACTCCGCCAAGCCCGTACCCGGCGTAGAGCGGCACGACGGAGGCGGCCAGCGCGATGACGGCGCCGACCGACAGGTCAATGCCCTCGGTGCCGATGACCAGGGCCATGCCGAGCGCGACGAGCAGGGTAGGCGCCACCTGGAAGAGCTGGACGCGGATGTTGCTCATCTCGACGAACGACGTGTCAAGTCCTACGGCGACGAGGAACAGCGCGACCAGGGCGGCGTAGACGCCGAACTCCTGGAGCAGGCGCAGCAGGCGGGCCCGGTCGGCGACGGGGCCGGGCCAGGTGAGCGAGGTCATCGCTGGTTCTCCTTGACGGGTGCAGGCTCGGACGTCCCGCCCGGGTCCGTGGCGGCTTCCTCCGACGGGCCTTCGCCCTGCGGATCGTGCGCGGCGGGCTCAGCCGGCTCCTCGCCCTGCGCATCGTGCACGGCAGGCTCAGCAGGGGCCTCGCCCGTCGCATCGTGCGGGGCGGGCTCGCCGGCCGTCTCCTCGGGCGCGGTGGCGAGCGCGTCGAGCAGGCCCTCCTCGGTGACCTCCTCGTCGGCCAGGTGCCCGACGACGTGGCCGTCCTTGAGGATCACCACGCGGTCGGAGCCCTCGATCAGCTCCTCCAGGTCGGAGGAGATCAGCAGTACGCCGAGGCCGTCGCCGGCGAGTTCGTCGATCAGCCCCTGTACTTCGGCCTTCGCGCCGACGTCGATGCCGCGGGTCGGCTCGTCGAGCAGCAGCACCTTGGGGTTGAGGCACAGCCAGCGGGCGAGCAGCACCTTCTGCTGGTTGCCGCCCGACAGGTCGCTGACCTTCTGGTCGGGACCGGACGCCTTGATCCGCAGCCGCTCCATGAAGAACGTGACGATCTCGTCCTGCTTGGCCTGCGAGACCAAGCCGGCGCGCGAGAGCCGCGGCAGCGCGGCGAGCGAGATGTTCTCGCGCACCGACAGGTTGGGGATGATGCCCTCGGCCTTGCGGTCCTCGGGGAGCATCACGACCCCGGCCCGGATCGCGGCCGCGGGGCTGCGCCGGTGCATCGCGCGCCCTTCGACCTCGACGGTGCCGCTCTCGGTGGCGAGCGCGCCGACGATCGCCTTCGCGGTCTCGCTGCGGCCAGCGCCCAGCAGCCCGCCGAGGCCCACGACTTCGCCGGGGTGGACGTCGAGCGAGACGCCATGCAAGCGGTGACGGATCGACAGGCCGGTTGCCCTCAGGACGGGTTGGCCCTCCTGACGGTCGTGGCGGTCGGTGTCGAACGCGGTGGTGCCCTTGTCCCGTACGGCCGACATCTCCCGGCCGAGCATCAGTGAGACCAGCCGGAGCCGCTGGAGTTCGGCGATGGCCCCGGTGTGCACGACCGCGCCGTCGCGCATCACGGTGACCCGGTCGCAGATCGCGTACAGCTCGTCGAGCCGGTGGCTGACGTAGACCACCGCGATACCCTGCTCCTTCAGGTCGCGGATGACCGAGAAGAGGGTGTCGACCTCGCGCGGCTCCAGTGAGGAGGTGGGCTCATCCATGATGACCACGCGCGCGTCGACCTGCACCGCGCGGGCCAGCGCCACCATCTGCTGGGCGCCCAGGCCCAGGCTGCGCAGCGGCCGGGTGACGTCGACGTGCACGCCGTAGCGGTCGAGCACCTCGGTGGCCTCGCGGTTCATCCGGGCGACGTCGACCAGCCCGAAGCGGCGCGGTTCACGGCCGAGGTGGAGGTTGCGCGCGACCGACATCAGGGGGACGAGGTTGACCTCCTGGTAGATGGTGGAGATCCCGGCGGCCTGTGCCTCCAGCGGGTTCCTGAAGTCGAGTGCGCGGCCGGCCAGCCGCACCGTCCCTGAGTCCGGACGGTAGACCCCGGTCATCACCTTGATCAGGGTGGACTTGCCCGCGCCGTTCTCGCCGATCAGCGCGTGCACCTCGGCGGGGCGCAGGGCGAAGTCCACGTCGCGCAGCGCGTGCACGCCGGCGAAGCTCTTGTTCACCCCGGCGACCTCCAGGACGGAGTCGCCGCGGGGCTCGGGGTCCTTGTGGACCACGTCTGCCTCCTCGTACGGGACTGCCGGGCGCGGTGGTACGGCGCGGCAGCCGGTGCGGCGGGTCCGGTGGCCGCGGGAGGAGGACCTCCGCGGCCACCGGACCCGGCGGCTCGGTCAGTACACCAGGCCCTGGGAGAGCGCCTGCTTGGCGTTGCTCGCGGTGAAGTGGCCGTCCTTGATGATCACCTTGGGCTGCACGCCTGTGGTGCCGTAGAAGTCCTGCAGCGACTGGAAGGCGAGCGGACCGAACCGCGGGTTGGTCTCGATGTCGGCGACGGCCTGGCCGCCGGCGACGTTCTGGACCATCTGCGAGATGCCGTCGATGGTGACGATCTTGACGTCCTTGCCGGGGGTCTTGCCGGCGGACTTGATCGCCTGGATGGCGCCGAGTGCCATCTCGTCGTTCTCGGCGTAGACCGCGTTGATGTCGGAGTGCGCCTGGAGCAGCTGCTCCATCACCTTCTGGCCGTCGGTCTGGGCGAAGTTGCCGGTCTGCGAGGCCACGACCTTCACGTTCGGGTATTTGGCCTTGACCCGGTCCTCGAAGCCCTTGGTCCGGTCGGTGGTGACGTTGTTGCCGGGGGTGCCGGTCAGGATCGCCACGTGCGCGTTGCCGCCGGTGGCGCCCACGAGGTCGTCGGCGGCTATCTGCGCCTGGCCGTAGAAGTCCGAGCCGATGAAGGCGATGAAGTCGCCGCACGCGGTGCCGGTCACGGTGCGGTCGATGGTGAGCACCGGGATCTTCTTCGCCTTGGCCTGCGCCAGCGCGGGGCCGAGGCCGTCGGAGTTCTCCGGGGCCACGATCAGGGCCTTGGCGCCCTGGGCGATCATGTCCTCGATCTGCGAGTTCTGCGCGTTGACGTCGGCGTTGGCGTTGCGCTCGATGAGCTTGACGCCCAGTTGCTTGGCCTGCGCCTCGATGCTCTTGGTCTCGGTGGCCCTGAAGGGGTTGCTGGTCGACTCGGACTGCGAGAAGCCGACCACCGTCTTACCGTCGGTGATGTCGAGCTTGGGCACTCCGCCGCCGTACGTCTGGTACGTGCAGCCCTTGCCGGTGGCGGAGTCGGTGGGTGTGGCGAGCTGCTGGGCGGCCGCGGTGTTGTTGGCACTCGCGCCGGCGTCGGACTTGGGCGAGTCGTTGCCGGAGTTGGTGCAGGCGGTCGCGGTCAGGCACAGGCCGGCGGTCAGTACCGCGGCGGAGACGGCCTTGGCCCGGAGGGAGGCGTACATGCGCCGATCACATCCTCGTCGAAACGGTCGGGGCGTGCGGGGTTCTGGTGGAAGAGCGAAGAGGAAACCAGCCGGGCGGGCTTGGGGAGCGACCTGGCCTGACAGGTTGTTACAACGATGTAGAAGGACCTTGGGGTACGGCCCCGAACGCTGTCAAGACATCGGTCCGTCTTCGTCGCAATCGGCTTCGGCGGCGGGCCCGCAGGACGGCCCTGGAGGGCACTGATTTGCGTCTCCTGGCCCCCCCCAGCTCTCCGCGAGACACTTCGGGCAACGCTGACTGACCATCAAACCGGCAGGTGAGGTGGGGTGTTCGGGGTCCTCCGGCAGGCCCCGGAGGGCACGGAAACACCTCCGAAATATGTTGGACCCGAAGGGTGGACATGACATCCGGGCTGTGCTGTCATCGTCCTGCTCCGCTTTTACATCGTTGTAGGAACTACCTCCGACGCCTGCCGTGCGGTCGCTGCCGGGCCCTCCGCGCGATCCCTCCACGGTTCCTTCCGGCGGCTCGACGCGCCTGCCCGCCCTCGCGCGCACTTCCCTGCCCTTCACCGCTGTCCCCGAGCGGCTCCTCCAGGAGAACCGATGACCCCAAGGAACGACGACGCCGACCTGCCCACGGGCGGATCGAACGACCCCGACTCCCCGGCCGGCTCCGGCGCCCCCGCCGAACGCCTGAGCCGCCGCGGCCTGATCCGGTGGACCGGCGCAGCCGGCCTCGGCGCGGCCGGCGCGGGCCTGCTGCCGGGCCTCACCCAGAGCGCGCAGGCCGCGCCCCTGCCCGCGCAGGACGCGTCCGCGACCGGCAACGCCGCCCCGGCCACCTCGGGCGGCCGCTTCCCCACCCCGGCTGCTCCGTCCTTCGACCCGATCCGGCCGCCCGCCATCCCGCTGGCCGTGCGCTCGCCCTACCTGAGCACGTGGCTGAACGCCGACCTGCCGACCGGTCACTGGTCCAACTTCTGGACCGGCCGCACCACCGCCATGACCGGCATCATCCAGGTCGACGGCACCAGCTACCTGTTCCTGGGTGCGCCGAACGTCCCGAACCACCCGCTCTCCCGCGGCGCGGTGCAGCGCTCCCTGACGCTCACCGCGACCCGCTCGCAGTTCGTCTTCGAGGCCGGGGGGGCACAGCTGACGCTGACCTTCCTGTCCCCCGTCGAGCCTGGCGACCTGCGCCGCCAGTCGATGCCGCTGTCGTACGTCGTCGCGGACGTGCGCAGCGTCGACGGGAAGGCGCACGACGTCGCGCTGTACTTCGACATCTCCGGCGAGTGGGCCTCGGGCGACTCGGGGACAAAGATCCGCTGGTCCCAGGACCAGTTGTCCGGCTCCGGCGGCACCTCGGCGACCTCGCTGTCCTTCACCCCCGACAGCCCCGGGGTACTCAAGGAGAACGGCGACATGGCCGCCTGGGGCACCGTCGTGTGGAGCGCCACCAACCGCCCGGGCCTGACCTGGCAGATCGGCGCGGACACCGCCGTGCGCGGCACCGCCCTGGCCGGTGACGCGCTGGCCAACACCGCGGACACCCGCCAGCCGCGCGCCATCAACGACAGCTGGCCGGTCTTCGCCTTCCGCTTCGACCTCGGCAGCGTCCATGGCCCGACCCGCGCGCTGCTGTCCGTCGGCCACGTCCGCGAGCCCGCTGTGAGCTACCTCGGCGCGCAGCTGCCGCCGCTGTGGAAGTCGTACTGGTCGAACTGGCAGGACATGGCCGCCTTCTTCCACTCCGACGCGGCCGCCGCGCAGAACCGCACCGCGGCCCTGGACCGCAAGGTGCGGCAGGAGGCGACGGCCGCGGGCGGCGCCAAGTACGCGGCGCTGTGCGCCCTCTCGCTGCGGCAGGCGTACGCGGGCACCGAGCTGGTCAGCCGCAACGGCAAGCCGTGGGCGTTCTTGAAGGAGATCTCCTCCGACGGCAACGTCTCGACCATCGACGTGACCTACCCGGCGATGCCGGTCTTCCTCTACCTGGACCCGCAGTACCTCGCACTGATCCTCGAACCGCTTTTGGACTACCCGGAGAACGGCGGCTGGCCCAAGGAGTTCGCCGAGCACGACCTCGGTTCCAGCTATCCCAACGCGACCGGGCACAATGACGGCAACGAGGAGGACATGCCGGTCGAGGAGTCCGCCAACATGCTGCTGATGACCGCCGCCTACCTGGCGCGCAGCAACTCCGCCACGGCCCGCGCGTTCGCCTCGGCGCACTACCCGATCCTCAAGCAGTGGGCCGACTACCTGGTGGCCAACGCCCTCGACCCGGGCTACCAGAACCAGACCGACGACTTCACCGGCTTCATCGCGCACAGCGCGAACCTCGCCCTGAAGGGCATCCTCGCCATCGGGGCCATGGGGCAGATCGCCACCGCGGCGGGCAACTCCTCCGACGCCGCCCGCTACGCCGGCACCGCCAAGGACTACATCACCCAATGGGTGGACAAGGCCCAGGACACCACCAAGGACCACCTCAAGCTCGCCTACGACCAGCCCGGCACCTGGAGCCTGAAGTACAACGGCTACCCCGACTCGCTGCTCGGGCTGAATCTGGTGCCGCGCGCGGTCGCCCAGGCGGAGGCGGACTGGTACCTGTCGCAGGCCAACCAGTTCGGCGTTCCGCTGGACCTGCGGCACAGCTACACCAAGGGCGACTGGGAGATGTGGACCGCCGCATGGCTGCGCGGCCACCCGGTCAGCGACCTGCTGGTCTCCGCGCTCTACGAGTTCGCGCACACCTCCCCCTCGCGTGCGCCGTTCACCGACTGGTACGACACCGCCTCGGACAGCCAGAACGGCTTCCAGGCCCGCCCGGTCGTCGGCGGCATCTTCGCGCTGCTCAGCCTGCGCGGATAGCGGGCGCACCCCCGACTGGTGCCGGCGGTGGTGCCTCCACCGCCGGCACCCGCCCCACCTCACCCTCCCCCCGCGAAGTCCAGAACAACGGGACGTCCAGAACAACGGGACGTCCAGAAAGGACCTCCGCATGGAACGACGTGCGTTCCTCACCGGCTCGCTTGCCGTCACCGGCGGCGTCGCGCTTACGGGCACGACCGCGCTGCCTGCTTCGGCCACCGAGTCCGGGGGGCCGATCCGGCTCGTGGGCGGCGCCCGGGCCACCGGCCACTACACCGCCAACCGTGCCCCGCTGCAAAAGGAGGCGTTCCTGCGGCTGCCGCCCGGCAGCATCATCCCCAAGGGCTGGCTGCGCACCCAGCTCGACCTGCAGCTCAACGGCCTCAACGGGCGCATGCCCGAGGTCTCCGACTACCTGACCGCCGACAGCGGCTGGGCGGTGCCCTCGGGCGTCGGCTGGGAGGAACTGCCCTACTGGCTACGCGGATTCGGCGACCTGGGCTATGTCACCGGCGACGCGGCCACGCTGGAGCTGACGAAGACCTGGATGGACCGCATCCTGGCCACCCGGCAGTCCGACGGCTTCTTCGGCCCGACGTCCCTGCGCACATCGCTGAACGGACTGCCCGACTTCTGGCCGTACATGCCGGTGCTCGACGCGATGCGCACCTGGTACGAGTACAGCGCCGACGACCGGATCATCGACACCCTCACCGGCTGGCTGAAGTTCCTCGACGGGCTGCCGGGCACACAGTTCGGGCAGGGCTGGGGCTCCGCCCGGGTCGGCGACACCATCGACACCGCGTACTGGCTCTACAACCGCACCGGCGACGCCTTCCTGCTCGACCTGGTGCGCACCGTGCACGCCAACAGCGCCGACTACACCCACACCATCCCGACCTGGCACAACGTCAACCTCGCCCAAGGATTCCGTGAACCGGCACAGTACGGCGTGCTGGCCGGCGACCCGTCCTTCCTGGCCGCCACCCACCGGGTCTACGACACGGTCATGGGCACCTACGGGCAGTTCCCCGGCGGCGGCTTCGCCGGCGACGAGAACGTGCGCTTCGGATTCCACGACCCACGGCAGGGCTTCGAGACCTGCGGCGTTGTCGAGTTCATGCACAGCCACGAACTGCTCACCCGGATCACCGGCGACTCCTTGTGGACCGACCGCTGCGAGGAACTGGCCCTCAACACGCTGCCCGCCGCGCTCGACCCGCAGCACAAGGGCACCCACTACGTCACAGGCGCCAACACCGTGCAGCTCGACAACGTGCCCAAATCCCACGGCCAGTTCAACAACTCCTTCGCGATGCAGGCGTACATGCCCGGCATCCACCAGTACCGCTGCTGCCCGCACAACTACGGCATGGGCTGGCCGTACTACGCGGAGGAGATGTGGCTGGCCAGCACCGACGGCGGGCTGTGCGCGTCGCTGTACGCGGAGTCCTCGGTGCGGGCGAAGGTCGGCCCGGCCGGCGGCACCGAGGTCACCGTCACCGAGCAGACCGCCTATCCCTTCGACGACACCGTGACGCTGACGCTGTCCACGCCCCGCCCGGTCCGCTTCCCGCTCTACCTGCGGGTGCCCGGGTGGTGCCAGGACCCGTCGGTACGGATCGGCGGCCGCCCGGTGAAGGCGGCAACCAGCGGCGGCTACCTCGTGCTCGACCGCACCTGGCAGCACCGCGACACCGTGCAGTTGCGCCTGCCGATGCGCACCACCGTCCGCACCTGGGGCGTCAACGACGACGGGGTCTCCGTCGCCCACGGCCCGCTGACGTACTCCCTGCAGATCGAGGAGGACTGGCAGCAGTTCGCCGGCACCGCCGACTGGCCCGAGTACGAAGTCAGGCCCGCCTCGCCGTGGAACTACGCCCTGGAGGTCGACGCGCGCGACCCGGCCCGCTCGTTCACGTTCGAGCACACCCGGGCCGCCGCGGCCGACCCCTTCACCCAGACCGGCACGCCGGTGCGGATGCGGGCGAAGGGCCGCCGGCTGATCGCCTGGCAGGTCGACGACCAGAACGTGACGGCGCCGCTTCAGCCGGGCCCGGCGCGCACCGGCGAGACCGTCGAGCAGCTCACCCTGATCCCGGCCGCCGCGGCCCGCCTGCGGGTCACCGCCTTCCCCACGGTGGGCTCCGGCTCTCGCGCCACCGATTGGGCGGCGGTCAGCGCGTCCTTCAGCGGCGTGGACAGCCCGCAGGCGCTGCTGATGAACGCGACCGCGCAGCCGACCGACTCCTACGACCAGTCCCTGCCGCGCTTCACCTGGTGGGACCACACCGGAACCGCTGAGTGGGTGGCCTACACCTTCGCCGAGCCGGTGCGGGTCAGTGCCGTGTCGGTGTACTGGTACGACGACACCGGCCACGGCGCCTGCCGGGTCCCGCAGTCCTGGGTGCTGGAATACCTTGCGCCGGACGGGAGTTGGCAGCCCTCCGGCGGCGACCCCGGGTACGGCACGGCCAAGGGCGCCTTCGTCCGGGTGGCCGTCACCCCGGTCACGACCACCGCGCTGCGCGTACGCGTCCAGCTCCAGCCCGGGGTCTCCGGCGGCCTGCTGACCTGGCGGGTCGAACACTAGACGCACCAGCGGAAGCAGGGCGCGACGCAACAACGCAACAACGGAACAGGGCACAACGCACCAACGGCACGGTCCGGTCGCGCGCGACCGGACGTCCGCGCGCCCGGCGCACGCCACCACCGTGCCGGCACGCGGCATTGCACAGGCAACGGCAGGCAACGAGGATGCGGAGGACGACCGCGATGAACTCGACCAGACCGGCGTGGTACAGGCCCTTGGCACCGACGTCCAGTCCCCCGCCGGCGCCCCGCCCCGCGCGGCGCGGCGCCGTACGGCGGCGGCTGGCCGTCGTCGTGACGCTGAGCACGGCGGCGACGGCGCTGGCCGCCGGAGGGGTGGCCGCGCACGCGCCCCACGGACAACACGCCATCCCGTCGGTGACCGTCTCCGACGCGCGGTTCGAGGTGCTCTCGCCGACGCTGGTCCGCACTGAGTATGCGGGCGACGGCGCCTTCACCGACGACGCCACCTTCAACGCGATCGGCCGTGACGGCTTCACCCCGACCCCTTACACCTCCACTACCTCCGACGGCTGGCTGACCCTGAAGACCAGCAAGCTGACCCTGCGGTACAAGGTCGGCTCCGGCCCGTTCACCGCGCAGAACCTCACGGTGGACCTCAAGGCGGGCACCGCCTCGATGACCGCCGCCCCCTGGAACGGGTTGACCTGCTCTCTCAACGCCCTGTGCGAAGCGGAGGACCTGACCGCCAGCGGGTTGAGCGTGGCCTCGGACCACTCCGGCGCCACCGGCACGGGCTTCGTGGCCGGCTTCCAGTCCACCGGCAACGCGCTGTCGGCGGACGTGGTCGTCCCCTCCACGGGGAGCTTCGAGTTCGACGCCCGGTACGCCAACGCACTCGGCGGCGACGGCCAGGACACCACCCGCACCCTGTCGCTGTCGGTGGACGGCGGCGCCGCCCGGACGGTGAGCCTGCCGGTCACCGCGAACTGGGACACCTGGAGCGTGGCGAAGGTGCCGCTGGACGTGGGCGCCGGCCACCACACGGTGGTGCTCGCCCGCACCTCGGCGGACTCCGGCAACGTCAACATCGACAGCGTCGCCGTCGTGAACCCGGGCGGCCCCTACCCCCCGACTTCCTCCTCCGCCATCGCCGACTGCCGGTTCGGGGTCAGCTGCGAGGCCGAGGCGGGCCGTGCCACCGGCTCCGCGAAGGTGGCCACCGACCACCAGGGCTACTCGGGCGGGGGCTTCGTCGCCGAGCTCAACCAGGGCGCGGGCCTGACCCACCGGATCGTCGGCGTGCCCGCGGACGGCACGTACGTGCTGCACCTGCGGTACGCCAACGGCCCCGGCGGCGACGGCCTGCACCAGGCCCGCACCATGACGGTGACGGCGGGCGGCAGCACGAGCACGCTGTCCCTTCCGGCGACCACCGACTGGAACACCTGGAGCACAGCCTCGGTGCCGGTCACGCTGACTGCGGGCACCGACGACATCACCCTCGGCTGCCCGGACGCCACCAGCTGCCATGTCAACGCCGACGCGGTCGCGGTCACCGCCACGGGCGCACCCGCCCCCGCGCCGCACCTGTCGCTGGGCGGCTACCGCCGCGGCCTCGACGGTGTCAACGGCGACAACGGCAGCCCCGCCACCACCCCCGGCCTGCTCTACCAGGACGGCTGGTACCTGCTCGACGACAGCTCCTCCGCGCTGTACGACACGGCCGCGGGGAAAATGACGCCCCGGCCGGGACACGGCGGCGCGCCCTACCAGGACGGCTACCTCTTCGGCTTCGGCCACGACTACGAGCAGGGCCTGTCGGACCTGGCCACGCTCACCGGCCCATCGGAGCTGCTGCCCGAGTGGGCCTACGGCGTCTGGTACTCGGAGTACATGGACCGCACGGCGGCCGACTACGAGAACACCATCCTGCCCGCCTTCCGCTCCGAGGGCGTACCGCTCGACGTCCTGGTCACCGACACCGACTTCAAGTCACCGGCCACCTGGGACGGTTGGGAGATGGACCCGACCAAGTTCCCCGATCCCACGGCGTTCTTCTCCTGGGCGGCGAGCCAGGGCTTGCACAACACCCTCAACATCCACCCGAGCATCGTCAGCGACGACCCGCAGTTCGCCCAGGCACAGGCCACCGCGAAGGGCAAGCTCACCCAGAGCGGCTGCAGCGGCCAGGTGTGCACCTACACCTTCGACTTCGGCGACCCCGACCAGCTGAAGGCGTACCTCGACCTGCACCAGCCGATGGAGCAGCAGGGCGCCGACTTCTGGTGGCTGGACTGGTGCTGTGACAACTCGCTGTCGTCCCTGAAGGGCGTCACCCCCGACGCCTGGATCAACCAGCAGTACGCCACCGACGCCGACAAGACGGTGGGGCGCGGCTTCGTGCTCTCGCGCGCCTTCGGCTCCCTGCAGTCCGGCGGCTACAGCAGTCCCACCGGGCTGCCGACCGGCCCGTGGGCGGACAAGCGCTCGACCGTCCACTTCACCGGCGACACCTCCTCGACCTGGGGCACCCTCAAGATGGAGGTGGGCTACACACCTGGCGAGTCCGCGGCCACGGGCCTTTCCGCGGTCAGCCACGACATTGGCGGCTTCAACGACGCGACCGGCCTGAAGGGCTCGGAGACGTACAGCGACGGCGGGCAGACGAAGTCCACCACCAAGCTGCCCGACGACCTGTACGCGCGCTGGGTGCAGCTCGGCACGTTCCAGCCCGTCGACCGGCTGCACGGCAACCACAGCGACCGACTGCCCTGGCAGTACGGCGCAGCGGCGCGGGCGTCGGCCGACAAGTTCCTGAACCTGCGCGAGGACCTGGTCCCGTACACCTACAGCCTCGCCCAGCAGGCGCAGGCTACCGGTGTGCCCGTGGTCAGGCCGACGTACCTGGAGTACCCGGAGGAGGCGAACGCCTACGCCACGGCCGGCAGTGAGTATCTCTACGGCCCCGACATGCTGGTCGCCCCGGTGACCACGCCGGGCACCACGGCCACGACCTCGGTGTGGTTCCCGCCGGGCCAGTGGACCGACTATTTCACCGGCAAGACCTATCAGGGCGGCACCACCCAGGACATCACCACCGACCTGAGCACGATGCCGGTGTTCGTCAAGGCCGGTGCCGTGGTGCCGACCCGCACCGGCAACGTCCCCGACAACGACCAGAGCCCGCTGACGAACGCCACGCTGACCGTCGCGCCCGGCGCCTCGGGCTCCTCCACCCTCTACGAGGACAACGGCACCTCCGCCGCCCGGCACGCCACCACCACCGTCCACGTCAAGCAGGCGGGCACCGCCCGCACGGTGCGGATCGACCCGGCCAAGGGCTCCTTCCCCGGCCAGGTCACCACCCGCACCTGGACGGTGGCGTTCCTGGGCGCCACGGCGCCGCACACGGTGACCGCGTCCGGTGTGCGCCTGTCGCCGCATGCGTGGCACTTCGACGCCGCCACCGGGCGGCTGACCGTCACCCTGCCCCCGCGCAGTGTGCGCACCCCGGTCACCGTCACCTACCGGTGAGACCCGACTGGTATCGCTTGAGCGGCGATCCTGGGCGGTAGCACCGCTCGACCACACAGCAGGGTGGGGGCGCGGAGTGATCCGCGCCCCCACCGTTTCATGTGTGCGCCGGGGTCAGTGCAGCAGTTCCACCTCCGCCTGGGACGTGGCGGAGCCGCCGCTGTTGGCGGTCACCACCAGGCGGTAGGTGAAGTTCCGCTGAGTAAGCCCGGGGCGCGGTGCCGGGATTGCTCCCGCCTCGGTGATTCACTGCGGCTCGGATGTTGGTGACTGAGTGTCATCCGAAAGAAGTGCCTCTACCTGCGATGATGCGAGCTGTCGAAGAACACATCGCTGCAAGGTGGGGGCACCGAATCCGTGCGCAAGAGTAGTGGACGACTCGCCGGTCTGGCCATGTCGGCCGAGGGGAAGGGGCAGGTCGGGCACGCGGGCGGGGTGCACCTTCAGGTGCTCGCCGAGCGGGTCGGGCTCGGCGAGGAGCTCACGTACGCGATGCGCCGGACCGGCTTCGCCGCGCGGGCGGGTGCTGACGGATCTGGCCTGCGCGATCGTGCTCGGCGCGGTCGCCATCGCCGACATCGCCGTCCTCGAACACCAGCGCCCCGTACTCACGGACACCGCGTCGGCGTCCACGGTGTTGCGCACCCTGGAGGAGACGGGCGCGGTCGTCGGCTGGGGCGTGCAGGTCCAGAGCCCGGTGCGGCCTTCCGCAGTTGTAGTGCTCGGCGTACTCAGCGAGGATTCGCCGCGCGTGCTGCTCGTTGTAGATCAGCAGCCGGTCGGTGCACTCGGCTCGGACGGTGCGTACGAACCTCTTTGCGTGGGCGTTCATCTGGGACCTGGCCTCGGGCGAGCCGGTCGACCAACCCCTCACCGGACTGCGATCGACACGGATTCCTGGACCGCCGTACGCCAGGCGACGGCCAGCCCGATGATCCCACCGCCGATCACCAACACGTCGGCACGGGTGCGTGGCACGTCTGCGACTCTCCCCTCGCCGGTATGACCCGGATCAGCGTGTACGCTCCCCACCGTAGCGCAGGGCCGGGGGCCGCCCGAAGACGAATGGAAGGGGCTGCGGTGGAGGGCTGGTTCGGCCTGCTGACCGACCCCCCAGGCCTGGCCGTGCCCGTGGCTGCCGCACATCTCAACCAACTTACCCAGCAACGACAGTTGGCGCGAATATGCCCAAGCCCTGCTGCGCCGGCTGCTGCTGAGAGCGGGATCGCCTCGCATAGCGATACCGACCAGGTGCGGTGGATGGGTGCGGCGTTCACCCGATGCCCTTATGAGGACGCCCGGTCTCCTCAGGGTCAGGAGGAGTCGCAGCCATTGGCCGCGTCTCAGCGCAGCGGTGCCATGTGATCTTGGCATCAGTTGGGCCAGCCGTAAGACACGAACCGGTGCTCCGGGGACCACGGTTGGGGTGTCGATCGCGCTGATGTCGTGGTGGGCCACCTCGGACGAGATGGCTGCGACGCAAGAGCTGAGACGTGGCTTGAAGCGATTGAGCGTGCAAGATTGGTCTCTTCAGGGCCGAGAAGTTACTGCGGCGAGATGCGGTGTCGTCGGGTCCTGTTCTTCCGGATTCACCCGGCGGGGATCCCCCCCCGCCGGACATGCGTAAGGAGCCCACTATGTTCACATCGATCGAGGGCCGGTCGGTGGTCGTCACCGGTGGCACCAAGGGCATCGGCAAGGGCATTGCCCGGGTCTTCGCCCGGGCGGGTGCCCAGGTCCTGGTGACCGGCCGGGACGCGGATACCGCGGCCGCTACCGCCAAGGAGCTGACCGCGCTGGGGGGCGGGCCGGTCACGTATGCGGTGGCGGATGTCTCGCGCGCCGAGGACAACGCCCAGGTGGCCGAAACAGCGATCGAGCGTCAGGGCGGGATCGACGTGGTCTGCGCGAACGCCGGGATCTTCCCCGCCGCCAAACTCGCCGCGATGACCGAGGAGGACATCGACATCATGTTCGGCATCAACGTCAAGGGCACAATACTCGCGGTGCGGGCCTGCCTGCCCGCTCTGATCACCTCCGGCCGGGGCCGGGTCATCCTCACCTCGTCGATCACCGGGCCAATCACCGGCTACCCGGGCTGGTCCCACTACGGAGCCAGCAAGGCAGCGCAGTTGGGCTACATGCGGAGCGCGGCGATCGAACTCGCGCCGCACGGCATCACCGTCAACGCGGTCCTCCCGGGCAATATCGCGACCGAGGGGATGGCCGAGCGGGGAGAGGACCACCGCCGGTCCATGGAGGCATCCATTCCCTTGGGCCGGCTCGGCGAAGCCGACGAGATCGGCAACGCCGCGTTGTTCCTGGCCACCGATGAGGCCGCTTACATCACCGGGCAGGCCCTGGCGGTCGACGGCGGGCAGGTACTGCCGGAGTCGTTCGCCGCTCTGGAGTGAGCGCAGTCCGGGCGTTGTGCCGCTGCTCGGTGCCCCGTCGTCGGCATGGTGACCGCGGCGGTGACTCTGTTGGTGATCTTCGGGGGTCATCCGGCCGCTGCGTTACAGAGGGTGTGGAATCGGCTTGATCGTGTACGCCCTCGGGGCGTTTCAGCGATCCAGTCGGCGGTGCGGGTGAGGTTGCAGGCCATGGCGGTGAGTACATGCTGGACGTGCGTCTTGGCGAGCCCTCGGTAGCGCGTACGGCGCAGACCGTTACGTCGGACAGCCTGGGAGAGCGTCGCCTCGAAGCCGGCGCGGATGGCATAGCGCCGTTGCCACTGCTCGGTCTGCTGGTCGAGGCGGTTACGGACCTGGATCTCGTGCAACGGCCGTGGGAGCAGGGCGATCGTTCGGGGTCCGGTGGCCGAGGCGGTGCACGAGGGGCGGTCCGGGCAGGCCAGGCAGTCGGCCTTGGCAAAGCGGAACTGGAGGTACTCGTGGCCGTTGATACGGAGCGTCCCCGGCTGGGTGCTGGGTCTTGCCCCGAGGACACGTTGCCTGCTGTAGGTCCCAGTCGATCGTGAAGGCGGACTTCCCGAAGCCCTCGCCGCCTGGCGGACACTGTGGCCCCAGCCAACCTTTACGGCCCGGACCGGCCACGGACCAGGCGCAGCAGCCCGGTCCGGGTCTCCTCCGCCGGCATGTCCAGCTCCTGGATGAACCAGTCCACGTCGCCGAGGTCCCCGCACACGTCGTGCAGCCACAGGCAGCGGACGTAAAGGCCGAGGTCAGCGAGCGACAGACGGCTGCCGGTGATTGGGGCGTGGCGCACTACCAGCGCGCACGGCTCGCCGCCGCTCGCGTCGATGGTGATGATCGGCCGAACCGTGTCCATGGCCGCATCCTGGCGGACGATCCACGCGGATGGCCTCAGACGGCCCCGTACGGCCCGCAGAGCGCCATTCAACCCCTCCAATGGCCTAGAAGACGGCGGCCAGGACGCCTGCGTGGTCCCGCGATGTCGCCGGGTACAACTTCGATCTGGCCACAGGCTCCCCATCCCACCCATCGATCATGCCCCGCCCCTGTGATAGCACCCCGGCACGGGGGCCGGGCCGCGCCGCAGCCCAGCGCCGGGAACCCTCAGCGCGACCGCTCCAACCACCACCCACCCTTCGCTTCACACAGGGCAGTGGATCAGGGAGCGAAGAGGGTTCCCGGAGTTTTCGGAGAGGCCCGGACAAGGGGGATGAGCAGCGATTATGCCGTTGTTGCGGCGGAGAGTTCCGGTAGTGGTCGTGGGAGTAGTTGCGGCAGTACTCCCAGCATCACGCCCCGCCCCCCTTCAAATGATCCCGCAAGTGATGATATGAACTCACCACGGTTCCGCCCGCCAGTCCAAGCTGGCCGGTCCAGTTTGGCCTGGCGGGCGGAACCGGCCAGCACCGTTGCACAGTGGCCGGAGCAGCTGCGCACCCGGGGGCGGGCTGCACAATGGCAATTGCGCAGCGCCCGCGTTGCGCAGCCCGCCCCTGGGCGTTGCGCGATGGAGGCTGCTCACGCCGGGCCGTGGTGAGTGGCTGGTGAGTACCGAAAACTCACCACGCCGATTCTGACCGCCGCTCGGCTCCCGCAAGCCCTCCGGCAGGCGGGCACTGTTGACTTGCCGCCGAACGTGCCCCCTGGCGCCGTGCGGGTGGTCACCGGCAGCCCGCCCGACGCGACCGCCTGCACACCGCGCCGTGAACGGCCCTGCCCCAGCTGTATCGGGGCGGATCAGAGGGCGAACACGCGGACACGACGCGACGCGTGGCACACAGGCGACAGCAAGTCAGGCGGTCGCCCAGGCCCGGAGCTGGGCGGCGACCTCCTGGACGCCTGCGCTCTTGTGCTTCGCCCGCAGCACCAAGGCGAGGGGTCCTCAGGCTCGTACTGCATGTAGATGCCGTTGGTGTTGAGGAACACCTCTGCCACCAGCCAGGCGAAGAACAAGTTCTTGTCCTCCAGCGGCTCGTGCAGCGCGGTCGACTCCAGCATGGCCGCGGCCTTGAGCCAGTCGGAGCCATACACGTCACGCCCCATGTACCGCGCGCGGGCCCGAGCACAGATACCGTCCAGGACGCCCAGATCGTGACAGGCCGGATCGCCGGGGAGAGTCTGGGCGACCTGCAGCAGCTCCTGAGGAGTGAGGAACCGCGTCACGCGGCGTGGCCGTGCTGCGCGGCCTGCAAGTCATGGCTGCTCATCGGCGCCGGGTCCGGCCACGGGCCGTCGGAGGCCAGCGGCCCCGCAGTCCCGGCTTCCTCGGCCGCGAAAACAGCAGCGAGACGCGTGACGGATTCGCCAGTGTGCTGGAGCGCCTTGAGAAACGGGTCCTCGGTCGCTGCGAGGGCAGCGTCCCGTACGAACGCCTGCGGGTCCTTGCCGATCAGGCGCGCAGCCCGCGTGACTCGCTCGTACTCCTCCGGGGCAAAGCCCGCAGGCGCCTCAGCACCGTTCTGCTCCCTATGAGGGACGGTACCAGCGCGCAACCAGTCAAGCCCAGAAGCCAGCCCTCACAGCAGGCGCTTGATCTCTCCCACGGCGCGGTAGAACCCGCCCTGTCGGGGTCGGGTGGTCCGGGGAATCTCATCCCCGGACCACCCCGCGCGGGGGGCATTCCCGGACTGGCGCCGGCAGTCGTGGGCGTAGGCCGTCAGGCGGTGTGTCTGAAGGCCAGAGCGGCCGGGATGACAGCGTGCTGGCCGAAGCGCCCCTCGGCTGGACCATCCCCAAGGTCCGCGACCCGCACACCGCCGACCTGTGGACCTGGCTGATCATCGCCGCCCACACCCAGCTCCGCCTCGCCCGACCGCTCGCCGAGGATCTCCGCCGCCCCTGGGAACGGCCGGCCGAGCCCCGCCGGCTCACCCCCGCCCGGGTCCGCCGGGGGTTCCGCCACCTCCGCGCGAAGACCACCCGTCCCGCCGGCGTGCCCAAACCCTCCCAGCCCGGCCCCGGACGCCCACCCGGCTCGAAAAACCGCAGACCAGCCCCACGCCACGAACCCGGGAAGACCGTAAAACGAGCCGAAACCCTCACCGAACACGTCCACCTGAAACAGCAGCGAGGTTAAAGATCAAGCTCAGGGCAGTAGGGACTGCTTGTCAAGCGTGAGCAGCCGGTTCGACCCTTCGCTGAGTAGGTTCGACAGCACCCCGGGGCTTGGGCCGGTGCTGTTACGGCACGCGCGTTGGCTGGATCACTTGTCCTGGGGGTTGAGTGCCCGGAAGGCGAGTCCGGCGGCGGCACCGGCGATGAGCTCGACCACCAGGTAGATAAAGAAGGTTGACCAGCCGAAGAGACCCATCACAGTGCCACCGAAAGCGACGGCCGGGTTGAACGCGCCGCCGGAGATCCCGCCGACGGCGAAGGCGCCCACCATGACGGTGAAACCGATCGCCAGGCCGTAGAAGGAGTTGTTCGGGTGGTCCTTGCTGGTGGCGACGTTGAGCACGACGTGGGCCAGGGCGAAGGTGAACAGCAGCTCGACCACGATGGCTGCCGTCAGAGCGTGACCTGCAGGGGCCAGGGTCTTGACCGCCGCCGGGGTGACAACGCCCCGGACGACCCCCGCGGCGAGCAGGCCGGCAGCCAGCTGTGTGATCCAGTACCCGACCGCATCCCGGGTCCCGATCCGGCCCCGCACCAGCGCCGCCATGGTCACGGCGGGGTTGTAGTGGCCGCCGGAGATGTGCCCACCGGCGTAGACCATGACCATGAGGGACGAGCCGATGGCCAGCGGGGCAAGCGGACTGCCGCTGTAGACCATGGCGCCGACTGTGAAGACGAGGAAGAACGTACCGATCAGCTCGACGGCGTACTTCTGACCTGCCCGCGGGGCAGCGACGACCTTCGGGGCTTCCTGGCGGGTGACGACCTTTGCGGCCTCCTGGGCGGTGACGGACATCTCAATTCCTTCCGTTTCTGCGGCTACTCGCTAGCCTGCGCGGCCCGGTTCCTCGGGTGTTGGCCGCATGCACCTCAGGTGGTCGCCCGTCACGGGCCTGGAGTTCCCGACCAGTCGTTGTGGCGTGCGTCACAGCACGGCATGCGGGGCGGCCGTTCGGGCGTCACCGCTCGCGTCGTTCGACCCGGCACGTGCGGACGCGGCCTACCGAGCCGGCGCCGGTCTCGGAACGGCAGGGACGGCGATCCGAGGCGTCAAGCGCATCCCGGTGCCGCCGCGGCTGGAACGCGCTTGGCAACCGGGTCAGCAACGCCGGAGCCCGCTGCCGCAACTCCACCCGAACGCACCGGCGACCTCGACATCCCTGAGCGAGCCGGCTGCTACCGCGGCCATCGCGCGGTGCGGCGTTTGTGTGCGGCGCTGTCCGGCGCGGTGCTGGACAGCGCCGCCTCCCCGCCTGAGGGATACTCCGCACCGCGGGCGGAGGGAGTAAGGGCGGCTGGGCCGATCCGGTCCTGCAGCATCGGCCCAGCCGCCGGCCCCGGGGCATGACGGATTCAGGCGGCGCGGCGCACCGGACTGCCCTCCTCGGCACCATCCGTGCCGTTGTCCGCGGGCGCCGGCGCGGTCCGCGCCCGCGCCGAGCCGTGGGCTGCCTTCCAGGCCATCGCGCGTGCCGGTGGCGGTACGAACCCCGCGAGGCCCGACAGCAGACGGCGCTGCCGGAGCGTACGCAGCAGGTTCTGCCGGCGCAGCCGCCGCTGCCCCGGGCCGCCGCTGTCCGCGCCGACGAACCTGGTCAACATCGCCAGGAGCACGGCCCCCAGCAGGGTGATCAGGTGCGGCGTTTCGGCGGCCAAGGTGGTGGCGCCGCTCGCGGTGTCGACCAGGTCGATCAGCTCCAGCAGGCCGGCGGACACGCCCACCACGGGCAGCATCGCCCGAGCCCAGGTCGGACGTACCGCCGCGCCCAGCAGCGCCACCGCGAGCGTGAGGTTGAACACGGCGAGTTCCCGAGCCGCTTGCAGCGGCACCCCGAGGCCCGCCCGGCCGACCAGCGCGGGGACGATGATCACTCCGTGGGCGAGCGCCGTCACCGCCAGACCGGCGCGGAGCAGCCGCGCGCTGCGACTGCCGTCCCGGGGAGGCCGGTCCGCCAGGACGGCCGTCAGGATGCGCTCCGTGCTGTCGGTTACCGGCGGCGCTGAGGTGAGGCGGGCACGCCGGGTCACCAGGTGGGCGTCTTCCCGCCACTGCCGGCACTCGTGGCAGGCGGTCATATGGGTGTCCAGGTCCTCCCGGGCGCAGGGCATCGCCTCACCGTCGAGGAGGGCGGACAGCGCCTCCCGGGCGGTGCCGCAGTCCTTTTCGGTGCGGTCGTCCCGGCCCCCGGTAGTGCCTCTCATCGTCACCATTCCTTCACCCCTCGCTAGGGCGTCCGGCCTCGTGCGGCAGAACCTGACTGCCAATCAGGGCTGGTCAGACGTGACAGATCGCCGCGGCGGGCACGTCCGGCGCCCCGTGCCCGTGTGGCGGAGCCGCCCGGTCCCCGCCCAACGCCTCGATGAGGTCGGCCCGGGCGCGCGCGACGCGGGACCGGATCGTTCCGACCGGGCAGCCGCCCACTTGTGCCGCCTCGTCGTAGGACAGGCCGAGCAACTGCGTGAGGACGAAGGAGGTACGCCGGTCGGTGTCGAGGTGGGAGAGCAGCACCTGCACCTCGACCTGCTCGGCCACATCGGCGGTCATGGCCTCTTCACGGTGCAGGTCGACCAGGTGGGCGTTGCGCCGGCGCTGCCGGATCCGCGTACGCAGTTCGTCCATGCAGGTGTGCCGGGCGATGGAAAGCAGCCAGGTCCGTGCCGAGGAGTCCCCTTTGAAGGATCTAAGGGCACGGAAGACCCGCAGGTAGGTCTCCTGGGTCAGGTCGTCGGCGGACTGCGGGTCCACCAGGTGTTCGCACAGCGACCACACCTCCTGCTGGCCGGCCCGGATGAACTCTCTCATCGCGTGCGGTTCAACGCGCTGGGCTTCGACGGCGAGACTGGTTAGATTGTCCACTGCACCGGCCTCAGTCGGGTGAGGGCGGAGGCAGCAGGAGCACCGGGCATGGATCGTGCCCCGCCGGGCACCAGGCCTGACCGGGCTGGGCAGGTGTGAGCCGGGACAGACGTAACGTGTTGAGAACACTGGGTCATGGTGCTCCTCGGCTTCCGGTAGCCATGCGACTGCGGGACGGGGCGGACCAGCCCATATCCGTGAACACTTCGTTGGTCGTACGAGCGGGGCGATACGTTCCTGAGAATTCGATGACTCCGGTCACACCCGACCGGGACCCGCGCCTGGTCTTCACACCACCGCTGTCGGAGCAGCGATGAGACCGTTACATCTCGGGCTGCTCCTCATCGGCCTGCCGGCGCAGGCGTGATTTTCCTGACTCACGGAAAAGCCCCCGCCCGGCCAAGCTCGAGGTTGTAGTGTCCTGCGTCGTAAATATCGAGTCTAAATATTTGTTGTTTTCTTGGTGCCCGGCGGGGTGATCTTTGAGAGGTAGTCGGCGAGTGATTTCAGGATCTCGTCGGCGGTCTTGGTCCAGGTGAAGGGGTGCGGGTCTTCGTTCCAGGTCTGGATCCAGGTCCGGATGTCGTTTTCCAGGGCCTGTACGAAGGTGTGGACGCCACGGCGGATGAGTTTGCCCGAGCGGGCCGTAGTGCTGTGCGTGGATGAGAAGTCGCAGGTCCAGGCACTGGACCGGTCCCAGCCCATGCTGCCTACGCTGTGGGACGGCCTGGGCTGCCGTGGCGCGGCCCGGATCGACTTCATGGTCACCGACACCGGGCAGCCGTACGCGCTGGAGGTGAACACCACGCCCGGCATGTCGCGGGACTCCAACCTCATCACCGGCGCGGGCCTGTGCGGCCTCAGCCATGCCGGTGTCGTCCGGGCGGTCCTCCACGAAGCGCTCACGCGGCCGCCGTACGATGTCCCCCTGCCCACCCCCGTGTTTGCTTGAAGAGGACGAGGCGCGTCGAAGTTATTGACGCGGGCATGCCCGTGAGCGACAACATCTGTACGAGTTCCACATTCCCTGACGTCTTCCCGGGACGGAGACCAGCAAGGTGACGCTTCCCGCCCTACGGGGAGCCGGCCGGACGCCACACCGCCGTGCTCTCCTGCTCAGCGCACTGCTCGTCCTCACCGCCGGCCTGCTCACGGCCGCGCCCACGACACCCGCCGCGCACGCCGCCGCGGGCTGCACGTCCACCGCGGACTGCCTGTCTAAGATGACGCTGGCCGAGAAGGCCGGTCAGATGACGCAGGCCGCCAACTCTTACATCAGCAACAAGCAGGACATCGCCACGTACGGCCTCGGCTCGGTGCTCAGCGGCGGAGGCGGCGGCCCGAACGGCGCGGGCGGCACCGCCACCCAGTGGGCCGACATGGTCGACAGCTATCAGAGCTACGCCCTCAACAGCCGGCTCGGGATACCGCTGCTGTACGGCGTGGACGCCGTCCACGGCCACAACAACGTACAGGGCGCCACCCTGTTCCCTCACCACATCGGAATGGGGGCCACCCGCGACGCGGCGCTCGTCCAGCGCGTCGAGGACATCACCCGCCAGGAAGTCCTGGGTACCGGGATCCGCTGGTCCTTCGCACCCTGCGTGTGCGTCGCCCGCGACGACCGCTGGGGCCGCACGTACGAGAGTTACGGCGAGGACCCGTCGGTCGTCTCGCCGCTCGCCTCGGCGGCGGTCAAGGGTCTCCAGGGCAGCGCGATCAGCTCGACCTCGGTCCTGGCCACGGCCAAGCACTACATCGGCGACGGCGGCACCACGTACGGCACCGGCAGCAGCGGCTACCTCATCGACCAGGGCAACACGCAGATCAGCGAGAGCGAGCTGCGCGCTGTCCACCTGCCGCCCTACCAGTCGGCGATCACGGCGGGCGTGGGGTCGGTCATGGTGTCGTACAGCAGTTGGAACGGCACCAAGATGCACGGCGACAAGTACCTGATCACCGACGTCCTCAAGACCGAACTCGGCTTCACGGGCTTCGTGGTCAGCGACTGGGCGGGCATCAAGCAGCTCCCTGACGCCACGTACGCCGACCAGGTCGCGCACGCCATCAACGCCGGTCTCGACATGATCATGGTGCCGGACGACTACGTGGGCACCATCAACGCCATCGTCACCGACGTGAACAACGGCAAGATCCCGCAGTCGCGGGTCGATGACGCGGTGACCCGTATTCTCAACGCCAAGTTCGCGCTCGACCTGTTCAACCACCCTTACACCGATCGCAGTTACACCCCGCAGGTCGGATCACAGGCGCACCGGGACGTCGCCCGGCAGGCGGTCCGCGAGTCGCTGACCCTGCTGAAGAACGACAGCAGCGCGCTGCCGCTGCCGAAGACCGGCACGTACAAGATCGTGGTGGGCGGGAAGTCGGCCGACGACCTCGGCAACCAGACCGGCGGCTGGTCGATCAGCTGGCAGGGCTCCAGCGGCACGCACACCACGGGCACCACCTTCTGGCAGGCACTCCAGCAAACCACCGCCGGCACCGGCATAACCCTGCAGAACGTCGGCACCCGCACCAAGGGCAACTACAGCGCGGATGTCGGCATCTGGGTAGGCGGCGAGACTCCGTACGCGGAAGGCAAGGGCGACTCCTCCACCCTCGCCTTCGGCAATGACAACTCCACTCAGCTCAGCGACATCTGCTCACGCGTGAAAACCTGCATCGCGATCCTCTACTCCGGGCGCCCGCTGATCATCGGCAACCAACTCCCGAAGGCGCAGGCGTTCATCGCGGCCTGGCTGCCCGGCACGGAAGGCGCGGGGATCACCGACGCTCTCTTCGGCGCGGGTTTCTCCGGCAAGCTTCCAGTCACCTGGCCCACGGCGGTCACCGACGAGCCCATCAACAGTGGCGACGGCAAAACACCCCTCTTCCCCCTCGGTTACGGCATCACGCCCTACTGACCCCGCAGGCCGCTCCGCACCGACGGCCCCAGACCGCCCCGAGGCCCACCCGCCCCACGCAGCCGGTGGCCCCCGGGCGGCCTCCGCGGGCCGACCCGGAAAAAGCGCTGGTCCCAGTCATGGGCGCCAGGCGAGGGCGGCAAGCTCCGCGACTGGGTCTGTCCAGCCAACGAGGCAGAGGGGTCGCCTCCATCGCGCTCGATGGCGCCCTGCGGGAGCCCGACTTGGCGGAGGAACAGTGGAGAGCTACCCCGAGGACACCGAAGGCCGGCCGGTCTCACAGTCATTCCTCCACCACCGCACGGTGCCGATGTTCGAGCGCCATGGGTTCGAGCGGGATCACCGCATCGGGAAACATCGGTGGGTCCTCACCAAGTTCGTGCCCCGCAGCGTTGACGCCGCTGGGTGCGTGCGCCCCTCGACACCGGTCACCTGACCCCGGTCCAGGCCGGCATCGGCCTCGGCCCGCGGCGACCCGCCGCCGCGGCGTACGAGCCGGAACGGGACGACGGAAGTGCTCTACCGGGACTGGATGAAAATCGAGTTCGCCGCCGGGAACACCACCGGCGTCCACAAAGCCATCACCCGCTGCCAGCACGCCGCCCGCTCCTACCAAACAGACCATCAAAATCCTTCGGGTGCAGACCTTTTGACGGTGTCTGGCAGGAGCGTGACCTGCGGGTTCTTGATTCACCACGGCTACGCCGCGTCAGTGACGCCCGGCCAGACGGAGCCGTCGCGGCTGAACGGGTGCTGTGGGAGACAGGCACGCAAGTCGGCCGCGACGGCTGCGGGGCAACGATGGACTCAATCCGTACGAAATCGCAGGTGGGCCAAACCCTCAAAAGATCTGCACCCAAATCCTTCTGGCCGAACGGCCCGCCCCCGCCCGCGCAGGCCGAGCCTGACCAGATGAAGAAAGCCGGGTGCCGGGCCGCGACGGGGGATACGCGGCCCGGCGCCCAGACCTGCAGCCCAGCCCTGCCGGGAATCAGCATCGACACCGCGCGCACCTGCTGCGCCAGATGGCTGTCCAGTGCCTGCGAGCCGCCGTCCTCACGGTTCGGGCCGGTCACCACAGCGGCCCCGTACAGGCCGTAGACCTCCATGCCCTGCCATGCGCCGGCCAGCGCCCAGGCCGCGACATTCACCGGCAGATCCTGCGCCATCGGACCGCCGCCGCGGACGTCCAGCACCGCCTGCCGGTGATACACGCCCGCGTCCACGGTGCCACCCAGCAGGTCCCGCAGCTGCTGCCGTCGTGCTGCGTACGCCTCCGGCAACCGCAACGCGCCCGGCGCACAACGGCGCTTGCGAAGTGGCCCCACCCCCTCGCGCATGAGGGTTCCTTCCGGGAAGACGGTGCCTCATGCCTTGGCCGTCACGCGGGCTGCTCCCGCTTCGGCGGACCACCGGCCGGCACGGATGGGGAGCAGCACGACCAGCCCGGCGACGACGATCGCGGCATCGAGCCACACCGCCGCGTTCCAGCTACCGGTGCTGTCACGGAGCACGCCGCTGATGGCGGGCGAGAGCACGGCGCCCATCTCGCCGATGAGGTTCTGCATCCCGAAGGCGGAGCCGCGCAGGTCGGGCCGGGCGATGTCGGCGGTGAGGGCCTGTCCGATGGGTTGCAGGGCGTTGAAGAACAGGCTGGTGACGAACAGCAGAAGTCCCATGACCACAAGGGACGGTGTGGCGTCGGCGCTGATGTACCAGGCGAAGGCCACCGTCAGCACGGCCTGCACGGCGGTGAAGGACACCAGTATCGGCTTGCGGCCCCACCCGCGCCGTACGGCGTAGTCCGACAGCCAGCCACCGGCCGGGAAACCGAGGATTCCGGCACCGGCGTTGAAGGCGGCGGTGAGTGCGCCGCTCACGAAGGAGGAGTGAGCGGCCCCGACCACGATCGCCACTGACCAGAAGCCGAAGAACCACAAGTTCCAGAGCACGGCGATGTAGGCGAGGTAGATCAGGAACAGATCACGGTTCTTCAGGACAGGAGCGAGCTCTTCACCCTTACGGACGAGGGCAAAAAACACCAGGCCGACGGCGAGGGCGACCTCCAGCAACGGGATCCACAGGACGGACAGTCCCGCCCGGTCGCCCAGCAGGTAGACGGACATGATCAGGACCAGGGAGAGCGCCGAGTATCCGGCCAGGTGCAGCGTGGCCCGGCCCAGCGTCGGCAGGCTCAGATGCCTCCGGAACCACCACGCGACCGCCAGGGCCACCACGAGGGTGCAGGCACCAAGGACCCAGAACGCCATGCGCCAGGCTTGGGCATCGGGCAGTACGAGCTTGCCGAGGCCGATGAATTGCGGGGTGAAGATGGTGGCGATGGTGATGCCCAGGGCGAGCCCGGTGATGACCACGCCCAGACCGAGACTGCGGTCGCTCTGCGGTGTTTCCAAGGTGATGATGGTGCGGTCGTTGGAGTAGAAGGCGCCCTCACCCAGTCCGGTGACCACTCGGACGACGATGAAGGCGATGAGGCCGCCCGTGAAGCCGGTGAGCACAGTCAGGACTCCGGCCCAAAGGAGGCTGACCACGATGAGCGTGCGGTGACCGTAGCGGTCTCCCAGATAGCCGCCAGGGAACTGCGTGAGCATGTACCCGGCGAAGAACAGCCCACCGATGAGACCGCCCAGGGCGTTGGGGTTCTTGGCGTCGGCGAGGAAGCCGACATGATTGTTGATCATCCAGGTCACCACCGGGCCGGTGACAGCGCGGTCGGCGGCGCTGACGGTCCAGCCGAGCAGCAGCAGGACCCACAGCGTGTGCCAGGGCCTGACGCGGCCGCCGGCGGTCTTCAAGGATGCGGTACCCAGTGATTCAGAGTGCATGGTGGCTCTCCTCCTGGCAAGGAAAGTAGGTGTTCCGCAGGAAGGAAGGGTGAGTCATCCGCCTCCTTGTCGGGATGGGCAGGACTCCGCAGAGTGCACTTCTATGCGGAACGCACTGGAGTATCGAACAAATCGGCTGACGTCTAGGGTGCCAACTCCGTCGCCAACCGCTGTACCCCTCATGTGGGGTTGAGGAACATCGACGTCGGATCGTGCGCGAAGCGTCTCTGGAACTCTGTGTGTGCCTGAGTGATTCAGGCTTTTCGGGCGCGGCGTGGCCGTCTGTCGTGGCGGTGGGGTCCGAACCTCGGGGTGAGGGTGTGGACTCCGGTGGCGTACAGGTGGTG
>NZ_SUMC01000063.1 GCF_005047355.1 Actinacidiphila oryziradicis
GTGGGCCTCATGAGGAACTTGTACGCGCGGATCATCAGCCCACCCCCCTTCGGTCGAGTTCGGAGATCACCTTACCATCTGTCAGACTTGGCGGATGTCACCACGCTGGGAGCCGGACCCCGATATTCGCCGAGGAAACCATGTCATCTACCACCTGCACGTTCACTTGGTGTTCGTCACCAAATACCGCCGTGGCGTCTTCGATGACGAGATGCTGACGCGCTGCGAAGCGATCATGCGGGACGTGTGCCAATCCTTCGAGGCCGAGCTTCGCGAGTTCAACGGGGAGGGCGACCACGTCCACCTGCTCGTGCACTACCCGCCGAAGGTCGCCCTCTCCAAGCTGGTGAACAGTCTCAAGGGCGTCAGCTCCCGGTACCTGCGGGCCGAGTACACCGGCCGGATCAACCGGATCGGCACCGGGTCCGTCCTCTGGTCGCCCTCGTACTTCGCGGGCTCCTGCGGTGGCGCACCGTTGAGCATCGTCAAGGAGTACATCGAGAACCAGAAACGCCCGGTCTAGCGCTTCGCGCCAGTCGTCGCAGGGAACTCCGCCGCTTCGCGGCTTCGGGCCAAGGATCGCATTCCCGCCCGGCCTGAAGGCCGGGATTCCCTGCGAAGATCAGGGGATGGGATCACTCAAGGCTGCGGGCAGCATCGTCTTGGTTCTCGCGATCGTTGGGTGCGGAACCGCCACTGGCGGGTCGGACACTCAAACGGCATCCCCCACCAGGCCCGCAGAGGACACCCCTTCGATGGATCCCAGCTCGATCAGAGTGCTCGTCACGTTTGTCGGTGGACCGGCCGGCGGGCAGACCGAACAGCTACCACTGAACCGGATCCACGACGACATCACGGTCTCGCAAGTGAGGTACAGGACGAAGACGGCCGGTACCGCCCGAGGTGAAGGAGACCGACGAGGGACTGGCTCAAGTGTTTCGCCCTGCCTAACAGCCGCCTCAGCGCAGGTACGAGGTTGGCGTAACGGCTTTGGGCGGGAGCTGCCATGGGTCGAGAGATCGGGGCCCGTACGCTGGCCGCGAACCGGGCTGGGCCCCGATCTTCGAGGCTCGCCCCATGGTGGCTGCCTAAAGCCGTGGAGGTCGGCCTGGTGCGGTTGACCTGGTCGGACGCCAGCACGGTCCCGGTGCTCCCGCCGTCGACCTCGACGCCCGCCGAGTACTGGGTCAGCACGGCAGTACGCGTCACCGCGACGCCGCTGGAGGCCCCGGTCACGTGGATGCCTGGCTCCTTGTAGGAGGTCGCGACGTCGCTGTCGAGCGTGATATCCGAGGAGGAGCCGATGCTGAACGCGGCTGCGTACTCCCCGCTCGGCTGGAAGCCCTTGATCACGATGTGCTGCGCACCCGTCACATCGAAGCCGGCCGCCCTGCCCGCAGGATTGACGTAGACCGGACTACCCGCTTGCGTGGGCACGCCCTGGAGCGTGATCGGCGCGTCAGCCGTGCCCGACCGGGTGATGCTGACGGACTCGTTGTACGTGCCCGGCTCCACCATCACGGTCTGTCCCGGCTCGACCATGTTGACGGCAGCACAGATGGTGCAGAACGGCACGGCGGCGGAGCCCAGCCCCGCGCTGTCCGAGCAGCTGGCCGACTGGGACACAAACAGCGGCCCGGAGGCTATGGACGACGCCGTCGTCGCCCCTGCCGCATACCCCCCGAGAGCGGACACGGCCGTGCCCACCACGGCCAGTGAGACGAACGCAGCGCCCCCAGATCGCAGGCCTCGCATGAACCTTCCCCCTCCCCTTCCCCGCTCGGGTCGCAAGGAACGACCCGAGCGGGACCGCTACACCCCTGCTCACAGCCGGGAGAGCCCGGGATACTGTGCGTATTCTCAGAGTTGAGAGCCTGGTGCTGCGGGAGCACCATGCCGCCGGTGGTCAGGGGCCCTCCACATATGGGGCAGGGTCTCGCGGCTGGGATCGACACCTTGGACAGGGTAACGAGCGGGGTTGGTCACCGGTCGCTTGATCCAGCGCACCGTGGGCCGCGTGTCCGCGGAGACAGTGCCTACCAGCCGACGGCTGCGGGACCGAGGCTCAGCCCGGTCTTGTGGAGCCATTCCTCCTGGACGTCGCGGTTGCGGGTGCCTATGGAGAGGTAGACCGCGTGGGTTCCGGGGGCCGGTTCGGTGCACTGGTCAGTCCACACGCTGTTGAGGCAGAGTTGCACTCCGCAGAGCTTCGACGAGGGCAGGCCCCGCAAGGCCCCCTCCCAGGACACGTCGAATCCCAGCGGGCCCACGGCCTGAACCATGAGGTCCAACTCCGCCTCTGTGCTGCTCTCGTCGTGCTCGCGCACCATGAATGGCGGAGTGCTCCAGCCGGGCAGTTCCAGTTGCAGTCCCCACTCCTCGATCAGGGGCCACACCTCGGCGATCTCGGAGCGCAACTCGACTTCCACGCGGTAGGCGTCGCCACCGCGCAACGCGTCGGTTCGGGCGACCACGCGCCAGAACTCGACCAGTCCGTCCGGCGGAAAGGGGCTGTCGTCACGGCACGTGAAGGCGCCCCGGGGGAAGTAGCGGCGCGCGTGGTGGAACTGCTCCACTGTTACGACAGGGCCGACCTCGGGAGAGAACGGGTCGTCGGCCCACTCCGCGAAAACACCCAGCAGCTCACGGGCGCGCCGCAGCGCGCTCATGGCGTCTGGCAACGGCTCGAGTACCTGATAGAGCAGGGACATTCCCACGGCGCACCTCCCGGGAGCGGAGCGTACGCACGGCACGCGTCGGCGTCGCCTGAATTACAGCCGTGTCTCGCAGGGCGTGCTTCCATGCGATGGCGTCAGGGGATGTGGCGGTGGTCTGCCGATCACCGTCCGCGGAGGGTCCATCCGATCAACTGACCGATCCATCAAAGAGACACGCGCCAGCCGGCCCCCAGACCTCTTCGTCCCGAAGCAAACCGGGTGTTTGCGTGACCTCACGGGAGAGTCGGGCTGACCTGAACGAACAGTCCGCGAACATCCGTGGTTGTGCGCCTGCGTCCGACGCCGTGGCCGCGAATAGGCCGGACGCGGCGGCGGCCTGCTGTCGTGCCGGCGACGTTGATGTCAGGCGTTGGTGTCGGGCGCCTCGGAGGACCGCTTCCGTCACCGCTTGATGAGGTCACTGATCAGTAGTCCGGTCCAAAAGACTGCGAACACTCCAGCCGGCACCCGAACGTAAAGCGAGCTCCAGGTGCTTGCGGCTGTCCAGATCCATCCCACGGTCACCAGCAACGTGTAGGCCGGGCTTTGGAGGCTTGTCCGCTTGTTGGCCACCGCTCTCCCCCATCACTCGCCGGTGCTATCCCATGGAGATCCGGCCATGGGCCCCAGTTTGGAAGATCCCGTACGCGGCCGGCGGGTGACTTTGCAAGATGATGACATGCATGGCTGCGTCAGTGACAACTGACTCCAGTGGTAGGTCAGTTCCGACTCTGCGTGGGGGCGTTAGGAGCAAGATCTGAACGCGGGAAGTGACTCCACTTTTGGATGCTTGTGGGCGGTCGTATCGACGGTTCTCCGAGCAGACTCCGACGACGATCAACGGGGCCGTGCCGGGCAGGGAACGGGCCGTGGCCACGATGTCATCCACCAGGCCGGGCAGTTTCGGGACGCTCTCCCGAATACGCGACTCCCTGCCCGGCAGGCGGAAGCAGGTCACGGTTCCCAGGTCACATCCCCTGGTCGCTCTCGGAAGCCGGATTGCTGCGCTGGCGCCACACCAGAGCCACCACGGTGACGCCGACGATGAACAGCACGACAGGGACGACCTGCATCCCGAGGGAGCCGAAGCCGTTGCCCCACTGCCGGTAGAAGAGGTAGACCCGCGTGGCCAGCGGCAGCCCACCCGCGAGCACGAGGAGCCCGCCAAGGGCTGCGCTGAGGAGCAGCAGAGGGCGTTTGATCATGGCATTGCCGTTCTTCGAAGTAGAGAAGTTCATGACCACGACGCTATGCAAACGCCCCTGCGGCCGGCTTCGGCTGAAGGTCGAGGAGATCAGGTGACGGAAGTAGCACTCACTCGCATCCCCCTATACCTAGGTCTAGGAAAGTGGCACCAGCCACTGCGTGGCCGCGGTTCGGCCGTGGCGGCCGCGTACGGTGGGGTGCTGTGGACTGGACGAAGCCGAGCAGAAAACCAGGAACGGCCGCGAACCTCAGTGTCGTGGCCGCGGCCGCGGTATTGACCATCGTCACGACCCAGGCGCCGGGCAGCGGCCTGACGCTGTATCCGCAGATGTCCACCGGCTTGTCGCTGATGAGCGCTGCCGGCCGCATCCTCGGGCTGCCCACCGTTGCTTCGGCCGACGCACTGGTGTGTTCCCTGCTGGCGTGTGCGCTGCTGTGGTGGAGACGCCGGTACCCGGTGCCGGTGTGCGTCGGCGTGCTGGCCCTGTGCGCCGTCTCCCCCGCCGGTGCGGCCGCCGCAGTCGCGCTGTTCTGTGTGGCCGCGCTGTGCCCAGCCAGCACGACGGTATGGACAGGTGTGCTCGCACTGCTGCTGGTGCCCGCGTTCTACCTTCTGCACCCCTGGGGCACGTCCGCCAATCCCTCCACCGCGGTCATCGGCAGCATGATGGTGGCAGGTTCCATCGGCTGGGGGCTGTTCCTCCGCTCTCTGCACGAGCGGACACTGCGATCCGAGGAAGAAGCCGCGTTGCGGGCCGAGCAGGCCCAGCAACGGGCGCGCGAGAAGATCGCACGGGAGATGCACGACGTCCTGGCCCACCGTTTGTCGCTGCTGAGCGTGCACGCGGGCGCCCTGGAATTCAACCCAGGGGCTCCGGCACGCGAAGTACACCAAGCAGCGGCCGTGATCCGCCAGAGCGCGCACCAGGCCTTGGAGGACCTGCAGGAAGTCCTGGCGGTGCTCCGCACCGCGCCACGCGACACCGACACCGCAGAACCACCCCAGCCCACGGTGAGCGAGCTGAACCGCCTAGTGAAGGAGTCCCAGGCGGCGGGCATGCGGATCGAGATGGAACAGCACATCCGCGCCCTGGACGCGATGACGCCCACCACCGGCCGCACCGCTTACCGCATCGTTCAAGAAGCACTGACCAACGCCCGCAAACACGCCGCCGACGCACCCGTGCACCTCACCCTGCGCGGCGCACCCGGAGACGGACTGACGGTCGAGATCACCAACCCAGCCCCGCCCGGCCCAGCTGCCACCACGCTTCCCGGCAGCGGATACGGCCTGCCCGGACTGGCCGAACGCGCCGCGCTGGCCGGCGGCCACCTGGAATACGGCCGGGTGGCAGACATGCACCGGGTAAGCGCGTGGCTACCCTGGCCGGCATGATCCGCGTCCTACTCGTCGATGACGACCCCCTGGTGCGCTCCGGCCTGCGCCTGATGCTGGCCGCCGCAGACGACATCGAGATCGTCGCGGAAGCAGCCGACGGCAGCGAAGTCCTACCCCTGGTCGACCAGAGCGCCCCCGACCTGGTCCTGATGGATATCCGCATGCCCGCCATGGACGGTCTGGCAGCAACCCGGGCCCTGCGCAGCCGCCCCGGCGCCCCTGAAGTCATTCATCATGCTCACCACCTTCACCACCGACGGCTACGTCCTTCGGGCACTGCAGGCCGGCGCCGCAGGCTTCCTGCTCAAACACACGCCTCCGGAACAGATCGTGACCGCGGTCCGGAAGGTGGCGGCCGGCGAACCAGTGCTCTCCCCCGAGGCCATCCAACGGCTCATCGACGCCGTGACCACCCCTGCCTCCACCGGCCACGGGCCGGCCACCGACCACCCCGACGGCTCCCGTCTCGCGCTGCTCGCAGAACGCGAGCGCCAAGTCGCCCGCGCAATCGGCCAGGGCAAGACCAACGCGCAGATCGCCGCCGACCTGTACATGAGCATCCCCACGGTCAAAGCCCACGTGTCCCACATCCTCACCAAGCTCGAACTGAACAACCGCGTCCAGATCGCCCTGCTCGTCCATCGCTCCCACCAGACCTGACGCCCTCAGCCTCCGCCGACGGTGCGGACGTCGACCCGTACCGGGCACACCGCGTGCAGGTCTTCGGCACCCTCACAGTCAGGGCCGCGGCGGCAGTGACGGCCTCAGCTACCGTCTCCGACTCGACCTTGTGGGGTCCTGCCGAACCCGGTCTGGAATTCCGGTTCGCTACGGTAGGTCACATGCGCCAGCCGCCGGGTGAGACCCAGCCCGCTGTGAGACCCGCGCCCCGGCCTGGCGTCGCCCGCGCGGCAGTAAATGCCGCGCCTTGAGGGTCTGAATAGCGCGCACGCAGGGGCCGCCTCGGGTCAAGCGGGTGCCGGCCCGAGACGGCCCTGCTCGCGTGGACGCCCGGGAAATCAGTACTCCAGGAGATGGTCTCGCAGTGTCGTGCCCGAGTACTGCGTGCGGTACCGTCCGCGACGCTGTAGTTCCGGCACCACCAGATCAACGAATTCCTCGAAGCAGCCGGGCGTGTAGGTGGCGATGAGCATGAAACCGTCGGCGCCTCCTTCGTCGGCGAAACGTTCCATCTGGTCAGCGATGTCGGCTGGTGTTCCCACGAGGACCGGCATGCCCATGCCTTGTGCGTAGATCGTTGCCGCTTCGCGGACGGTGACGGGGGCACCGCCCTTGGCGTAGATGATGGACTCGAACAGGCCCTGGATGCCGGGAACCTCGATGTTCTGCACGTACTCGTCAGGGTCGTAGGTGGAGAAGTCGAGGCCGAAGTGCCCGGAAATCCAGGCGAGCGCGCCTTCGGGCGGGATCAGGGCCTTGATCCGCTCATATTTCGCCTGGGCTTCGGCGCGGGTCTCGGCGACGACGGTCTGCAGCCCGTAGATCAGCTTCACGCTGCCGGGCTCGCGGCCCCGTTTGGCCAGACGGTCGTGGAGGTCGTCGGCGTACTGCCGCATCCGTTCCACGTTCGGGTGCACGGCGAAGATGGCCTCGGCGTGCTGAGCAGCGAAGTCACGGCCCCGGTCGGAGGACCCGGCCTGCCACAGTACGGGCCGGCCCTGGGGGGACGGGGCACAGAAGTGTCGGGCGTGGCAGCTGTAGTACTGGCCGTCGTGGTGCACGACATGCACCTTGGCGGGGTCGGCGTAGATGCCGGTTTCCTTGTCGGCGACGATCGCGTCCGGCTCCCACGAGTCCCAGAGCTTGTAACAGACCTCCATATACTCCTCGAGCCTGGCGTACCGGTCTTCGCGCATCGCCATGTCCCGGCCGTAGGCTTCCCATTCGCTCTTGGAGTAGGAGCTGACGATGTTCCACGCGATCCGGCCGTCGGACAGGTGGTCGAGGCTGGACAGCCGCCGGCACATCGAGTATGGGTGCTCGAACGCGGTGGACAGGGTGACGCCGACGCCAAGGTGCTTGGTCGCGGTGGTGATGATCGGCACGATCGTGGACGGTTCGTGAGTGGGGCACTGCACCGCGTACTTGACGGTCGCGTCGGAGCTGTTCTGGTGGGTGGTGTAAGGCGCCAGCTCATCCGCGATGAACATCGCGTCGAACAGCCCGCGTTCCATGGTCTGCGCCATGTGCTGCCAGTAGGCGGGCCTGGCGAAGTTCCAGCCGACCTTGTCCTTGGGGTGCCGCCACATTCCGGTCGCGTGGCTGTTGACGCCGTGCTGGACGAACCCGAGCAGGTGAATTCGTTTGGTGCTCATGATGTTGCTGTTTCCTTCCCGTCGATGAGGAACGCGACGATGACGGCGATGGAGGACCCGAGGCCGAGGAAGGGCAGGATGTACCAGGCCCAGCCGGTCAGGCTCACCAAGGTGAGCAGCCCGGTGGAGGCGACCACGCCGGCTCCGGCCTTCCACCCGAAGTTCCGGCCCTGCTGCTCGTAGCCCTCTGCGGAGCCCTCGGCGTTGGACGCCGCGGTGCCGTCGATGACCGAACGGCGCAGCCGCAGGAACGTCCGCAGGACGAGCGTGATGTAGACGATGGCTATCGCTATCCCCGCGGCCAGGGCGATGTAGAACGCGATCATTTAGGACTCCTGGGTGGTGAGGAGCGGCACGGGGACGTCGGTTGTTTCTTCGAGTTCGCCGGTGCCGCGGTCCAGGGTCGAGAAGTCGAACCGCTCGGAGCTGAGCAGGCTGACGCCGACCGCGACCACCAGTGACACGCCTTCGAGCGCGACGATGGACAGTAGGCTGAAACCGCTTTGCCGCAGCGGCAGCCCGACGGCGACGCCGAGCCCGATGCTGGCGACGAACGCCCGCCCGGTCATCCGCGGCCAGAAGATGGCCAGCCCGAGCGGGAAGATCAGCACCGCCTTGATGAAGAACACCAGGTTGACGAGGTTCACGTAATCGATGCCTGAGCTGACCACGATTGCTCCGATGACGCCGGCGACGAGGATGCTCGCCTTGGTAATCACCATGAGGCGTTTCTCCGGGATCGCCGGTTTCAGCCGCTTGATGACATCCACCGCGACGATCGATGACAGCGCGGAGAACGCTCCGTCGATGGAGGAGTAGCAGGCGTTGCAGATGATGAGCACGTACGCGGCGATCAGTACCACCGGCAGGCCGAGGTGGGAGATCACGTACGGGCCGATGCCGCCCGCCCCGTAGTTGCCCAGGTCCGCCACGGTGATGCCCTTGGCGCTGCCGACCAAGCCGAGCAATCCGAGGGTGAGCGGGATCGGGTAGAACCACAGGCCGGCCCACAGGAACGTCCGGGTGAGGTTTGCCGGGCGAATCGCCCATGCCTTCTGCCAGAAGGTTTGGTCAGCCATCGTGGATGCGAGCAGGCCGAGCGCCAGCGAGATGCCGAACCCGGACGCCGCGGCTGGCAAGAACAGCTGGGTGTGGTGCCCAGGTACGGCCTTGATCTGCGTGAAGACCCAGCTGGGCCCGCCGACCTTGGCCAGCACGTACAAGACGATAATCGCCGGCGGGACGGTGATCATGAGCGTGGTGAATGTAGCGGTGATGACCGATGTCCACAGCCCGCCGAAGTAGGAATACACGGTGATGACGGCCACCGTGACGAGGAGTACCGTGGTCGCGTTGAGGTGGAAGATCACCCCCATAACCAGGACCACGCCGTACAGGTTGATGAACACCTCGCACAGGCCACCGAAGATCATCGCCCCGAGCATCACAGTGGTTGCCGTGCGGCTGGCGAACCTGGCCCTGATGAACTCCACGATCGTGTAACCCTTGGGCATTTTGCTGCGCAGCTTGAGAGCGAACGGCACCATGGCGATGACAGCGAGCCCGTTCGGCACGATGAACCACAGCAACCCCGACGTTCCCCAGGTGTACGCCTGGGCGGAGGACATCATCACGGCCATGGACCAGGTCCAGACGGCGATGACAGACCCGACGCCGAAGCCCAGCCCGATACGGCGGCCGGCGATGATGAAGTCGTGGGTGGATTTGACCATCGTTCGGACCAGACCCGCGATGATCAGCATAAAGGCGCCGAGTCCGAGCATCAGTCCGATTCCGAGCCCGCCGGATAGGTGGGTTGGTGACATACCGATCTACTTTCTTCTCTCGGGAAATTGCGAATGCCGCGGTGTGCCCGCCGGGGGTGTGGCGGGTGAATCCACGCGGCGGGGTCAGCGGCGGCTCAGCGAGCGACCGCGCAGGGACGCTGGTCGCGTGCGCTGGGGGTATGGAGCCTGCCGCCACGCAACGCAGTAAGCGCGGACTCGACGCTCATGACTGCTCCGGGGCCAGGCGTCGCAGGGCGCTGTGGTGGAGAACGATGGGCGCGACGCCCGAGCGCACTCGCAATTCGTTGACGTGCAGCAGGACGATTACGTGGTCGCCGGCCGTGACCTCCTGCGAGACCATGGTGTTCATCCACGCGCACGGACAGGGCGACGGCGATCGCTTACGGAACCGTGCAAGAGTTGAGTGCGACGCCAGGGCGTCGGCGCACGGCACTCACGAGGATCACTCAGCCGATCAGTGCCGCGGCAGGGACGCGGATTTGTACCAGCGCTCTACACCTGGCGAAGGTCACTGAAGTACGCAGTCAGCGCGAACAGATGGCGCTTGCCAAGTGGCAAAGGTCCACATGCCGACGGGATACGAGCCGGAGGTCGATAGGCATTCGCCTACGATGGCCGAGGGGACCGCGCCCGTCAACGCTCGTCCGCATTTCGGAAGGGCGTGACAGGCGAAGACCGCGAAACTCCAGTACGGAGTTCGTCTGCCGGGCCTTCAAAATTTCTGTGACGGATGTCACCGATGCCTGATTCATCATTCGGAGCACGCTGATCGCGTGCCGTTCACGGTGCAGCATTTTGGGGACCGCGCGCCAGGCGGACAGCAGCCTGTGGGAGTAGGGTCGGGGACCGGCGCGGTGGCGCGTGGCGGCACAGCCACCACCCGGAAATGATCACTGGAGAACGGTATGCCGGGAAACTGGCCCGTACGTTCGGGAAGGGGTCGTCGGAAAGGGGCCCGAACCGCGGGCACCTCGTCGGCGACCTACTCCACTTGAAGCGGCGGGGGCTGGAAACGGAGCAACTTGTAGGCGCGCTCTCCGGGGCGTATCGGATCGCTGGCCGGGCACAATGCGGCGGATGAGCGAGCGGATCGAGGAGATCTACGACCGGGTCGTGGCGGCGGGGAAGCGTTGGTGCGGGGGAACTTCACCACGCCGACGTTCCGTACCTTCGCCGCGCTGGTCACGGGGCTGATCGCGCAGACTGGGCGGTGCACAGTGACCGGGATGCTCACGGGCGCGGGATTGACGCGCGCCTGGTCCCACGACCGTGCCCACGCCTTCTTCTCCAGGGCCCCGTGGAGCCCGGACATCCTGGGCATCTCCCTGTCCCACCTGGTCGTGCGCCGCCTGCTGCCCGCCGGTGCGGTGCTGACCGTCGTGGTGGACGACACGCTGTTCAAGCGGCGCGGGAAGAAGGTGTTCGGTGCGGCCTGGCAGCACGACGGCGCGGCCACGGGTCCCACGCCGGTCGGCCGCGGGACGTGCTTCGTCGTCATCGGCCTGGTCGTGGAACTGCCCTTCGTGGCCCGGCCGGTGTGCCTGCCGGTGATGGCCCGGCTGTGGCGCCCGAAGCAGGAGCTGGGCAAGGTCGACATCGCCGCCTCGATGCTCCGCCTCCTGGCCGCCTGGCGCCGCCGACAAGGCCCCGCCGCAACCGGCCCGCTGATGCCTATGCCGACGCGCCCGCGGTGCTCTCCGGCCGTGCCAAGGGCACCCCGAAGCACCGCGACGGCTCGGTCGAGGCAATCCGTCAAACCTGCTCTCAAGCGTCTGGCCAGGCGCTACCGGCACTTGAGCGAGGAGATCGCAGACGCCGACGCCGATCTGCGCGTTCTGATCGCCCGCACCGCCCCTGGCCTGCTCACTCTGCCGGGTGTCGGGACCGAGACCGCTGGGCAGTTGCTGGTCACCGCCAGGGACAACCCCGACAGGCTCGTCTCGGAGGCATCCTTCGCCCGCCTGTGCGCCACTGCATCTGTGCCAGCCTCTTCCGGGCGCACCGACCGCCGCCCCCACGGCTTGACGATCTATAGGAGCTTCAGGGTCACGTTGAGGTCTCCGTGAACCACACGCTCGGCACCGACGGACGCCCGCCCTCTATGCCGCGTGCAGCGCGAGAGTGGGAGAGAGCCGCGCGGCGCGTACCGCGGGGTAGAGACCCGCGATGGTGCCGATCAGCAGCGTGGCGCCGAAGCCGCCGAAGACGGCCCACAGCGGTACCACCCAGGGCAGTCCACCGTGGGCCGCGTAGCCGAAGGTCGCGAGGGAGCCCAGGACGATGCCCGCGAGGCCGCCGAAGCCGGACAGAACCAACGATTCCGTGACGAACTGGATGCGGATTTGGCCCTTGGTGGCGCCGAACGAGCGGCGCAGGCCGATCTCGTAGCGCCGTTCCAGCACCGAGATGATCATGGTGTTCGCGACGCCGACCCCGCCGACCAGCAGCGCCACCGCGCCGAGCCCCAGGAGCAGGCTGGTGAAGGCGCCCTTGGCGGCGGCCTGCGCCTTGAGCCCCGAGGAGGGGTCGGTGACCGTCACGACCTCCGGATTCTGCGGGTTGGCGGTGCGCGGGATCAGGTCGCGCACGGCCTGGACGGTGGCGTCCGTGGAGCGCTCGTAGACCGAGGTGGGGTGGCCGTCGAAGCCGAGAAGGCGCTCGGCGACGGGCCAGCCGACGAGGGCGGCGCGCTCGATCTCGGGAGCGAGCGGCAGCGGGTCGAGGATGCCGGTGACCGTGAAGTAGCGGTCCTTGATGTAGACCTGCTGGCCGACGGCGGTGATACCGAGGCGGTCGGCGGCCACGCTGCCGAGCACGACGGAGGGGTAGCGGCCGGTCGCGGCGTTGAGCCAACTCCCCTGACGCACTTTGCCGCGCAGTGTCGCCAGCAGTTGTTCGTCGGTGGCCTTGACGGTGAGGCCCCCGGTCTCGGTGTCGGGGATCCGGTCGGTGCGGCGTACCGAGGCCGTGATGTCGCCGGTGGCGCCGACCCGTTGGACTCCGTCGATACGGGCGACCATGCCGGGCGCGTCCTCGGGAAGCCGGGTGTCCTGGCCGCCGAAGAGCGACTGGCCCGGGGTGACCACCAGCATGTTGGTGCCCAACCGGTCTAGTTCGAGAAGCAATTGGGCCTTGCTCGACGACGAGATACCGACGACCGCGATCATCGTCGCGATACCGATGGCGATGCCGAGCGCGGACAGGATCACGCGCATGGGACGGCCGCGCAGCCCGGCGAACCCGACGTGCAGGACGGCCCGGGGCCCCAGGCGGGCGGGCGAGAGCTGCGGCTGCCGCAGGGCCGTGCGGCTCAACTGGCTCATACCGCTGCCGCTTTCACGTCGGCGTCGGCGGCCGTGTCCGCGACGATCCGGCCGTCGCGTATGCGTACCTGACGGGGCAGCTGACCGGCGATCTCGGTGTCGTGGGTGATCACGGCGATGGTCGCGCCTTCCTTGTTGAGGTCGTGCAGGAGTGTCATGACGGAGGCGCCGGAGGCCGAGTCCAACGCCCCGGTGGGCTCGTCGGCGAGCAGCAGATCGGGCTCGCCGACGACGGCACGAGCGATGGCCACCCGCTGCTTCTGGCCGCCGGACAGCTGATGCGGCCGGTGCCCCATGCGGTCGGCGAGGCCGACCCGCTCAAGGGCCCGCTCGGCGCGCCGTCGGCGCTCGGCGCGCGGCAGGCCGCGGTAGACCAGACCCTCAGCCACATTGTCGCGGGCGCTCATACCGGGCACCAGGTGGAAGGCCTGGAAGACGAAGCCGACGTGCTGGGAGCGCAGCGCCGACAGCCGGCGGTCCGACAGGGTGGCGATGTCGTGCCCGGCGACGGCGACCACGCCGGACGAGGGCCGGTCGAGGGTGCCGACGATGTGCAGGAGGGTGGACTTGCCGGACCCGGACGGCCCGACGATGGCGACCAGTTCGCCGCGTTCGATCCGCAGATCCACCCCGCGCAGCGCCGCTACACCGCCGGGGTACTCCTTGCCGACGCCGCTCAACTGGACCACAGGGGCCGGGGTATCCGTCATGAGGACGACACCCCGACCTTCATGCCCTCCCGCAGCCCGGGGCCGCTGACCTCCACCCGGCCCTGGGCGAAGATGCCCAACCTGGCCGGGATGTCGCGGGCTTTGCCGCCCTGGACGACCTGGATCCCGTATCCGCCGCTGGGCATCGCCAGCAGCGCGTTGACGGGGACGGTCAGGACGTCCTTGTGCGTCTCGCCGGGAAGATCGACAGTGACAGGTGACTTGTCGAAGCCGCCGACCTTCGACGGGTGATCGAAGGTGACCGTGACGGTGACCTGGGGTGTCTTGTCCTGGCCGCCCGTCTCCTGCACCGTCGATCCGACCGAGGAGACCGTGCCCGGCGCCTTTGTGCCGTCCGGCAGTTCGACGGTCACCTTGGTGCCCATGCGCGCCGAAGCGGCATCGGCGACGTCGATCGGGAACTGGACGACGCGGTGGGAGCCGGTCGTGGTCAGTACCGGGACGCCGGGGGCCACCGAATCGCCCACCGCCGCGGTCGCCGAGGCGATGCGCAGCGGTCCCGGGGCGAAGGCGATCTCGTCGGGGCCGACCGTGCCGGTCTTGGGCAGGTCGTGGTCGCCCTGCCAGCGCTTGACGGCGTTGGCGGTCGCGTCGGTGTATGTGTCGTCGACGGTGAGCCCGCCGGCGTATCCGAGGACGCACAGATTCTGCTCCAACGCCTTTACGTCGTCGCCCTTGTCGCCGCTCTTGAGCGTCCGGTACATCGGGGTGCCGCCGTACATCAGCCGCGTCGGCGTACCGTCTACCGCGTACAGCCGACCGTCTCGCGTGACCGTGGAGCCGGCGCCGGGCAGCCAGGTCACCGTCCCAGCGGCGCCCGCGTTGAGCTTGCGCTGTCCGGAGAAATCGAGGGTGCCCTGTTCCTGGGTGCTGGTGCTGAGGTCGCCGCTCTCGATCGTGGCGGTGGCCGCGGGAAGGCCGGTGTCCTGCCGGGCGACCGTCCTGCCGGAGGAGGCGAGAGCGGTCACGGTCGCGCCGCCCGCGCCCGCGATGACAACCGCGGCCAGCGCGGCCAGCGCGGATTTCCTGTGTTTCATCGCCGGATTCCCGTCTGAAGTTCGCGAGGAGTTCTCCTTGTCCGCGGGCGTTCGGACATGGCGGTCACGAGTACGCCGCGCAGGCCTTGCTGGCCTTGTTGAAGGCACCCAGCTCCGATCCCGTGGGAGCCTGCATCGCGCCGCCGTTCGGGCCGAAGGAGGGATCCGGCATGTTGTAACCGTTCTTCCGCATGCATTGCGCGAACTTAAGCCTTTTGTCCTTTTCGGCCTGCGTCAGCTCACCGGAAGGATTGAGGCTGTACTGCTTGCACGCCTCCATCGCCTTGGCCATCTTGGCCTGGTCGCCGCCACCGCTGATCGCGATTCCGTTGCCCGATCCGGCGGACGGCTCCGCCACGTCCATCCCGTGCTTCCGCAGGCATTCGCGCAGCTTGTAGGCCTTGTCACTGGCCGTGTCCGCGGTCGACTTCGCCGCGGCGGCGTGCGACCCCGACCCCGAACAGGCAGAGGTGAACAGCGCGAGGGCCGCGAGACCCGCGGCAGCGGTAACGCTCATACTGCTTTTCATGGGACTTTTCATGCTCTCTTCCCGCTTCGTGAAGCTCCGGATTCCGACGAAGCGAGGCTGACATCCTTCGGCGTGTCCTTTCTCTAAGCGATGTCGCTTACGAAAACGAAAGGTCCGCCTCTGCTACACAGGGGCACATGCGTGTTCTGGTGGTGGAGGACGAGGAATTCCTGGCCGAGATGCTGGCCACGGGACTGCGGCGCGACGCCATCGCCGTGGACGTGGCGACCGACGGCGCGGAGGCCCTGCGGAAGATCGACCAGGGCGACTACGACGTACTGATCCTGGACCGCGATCTTCCCGAGGTGTCCGGCGACGAGGTGTGCCGCCGAGTCGTGGAACAGCGGCTGCTCACCCGTGTACTGATGCTCACCGCCACCAGCAGCGTCCGCGACCGGGTGGCGGGCCTCAGCCTCGGCGCGGACGACTACCTCACCAAACCGTTCGCCTACGACGAACTGCTCGCCCGGGTGCTGGCGCTCGGCCGCCGGGCCCGGCCCGCGCTGCCCCCCGTCCTGGAACGCACCGGGCTCGTCGTGGACACCGCACGCCGCCAGGCCAGCCGTGACGGCCGCTTCCTGAGCCTGTCCCGCAAGGAATTCGCCGTCCTGGAAGTGCTGATGCGCGCGGACGGCGCGGTCGTCAGCGGCGAGGACCTCATCGAGCAGGTGTGGGAGGAGGGCACCAGCTACCGCACCAACGCGGTACGGGTCACCCTCAGCAAGCTGCGCGCCAAACTCGGCGATCCGCAGGTGGTGGAGACGGTCTCGGGCGTCGGCTACCGGATAGCTGGCGGGCCGGTGCCGTCATGACCCGGCCGCGCCTGCGCCTCCCGGGCAGCGAGACAGCACGGCTGACCGCCCTGTACGGCGGCCTGCTGGTGCTGGCCGGGGGCGCGCTCATCGGCCTGGTGTACTCACTGGTTCGCCAAGGCCTCTCCCGGAGCATACGTATCGCCGTCATCACGACCGTTCCGGGCAGCGTTGCGGACGACGGCTCGACGGTCGTGTCGGGCGGCCGGACCCATGCGGTTGCGGGCGCGCCCCGCACTTCCGAGGGCTTTCCCAACGCATCGGCGGTGCGAGCCATCGCCAGCGCCGCCGAGAAGGCCGCGCTCAGCCGACTGCTCACGGTCTCCCTGCTCTCGCTCGCCGCCTTCGCCGCCCTGTCCATCATCCTGGCCTGGTGGATGGCGGGCCGGGTGCTGCGGCCGGTCGGGGTCATCACCGCCACGGCCCGCCGGCTCTCCGGCGAGAACCTGCACGAACGCATCCGCCTCAAGGCGCCGCCCGGAGAACTGAAACAACTCGCGGACACCTTCGACGACATGCTCGCCCGCATAGAGCAACTGGTCACGGCCCAGCAGCGGTTCGTCGCCAACGCCGCCCACGAACTGCGCACCCCGCTGGCCGTACAGCGCGCCGCCGCCGAAATCGGACTGGCCGACCCGGAACTGGGCCCTGAGCGCCTCAGCCGCATCCGCGGCAAACTGATCGACGTGGCTGAGGACAGCGAGCGGCTCATCGATCAACTGCTGCTGCTCTCCACCACCGACCAGGGCCTGCAAACCGTCGGGCCGGTCCAGCTCGACGCTGTCGCCGACCAGGTCACCGAGGCCCTCACGGACGAGGCACAGCGCCTCGGAGTGATCATCGAGACCCGCCTGGAGCCGCTCACCGTGAACGGTGAGGCCGTCCTCCTGCACCACCTCCTCCACAACCTGCTGGGCAACGCCATCCGCTACAACCATCCCGGCGGACAGGTGACCGTCCAGGTCGGTGCGCACGCTCTGGAAGTCTCCAACACCGGCCCCCCAGTGCCCCCCGAGGCCGTTTCCCGGATCTTCGAGCCCTTCCACCGGCTGCACGCCCGCCGCGCCGGACCCCGCGAAGGGGCCGGCCTCGGCCTGTCCATCGTGGCCTCCATCGCCCGTGCGCACGGCGCTGACGCCACCGCGACGGCCAACCCCGACGGCGGCCTCACCGTCCACGTCACTGGCTGGAACCAGGGGCACGATTTCCGCGCCGGTCCGCCGGATGGGCTCACACCGCCGCCGGGGCCGGGTTCTTGACCGGCAGACCGAGCAGGCGGCGGGCGTTGTCGCCCATGAAGTCGCGGGTGCGCCGCTCGTCCATGCCCTCGGCGTACTTGAAGTAGCCCTTTGGCTCGGTGGGGCCCTGCCCGACCCTGGTGGTCATTTGCTGATGGGGTGTGTCGGCCCGTTGGGGTGCGGGATGATCGTGGTGCGGCCGGTATCCGTCTGGCCCGGTCGCGGGGGTGGGTCGGGGTGTCGATGGAGCCCCAGTCGTGGCCGGAGCCGGCGGCGGAGGTTACGCGGGCGGTGCGGGCGAAGCACTACGGGCGGGAGGTCCCGCTGCCGCGAACTGCACCGGTCGATTCGCGAAGGTGTCGCGTTCGCGGCCACTCAGTCGAGACAGAACTCGTTGCCCTCGATGTCCTGCATCGGGATGCACGAATCATTGCCGTCATACAGCGTTCGCACGTGTACCGCGCCGAGCGGGACCAGTCGTGCGCACTCGGCCTCAAGTGCGGCGAGGCGTTCTTCACCCACGAGCCCGGTGCCGACCCGCACGTCAAGATGCAGCCGGTTCTTGGCGGCCTTCCCTTCGGGGACGCGCTGGAAGTACAGTCGCGGGCCCACGCCTGAGGGATCACTGCAGGCAAACCATGCGTCCTGCTGCTCAGGTGGCAGCGAGCGCTTGAAATCGTCCCAAGTGGCAAACCCCTCCGGTGGCGGCGGTACGACGTACCCCAACACCTCGCACCAGAAACGAGCGAGGCGCTCAGGTTCCGCGCAGTCGAAGGTGACTTGGAACTGCTTGATCGATGCCATCGGCCCATCGTAGAAGGTTCGTCGTCGCCTCCACGGGCCCGCCCCTGGCTAGGGTCTTCAACTGTTGGGGCTTTCGCTTAGGGACCCTTTTGGATGCTGCGTAGCAGAGTGCGTGTGGATCTGTGGGTAATTCCGCCCCCCGGACGGGGCGAGTTCGGCGGCGAGCGACCGGCCCGCGGCGATCAGCGCTCCGCTGACCGTCGCGCCGAGCAGTCTGCCGGTCCCGCCGTGGAACGCGGCAGCACCGCTGGTCAGCGTCACCGAACCGGACCGGCTCAGTGTCGGCAGGGCCAGGCGTACGGCGTCCAGCGCCCGCCCCGGAGGCTTCTTCCTCGTGTGCACTGGCCGTACCGTCGAGGCAGTGCCCGAGGTCAGTACCGGCCCGGCCCGCCACGGTGCACGAGAAAGACACCCACACAGATGGGGAGCGCGGGGGCTACGGTGTCAGCACGATCCTGCCGAAGACCTCACCCGCGTCCATCTTCTGGTGCGCCAGCACGGCTCCGTCCAGTGGCAGCAGCTCGTGCACCACCGTTTCGATCTCGCCGCGACTGGCTGCGGCGAACTGCTCGCTGCGCACGGCACGTCGGTCGGCTTGGGTGACGGCGGCTGCGCTGAAAGTGGCGAAGGACATCGACTTCTGGAACGCCGCCATGATCTTCGTGCCGAAGTCCGCTGGTGGCTGGCCTGCGACGGCGCCGACGGCGACCATTCGGCCATTCGGGTTGAGCCTGTCGAAGAACGACGGCATGTCCTCACCGGCCACAACGTCGATGATGACGTCATAGCCCGCGGGAGCCTCTTCCCCTCCTTCGCCGGAGCGGTCCAGCACGTGGGTCGCGCCGAGACGGCGCAGCCGCTCGCCGCGCTCGGCCGACGATGTCGTGACCGCCACCGCGGCGGCACCACCGCGAGCCGCGAGCTGCACTGCCATGATCCCGATGCTGCCGGCCGCGCCACGCACCAGGACCGTCTCCCCGGGAGCGAAATGGGCGTGGCGAAGCCCGAAGTGAGCCACCACACCGGAACTGCCGAGCGTCACCGCGTCGACGGCGGACAGGCTACTGGGCAGGGGAAGGATCTCCTCGACCGGCGCGACGGCCTGTTCGACATAGCCTCCGCCGGTGCCGGTGAAGCCCCACACCCGCCGGCCGATCCACGACGCGTCGACGCCGTCACCGACCGCGGTCACGGTGCCCGCCACCTCGCCACCCGGGATGTGGCCCTCCTTGAAGCCGTAAGCGGCCAGAGCCCCGCTTCGGATCACGGTGTCGACACCACCGACACCCACCGCCTCGGTGGCGATCAGCACCTGCCCGGCAGCAGGTGTGGGTGCCGGCAGGTCGACAACAGCCAGACCTTCAGGACCTCCGTACGTCTGGATCGCGATTGCCTTCAATGTCGTCTCCACGTTTTCGGACAGCTCAAGCACGGTCCTGCTCCATACCCGCCACCGATCGCCGCCTGGCAGGAAGGGGCTTCACACCGCGGCCGAGGATCGGCCCCAGTGCTGCGCGCCCGGATGATCTCGGCGAGCTTCTAGCTCTTGGACGGTAACGGACGCCCCCGTCCGCTTGGCTAAAGTGAGAGTGGTGACCGACCGTTTGCCTCACCCCCTGCGTTCCGACGCGCTGGACAACCGCGAACGCATCCTCGACGCGGCCCGAGCGCTGTTCTCCGCCGACGGCCTGGACGTGCCGATGCGGGAGATCGCGCGGCGTGCCGGGGTGGGACCTGCCACCTTGTACCGTCGCTTCCCGACCAAGCAGATGCTGGTCGCCGATGCCTTCGCGGACCAGCTGCGCGCATGTCGCGCCATTGTCGACGAGGGGTGCGCAGATCCTGATCCTTGGCGTGGCCTGTGCCTGGTGATCGAGAAGATCTGTGAGCTGCACGCACGCGATCGGGGCTTCACCGAAGCCTTCCTGTCGACCTTCCCGGGGGTGACGGATGTCGCCGCGAGCCGTGAGTACACGGTGAAAGCAGTCGCCGAACTGGCCCAGCGAGCCAAGGAAGCAGGGCACTTGCGGCCCGACTTCGTCCTGGACGACCTCATTCTCATACTCATGGCCAACAAGGGGATCCACGCCACATCGACCGCCACCCAGGTCATGGCCTCCCGACGCTTCGCAGGGTTGGTGATCCAGGCGTTCGAAGCCTGCCCTCAGCACGCACCACTTCCACCAGCGGCACGACTGGCATCCGCAGCACCGCACAGCGGCCGCCTCGTATCGCAGCCTGGCCGCGTACGCCTCCGAAGTGGGCGCCGGTAGGGGCAGCGTTCCGCCGCCGCTCGCTTTCCCGGCCGCTGCCCGACTCACCGACCCCACCCCTTGCTGCCCTACGCCGTGCGGCTGGCCTGCCCTGACCTGCTGGAGGAGGCAGAACGGACGTGCGCTTCGTCCACCTCGACATCGAACGCGACGATCTCACCGTGCTACCCGGGCAGCCGTACGACCTCATCACCTGCCGCCTGAGCGTGGCCCTTCTGGACCGACAGCTCCTCCTCGCCCGGGCCCGGCAACTGCTCCGGCCCCAGGGCACCTTGTGTGTAATCACGCCCACCACCACCGCGTCCAGGCCGAACGCCGCTCCATCGCACTGGACCAGGACGAACTGGCTTTCCTCGCCTCGGCGTTCACCAGCAGCGAGGAGCACCAGGCCGAGGACCTCGCCATGCTGCTGCTGCGTGGACCGCGCGCCTCCCCACCGGGCCGCCGAGAAGCGCCACCCGCCCCCAACGCGCTCTTCGGCGTCGGCATCGTGGTCCACGACCGCACCACCGATACCGTCCTGGTCGGCCGATCCGCACGGTTCGACAACCTCTACGAGCTGGCCGGCGGCAAACGCGAGCCCGGCGAGGACCTGCGCACCACCGTCGCCCGGGAGCTGGCCGAGGAGACGGGCCTGACCACCGACCCGCAGACCGTGCGCCTGGTCGCCCTGCTGGTCGACGACCGCTCCGGGCTGCCACGCACGACCATCGCCGCAGCGACGAGAGGCGCCGTACGACACCCTGATAGAGGTCATCCGCAACCTGGACGTGCAGTGCCTGGCGGCACTGGTGCGCGGGGTGGCGGCCAGCAGGGTAGTTTGTTTGGGTGAGTCTCCTTGACGATGTGGCCGGGCGTGACGGCTGGCGGTGCTGGGTGTGCGACGAACCGGTCGACCCCGACAAGTCGGTGAACGACCTGCGGGGGCCCAGCGTCGACAGCCGGACCGCCGATCGGAAGGCCAAGGTCGCCGAGCGGCTCGCGCACCGTGGGTGCAACACCTGCAAGGGCGCGGTCAAGGTGGTCATCGCCTGGCCGGACCGCCTGTACGTGGTCGAACCCGCGCCGCTGATCACCGTTGCCGGGAGGCTGGAGCGCAAGGGGGGCCGCGAGATGGTGGGCCGTTGTCCGACCAGGCAGGACGCCCAAGAGGCGGCGGATTGGCTGGTGGACCGGTTTTCCCGACTGGTACCGGGGCTGCCGGTGACCGCCGACATCGAGGCGGGCGGCGGCCAGTTCCTCGTCATCCTGGCCACCGGCCGCCGCTGACCGGGGATCACCAGCGCACACTCGCGTCGAGCGGAACCGTCGGCCCACATCGACCTGTCCAGGCACGAGCTGACCCACATCGCCAACACCCCCGACCGCACCGCCCCCGGCATCCACGACCCGCACACCCGCCTGCCGCTCCTGCTGCCCGCGCTCGGCGACCGGGACCTGCCGGCCGACGCGCCCGGGACACTCGCCACGGCACTGGTGACGGTGGGCGCTCCGCCCGCCCAGGCCCTGAAGGTGGCGACGCTTCTTCTGACCGGCCACCCCCTGTGGGAGCCGGCCCACTGGGCGCTGCCGGAGCAGTCGCCGCTCAGCGGGGCCGGGCAGCCGTTCCCCGGCATCCTGTACTGCGACGAGCCGGGAAGCCCGCGGTTCGGTAGGGGCGGGTCGGTGAGCGCACCGAGGTCTCCTGCCTCGCTGCGGAAGCTGATCGACGCCGAGGGAGGGCTGCTGCTGCCGGGCGTGGCCAACGCCCTGACCGCCCGAATCGCCGAAGACCTGGGCTTCGACGCGGTCTACGTCACCGGTGCCGGGGTGAGCAACACCTTCCTCGGGCTCCCCGACATCGGCCTGCTGTCCCTTGAGACCACCGCACGAGCAGATCGCGGTGCCGACCTACCTGTCGTACGAGGCACACAACCCGGCGCCGTTCACCTCGTCTTCCGTATCCCTTGGCGCCCCGACGCGCTGACGGGCTTCAGTTCCTGACGGGCACCTGGTCCGGGTAGAACCCGAGCCGCGCCAGCGGCTCCACCAGCTCCTGTTCCTCGTACGCGAGGTGTGAGAGGAGGGCGTCGGTCAGGTAATCGATCGCACCTTGGATGGTGTCGTGGTTCTCCGGTCGTGTCATATGCTGAACGAGTGCCCGGTCGACCTCCTGGATCGCGTCATGAATAACCTGGTGTTCCTCGGTCAACCGGTCGATCACCGGTTTGAGCTGCGGTTCGCGGCGCGCCAGGTGTGGAAATACGGAGGCGTCTTCGATGCCGTGATGCTGCGTCACGGCGTTGCAGTAGCGGGCGCAGAACGCGCCCAGCGTCCAGTCGTTCTGGCGCAGCGCCATCTCGTTGAGCGCCGCTCTGGCGTCCCCGGCCTGCATCGCCCCGTCGTGTACCTGCCGCACGATGTCCCGTAGGTCCGACAGCTCGCCCCGGAGCATGTCGTGCACCTTGATCAGCTGCTTGGAGACGCGGCGTCCCTGGTCTGTGTAGCTCACTTCCGGGCCCGAGCGGTCCCGCCGCGGCCGCGTCGAAGCGTTCCAGGGGGCCCGGTCGCTGAGGCGGACCGCTTTGTCCGGCGTCGGCGTCACTCCCAACCGCTCGTCCTCGGACTCGCCGGGTGCCGCCGCCGGCGCGCTGATGCCGGCCTCGGCCGCTCCCACTGGCGCAGGCTGAGCGCCCGGCCCGCTCAGCCGTGCCTCCTCGACGGCCTCTCGCACGCGGGGCGCAACCTCGGAGGCGAAGTCCACCATCGCGCGTGGATCGTTTACGGTCACGATGAAGGTCCCGATCCCGTCTTCGAGCGCGAGCCTGGCGAGCTCCGCGGCCGTTTCACGCGCGGGTGCGTCGACTGTTCCCAGGTTCAGGAGCCGCCGGATCGCGTGGGGTTCGCGCCCGGCTCGGGCGGCCGCCGCGTCGATCACGGCGTTGCCGGCGGCGAGGTCGCCGGGTTTGAGCCCGGCGGTGGTGGGCCACCACCCGTCGGCGAGCCGGCCGACCAGCCTCAGCATCCGGGGTTTGAACGCGCCGACCCAGATGCTGATGTCGTGCACCGGCGCCGGCCCGCGGAGGGCGCCTGCCAGCCGGTAGTGCTTGCCCTCGAACCGCGCGCTGCCCTGCTCACCGGCGTCCCACAGCTCGCGGATCACATGGATACCTTCCTCGAGAGCCTCCACACTGTCGCCCGGATCGAGGCGTCGGCCGCCCATCGCCTCGATCGCGTCCCAGGCGATGCCCGCGCCGATGCCGAGCTCGGCGCGTCCGTGGCTCAGAATGTCGAGGCTCGCGGCGGCTTGCGCCAACACCGCCGGTGGCCGCAGCGGCAGGCTCAGCACGTTGGCCGACAGTCGCACACGACCGGTCCGCGCGGCCACGAAGGACATCAGGGTCCAGGCGTCCAGAGAACGTGGCGAGTAGGGATGGTCCGTGAACGAGACGAGGTCGTACCCCGCCTCTTCGGCGAGCACCGACAGGGCTACCACCTGGTCCGCGGATTGGGCGGCCGGCTCGACGAAGACGCCGAACTCGAGGTTGTGTCCGTAATCACCCATGCCGGCCACTTCGCTTCCCTTTCATGGATGGCTTCTCGACGACTCTGCGGCAGGCGTCATGGCCACGTTGATCGCCGCACAGGTGTCGATCCTGCTCTGAATGGAGGATCGACACCTGTGCGGGCACCCGGCGCCGCCTGACGGTGGCGTTGTCCACGGCAGCGCTCTCCTTCTCGTCCTGCTCGGAAGACCTAAGCGGGGAAAGCAGATCTGAGGACCCCGAGTTCCGCCGGGTGGGGGCGAGTCCCGGTAGATGAATCCGATCTTCCAGTCATTTGGCGGCCAGGGCGCGGCCGGCGTGGCGGGCGGCGTCCAGGGCCTCGGTGTGCCGTTGGGCGGCCAGGTCCTTGAGGCTTTCCATGGCGGGGTTGGTGGCGGCGAGGGTGAGTTCGCGTTCGATGACGGTGAGGTCGGCCTGCCACATGTCGCTGAGGATGCGCCGGAGGTAGGGGGTGGAGTGGTCCCAGCCCTCGCGGGGGGTGCCCGGTCCGTAGCCGCCCCCGCGGACGGTGACCAGCGCTGCGGGCTTGTTCTTCAGCAGGCCGTTGGCAGCCGGTCCGGCTCCGGCAATGATGAGGTCGACCCAGGTCTTGAAGTGCTGGGAGACGCCGAAGTTGTAGAGCGGGACAGCCAGCAGGACGGCGTCCGCGTCGGTCAGCTCCGCCGTCAGATCGGCGGCCAGGGCGAGGGCGTCGCGCTGGGCCGGGGTGCGCCCGCTTTCGGGCGTGAAACGGCCGGTGGCCGCGAGGGTCCAGGCATCGGCCGGCAGCGGATCGGTGCCCAAGTGACGGCGGACGACCGGCTCACCGGGGCGGGTGGCGGACCATTCGGCTTCCAGCACGTCGGCGAGTTCGGTGCTGGTCGAGGTGGCGGGCATGATGCTGGCGTCGAGACGGAAGAGGCTCATCGGTTTTCTCCAGTTCAGTGCGTTGCGCCCGGGGACGGCCCAGTGGCGTGTCGGCGGTGTCGCCACACGCAGCATAAACGGACTTTACCCCGTTTGCTATTCCTGCCGGTAGAGTGATTCCTGTGGATCGACCCGTCTTGCCCTTGGTGGGAGCGCCGCGCGTCGAGCGTGCCGACGCCGTACGCAACCGGCTGCATCTGCTGGCCACGGCCCGCGAGATGCTCGCCGAGCAGGGCACGGAGAACCTGACCATGGACGGGCTGGCCGAACGGGCGGGCCTGGGCAAGGGGACGGTGTTCCGTCGGTTCGGCACCCGCGCGGGGATCTTCAAGGCGCTGATGGAAGACGAGGAGCAGGCCTTCCAGAAGCAGGTGCTGGCCGGGCCGCCGCCGCTGGGCCCGGGCGCTGAGCCGCTGGACCGCCTGATCGCCTACGGCCGGGCCCGGGTCGGCTTCATGATCGAACACCGCGAGATCACCCGCGCCGGGCTGGACGGCAGACAATCCGTACCCACCGGATCAGAGGCGACCCTCTCCCGGATGCACATCCGCATGCTGCTAGGGCAGATACACCTCGGCGCCGCCGACCTCGACGTCCTGGCCGTCCAGCTCACCGCGGCCCTGGAAGGCCCCCTCCTGCTCTACCTGTCGGCGTCCGACCTCACCGAAGCCTCCCTCCAGATCGAGGAGCGGACCGCACAGGGCTGGCAGGACCTCGTACAGCGCGTCTGCCGACCTTGATCAACAAGCTCCGAATGGCGTGACGCACCGTCCAAAGGCGTCTGTCCACCGGCTGTCCGCCGGAGCACCTCGGCGCTCATCACGTAGTGACCGCTTGCTGGCTCGCTGGCACCACGGAAGCTCGTCCGGTCACCCGGGCTCACGCGCTTGTCGATACCCGACAAGGGCGCTTTCCGTCGGTGTTCTCTGTCCGCAACCCTAGCTCGCGGAAGTGGCAGCCCGCAGAGCTGGGCAAACGGCCGTTTCGGCTGTCCGGATACGGAATACCCGGAGACCCTTGGCCCACCACGTCATGAGCCGACCACGTCCACGATGACGTGCCCTGTCCGGCGGTCCGCGCGGAGCACTGCGCGGGCCGCCCCGAGGATCTCCTCGTCCATCTCCAGCCCGGAGGCCAGGACCTGGAGCAGCCGGGTATGCCACACATCGGGGTCCGTCTCGTACGCGTGCAGCACCCGTACGCCGTATCCGCCCCGCACGCCGTCGCCGCCAGCGGACAACCGTCGGCGGACCGCCTCTCTCAGCACGGTGTGGAGGTCCTGGACGACTCCTCGTGAGGTGTCGGTGAGTCCGGCCGCCGCCCCCATGGCTAACGCGGTGGCCACCAACTCCACTTCGGTCACGTGGACCCCCTTCGGTTGTGCGGGTTGTGCGATGTCGTGTCCATCACCATGGCCGGGGGTGCTGCAATTCTGATGAAATTCCGATGACGTAGGGGAGCGGAGGCTTCGGGGTGGACGACGGATCTCCTCAGCTGCTGCGGTTCGAAGTGCTCGGACCGTTACGGGCATGGCGGAATGGGGCGCCGCTCGAGCTGGGGCCGGTCAAGCGGCAGGCCGTGCTGGCTGCTCTGCTGCTGCGCCAAGGGGCCGTAGTGAGTCATGAGTGGCTGCTCGACGCGGTGTGGGGCGAGGAGCCTCCCGCAGGCGGCCACAAGGTGCTGCCCACTCACGTCAACTCGCTGCGCAGGGTGCTCGATCCGGAAGGCACCCCGCCCGCGGAGACCCGGCGAAGCCCTTGAACTGCTGCTGCGCAGCCTGGGGCTCGCGGCGTCGGAGATCCCCCGCACCACGAGGCCCAGGGCCCCGCACCCTCATGGCACTCGCCCGCGCCCACCGGAAGACCGACGGAACTGCCGCCGAACTGATGAGGCGACAGGCACGGGCCGTCTTCTCGGATATCGGCGTACCGGAGACGGAGTACGAGGGAGGATCTCGACCGGTGACGTCTCCTCAGGTGAGCCCGTCCGTCCCGTTCCCGACGTAGCCAGGACATGTGCTCCGGCCCATAGCGGTAGGCGCGGAAGACCGCGTTCTGGGCCCCTCGGGACGGTTCCAAGCGACGCTGGCGCGCGCGTCCTCATCCCCGGCGGCCAGAGCGACGTCATAGAGGCGTACGAGCAGCCTTCACACCCCGGCAGGCCGAGCGCGGCTGGTTCGAGCACACCGGGGAGGACCTCGTCTACGTCCTCGAAGGCGAGGTCGACCTGGAACTGCGCGGCCAGGAACCAATCCGTCTGCGGGCCGGCCAGAGCGCCCACCATCGCGGCCGCATCCCCCACCACTGCCGCCTGGTCGGCACGACACCCACCCGTACCCTTCTCGTCGTCGCGCTGGGGCGGTGAGCGGGCATGGGGGTTTCAAGAATCCTCATCACGGTCGACCGGAACGCCTGCGTCAGTGCCGACGAGCGGCTCGTCGAGTGCCGCCGGCAGCTGTTGGCCGACTGGGACGGCTCGCCGTCCCCCGGCCGGGACGCCACCGCGCACCTGGCCGCCTTCGCCCGCACCTGCGGCATCCCGGTCGAGGTCCTCTGGCCGCAGGGCGCCGCACGCACCACCGCCACCGGAACCTCGGATGAGCGTTAATCCAAACTCTGCACGCGCCAGGTAGGGCCTTCCGGGCAGCTCGGGAGGCCCACGGGTTGTGCCGTTTGTTTCACTCCTTGACCGGGGTGTCGCCGTTCATGGCGAAGCGGGCGGAGCACTGCTCGTCGGATCGGTCGCTCGCGTTCCAGACGCAGATCCACATCGTGTGGCCGACGTCTGAGATGAAACTCGTTTTCGCGGCGCCCAAGGAGGCATGGAACGTGTACGCGATGCCGTCGCTGCGGTAGAGCTCGGCGCCGCAGCTTTGGTTCAGGGAGGTATTGAGCACGCCTGCGAGCTCGCCGGAGCCGTTGTCGTCCAGCCAGGCGGAGCAGGCGGCGTCGTTGCCGACCCAGGAGGTGTCCGCCTCGGAGCCCTTGACCTGTGCCGGGTCGTCGCTGCCGTTGATACCACTGATCGACGACGAGGTGACGCGGGTGGCGGCTGCTGAGGACGCGGCGGTCGCGACGGGGGCAGAGGGCGAACGCGCGCTGGACGCGCTCGGCGGGACGGTCGTGTCCGTGCCGGCCGGGACTACCGGGGTCGGGCGCCCGGACTCCGCGGTGGGCGAGGCCGAACGGCTTGGGCTCTCGGAGGACGTCCGTGTCGCCCCGGCCACGGGCTCGACGCTGACCGACGCTCTGTCGGACGGATGCGCAGCGCCGTTGTGCCGGGAAGCGGACGGGACGAGTACGAACGCTGCGACGGCGCCGAGGGCGATCACTGCGGCGGTCGGGAGCAGGAGCAGGCGTTTGCGTGGGTGGCGAGGTAACGCGGCGGACGGGGGCGCGGTCTCAGGCGTCGGATCCGCATCCCGGTCCGGCGGCGGGACGGTCTCCAGCTTACCGACCGGCGTCGCGGCGAAGGCACGTCGCGAGGCGATGCGTGACATGACCTCGGAAGGCCAGGAGGGAGGAGGAACAGGCAGGTGTGCGCGGGCCGCCCCCACCACCTCGCCGGCGGTGGGGCGGGCTCCGGGGCCGGTCGCGAGACAGGACCCGATGACGGCGGCGAGGTCGGCGTCCACGGCATGCAGCGGCTCGACGTCGGGGACGACACCGGGCGTGCGGCCCGAAGCCGCGTAGAGCACGAGCGCCCCGAGCGAGTAGACGTCCGCGGGCGCGTCCACGTCCTCGTCCCCGGCCTGCTGTTCCGGTGCCGAGAATCCCTGCGTACCGTAGCCGCCACCGCCCTTGGTGAGCCTCGCCTGGTCCGCGGCGCGCGCGATGCCGAAGTCGATCAGCTTCACGCCGTCCCGCACCAGCATGACGTTGCCGGGCTTGACGTCACGGTGCACGATCTCGAACGCGTGCACGGCCGACAGTTGAGTGGCCGCCTCGGCCAACAGCAGCCACAGCGCCTCGGCAGGCAGCGGGCCGCGCAGCCGGACCGCCTCGTCCACGGTGAGTCCGGGCACATACTCGGTGGCGAACCAGGGACGTTCCGCGGTGCCGTCGCTCGCCAGCACCCGCGGCCCGACCCCGGCCGGCACACGGTAGAGGATGCCGACCTCGCGTTCGAAGCGCTCGCTGGAGACCAACCGTGGCCGGACGCGCTTGACGGCGGCGTAGCCCTTGTCGGACGCCCCGAGGTAGACCTCGCCCATGCCGCCGACGCCGAGCAGACCGATGACGTTGAAGCTGCCGATCTCCTGCGGATCGTCCGCGCCGAGCGGTTCGGCGATCGTGCTATCCATCATCAGCAGTTCCCCGGCCGCTCGCGCTCACGGCGGGCAGGCTATCGAGCAAGTCAGGGAAAGGCAAAACGAGTTGGCGGCGAACGCGCCCTTGCCCAGCGTACGCATCTGTGGGAGGACCGGTCCTCGCGGTGCGCTCATACACTGACGCGAGCCGAGCCGGAGGTATGTGATATGGCGTACGGAAACTTCCCACCCCAGATGCTGCCGCCGGGCAGTCCCTCCGACAGGGTGCCCTCGGCGCCGCCGGGGACGATCTTCGTACTGGGTCCGGAGGGCGGGTACGCCGTGCCGCCGCGCCGGTACACGCTGCTGTTCGGGCGCGACCGCGAGGACGTGCATGTGCCGGTCGGTGTTGACGACCCGACCGTTAGCCGTCGGCACGGCGTGTTCACCTGCACGGCCACGGACGGCGACTGGTGGCTGGTCAACACCGGCAATCTGCCGATCGAACTGCCCGACGGCGTGCTGATGCTCACCGGCCACAAGCGGCTCATCGAGTCCGGGTACACCCCGCTGGTGATCAACTCGTCCAAGCGGCGTTCCCACCTGGTGGAGGTCCGCGTCGTGGACGAGGACGACCGGAATCCCCGCTCCACGAGCGGTGCGGAGACCGTGGATCCCGAGACGGTCTACGAACTCTCCCCGCAGGAGCGGCTGGTGCTCACCGCGCTCGCCCGGCGCTACCTGGAGGGCCACGACGCCTTCCCGCTCCCGCTGGCCTGGGAGGACACGGCCCGTCTGGTCAACGCTTCCCCTTACGTGACCAAGTCCTGGACCTACAAGTCGGTCGCGAACACGGTCGAGGACGTGCGCGAACGCCTGCACCGCCGGGGCGTGCGCGGACTGCTGCGTGACGAGGTCGGCGAGCCGGTCGGCTCGACACTCAGTGTCAACCTGATCAGGGAACTGCTGAAGACGGCGACGCTGAGTGCTCAGGACCTGGAGTTGCTGGCCGACAAGGACTGAGCGGATCGCAGGGTACGTGCCCCGGCCGATCGTCGGCCGGGGCACGCGGCGTTTCTCAGCCTTCCGCCTCACGCTCGGCTGCGGCGTTGTACGTGACGTGCATGGTGCCGTGTTGGACTGCGAAGACGGCTGCCTGGTCCTCCGCCGAGCTCTGCTGCTGCGGCTGCGGCTGCGGCTGCGGCTGCGGCTGCTCGGGGTGACGCGTCGTGTTCGTCACGCGGTTGTTGTCTCCTACGACGAAGGTGCCGGAGACGTCCCCGGTGTGGATGTCTCCGTGTGTGGTTTCCGCAGGCATGGCCGGCCTTTCTTGGTTGGTCTCGGAGAGGAAGGTCACTCGCCGCAATCGGTCTGCAGGCTGTCTGACGCCGAGTTCATCGCCAGGGCCTGACTCGACGGGTCGACCTCGGAATTTTTCGGATCGTTCTCGTACGACTGATACAGGCTCTCGAGCTGCTGAGTGGCAGTCAGCATGTCGTCGAGGTCTGATGTCACGGAGCTGTCGTGGGCTTGCGAGATGGCCCCCTGCAACGTGGACTCGACGGAATTCAGGTCGCTGATGACGGTGCCGACCTCGGAGAGCAACGTGCTGTCGTCGGGAGCGGTGGACGTGTCGCCCGAGTTGTAGGAGGCCATGGCGCTGTTGTACGAGTCGACCGCATCGGACGCGATGGCGGCATCGGTGCTGAACCGCTGGATCTCTGACGTCAGGTCGGGGATCACGGTCGCGCACACGGGATCGACGGTGGCCGAGGTGTTGTCGATCGGGCTCGGCGTGCTGACGGGGCTGGCCGCGAGGGCTGGAGACGGGTTCGGCTGATCGTTCGCGTAGACCATGGCACCCACGCCCAGTACGGCCGCGAAGCCGATCGTGCAGGCAAGGGCGAGTGCCGAAATTCCGACCTTGGCACTCGCCGCACCGGCGGCGGTCGTGTGGCCTGCGCTCGTCGCAGGCGTGGTGGTGCTCACGGCGTGCGTCGAGTGGGCAACGGAAGGGTGCGCCGCCGAGAGGTCGATCCGCTGGGGTATCGGTGCGGCTGAGTGTGCGCTGGTCACGTGGGCGGCGACGTGCGGCTGTGCGGAGGGATGGGACAGGTCGACCACCGGCCTCGCCACGTGGACGGGCAAGGTTGTGTGCGCGGGAGCCGAAGTGGCGGACGTGGCGGCGGTCGGGTGTGTGAAGGCCTGCGTGTGGACCGCGCCGTGCGTCGGGGTAAACGGGTGGACCGGCGATGTGCTGGTCGACGCCGCGTTGGCGACCTGGTGGGCCGCCGAATGCGCGTGCAGGGCGGTGAGTTCCCGCCACAGCACCTCCGCCTCGAGCACGAGGGCCGTCGTCTGCGCGACCCGCCCAATCGCCTTCCGGCGGGTGCGAGCCTCGCGCAGGAAGAACCCCTCACCCTCCTTGTCCCCCGCGCTCTTCGCCGCTGCCCAACCGACACCGAGCAGGCTGCCCCACGCGTCGAACTGCCGGGACAGCGCCAGCTTCGGCGAGGCGGCACGGGCCAACGCCGCGCCGAGCTGCGCCTGTCCGCTCTGCTCCGCTCGCAGCACCGCGACATCCAGGGCCTGGAAGTGCGCCGCGACGTCGTCCGGAGTGGTGTCCCTCGCCTCGACCCACGCGGTGAGCGCCCGGCAGAGCCGATCGGCGGGAAACTCCGTCTTCCGAATGTTCAGCACGCACTCGGCGACATCCGGCGGACAGCTGTAGCCGGTCTCCGAGGCGAGCAGCAGGCCGTGTCGCACCAGACCCTCGGCGAGCGCGTCGGTGTCCGGCCGCCCGAGCAGATCATTGAGATGCCGGGGGACCAACTCGGCGCCGGACAGCGAACCGAGCAGGTACAGCAGGTCGCGCTCCTGCGGCCGGAGCTTGTTCAGCAGCGCGGGAAGCAGTTCGGGAAGATCGGCGATGCCCGGCAGGCCCTTGCCGGTCGCGGCCGACAAGGCGATGCGCCGCAGCCGGAGCGGGTTGCCGTCCACCGCGTCGCACAGCGCGTCCACGATCGGCGCCTCGTCGGGCCGCAGCTCGCGGGACAGCAGCGCCGCCACCAGTTCCGCCGCCGCCGAGGCCGACAGCCCTTCGAGTTGGATCGCGCGCACACCGTCGACCGCGGACCGCTGCTGCGAGGTGAAGACGAACGTGGACTGCTCGGCCATGTCGACGAGTCGGCGCAGGTCCTTCTCGTCGAGCCCCGCGTCGTCCAGGTAGATCCGCAGCCGCAGGGTCTTCAGATGCTCCTTCAGCACCTCCAGCGACGGCTTGTAGTTCGGCGCGTCGAAACTGATGTCGAATATCGCTTGCGCGATGTCATCAGCCGTACGTCCGCCGGCTTCGATATAGGCCGCGCCTTCGGGCCCGCGCGCCATCGTGCAAGCGAGGTGGCGCAGCAACGCACTCTTGCCGACCCCGGACTCGCCCCAGACCTGCACCAACTGACGTGTCTCGATCGCCTCTTGCAGTACGTGCACGTCCCGCGCTCGTCCGATCAGCGGCTCGGCGGCGGACCGCGGCAGCTGGGAGATCGACGGGCGCTTGACCGGATCCGGCAGCGGTCCCCCGTGCACGGTGACGGTCGAACCGGACTCGGCGGTGATCTTCAGGTTGCTCACGGTGTTGTGGCTGCCTATGACCATCGTTCCGGACACGTCGCCGGCCCGGATCCGCCCGGAATCGTCCGGAGCACCATTGTTCTCTGACATCTGCTTCCTTCGTCCTCTCCAACGCCCGGGTCCCGGCACTCGGTCAGGCTGGCGCCGACCCATCGTGCGAACCCGGCGTTATTACGTGTTCGGCGAGATCGCCGGCAATCCGGCGGGCCCGGCCGCGACGGCGATCCGCGCGAGGTGATCCAGGTCGAGGATCGTGATCCTGCGGTAGCCGGTCACGACCGCGCCCGACTCCCGCAGCGCCCGCAGGGCCTTGTGGATCGACGACTCCGCCGCGCCGACCAGGGTGGCCATCTCCGGCTGCGACAGCGGGAGTTGGGCTTCGTTTCGGCCGGGACGCCCGTAGGTGACGGCCAGGTGGTGCAGGATCCTGGCCAGCCGCCCGAGCACGTCGCAACCGGTGAAGTCGACGATCCGGCCGGTCGCCGTACGCAGCTTCGCCACCACGCTCGCGCTGAGCGCAAGTCCTATGGCGGGGTGCTGTTTCGTACACTCCAGCAGTTCGGAACGCAGTATGTAGCGGGCCAGCACCCTGCCACAGGCGGTCACGGTGCCGACGCGCGGCTGACCGTCGATCCCGGCGAACTCCCCGACCAGGTCCCCGGCCATCCGCACGGCCAGCAGCGCCTCGCGGCCGTCCTGCGCGTGCGCGGTCACCTTCACCATGCCGCCGAGCAGGAGCAGCGTGAAGTCCGAGGTGTCGGCCTCGCGGATGGTGATCTGACCAGCCGGGTAGGCCACGCCGTGGCCGAGTCCCATGAGGATTCCGCGGTTGGCCTCGTCGACCCGGCCGAGCAGCCCGGCCGGAGGCCAGTAGGCCGCGGCCCCGCGAACCCGTGTGTTGCTCATCGGCCACACCTTTCTTCCTCGTGCAGTCGAAGCCGCACAAGCCGTATTAGTAGCCGTTCTACCCGAGGACCCCTCCTCTACGATCTCGTCAATCATCTTGTCGACACCGGATAACCCGGACGACAGCAAATCGATCTTCGAATTGCCTACGCCTGTCGTGATCGCGGAGGAATTGTGAATCCAAGGTACGAATACCGAGCCCTGCTGGCGTGCGACATCGCGGGCTCCGCGGGCCGCGGCGAGCAGCGGCTGCAGGAGATCCGCAGAGTTCTGCGTTCCGCGCTGTCGGGCGCCCTCGACATCGCGGATCTGGACGCGCGGGACTTCGCGTACGTCGACACCGGCGACGGCTGCCAGCTCGTCGCCCCGGCCGCACTGCCCAAGGCCAGACTACTGTTCCCGCTGCTCCCGGAGCTGGGCTCACGGATCCGTGAGCACAACCGGCACGCCGGCGCGGACATCCGGCTGCGGGTGCGGGCCGCGGTGCACGCGGGGGAGATCCGACTCGATCCGGACGGCACCGTCTCCGGCGCCCCCTTCGAGGCGCTGGCCCGGCTGCTCGACTCGGCCCCGCTGCGGCACGCGACCCTGGCCGGTACCGGCGGCACCCCGATGGCCGCGATCCTTTCGCACCACTTCTACGAGGAAACAGTCGGGCACGGCTACGAGGGGCTCGAAGCCGACGCCTTCACCGCGGCCGACGTCCAGGTCAAGGGGTACGCCGCGCGGGCCTGGCTCTGGTACCCCGGCAGCCCCGTCGGGCCGCGCGTCGGTTCCGGCCGGGATTCCGGCTCCGGCGAGCAGCCTGCGGAACCCGAGCTGCGGACCGTGGAGCAGATGGTCCAGGCCACAGGAAACGGCACGGTCTTCGCCGTGCACCGGGGCGACCAGTACATCCGCCACAACGACCGGGTTGATACGCGCTGATGAACGAGGAACTCGCCGAGCTGGCCGCGAGCGGCGCTACCGCTCTGGTCTCCGCGATGGGCACCGATCTCTGGCAGGAGGCGAAGAGGCTGATGAGCGGCGTCCTCGCACAGGCTCGCGGCAGCCGCCGCAACGAGTTGTCCGTCGCGCTGAACCGGCAGTCGACCGCCACGAGGGGAGCGGTCGACGCCGGGGCCGTGGACTACTGGACCGAGGCCCTGTCTCAGCTGCTCGACCGGAACCCGGATCTCGCCCAGGACGTCATGGCCCTGGCTTCGCTGCGAACCCAAGAAAGGCCGGACATCGTGATCCAGGTCAATTCCGCCACCAATTCAGGTGAGGTATTCGCGGTGCAGCACGGCACTCAGCACTTTGCCTCCGGGCCGAAATCCCGCGATTCCGGGGAACGGCCGTGAGCCGGGACGACAGCCGGCGAGACGGCCTCATGGACGGACGGTTGCGGGCGGTGCTGTTCGTGGCCGTCGTCATCGGGGCCTTCATCGAGGTCAGCACGCCGCATCGGCGGTATGGCCCGCTGGTGGACGTGTTCGCCCTCGCGGCAGTGGGTGTCGTCGGCGCGGCGGCCGTGCTGGGGTCCGAGTCCGCCGCGACGCTAGCCCGGCAGCGGGATCGGCTCGCACAGGAACCCCAGCCCAGCACAACGGTTCCGATCTGCCGCTACGTCACCGGACCGGCGGCGCCGCAGTCCCAGCCCCCGAGGCCCCGGCCGTTCCTGCGCGAGCGGCCGACCGACCTGAGCGTCCCCCGCTTCGGCGACGGCGCCCGTGCCCAGGGCTACCCCTGGCTGCTGCCAGAGCGCACGGTACAGAACGGGATCGCTGCCGACGAGGCCACGGTCGGTGCCTTCACCATCCGCGCGGCCTCCGTCATCGGGCCCGGCCACCGCTGCGGCCAGCCCGCCGAGCCGCGGCAGGACTCCTACCGGATCGGGCGAAGCCGGGACAGCCGCTACGCGATCGTGGCCGTGGCCGACGGCCTGTCCAGCGCGGCTTGGTCCGACGCCGGGGCCACCACGGCCTCCAGCCAGGCCGTCACCCTGCTGCGCGAGCAGATCGAGGCAGTGGGCTTCGGCGGGCTCGATGTCAAGGAGCTGTATGGGCGGATCGCGGAATCGATCGCCGCGCACGCGGCCGGCCGCGGCGTCGGCACCTCGCACGTGGCCACGGTGCTGATCACCGCGGTGCTCGCCGAGCCGGACATCAACGGCGTCGCGGAGGCCTGGGTCGCGTGGCTCGGCGACAGTTCGGCCTGGACGCTCGACCTGCGCGGCCCGCTGTGGCGGTTCTGCGCCGGCGAGGCCAAGGACCGCGCGGCCGCGGTGGTCTCGAACGAGGTCGCCGGGCGACTGCCGGACACGCCGCAACTGGCCAGGGGCCACTACGTCACGCTGGCTCCCGGCGCCGCCCTCGCCCTGGTCACGGACGGGATCGGCGACGCGTGGGCGGAACCGGCGGGCAACGTCAACGAGTACTTCGCGAACGCCTGGCGCTCGCCGGTCCCGGCCACGCGGTTCACCGCCGACGTCGGCTTCGACGCACCGCAGTGCCTTGACGACCGCACCGCTGTCGTGGTGTGGAACGGTGGCCGGGCATGACAGAACCCAATCTCATCGACGGCGCGGATGACAGTGTCGGCGACGGCGACGGCCCGGCGGCCGATCCGCGGGGCTGGGTGTTGCCGCGGACCGTGAGCGTCAGCGATCTCGGACCATTCGCCGAGCCGATCTCCGAACACAACGGCCAGGCCATCGCCGTGAAGCCACTCACGAACCATCCGGGCTGGCTGGCCAAGCTCTACCGGCCGGACCAGCACCCGGAGGACGCCCATCGGCTCGACCTGCTGATCTCGGCTCCGGGCACGCTGCCGGAGGCGGATCGTGCGGCCCTGTACGCCGGGACGTGCTGGCCCGCGGCCCGGATCCACGAGCCCGGCAACCCGGCCGTCGGCTGCGTGATCCCGATGGCGCCCGAGCAGTACCGTTCCGAGCTGCGGCGCGGCGAGTTCAGCGAGCGCCGCTTCGTGGAGATCGACTGGCTGGCGAAGTCCGACGAGTCGATCCGGGGCGTCGGACTGCCGCCCCCCGGCTTCGCGGGCAGGCTGGCCGCCTGTCGCCAACTGACGGAGCTCGCCGCGATCTTGGAGAGCCTGGGCCTGGTCTACTCGGACTGGTCGTTCTCCAACGCCTTCTGGAGCCCGGATCAGCGCTCTGTCTACCTCATCGACGTCGACGGCTGTCAGCCGAAGAAGATGCCTGACATCCACCAGCCGAACTGGGCCGACCCGCTCACGCCGCCGGGCACCGACGCGGACGAGTACACCGACCGCTACCGGCTCGGACTGCTCGTCGCCAAATGCATGACGGGCCGGCGTGACGCGCGCGCCTTCCACACCGTCGCCGCGTCCCCCTGGCAGAACCAGCCCGCCGTCTCCGAAGTACTGCTCGACATGCTGCTCGCGACCGACCGCGAGCGACGGCCCTCGGCCGCTCAGCTGAATCAGGCGCTGAACAGCGGGCCCTATCTCAGGACCGCGCCACGTCCGACGCGCACCGCGCTGCCCCCGCTGCCGGCCATGATCCCGCAGTCCCCCGCCGGCACCGATACGGCCGTGAAGAAACGCGAGTCGGCGCCCACCGTGGAGATCCAGAAGCCTCCGACCACCCCGCACGGCGGGTGGATTCTCGTGCTCGTCATAGCCGTGATCCTGCTCTTCGTCATCGCCTCCAACCACTAGCTCAGAGGTGCACCATGTCACTCTGCCTACCCACCTATGTGGTGATCGACGCGTCCTCGTCGATGAAGCCGCACGAGGCAGTACTCAACGCGACCCTCTCCCGTCTGCACTACAACCTGGCGACAAATCCCCGCGTCTCGGAGTTCGCCCGGGTCTGCGTGGTCGCCTTCTCCACCGATGTGCACGTGGTGATCCCGATGTCGGACATGGAGCAGGTGCCGGCCATGCCCGAGGTGATCTGCGGCGGGCGCACGGAATACGGGAAGACCTTCGACCGGGTGCGGGAGTGCATCGAACAGGATGTCAGCAATCTGAGGATGCAGAACTTCAGCGTGCTGCGGCCAACGATTTTCTTCCTGACCGATGGCGGTCCGACCGACGGGCACTGGCAGAACTCCTTCCGCACGCTGGTGGACAGGGACTGGCCGCGCCACCCGCACGTGATCGCCTATGGCTTCGGCGGCGCGAAGCGCGACGTGCTGGAACAGGTGGCGACCAAGGCGCTGTTCATCGCCGACGGTTCGGACACCGAGTCGGCGCTGAGCGCAGCGATCACTGGTCTACTCAACACCCTGATCGCCTCGTCGAAGACCGGTCAGATGCAGATCGCCACCGACGTCAAGGGCTTCGAGTACGTCCAGGTCGCCCAGGAATACGTGGACTGATGATGGACGTCGACCCGCGTTCCACGGCGTCCCGGGCACTGCGCGCCTCCGTCGGACTGACCGCGCTGGCCGCAGCGCTGCTCACCTGCGGCGCCGCGGTCGAGGTGACGGGCAATCTCCTCGGCTCCTCGGCGAATGGGAGCAGTGGCAGCTCTCACCCGGCGACAACTGTGCAGCCGACCCACGCCCGCTCCCGCGTCTCCGAGGCGCCGTCGCCAAACCGCCGCCCGCCCCCGACCTCACCCGCCACCTATCTGCCCAGGCCCACCACCACGGCCACCGCTACCTGTAGTTCGTTGAACGGGCAGTAGAGGTCAGGGCCGCGTCCATTGGTTACCGCGTCGAGCAGGGCTTGGAGCTCGGAGGTCGGGTCCTTCAACTTGAGCACATCGAATCCTTATGTCATCGCGATGTCATCGGTCGCTCGTAACGTCGGGCATCAGAACGTCGAACACATCCGGAAACACCGTCTATATCCAGAGGACTGATCACATGTCCGATCTCTCTCGTTCCTCTCGCCCGAGTCGGCGCTCCGTGCTCAAGACGGGCATGGGCCTGGGCGCCACCCTCGCAGGAGCCGGCCTGCTGGGCGCCGCGCCCGCAGAGGCCGCCGGGCAGAACGGCACCCCGCTGTGCGACCAGCCCGGTGACTCGGCGAGCGCACAGGGACTGGGCTCCGGCGACCTCGGCATCCCGTACCACCGGGAACACGACAACACCTGGGGCTACGTCTTCGGCGACTCGTGGACCCACATCCAGCAGGGGGACCCCTACATCGGCTCCCCGGCGATGCTGGCTCAGGACTCCTTCGACGCGTCCGGTTCCTCCCCGATCTCCTTCACCTGGGCGATGCCGACCGGCGGTGAGGCGGGCCAGTTGTTCAACTACACACACCGGGCAGACAACGGGTACGGCTTCGAGATCAGCCGGATCCCCAACGACTGCATCGAATTCGGCGGACGCACCTACATCCAGTACACCTCGGTGTACACATGGGGAGGGAAGGACGACCCGCCGTGGGAAGACGGCCACGACGGCTCACTGCTGTCGGGGGTCGCCTACTCCGACGACTACGGCGTGACCTGGACCGACTACGACTACCATTGGGACGGCGACCACCGGGGCATCAACCAGTCCATGTACGGCATGTGGTCGTTCGCGGGCATCGACCCCGACGGCTGGCTGTACATCTTCTCCAAACGCTGGAACGGCACGCACAAGAACTCGGCCGACGGCGGAGCGATCCAGTTGTTCCGGATCCAGCCCGACGACTTCCGTGCCGGCCGTTTCGGAGCGCAGCAGAACTGGGCCTATGTGAACGGCTCCTGGCAGTGGACCGACTCTTCGACACCGCCGTCAGTGATCCTCTCCGGCAACAACACCGGCGAGTTCTCGGTCAAGCGGATCGGCGACACATACTGCATGAGCTACTTCGACGTGGTCCTGGGCACGATCTTGACACGTACGGCACCCCGCCCGGATGCGGCCTGGAGCACACCCATCCCAAAGATCACGAGCTTGCAGGTGCCGAACCTCTACGGCGGCTACATCCACCCCGGCAGCGCGAGCGCGACATCGCTGACGCTGATCGTTTCGCAGTGGAACGGCACGCAGGGGGCACCTCCTTATTGGGTACGGCAGTTCGACGGCATCAACCCGATGTCAATCCTGTGACGGTCGGCCCGGCGCCTCCTGGAGCTGACCGTCACTGATCACGAATCCACCTGTGAACTGATCATTTCCGGCCTGTCGGCCGGAGCCGTAGCGCGCGGGACCCTCCTGATTGAGCTACTGCTCATTCGGGGAGAACCGCCGACGAGTTCGAGCCCCTGGGCAGGATATCGCCGGTCCGGCGGCTGCACCGAACCCGACCCGCGCCCTGCATGCCGCAGCATCGAGCGCGCGGCACGAGCAGCTGACGTTTGCGGAGCATGCACACTGCTCGGCGTTTCTGTCATGGAACCATCCAAATAGGGAATGCCGCTATCAATCACACGGGCTCGTACGGCAGTTGGGAAGGCGAACGGGCCCACGGCAGCCCAGAACGGGAGGGGCACGTGGGAATACTGCACGCGATCCGGATGCAGAAGCTCGTCGCGGATGCCAGGCGCGCACACGCGCAAGGGGACGACACCTTCGAAGCGTCCATCGACATCGACCCCCGGGGCATGGCCCGGGTCAGGAACCCCATGAAGAAGATCCGCAAGGAGATCGACCTGGTCGTTCGATCCGTCGAAGCCGTCGGCTGGGATTGCGTGGGCGTCGGCCAGTTCATGTACTCGATCAATATGGAGTTTTCGCCAGGTGAGTGATGCGGACGGGGCGGGCGCTGCGACGGATCGGTGTGGGCGGCGACCGCACCACCGCAGCCGACCTGACCAAGCCCTACTTGTGCGGTGACCGCATCGACCTCCATCGCCGGACGGGCTCATTATTTGAGCCGTCCGGCGATGGAGGACATCAGCGCTCTGTCACCGTTGTCCGGCGGTTTCACGGTGGAGCTCACGGGCCTCGATCAGCGTCGTGTAGACGCGCTCGTAGCCGGCGGCCAGGGCCGGCAAGTCGAAGTTGGCCAGTACGTGCGCCCGGCATGCCGCTGGTGAGAGCTGCTCGGCGGCGACGATCGCGGCTGGCAACTCCTCAGGAGTGTCGACGATGATGCCGCTGACTCCGTCGGCCACCACCTCGGGAACGCTGCCTCGGCGCAATGCCACAACGGGGGTGCCGCAGGCCATCGCCTCGATCATCACGATGCCGAACGGTTCCTCCCACTGGATCGGAAACAGCAGGGAGCGCGCTCCGGCGAACAGCTCCCGCTTGAACGCCGCGTCCGCCTGGCCGACGTATGTCACGTCCCGGTCCAGCCGCGGTGCGATCTCTCTGTCGAAGAAGGCCTTCTCCGCCGGTTCGCTGCTCTTGCCGGCGAGGACGATGCGTCGGCCGGCTGCCTTGGCGGCGTCGATCGCCAGGTGCGGGCCCTTGTCCGGGCTGAACCGGCCGAGGAACAGCACGTAGTCGCCCTTGACCTCCCGGAACGGGTAGCTCCTGACGTCGATCGCATTGTGTACCCGTCCTACCCAGTTCAGCTCGGGATTGAGGCGTCGCTGTGCATCGGAGATCGCCACCAGCTCGATGGTCTTCCCGAGCCGACGCAGGTACTCGCCGGGCTCACCGGTCACCGGGCCGTGCGCGGTGACCACCGTGTAGGTAGGACGGCAACGGGCCAACAGCGGCCCGGCCAGGGTGTGGTCGTGCACGATGTCGTAGTCCAGGTCCTCGAGGATTTCGGCTGTCGCGGCAGCGTGCAGCACCTCGGGCATCGGTTCACCGAGGCGCAGTGAGGGCGGTTCCTCGAATACCGCTACGAATCGGGAGGCGCGGGTCCGGTTCCGTCCCGCGCCGATGAGTGTCACCTCGTGCCCGCGAGCGGAGAGCGTGTCGACGAGGTCGGCGACGACCGCCTCGATGCCACCGTAAGCGGTCGGCGGAAGTTCGAACCACGGTGGCGCGATCATGGCGATGCGCAGTGGCCGTGAGGCGGTCCCGAAGCGGGTCGGGGCGTCAGGCAGCTTCAGAGTCATGGTGTCTCCTGCCCGGAAGAGTGTGAACGTCGTTCACGACGGGCTTCGTGAGCGCGTCACGGGGCGAGTTCGTTGGCGACAAAGGAGCGCAGCCAGCCGCGGAGGTCGGGGCCGATGTCCTCGCGCTCGCTGGCGAGCCTGATACTCGCCTTCAGGTAGTCGCTGCGATCCCCGGTGTCGTAGCGGCGGCCGCTGAACAGCACGCCGTGCACTGGTCCGCCGACGCTCTCGTGGGTGGCCATCTCACGGATGGCATCGGTGAGTTGGATTTCGCCGCCACGGCCGGGGGGAGTGTGGTGCAGGATCTCAAAAACCGCTGGATCGAGCACATATCGTCCGATGATGGCGAGGTTGCTGGGCGCGTTCTGCGGGGCGGGTTTCTCCACCAGGTCCACCACGGCCACGACACCGTCCTGACCGGTGGGCTTGACAGCCGCGCAGCCGTACAGGCTGACCTGCGACGGGTCCACTTCCATGAGCGCGACAACGCTTCCGCCGAGTTGCTGCTGTGCCTCGATCATGGGGACCAGCAGGGGGTCCCGTGGGTCTATGAGATCGTCGCCGAGGAGCACGGCGAACCGCTGGCCACCGACGTGCTCCTCGGCGCACAGCACGGCATGGCCGAGCCCGCGTGGTTCGCCCTGGCGTACGTAGTGCACGCGGGCAAGTCCGGCGATCGAGCGGACGGCCTCCAGCCGCTCCATGTCCCCCTTGGTGCGCAGCGCCTCTTCCAGCTCGTAGTTGCGGTCGAAATGGTCCTCCACGGGGCGCTTGTTGCGCCCCGTGATCATGAGCACGTCGCGCAGCCCGGCTGCCACCACTTCCTCGACGACGTACTGGATGGCCGGCTTGTCGACAATCGGCAGCATCTCTTTCGGAGTAGCCTTGGTGACGGGCAGGAAGCGCGTGCCGAGGCCGGCCGCAGGTATCACAGCCTTGCTTATCGAGGTATGCGAAGACTTATCCATAGTCCGCTCCAATCAGCGGGTGAGTTGTGTGCGCCGCCGCGTCACCAGCCTCCTAGGCATGGCAGGGACACCGCTCGGACGTCAGCTGGATTCCCGCCGGCAGTCCTTCCACGCTCGCCTTTCCGTCCTGCACCGTAATGCGAATGCGGGCATCCGCCAGTGGGATGTCCTCCAGGGTGACGTCGCCGAACCACGACGGCAGCGCCGGTGCCAGACGGAAGCACCCGTGCGGCACGCACGGTTCGGCGCCGAGCAGTTCCCGGAGCAGGTGCAACGGGGCCGCCGAGGCCCATGCCTGTGGTGAGCAGGACGTGGGATACGGCACCGGTTGTGAGTACTCGCTGCGGTCGAAGCCGCACATCAGCTCGGGGAGCCGGCCGCCGACAGACGCTGCCGCCTCCAGCACACCGGAGGCGACCCGCTGGGCATCCTCGACGAACCCGTACCGCCTCAGCCCGCCCGCGACGATGGCGCTGTCGTGCGGCCACACCGAGCCGTTGTGGTAACTCATCGGGTTGTACGCACCCATCGTGGCCGCCAGCGTGCGAATCCCCCAGCCGCTGAGCATCTCCGGCGAGCGCAGTAGCTCGGCGACCCGTGGCGCCTTGTCCGCGTCAACGGTCCCGGTCCACAGGCAGTGGCCCATGTTGGATGCGAGCGCGTCGATGGGCTGCTTGTCCCCGTCCAGTCCGAGCGCGTACCAGCCGCGCTCAGGCAGCCAGAAGCGGTCGTTGAACGCCTGTTTCGTCCGGGCTGCCTGGTCTTGCCAGTGACGAGCGCCCTCGGGGTCGTCCATGTCCTCGGCCAGCAGGGCGCGAGCGAGGTAGGCGCCGTGGACGTAGCCCTGCACCTCGGCGAGCGCGATCGGAGCCGTGGCGATCCGGCCGTCGGCGTACGAAACCCCGTCCCACGAGTCCTTCCACCCTTGATTCTCCAGCCCCCGGTCCGTCGTCCGCTGGTACTCGACGAACCCGTCGCCGTCCTTGTCGCCGTAGTGGGTGATCCATTCCAGGGCCCGGTCCGCATGAGGCAGCAGAGCGAGCACCTCCTCGCGATCCACACCCCAACGCCGCAGCTCGGCGAGCAGCATCACGAACAAGGGCGTGGCATCGGCTGTGCCGTAGTAGACGTTGCCGCCGATCGCGAGGGAGGAGTCCAGACCAAAGCGTAGTTCGTGTGGGATCCGGCCCGGCTCTTCCTCGGTGAGGGGGTCGACTTTGCGGCCCTGGTGGAGGGCGAGGGTCTGTGCCGTGCCCAGGGCGAGGGCGGGATCGGTGGAGAGGGACATCAGGGAGGTGATGATGGAGTCCCGGCCGAACAGGGCCATGAACCACGGCGTACCGGCGGCTACCACGGGGGTGTTCGGCAGCTCCGGGTCGGACATACGCAGGCTCCCCAGATCCCGGCGGCTGGTCCGCAACGTCGCGTTCAGCGCTTCATCACCGGTCACCAGCCGCGGCCCGGTCTCCAGCCACCGGGAGGTGCGGACGGCCGGGCCGGTGTGCTCCAGCGGTCGTTCCAGGGGGAAGGATGGTGGGATCTCGACCCCGTCCACCACGGGGCACAACAGCACCGATGTCCGCCACGTGTCACGCGCCGGGATGACCGCGTGGAAGGTGAGTTCCTTCGGGGTGCTGATCGCGCCTTCGGCGATCAGCCGTATACCGCGGCTCTGCTCACGCCAGTGCCGGGTCACCCGGATTTCGCCGTCCTTATGGTCGACGCTGTGCTCGCCGAGGTCGCGCACCCTGCCTTCCTTGACATCGAACAAGTCCGCAAAGTCGGCTTCGACGTGCACATTCAGGGTGTACTCAACCGTCTCGGAGCTGAGGTTGCGCAACGCGATGTCCTCGCGCATGCCGGCCCCGACGAACCGCTGGCGCTCCACCAGCAGGGTGCTCTCTCCGACCTGGCCGGGGGCCGGTAGCGCCCGCCCCACGAACGTCGCGCGGTACGGCTCCTCCGCGATGACGGTCAAGGACTCGACGCCCCTGTCATCGAGCCGCAGCTGCCAAGCGGACAGGATGCGGGTGTCCCGGAAGAACACCCCCTGCGGTGCGCCGGGAGTGATATCACCGGCGGGATCCGACAGGCAGAACGAGGTCCCTTCGACAAGCGTCACGGCCCCGCCGACCTGCACAGGCTGCCCGGAAAACGTCCATCCGCCCGCCATCAATCATCCCTCCAGCCACATAAGTGCGCTGCTCGGCAAAATGGCAAAAAAGGAATTTCTATCGACATTCAGGACATCCACGATACTGCTGTAAGGAGCTGCATGCTTCCGTGGCCGGTCCGCGCGTGCGCTCTTCATGATGTGGCATATGCGCCACGCCAGCACCCGACCATCATCTGCGACGAGCGGGGCGCAGCGGGGGGCTCGAGCGGTGGTGGGTGACATAGACACAGATTCGGCAGTCACTAGGTTCTGTCCGGCCCCGACCCACTCCACCTCGCCGAGGTCTTCGGGCTCCACGAGACCACCGCCATGCGCTATGCCGACTCCGCACGGGCACTCCTGGAGCAGGCTGCCGAGCAGTCCCAACCGTGAAACATGTTCGACCGGACCGCAGCATCACTTCCCGGATCCGTGCTCCGGACGGCGGTGCCCGCCGCACCCGGGCCGCTCGCGCCTTCACCCGGGCCCGGCCCGTCCGCAGCGGGCGAGGGCGGCCCGGACCAGGTTGAGCCCCTCCGCTCGCCAGTGGTCGCGGTCGGGCATCTGGTCGTTCCGTCGCCAGCGCCAGGCCGAGAACATCGCCCAGTCCACCGCGCGGCACCGGTGGATCAGGTCCTCCTCGGCCCCCGCGTAGTGCTCTGCGACCTCCTCGGGCGCATGGGCGAGGTCGAACTCGACCGGTCCGCGGCAGCATGTGACGAGGTCGATGAAGAGCGGCCCCCTCTTCGTGTTGAGGAGGTTGCCCTCGTGCGGCTCGCCGTGCAGCAGCTGGTCGCCGGCCTTGTCGGCGCTGATCTCGGCGCTCAGCTCGCCGAGCGTGTCGAGGAGGAGCTTCCGGTCGGCGTCGGCCAGCTCGGGCGACTGCTCCCGGTCGTTCACCTCTCTCAGCGCCACGGCGACCCGGTCGGTGAAGTGCGGAGGGTCCAGATCCCCGACTTGGCGCAGCGCGGCGTGGTACCGCTGAAGCGCGTCCGCGTAGTCGGCCGGCTCGATCTTCGATTCCAGCGGTTCGTAGTAGGTCCAGAGCGAGACGGCGAAGCCGTCGCGCACGTGGACCCGGGGCTCGACCCGAGGGTCGAGTTCGGCCACCGGAGCGTCGTCGACTTCGGCGAGACGGCGGGCGACCTCCACCTCGAACTCGGAACCGGCCAGGTCCCCGATGGGCGCGACCCGGGCAAGGGTCTCGGAAGGGACCAGGCGGAGTGCGACGCGGTCCGAGTTGTGGATGACGACCACATCGTCGACCTGGAGGCCCAACTCCGTAGCGGTGGCCCGCCCTGCCTCAATCGCGCGACGGAGCTCTGGTGGCTCCATACCGTCCTCCTCATGGTTGTGTACACACACGTCCGGGGACAGCGGTGCCGCCCCCCGATGTCCGCGAACTTCGTTCCGGCGCACGGACCCGGACCGGGCGACGGGTACCGCCGACCGGAATCCACACCAGCCGTGCCAAGAGCTCCGGACAGAACGGGCGCCCGGCTCGCGACGCCCGGTCCGGGTCCGTGGCTCACGAAGGCTTCCAGACTCATCAGCACTTCGGCCATCGCTTTCCTCTGGCCGAGCGGCTCGCAGCCTTCGACGACGAGTACGACACCCTGGAGTACGGCGACAGAACACCTGCCCAGGTCGACGCAGACGTCACATCCGAGGCCCACCGCCTGGCACACCGTCCTCGGGGTTCCTCTGAACTCACGGATACTCCAGCTTGAAGCACATCCCCCGACCTGCGGGTTCGCACTGAAACACCCTCAGTTTTGCTGAACTCACGGGGCTTTACGGCCTTGGGGATCAATCGAACCATGGTTGGCGGTGAGATTGATTGTCCCGTCTCATTGGATCTAGCTCTGAGGCATTGCGCTGACCAGGTGTGATGCGCTGTGTGGTGAGACGTGCCGAGTTCGGTGTCTCGGATTGTCGTGTCTGCCAGGCGCGAACGGAGAGCGGCGTCTCAGTTCATCGTGTCCGTGAGTCTGCGTTTCCAGTACTGACTGCCGGGGGGAGCCGTCGGCGTCGACGGCTCCCCCGTTGTTCTCAGCCCTGGACGCAAGAGCGCGCCCGATTGGCGGGTCAGTTGGCAGGTTTCTCCCAGATCGAGACATGTTGACGGCTCTCACTTGTGAAGGCTTCCCGCGTCCATCCGTCCCACCGCTCGCGCAGTCGCAGCCCGGCGAGCTGAGCCATCAGGTCAAGTTCCGCCGGCCACACATACCGGAAGGGAATTGATCTGTACTCGCCGCGGCCGTCGACGACCTCGATGTAGTTCGAACTCGTCGCCTGAGTGGCGACGTCGTAGATGTCGAAGGCCCATCGCGTCGGGCTCACGTGGTAGGGCACGACGTTCTGCCCGGCTGGGAGCCTTCGCAGTTCGGGGATCAGGACCTCGATGACGAAGCAGCCTCCGGGTTCGAGGTGAGCCGCCGCGGTGCGGAAACAGGCCACCTGCTCCGCCTGCGTCGTGAGATTCATGATCGTGTTGTAGAGCAGGTATGCGACGGAGAACGTTCCGTCCACCCGCGTCGTCGCGAAGTCACCGATCGTGACGCCGATCGCGTCGCCGCCCGGCTTGGCACGCAGCCGTGCAACCATCGCTTGCGACAAGTCGATGCCGTGGACCTGGACTCCGCGTTGTGCCAGTGGCAACGCGATGCGCCCCGTCCCAATGCCCAGCTCAAGGGCCCGGCCACCGTCGGTCAGGCCCGCCAGAAAGTCGACCGTCTGGTCGATGACGCCCGGCTCGAACATCTCCCCTGACGACTGGTCGTAGGCCGTCGCAACACGCTCGCCGAAGTAACCGTCTTGATCGTCCATCGCCAGACCGTACTGGGGGAGTCCGTCACAGCGCGCGTAAATTTCGGTGAGCGTGTGGCGTCGACAGTCACGAGTTCTATTCCGAGGCTCGTGGCGTGATGTAGCCATAGATGGTGGAACGCCCGATCTCCCGGCAGCTCCTGGCCGCCAAAGGCGTCACCGACGAACGCGTGATTGAGGTCATCCTGCACCTGACGGGCCGCCTTCCCGTGCTGGTCGACCCGAGCCGCTGACACCGCCGCCGCCGTGGACGCTGAGGATCACGCGGTCCTCAGGACTTCCCTTCGGGACCGCCCACAGCGCGGGCAGGCCGGCCTGTCCCGCTCGAAAATACGATTCGGGGCTGTGGCCTGGGCGTTTGCTGATCCTGGCGACGCGGCTTCGAGTGTTCTGGGACGATGTGCGGATGTCGCTGTCGGTCGTCGCTGCGC
>NZ_SUMC01000064.1 GCF_005047355.1 Actinacidiphila oryziradicis
ACCTGCTCCGGCGGCGCGCAGCCGGTCATGGCCCCGGCGTTCACGCAGCTGGGACTCCTGCCCGGCCACCCACGGCTCGGCCAACTCCGCGATCAGCTTGCCGAGGCGACGGCGCGGGATCCCGGTGTAGATACGATGGCTCAAGGCCGTGCGGGCCCCTCTTGACGTCACAATCATGATCGTCTCGCACGGCCGTTTGCATGCTCAGACCGGGGTCTCAGCTACCGCGCACGACGTCGTTACCGGCCTTCCGGAACGCGAAACCCCTGCTGATCACCGTCCCTCAAACCGAGCCGTACCCTTCTTAATTTGACAAGCCCTGCACCGAGGCAAGCCCTACGGCGGCCGTCAGAACGGCCACCACGGCAGGTGACCGCCCGGGCACCTGCTCGGCAGGTAGTTGCCCGGGTCCATGCCGTTGTTGACGGAGAAATCGATGGCGAACAGCAGAGCGCAGAGCGCAAGGGCGCCCAGCAGACCGACCGCCGTGCGGCTCCAGCGCCCCTGGAGGGAGCAGGCGCGCCCGGCGAGGAGGTGCCCCGCGACGAAGGCGGCGCCGTAGACCAGGACCCGCAGCAGGAGCAGCGGCAACCACACCGCCTGTCCGTCGTTGGGCGCGTAGTAGGCGCCCGGTGCCTCGTTGCTGCAGTACGTCCAGGTGTTCACCAGCGCACCGCTGAGGAGGAGCGAGCAGACGACGCCCGCTAGCAGGCCGCCGAACACCAGCAGGCATCCCACCCTGCTGCCGCTCCTCGGTGAATCGAAGCTGGCCGGGTTCATGGTGGCCCGGTTCATGGTGCACGCCTCTCAGGCAGGTTGTGACGGACGTCCGGATCCGCAGTGATCGTACGGCAGCGGTTCACAGCGAAGGGCCGGGTGACGGCCCACCGGATCACTCGGTGGGCCGTCACCCGGCGGTCAGCATCAGATCAGCCGCTGGACAGGCCGATCGGGCTGTTGGGCAGGTCACCTCCCTGCCAGTCCGACCCGGACGGGGGAGCCGTCAGGCTCGACGGGTAGGACTGGTACTCGGAGTACGCGGCGAGCTGCGACAGGTGTGCGTTGATCTCGTCGTCGATCGCCTGCGGAGTCAGCCGGTCCGGCTTGTAGTGGGCGTACAGGTCGATGCCTATTTGCCGGCCGATCCAGTTCCCCGGGGTGTTCGTCTGGGCGGCCCAGGCGTTGAGTTCCGCACCGTGCTGGAGGTCGCCCGCGCTGAACCCGGCAGCCTGGCCGACGTAGCCGTAGGAGATGTTCGCCCAGATGTTGTAGTAGCTGCACGTTCGGGTTCTCGTTGAACCTCGTGTAGCCGGGGATCTCGCCCTGCTTGCTCGGCATGCCCTGCAGGAGGGTTCATGCCGTCCGCTACCGCGACGCCTCGCACTCGCAGCATGATCACTGTCCCTCAAACCGAGCCGCACCCATACCGGATCGCCCCGGAACACCCCGACCCGGCGCCGATTGAGGACTGTTACGCCGGGCTGGTGTGGGTCGCGAAGAACGCGGCCGACCTGGCCATCGCCCCCGAGCGGCTGATGGTCGTGGGGGGCAGCGCGGGCGGCGGGCTGGCGGCGGGATGCGCACTGCTTGCCCGCGACCGTGATTTCCCCCGGCTCAGTCACCAGATCCTGGTCTGTCCGATGTTCGACGATCGCTTCGAGACGCACAGCAGCCGCATGCTCGACAACGGCGAAGGCATCTGGGACCGGCACAACATCCTCTTCGGCTGGACCGCCCTGCTCGGTGACCGGCGCGGCGGGCCCGATGTCTCCGCCTATGCCGCGCCGGCTCGGGCGGAGGACCTCGCCGGGCTGCCTCGCACCTATATCGACGTCGGCTCCTCTGGGCTTCTGGGCCTTCGGCGAGTTCCGGGACGGCCATCTGCACCACGCCGGCTACCGCTTCACCCGCCGCTGACCAAGCCACCTCACGTCTTCGCCCGGCCGATCGCACACCTTCCGTGCGATCGGCCGCCCCATGCCCTCCCCGGAGTTCTCGTGCCCCATCCCCCTGTCACCTCCCGGCACCCGGCCAAGGCCGCCGTACCGGGCACGCCCTCTGACTGGGCCCCCACCACCGCGACGATCGCGTTGCTGTCCTCGCTCGGTGTCCTGATCGTCGGGCAGATGTACACCGTCCTGGCCCTGCTCCACCACATGGCCCTCTCTTTGAAGACCACACCGGAGCAGGTCACCTGGACCGCCACCGCGTTCGGCTTCGCCTACGCCGCCGGATTCCTCATCGCCGGCCCCCTCACCGACCGGTACGGGCCACGCGCGGTAATGGCCGCCGGACTGGTGGCGGCATGTTCATCGGCGCCAGCCTGGGACCACAACTGGCCGGCACCTCACCGACCAGGGCTTCGGCACCATCCTGCGCGCCGCCGCGGGCTTGTCCTGGGCGCCGTCCTTGCACTGCCGGCCCTGCGCCACCAGCACCCCGAGTAACCGCTGCTCCGTACGCGTGAGCCCATCGCACCGTGGGGTGCGATGGGCTCACGTGCATAAGGCTCTGCCCCGGGGGGTTACTGCTCCGGGGCGGTCTCCTGGTGGTGGGTGGCATGGAGGCTGCCGAGCAGGGAGAGCGCCTGGGCGCTCGGGCTTCCCGGTTCGGCGTGGTAGATCACCAGCTGCTGGCCCGGCGCGCCGCGGACGTCGAAGGTCTGATAGGTGAGATTGAGGTGTCCGATGTCGGGGTGGAGGAGCTCCTTGCCGTCACGGGACTTCCCGTGCACGGTGTGCGAGGACCACAGGGCGGCGAACTCCTCGCTCTCCTCGGTCAGGGTGCCGACGAGGTCGTGCAGGCGCGAATAGTGCGGGTCCAGGCCCGTGGCGTGGCGCAATCCGGCGACGACTGCCTTCGCTGCCCGTTCCCACTGGCTGAAGAAGCTCCGCGCGGCAGGGTCGAGGAAGGTCATGCGGGCCATGTTGTCCATGTTCTCGAACGGTGAGAACAGGGCGTCGGCCAGCGCGTTCGAGGCCAGGAAGTCGTTGGCCGGGTTCAGGACGAACGCCGCGGCGTTCGGGTATCCGTCCAGCAGCTGCCGCAGCGCAATACTCACCGCTTCTTTCGGCTGGGGGCGCTCACCTTCCGGTGCGGTGCCCGCCAGCCGGAACATGTGCTCCCGGGCTGCGTCGTCCATCAGCAGCGCGCTGCTGATGGATTCGAGGATCTGCGCGGAAGGGCTGCGCTCGCGGCCCTGTTCCAGGCGTGCGTAGTAGTCGCTGTTCATGCCGGCGAGGACGGCGACCTCCTCCCGTCGCAGCCCCGCCACCCGGCGGGCGCCGTAGGAGGCGAGCCCAACGTCGTCAGGGCGCAGACGGGCGCGGTGGGCGCGCAGGAAATCTCCGAGATCGTTGCTGGTCACCCCTTCAGGCTAAGCCGCACCCTGCCCCGCGTGCCTGGGTGCGCCGTACCCAGGCACGACTCGTCCTGGCTCCCCTTTCCGGGCGCGCCCAGGCTGGTGGTCACCACCCGGACACGAGAAGGAGCGCATGGTGAGCAACCAGTCGAGCCCGCCGCAGGCAGCCCTCAGGCGAAGAACCGATGATGCGGATGTGGTCGGGATGTGGGTGACCGCGGACGGGCACATCCGCCAGGAACTGCGCGCGGACGGCCGCTACGACGAGGCCCGCGGAAAGCGCCGCAGCGCCTACACCGGCCGCTACACCGTGACCGGTAACCACCTCGACTACGTCGACGACACCGGCTTCACCGCCACTGGAGACATCCGCGACGGTGTGCTCTTCCACGAACACCTCGTCCTGTACAAGGAAGACCAGGCATGACACCGACACACAAGACCTTCTTGATCACCGGCGTCAGCAGCGGCCTCGGCCGCGCCTTCGCCACCGGCGCCCTGGAAGCCGGCCACACCGTCGTCGGCACCGTCCGCAACGACGTTGACGCGACCGCTTTCACCGTCCTGCACCCGCAACGCGCTCACGCACGCATCCTCGATGTCACCGACGACGAAGCCGTCCTCGCCGTGGTGGGCGAGGTGGAGAAAACTGTCGGTCCTATCGACGTGCTGATCGCGAACGCGGGCTACGGCCTGGAGGGGACCTTCGAGGAGACGCCCCTGGCCGACCTACGCGCCCAGTTCGACGTCAACGTCTTCGGCGCCGCAGCCACCGTCCAAGCCGTCCTGCCCTTCATGCGGAGGCGCCGCCGCGGACACATCCTGGCCGTCACCTCCATGGGCGGCCTGGCCAGCTTCCCCGGCGTCTCCGCCTACTGCGGCAGCAAGTACGCCCTCGAAGGCATCCTCGAAGCCGTCGGCAAGGAAATCGCCGCCTTCAACATCCACGTCACCGCCATCGAACCCGGCTCCTTCCGCACCGACTGGGCGGGGCGCTCGATGATCCGCGCACCGCGCACCATCTCCGACTACGACGACCTCTTCGAACCCCTCCGCGCTGCCCGCCAACAGGCCAGCGGACGGCAGCTCGGCGATCCGGCCAGGGCAGCCGCCGCCGTCCTGCATATCCTCGACACACCGAACCCTCCCGCCCATCTCGTCCTAGGCTCCGACGCGCTACGTCTGATCCGCGCCGGACGCGACGCCGTCGACAGTGATCTGGACACCTGGGAAGGCCTCGCCCGCTCCACCGACTTTCCCCAGGACAACGACCCGAGCTAGTGGACGGCCCCGCCCGGAACGGAAACGGGGAACAGGCAGGAGCCGGACCTCGGGCCGCAGAACACCCGGGCCCGACCATGGCCGACCGAACCGCCACTCCAACGGCAACAGCCCCGACGCCGGGCGGCGTCGGGGCTGTCACCTGCACAAGTCCGCCGTGGGGCGGCCGGACGGCGCTGTCACGTTGGCTGACCAGGTGGGATGATCTTCGTGTTGATCATGCTGGGAAGGGGGTAGCTGGTGTCGTCTGTGCCGCCGTCGTACAGGGGTCACCGGTACCCGGTCGAGGTGATCTCCCACTGCGTGTGGCTGTACTTCCGCTTCCCTCTGTCCCACCGCGAGGTCGAGGAGCTGATGCTCCAGCGCGGTGTGACCGTCTCCTACGAGACGGTCCGGCGGTGGTGTCTGAAGTTCGGGCAGGTCTACGCCGACGGGCTGCGCCGTCGCCGGCCGCGGCCCGGTGACAAGTGGCATCTGGACGAGGTGTTCATCAAGGTCAACGGCGAGCGGCACTACCTGTGGCGGGCTGTGGACCAGGACGGCAATGTGCTCGACGTCCTGGTCCAGTCCCGGCGTGACGCGAAGGCCGCCAAGCGGTTCATGGCCAAGCTCATGAAAAAGCAGTGCCGGGTCCCGCGAGTGCTGGTCACCGACAAGCTGAAGAGCTACGGCGCCGCCCACCGGGATCTGATGCGCTCGGTCGAGCACCGCGCGCACAAGGGACTGAACAACCGGGCCGAGAACTCCCACCAGCCCACCCGGCAGCGCAAACGTGCCATGAAGGGCTTCCGCTCGCCCGGCGCAGCCCAGAGGTTCCTGTCCGCGTTCAGCGGCATCTCACCCCACTTCCGGCCCCACCGCCACCTCATGACCGCCCCCGAACACTGCCTGGAGATGACCATCCGCTTCACCATCTGGGACCAGACCACCGGCGCCGCCGGCCAGCCCACCACGGCCTGAACACAGGCCCGGACCGCGGGCCACATGCCCCGACGCACCATCAGACACCCAGACACCCGACAACGTGACAGCGCCCATTGGAGAACTCCCGCCACGGCCCACACGAGGTCACCGCGCCATGAGATGTAGAACGTTCTGTCTTGACAGTGTCGAGCGACAATGCAAAGATACCCTGGACAGAACGTTCGTTTCACACGTTAGGGTCCGATGTGCCTTCCTACCCACAACCTTCCCTGGCCCCCGAGCACTTGCCCGAGCTGCTCCGTCCAGCGATCGAGAAATACCGCGACGAAGCCGAGGATCTCCGCAGGCTTCCGGACGGCCTCCTCGACCACTTGCGTGCCAACGGGGCGTTTCGTCTCAACACACCACGCGAGCTGGGTGGGTTCGAACTGCCGCTGGCCACGACCACGGCCCTGATCGAGCGGCTCGCGCGGATCGACGGCCCGACGGCCTGGATCGTGTGGAACCTCAACGTGGGCTTCACCGCCGCGCTTCTCAGTGAGGCGAGCGTGGAACGGGTATGGGCCGACGGCCCGGACCCGATGGTCGCGCACGGGGCCCAGCCAGGTCACCTGGTGCCGAGCGAAAACGGGTTCCGGCTCTCCGGTGAGTGGAAGCTCGTCAGTGGGGCCGATGCGGCCCAGTGGCTCGGGCTTCTGGCACTCGTCCTGGACGGCGGGCAGCCACGCATGACCGAGGCCGGCCCGGACTGGCGCTTCTGCCTGGTCCCCCGCTCGTCGGTGACGGTGCGAGACACCTGGCATACGACCGGCATGCGGGGCACGAACAGCAACACGGTGATCGCCCAGGACGTACCAGTGACCGCCGACATGACGGTGGCGCCCGACGCGAGGGCTCGCATCGACCGCCAGCTCTACCGCGTGCCGCTGATCAACCAGATCACCTCCGGGGGCGCGGCTGTGGTGCTGGGCATAGCCCGGGCGGCGATCGAGGAGATGGCGGAGCTGTCGCGCACCAAGATGGGGCCGGACGGCATGCCGCTCGCGCAGCAGCCCCGAATCCAGGCTGCCTTCGGCCAGGCCAGCGCGAGGGCCGACGCCGCATCGGCGTTGCTGCTGTCCACGCTCGGCGGGCTGGATGCCGCCGCGGCCGCGGGCCGCCCCGCGACGGAGGCGGAGCGCGGCGCCGTACGGGGCGCGTACTCCCACGCGGGCGAGACCGCGCGCGCCGTGCTCACCTCAATGTACGAGCTCGGCAGCTCGACCGCCCTGTACGAGTCGAGCCGATTGGGCAGGCTGTTCCGCGACGGACACGCCGCAGCCCAGCACGCCATCCTGTCAACGGCCAACTACGAGCTGGCCGGGCGCACCGTCATCGGCATCCCCAGCGGCGACCCCACCCTCTGAGCTTGATCGCTCGGCCGGGATGTGTGCCCTGGCCCGGCGTCTTCTTGCCGAGAGCTTGAACCGGTCGGCTGAGCGGCACTTCGTGCCCGGTGCCGAGAGAGAAGGCGACCATGGCTGAGAGCATTCCGGATCCCCAACAGTGGAACCGGTGGACGAGTAGGTATCCCCACAGCCTGGCCCGGGATCTGGTCAAGGCCGACTACACCCTCAGCTCAGGCCGCCCTTCGTCTTCACTTCACAGCCCGGCGTGGTCACCCAGATTGTCTATGCGATGCTGAAGAGACGCCGCGCCTTGCAATCCTCTGCGCATCAGCGCTAATTGGCGCGGCTGTACGGGAATCTGCCTCCAAACCGGGGGTTCACAATTCGACGAGACAGCGGGAGACGGCCAGCATTCATGAACGGTGCCGAGACACTTTTGCAGACCCTGCTCAACAACGACGTGGACGTATGCTTTGCCAACCCTGGCACGTCAGAAATGCAGTTCGTGGCGGCACTGGACCGTCATCCGGCCATGCGTGGTGTGCTGTGCCTGTTCGAAGGGGTGGCTACTGGGGCTGCTGACGGCTATGCCCGGATGACCGGCAAACCAGCCACGACACTCCTGCATCTGGGACCGGGCCTGGCCAACGGCCTGGCGAATCTGCACAACGCCCGCCGAGCACGTACTCCAGTAGTCAACATCGTCGGTGACCACGCTCACACACACAAAGAGCTGGACTCGCCTCTGGAGTCCGACATCGACGCTGCCGCCCGGATCGTCTCGAGCTGGGTCCGCCGACCCGCCACCCCCGCTGACGTCGGCCCTGACACCGCCGCTGCGGTAGCCGCAGCCTTGTGCGCCGACGTTCCCGGCGATCCAGATCCTTCACGCACCGGCACCTCTGGCGCGGTATCCACACTCATTGTGCCCGCAGACCTGTCCTGGTCACCGGGCACCGCGCCCGCGCTACGTCGCACGCAACGAGCCCTGCAAACTGTCTCTCACCACGACATAGACATCACCGCAGCGCTGGTCACCGGGCCCGAACCCGCAGCACTACTTATCGACGGCACCGGCCTCTCCGAGAGCGGTCTGAAGGCCGCAGCCCGCATCCAGAAGGCCACCGGAACACTCTCCTTCTGCCCGACATGGCCCGCCCGGCTGCGTCGGGGCGCGGGCGTGCCCCATATCCAGCCACTGGGCTACCGAGCCGAAGCCGTCGGCCGCCAGCTGTCAGGTATCAAGCACCTCATCCTGGTCGGGGCACGAGAACCAGTGGCCTCGTTTGCCTACCCAGGGCGCTCAGGAATCCTCACTCCACCAGAAACAACCGTGCACCGCCTAGCCCCGGATTCCGGCTTCGACGTCGCCGACGCCCTGAACAGACTGGCCGACGCCGTCACCCCAGACCTTTTCGCACCGTTGCCTGTACCAGATGCCCCGCCCCGAATAGTGAACGAAGCCTTGCGCACCAAGAACTGGGCACAAGTGATCGGCGCACTGCTCCCTCAGGAAGCCATCGTGGTCGATGAGTCCATCACCGAAGGCATGGAAACGCTGGCCCCAGCCACGGCCAACTCGCCCGCACACGACGTACTCGGTCTGGTCGGTCTGGCGATCGGCCAAGGTCTTCCTGTCGCGGTCGGCGCAGCCATCGCCTGCCCTGAAAGGCCCGTCGTCTGCTTGCAGGCCGACGGCAGCGCCCTCTACACCATCTCCGCGTTGTGGACCCAGGCCCGCGAAGCACTGAACGTGACGACCGTCATACTCAACAACCGCTCCTACGCCATTCTGCGTGCCGAGTTGGACCGCGTTGGCGCGGGCCAGATCGGGCCGGCCGCCACAGCTTTGCTTGACCTGGGCCAACCCGACATCGATTTCACCACAGTGGCTACCGGCCTGGGCGTTCCCGCCACCCGCGCCAGAAGCACAGCCGAGCTCGCCGAGCTGTTCTCCACCGCACTGGCCACACCCGGCCCGCATCTCATTGAAGCGATACTCCAGCCCACCTGACACCGGCCGAAGCACCAAGCCAGAAGCCTCCAAACGATATGAGGGCCGCCGAACCTCCACCGCCCCAGCCCATCACGGATCCCAAACAGACACTGAACTTGACTCTGGTCCGAAAATAACGTCTGAGCATCAGCCCGGTAGGTGGGTTGAGGTGGCCTCGATGGGTTCGAAGCGGACGGTAAGGCCCCGCCGCCGACAGCACCTATCGCGGTTGCGCCTTCGCCCGCGCCACTGCCGAGTCGCACGCGGCGGGCGTGGACACCGCGGCCTCGGACTATCGCAGGTGGCTGCGTGAGACCTTCGCCGGTCTCGCGTCGGAGGCGGGCGCCGCCGACCCGTCGACGTTGGCGATGCGACTGCACGCCTTGTGGGACGGGGCCGCGCAGTCGCTTCAGATGGACCACGACCCCACGGTGGTGCGCGCCGCGCGTGACGTGGCGGCCGCCCTGCTCGACGCGGCGCTGCCGCCCGTCACGCCGAAGGCCCCTTAGCCACCGCGAAACTCTCGTCCCTTGATAACGACCAGGAGTCACCCAGTGAACAGCAGCAGCCCGGCCCATCAGACCCTCGGGCTCAGTGCCGATGAGGTCCTCACCACCACGCGCGCGGTGCGCAAGCGCCTCGATCTGACCCGGCCCGTTCCGCGGGAGCTGATCCAGGAAGCCGTGAAGGTCGCCACCCAGGCACCGACCGGCCGCAACCAGCAGCAGTGGGACTTCATCTTCATCGACGATCCGGAGACGAAGGCGAAGGCGGCCGACATCTGGCGCGCCGGGCTCATGGCCGGCGCTCCCGACGAGCACAGCTCCGCTCCGATGCCGACCCGGATGAGCTTCGCCTCGTCGGAGTGGGGACGGATTCGGGGCAGCCTCGGCCACTTGGTCCAGCATCTGCACGAGGTGCCGGTCCTGATGATTCCGGTGGTGCGGGTCGCGCGCCGCGCGGAGTTCAACTCCACCCGTGGGCAGGCACACAACTGGGGCTCGGTCATTCCCGCGACCTGGAGTTTCATGCTCGCCGCCCGGGAACGCGGCCTGGGAACCGCGTGGACCGTCGCTCACCTCACCTACGAGCGCGAGATGGCCGACCTGCTCGGCATCCCGTTCAACAACACCGTCCAAGTCGCGCTGACCCCCATCGCCTACACGATCGGCACCGACTTCAAGCCCGCCCCGCGGGCCGACGACAGGAATTTCAGCCACTGGAACCACTGGTAGCCGTCCTCGACGCCCCGGCCGGCGGAAATCCCCGTAGGGCAGCGGAAACCGCCAAGGCCAGAGATGGTGTGCCGTCCTCGATAACCTCGGCCTTTCCTTGACATGCTCGAACTCCGCGTCCGAACCGAGCAGCAGACACCCGAGTGGAAGACCCGCTACGCGGTGCGCTCCGGGGTGGAGGGAACCGTCAACGAGTTCGCCCACGGCCACGGCATGCGCCGCTGCCGCTATCGAGGCCAGGACAAGGCTCACGTCCAGCACGTCCTGACCGCCATCGCCGTCAACATCGAGCGCCTCAGCGGACTGCCGCCGACCAGGGAAGCGCCCCCCACCCCGCCAGCCGACCGCCTTCCAGAACTACCTCGATCAGCAAGAGATCCACCGGCCGAAGTCCTGGCGATCCACCAGCAGTTGACCGCAGCGAAGCCAAGATCCCCGACAGCAGCGCCGTCGTACGTCTTCAGGTCGCTTGTCCGCCCTACCGGAGAGACGGCTGCGCCCGGACAGTGGAACCGTTCGTTCCGGACGAGACCGATGACTCTGTGATGCCTCCGAGCTCGCACGACAGCATGGTATTGAGGGCCGTCCACGGGAACCTTGGAGTGTTGCCATGAGCACGCGCTCAGACTCTTCGCACTGCCTTGGCTGCGGGGCTCGTAAAGTCATCGCCGCAGGTCGGGACGGTAGAGCGTTCTCGGCTGGGACCATGTCGGCGTGATCATCTCGATGCTGTACAAGGTGGCCCGCAGGCTGCTGTCCGTCCCCGGGGTGCTGCTGCGCCGCGACACCGATAAGGAAGCCGAGTTGCTCGTCCTCCGCCATGAGAATGCGGTGCTGCGCCGACAGCTCGCCCGCCCGGTCCGTTACGAGCCAGCGGACCGGTTCTGGTTGGCTGCACTCTCCAGCCTGATACCCCATCGCCGCTGGCACGAGGTCTTCGCGGTTACTCCCGGGACCCTGTTGGCCTGGCATCGCAGGTTCATCGCGGCGAAGTGGGACTACAGCGCCCGGCGCGCCCGCACCGGACGGCCGCCGACCAAGGCAGCGCTCAAGAAGCTGATCCTGCAGCTCGCTCGAGAGAACGCACAGTGGGGGCACCGGCGGATCCAAGGCGAGCTGGCCCGACTCGGACACCCCATCGCCGCATCCACGGTATGGAAGATCCTCCACGCGGCGGGCATCGACCCGGCCCCACGCCGCGCCGGCCCGACCTGGCGGGAGTTCCTCACGAACCAGGCCCAGGGCATCATCGCCGTCGACTTCTTGCATATCGACACTGTCCTCGGCAGACGCCTATACGCGCTGGCGTTCCTCGAACACGGCACCCGGCGCCTACACGGCATCACCGCCCACCCCACCCGCGAGTGGGCAGTGCAACAGGCGCGGAACCTGACCGCCGACCTCTGCACGCGCATGGAACCCCTGCGCTTCCTCCTACGTGACCGCGACGGCAAGTACGGCCAGTCCTTCGACGCCGTCTTCGAGGCCGAGGAGATGGAGATCCTCAAGAGTGCACCGCGAGCTCCTCGGATGAACGCCCACTGTGAGCGGGTGATCGGCAGCATCCGGCGCGAGGCCCTCGACCATGTCCTCATCATGAACGAGGCCCACGCCCGGCACGTCCTGGCCGCCTACGAGCGGCACTACAACGAGCACCGCCCCCACCGAGCACGCAACCAACTACCTCCGGGCGCCGACCAGCAGCCCATCACCGTGCACGACCTCGAAGTCCGCAGACTCCTGCGCACCCGCATCCTCGGCGGCGCCATTAACGAGTACCGCTATGCGGCTTGACCTGCAGCGACGACTTTCCGAGCCCCACAGGCGCGTTCGCGGCCCACTGCCCCACAGCCGCGTACGAGCGGGCACCGGACAGGACCGCGCAGCAGGCCGTGAGCAGCACCGGCACCAGCGAATGCCGTCGGCCTCACCGATCTCGCGGGTCAGCCAGCACCGCCAGCCGACTCGCGACCGAGAGCAGGGCGCGCTGCCCGGCGGTGAGCGACTTGACCAGACAGATCGTAACAGACTGGCGCCACATCGAAGCTCCGGATTTACAGGGCGACTTGGGAAAGTCACCCCGAACAACCGGAGCTTCGATGCGTTCGACACGGCCCACAAGCCACGGTCACAGCAGCCCGGCCTGCACACTCACATGATCAGCAGGACTTTGAACCAGCCCTGCACACAAGACGGAAACCAGGTGTGACCGTGTCGGCGGCGCGAGACGTGAGACGTGTCAGCGGGAGGTGCGGGCAGGCAGCAACTGCACGCAGTCCTGGCGCAGTGGAGTCAGCATTGCTTCGGTGAGGTCTTCGAGCTGTTCGGCCTGCTGGGGATCCAGGTGCCCGAAGACATGCCGGCGTACTTCCTCGGCGTATCCCGGCTCGGTGCGGCTCACCACCTGTGCGCCCATCTCGGTCAGACGCGCCAACGTCCGGCGGGCGTCATCAGGGTCGCTGCTGCGGGTGATCCACTGCCGCTTCTCCAGCCTGGCCACGATGCGCGACAGGTGTGAGGGGGTGACGCTGGCCGTGGCGGCCAGCCGGCTCATATGGACCTCGCGGTCCTCACTCACCGACAGCCAGCGCAGGACTTGGTACTCCGCGTGACTGACCCCGGCTGCGCGTTCAAGGTAGGCGTCCAGCTCGGCCGGTAGCCACATCATCACCCCGACCAGCAGGGACCAGGTGCGGTCCTGCTGGGGCGAGAGGTGCTGGGCGTCTGTCACGGCGCCATCCTACCGTTGCTTGCCACGGAAATCATCTGCGCGTACAGTTACTTTCCGCGGCAAGAAATGCCGCGATTGTCGACTCCGGGAGACTCCCATGCAGGCTGCGCGCTATCACCGGTACGGCGACCCCGACGTCCTGGTCGTTGAGGACGCCCCGGAACCCCACGCCGGGGCGGGCTCGGTACGCATCAAGGTCCAGGCCACGAGCGTGAACCCCGTCGACTTCCTGCTGCGCGCCGGCCACGTGCAGGACATCCTCCCCCTCGAGTTGCCCGCGGTGCCTGGTCGTGACGGGGTCGGAGTCGTGGACGAAGTGGGGCCGGGTGTCGAGGGCACGCGCGTGGGCGACCTCGTCTTCGGCCTGGGCGGAGTCAGCGACACCACCGCGCAGTTCGCAGTGCTGAGCGCGTGGAGCGCCGTCCCCTCCGAATGGTCGACCGAGCAGGCCGCCGCGGCCGGACTCGCCTCGGCCACCGCGGCAGCCGTCATCGCCGCCCTCGGTGACCTCGACGGGCGGACCCTGCTGATCGAGGGAGCCTCCGGCGCGGTGGGCAGCGCCGTCGCCGCCTTCGCACTGGCCGCAGGGGCGACGGTGATCGGTACCGCCCGCCAGGCCAACCACGCCCACCTCACCGACCTGGGGGTCCAGGCGACCACATACGGCCCGGGGCTGGACGAACGGGTCGCAGCTCTGGCCCCGGCCGGCATCGACGCGGCCGTTCACGCCGCACCGTCAGCCTCGCTGCCGGACCTCGTGGACATCGTCGGCGACCTCACCCGCGTCGTCACGGTCATCGACACCGAGGGCGCGGCACGGCTGGGGCTGCGCAAGATCGATGCCCGCAACGACTCCACCCTCCTGCAGCAGGCCGCCGACCTCGGCCGTCGGGGGCTGTACACCCCCCGCGTCGAGCACGTCCTGCCGCTGGCCTCCATCGCCGAAGCTCACACGCTCGCCCAGAACCACAGCGGCAAGGTCGTCATCACCCTGCCCTGAGCGCCGCGGCGAACCGTACGGCGCCCGACCATCCGCAACACCGAGGCGGCCTGCCGCGCGCACTTCCCGCTCACCCCGACCGGGTCGACGACCACGCTGGGCGCGGTGCGGCGGCGAGCGCCGCCACCCCCTCCGGTTGCGTCGCCGCTGTGACGCCGCCCTCCGGCACGGGCACGATCACCTCGCTCAACGGCAATGCCAACAGCGGCTCGAACACCTGGAAGGTGAGCGTCGACGGCTCGTCCTTCGCCGCCGCCTCGCGCGGCCAGTCCGTGAGCGTCGGATCCACGATCGCCGTGCGCTGGGGCGCCTGACCCGGGTGCCGCGCCGGGTCCCGTCCCGCTCCTCGGGCGGGGCCCGGCGTCGCCCGCGCGGGTGCCGACGTCCTCGGCGGGTGAACCCGGCGCGACGGTGGCGGCCGGTGCGGGCGGTCCTGGGAACCTTCCGAGCGGCTTCTACAGTCGCCGTATGCGTATCGTCTCCCTGCTTGGCGCCGCGACCGACATCGTGGCCGAACTGGGTCTGTCCGCCCACCTCGTGGGCCGGACCCACGAGTGCGACTGGCCGCCGCGCAAGGTGGCATCCGTGCCCGTGGTGACCGGCGCGGAACTCAACCAGTCCTGGCCACCGGCAAACTCACCCTCGAAGACGTCGCGTAGGTGGTGCAGATGCCACGCGGAGGCTGTGCACGCTCAAGGACCCGAGGCTGCCGCGATCGAGCTGCGCAAGGCCAGGCTCGCCGTCTGCTCGGCCGCCGCCGGGTTCGCCGGCCGGGCTTGCCTGGATCCTGGGGATGTCACCCAGGCCCTATATGGCTGCGCTCAGGCGGTACATCCGGGTACGTTCGGGCTGCGGCCCGCCAGCCGTTCATCGTGGGGACCAGACCGCCCAGCTCCCGCCAGTTCGGCGTCGTCCGCGAAGCCGCGCAGCACGGGCAGCCGTCCGAAGCTCTCGCCGTGGTCGGTCTCCCAGCACCCCAGCAACTGCCCCGGCGCATCGGCCGTGTACGACTCAGCGGGCCGTGCACCTCAGGCACCGCGGAGCAGCGTACATGCATCGCCCATGCGGCATTCCGCTTCGCCCCCGTCGCTCACACCGGGACGGGTTCGGTCCGGGTGGGCTCCGGTGGGCGGTGGGTGCGGCGGTAGGCCAGCGGGGACAGGCCGAGGCGGGCGTAGAAGTGCTTGCGCAGCACGGTGGGATCAGTGAACCCGGTGGCCGTGGCGATGCGTGTGACGGTCAGGTCGCTGGATTCCAGGAGGCGGCGGGCGTGGTCCAGGCGGCTTTGGAGGAGCCATTGCAGGGGGCTGGTGCCGACTTCGGCGCGGAAGCGCCGGGTGAAGGTGCGTTCGCTCATGTGCGCGTGGCGGGCCAGGTCCTGGAGGGTGAGGGGTTCGCCAAGCCGGTCCAGTGCCCACTTCCGGGTGGGTGAGGTGGAGTAGTCGGGGTCCTCGGGCACCGCATGCTCGATGAACTGCGCCTGGCCGCCTTCGCGCCAGGGAGCGGCCACGCAGCGTCGTGCCGCCGCGTTGGCCACGTGCGCGCCGTGGTCGCGGCGGACCAGGTGGAGGAGCAGGTCGATGCCGGCCGCGCCGCCGGCACCGGTCAGGACGCGTCCGTTGTCGACGAACAGCACGTCGGGATCGACCTCGACCTCGGGGAACAGCCGGGCGAAGGCGTCGCACAGGGCCCAGTGGGTGGTGGCGCGCCGTCCGTCGAGCAGGCCGGCGGCGGCGAGCAGGAACGCCGAGGTGCACAGGCTGACCACGCGGGTGCCGGGCCTGATCCGGGCGAAGGCCGCGGCCAGTTGGGCGGGCAGTTCACCGGTGGCCACGAGGTGGGCGTCGGGCTCCTGAGTGGCGATCACCACGGTGTCGGCCTGCTCCAGGAGCGACTCGTCATCGTCGACGACGATCCGGAAACCCTCGTTGGTGCGCACGGGCCGGCCGCCGAGGGAGCAGGTCGTCACCGTGTACAGCCGTTCCCCGGCCGGGTCGAGGGCCTCGTTGAGGACCCGGGCCGTCATGCCGAGGTCCATCGGCATGACCTGGTCCAGGGCTAGTACCGCCACGCGATGCGTCATGGCTGGAATGGTACGACAGTTGACTACCCGGCCGCTCTCCGGCCTCTTCGCTCCGCAACGAGTCTTGATCGCGGCTGAGTTGACGATCCCGGCCGAGGTGACCGAGCGACCCGCGAGGCGGGCGGGAGCGAGGAGAACACGAGCGGCATGAGGGACCTGGGCGACATGAGCGAGCGGACGACGCGCGCGGTCACGATTCAGGAGTTCGGCGGGGCCGAGGTGCTGACCACGCGGCGGGTCGCACGCCCGGAGCCGCCGCCGACCGAGGTGCTGGTGCGTGTGCACGCGGCCGGGGTCAACCCGGTGGACTGGAAGACCCGGGAGGGCCAGGGCATGGCCGCCCTTCAGAGGATGCCGCTGATCCTGGGCCGGGACGTCTCCGGTGCCGCGGAGGAGGCCGGCTTCGGCGTCACCACGCTGGGCGCGGACGAGACCATCGAATACACCCGGCAGCGGTTCGAGGACGTCACGGGCAAGGTCGACATCGTCCTCGATCTCGTCGGCGGCCTGGACGCCACCGACGTGCGGTCGGTGTCCGTGCCCGGGCCCGGCGGCCTGGTCGTCTCCCGAGCGGGGCCTCCGGCGCCCTGGCCGCCCCGGGCGCGCGGACGGATGTGCGCACCAGCGGGCTGCTGGTCGAGCCGGACGCGACCGCTCTGGCGACGATCGCTGGCCTCGTCGACTCCGGCACGGTCCGCGTCGAGGTCGAGGTCGAGCGGACCTTCCCCCTGGAACAGGCCGCCGAGGCACACCAACTGGGCGAAGCCAGTGGCACCCGCGGCAAGCTCGTACTGGAGGTGGCACGGTGACCTCGACGACGACCGCGCGCGTGCCAACGACGCCCGCAAGTACGACGACGACCGCCCTCGTGTCGGGCGGCACCGGAGCCAGGGGCACCCGTGTGGTGCACGCCCTGGCCGCATGGCCGGGCGGTACCACCGTGCGGATGCTCACCCGGATCCCGGCCTCGGCCCGGGCCCGAGCCCTGGCTTGAGCGGGGTGAGCAGCACGTCCGTGCGGCTCGCGGTCAGCAGGGTGCGGTCGGGGACCTCGCGCCAGTGCGGATCGTCGTCGTACGGCTCGGAGGCCACGACGTTGCCGCCGCCCGGCCGGGCGAGGTACCAGAGCGAGTCGCCCCACGCGGTCGCGGCGATCGTGTCGCCCTGGGCGAGCATCAGGTTGAGCCGGGATCTGGGGGCCGCCGCGGCGACCTCCAGCACGGTGCCGGCCAGGGCCTGCCCCTCGTCGTTCCCGGCCCGCAGCCGTGCGAGCACCAGGGCCCACACGAACGCGGAGTCACTGCGGGCCTCGAGCGACAGCACGTCCTCGGGCGGCAGGGTCATGACGATCGGCGCCAGCGTGCCCGGCCAGCCCCGCACGGCCCCGTTGTGGCTGAACAGCCACTCCCCCGCGGCGAACGGCGCCGCCGCGGCCTCGCCGTCCGCCCCCGGCAGGGTCGCGTCCCGCACGGCCGCGAGCAGCGCCGTGGTGCGGACGGCGCGGGCGAGATCGGCGAACGACGGATCGCCCCAGATCGGCCCCGCCCTGCGGTACCGGGCCGGCACCGGGTCCCCCGGCGCGTACCAGCCCACCCCGAAACCATCCGCGTTGACCGTCCCGTACCGCTGGCACCGGGGCGCCCACGACTGGCCGTACAGCCCGTGCGGCGGGTCCACGAGGAGCCGGCCGAGCGACTCCTCGGGACCCACGTACGCGATATGACGGCACATCAGAGGATCACCGAGCGGGCCGTGCGGAACCCGGAGAAGATCTGCCGCCGGATAGGATGGTCCCAGTTGCGGAACGTGCCCCGGCAGGCCACCGCGTCCACCGCGAACGAACCGCCGCGCAGCACCTTGTATCCGGTGCCGAAGAACACCTCCGAGTACTCCTTGTACGGGAACGCCCTGAACCCCGGGTAGGGCAGGAAGTCGCTGGACGTCCACTCCCACACGTCGCCGATCAGCTGACGCACGCCGAGCGGCGACTCACCGGCCGGATAGCTGCCGGCGGGCGCGGGCCGCAGGTGACGCTGACCGAGGTTGGCGTGTTCCGGTCCGGGGTCGGCGTCGCCCCAGGGGTAGCGCGTCGAGCGGTCACCGGCCGGATCGTGCCGGGCGGCCTTCTCCCATTCGGCCTCGGTGGGCAGCCGTCGCCCGGCCCAACGGGCGTATGCGTCCGCCTCGTACCAGCACACGTGCAGCACCGGCTCGTCGGGCGGCACGGCCTCGGTCGCGCCGAAGCGGCGCCGCAGCCACTGCCCGCCGTCCCGGCGCCAGAACAGCGGCGCGGTGATGGAGTTCTGGCGGATGTGGGCCCAGCCCTCCGCGCTCCACCAGCGCGGCTCGTTGTAACCGCCGTCCTCGATGAACGCCTGGTAAGCCGCGTTCGTCACCGGCGTCGTGTCGATGTGGAACGGCTCCACCTCGCGCCGATGCGCCGGACGTTCGTTGTCCAGCGCCCACGGCTCGTGGGAGGTTCCCATGGTGAACGGGCCGCCGGGGACGAGCACTTCGGACGGACCGGTGAACAACGGTACGGGCTGAGGGTCCAGGGCCGTCAGAGCCGGCGGCCCGCTGCGCAGCTGGTGGGTGATCAGCATCGTCTCGTCGTGCTGCTGCTCGTGCTGGGCGACCATCCCGAAGGCGAATCCCGCCTCGGTCAGGCGCTCGCCGTGGAACGCGGTGCTCTCCAGCACGTCCAGCGCCCGGCCGCGCACGTCCCGGGCGTAGCGGCGGGCTTCCTCGGGAGGCAGCAGCGGCAGCTTCGGCCGCTCGGCACGCGGATGCTCGAAGGCGTCGTAGATGCTGTCGATCTCGGGCCGTATCGCTTCCTGCCCGCCGACGGCACGCAGCAGCCACTGTTCCTCCTGGTTGCCTATGTGGGCGAGGTCCCACACCAGCGGCGACATCAGCGGTGAGTGCTGCGCGGTGAGATCGGGCTCCTCGACACATTCGGTCAGCAGGGTGGTCCGCTCGCGCGCGGTGACCAGCGAGGCGGCCGCGCGCTCGCGCAGGGCTTCGGCGTCGAGGGCTGGGTCGGTCATGAGGAGGTGTCCTTTCCGTGCGGATGCGCTCCGTTCGCGTACGAGCCGGGAGCACGGTGCGTGCTGCGAGCGCTGTGCATGCTGCGAGCGCTGTGCGTGCTGGGGTAGTGCGTGCCGGGTGCGCCGTCGGCTCCGGCACTCACGGCGTCGAGCAGGTCGTCGGCCGGACAGCGTCCGCGTGCGACATAGCGGTTCTGGTACGTCGCCACCGCGTCCACGACCTCGGTCGTGGCGCCGAGCCGCGGCAGGGCCCGCAGCGCCGCCGCGAAGCAGGCGGCGGCCACCTCCCTCAGCTCCGGGTCGGCCAAGCCGTCGCAGGCCGCGTCCCGCCACAGCGGGTTGTGCGGCGCGGGCACGCCACGGGTCCGTTCGGCCAGCGGCTTCACCGCCCGGTAGGCCGTCTCGGCGGCCTCCGGGTCGTCGAACAGCGCCGCCGTCACGGCCAGCGGGACGATCCAGCCGTCGTCCCCGGGCTGCGCGTCGATCATGCGCAGCTCCAGGTGCCCGCGCGGCCTCACGGGCGGGAACAGCGTCGTGAGGTGGTAGTCGAGGTCCTCCCGGGTCGGGGGCCTCGGCGTCGGCTCGCGGGTCCACTCCCGCATGGTCAGGTCCTCCGGTACGTCCCAGGGCCCGCCGTCCCGGCGTACGCACATCACCGGGGCGTCCAGGACATGCCGGGCCCAGGTGGCGCGCGGGTCGGAGTCCAGCGGGGGGCCGCCCGCCCGGCCGGGGCCGATCTGTGCCCACCGCAGTTGCCGGGTGGACCGCCAGCCGGTGGGCCGGCCGCCGGCCAGCGGCGAGTTGGCGAACGCGGCCACCAGGACCGCGCCCAGATGGTGCGCCAGCCACCAGCGACGTACATGACCGAGGGGTCCGGGCTCCTCGTGCCCGGCGTCCACGCACACCTGCACGGACGCGGAGGCGCACATCATGAAGCGCCCGGCGGGGCCGGTGCGGTCGAGGCAGGCCTCCATGGCGTCGTAGCGCGGCTGCCGCAGAAAGCGGCGCGGTTCCTGCCAGGGCTCGTGGCCCAGGCCCACCAGGCCGAGACCGTCCTCGCGCAGCACGGCGCGGACGGCGTCGAGGTCGGCGGAGACGGTCCGGACGCATTCCGTCAGCGAGGTGGCGGGGAGCGAACTCAGCTCCAGCTGGCCGCCGGGTTCGACGGTCAGCGCCGACCTCAGGGGCACGGCCCGCAGCGCGGTGTACACCGCCCGCAGCCGCTGGGGTGACACCGCCCGCCGTGGCGCCCGCAGCTCATGGACGAGCCATTCCACCTCGACACCGAGACGCCGCGGCGGACCGGTCTTGAAGCAGATGCCCCGCACCAGCTCCTCTGCCTCAGCCTCACCGACCCCGGCAGGGGGCCGGGTACAGCCGTCAACCGGATCGGGCATATCGGGATCCTCCTTCAGGAAAGTGCGTCGGCCGGCCGCGAACGGCCGGGTAGTCGCTGCCGCTCTCTTGTCCCGTCGTGGTGGTGGGGTGGGTCAGTGGCCGTAGGTTTCGAGGAGGCGTAGCCAGATTTCGCTGATGGTGGGGAAGGCGGGTACTGCGTGCCAGAGGCGGTTGAGGGGGATTTCGCCGACGATGGCGATGGTGGCGGCGTGGAGGAGTTCCGCGGTGTCGGGTCCGGCGAGGGTGAAGCCGATGATGGTGTGTCGGTCCTCGTCGATGATCATGCGGGCGTGGCCTTGGTATCCGTCGGTGTGGAGGGCGGATCCGGCGATGGTGCCGAGGTCGTAGTCGATGACGCGGGTGTGGAGTCCGGCGGCCTGGGCCGCGGCGGCGGTCAGTCCCACGGATGCGATCTCCGGTTCGGTGAAGACTACTTGGGGCACCGCGCGCTCGTCGGCGGTGGCCGTGTGGCGGCCCCAGGGGCTGTCGTCGACCGGTTCGCCGGTGGCGCGTGCCACGATGACGTCGCCCACGGCGCGGGCCTGGTACTTGCCCTGGTGGGTGAGGAGCGCGCGGTGGTTGACGTCTCCGGCGGCATACAGCCATCCGCCGGCCGGCGGCGTCCCGTTGTCGGTGAGGACGCGCAGGGTGTCGTCGACGGTGAGCCAGGAGCCGGGTGTCAGGCCGAGGGTGTCCAGGCCGATGTCGCGGGTGTTGGGGGTACGGCCGGTGGCGACGAGGATTTCGTCGGCTTCGATGTGCTCGCCGGTGGTGAGGGTGATGTGGACCGTGCCGTCGCCGTCGCGTTTCACAGCCTCGGTCTGCGCGCCGGGGCGTACCGAGGCGCCGGCTTCGCGCAGTGCGGCGGTGACCCGCTCGCCGGCGAAGGGTTCGGCGTGGGGCAGGACGCCGTCGCGGGCCAGCACGGTGACGGAAGATCCCAGGGCGGTGTAGGCGGTGGCCATCTCGGAGGCCACGACGCCGCCGCCGATGACGGCGAGCCGGCCGGGGACCGCTGTCGCGGCGGCCGCTTCCCGGCTGGTCCACGGCACTGTCTCGCGCAGGCCGGGGATGTCCGGCAGCAGCGCGCTGGTGCCGGTCGCGATCACGACCGCGTGCCGCGCGGCCAGCGAGGTCACACTGCCCGCCTCATCGGTGACCTCGACACGCCGCTCGGCGGTGATGCGCCCCTGACCCCGGTACAGCGCGATCCCCACCGAATCGAGCCAGGCCGCCTGCCCGTCGTCCTTCCAGTGCGAGGCGACCGAGTCACGCCGGCGCAGCACGGCCGTGACGTCCAGGTCACCGGTCACCGCCTCGCGTGCTCCCGGCACCCGACGGGCCGCCCGCAGCGCGGCCGCGCTGCGCAGCAGTGCCTTGGTCGGCATGCAGGCCCAGTAGGAGCACTCGCCCCCGACCAGTTCCCGCTCGACGACGGCGACACTCAGCCCGCCGTGCACCACCCGGTCGGCGACGTTCTCCCCGACCGGACCCGCACCGATCACGACCACGTCATACGTGTGCGCGGCCGTGTCGGCGTCAGCCGTGCGGGCAGCCGTGCCAGTCGTGTGGGCGGTCATGTCAGTTCTCCTTGGTGGTGCGGCCCAGGCGCAGGGCGGAGAGGAGGAAGAAGATGCCGCCCGGGACGGCGTAGCCGACCGCGCTGGTGAGCGCGGGATCGTCGGCGCCGGCCGAGGCGACGAACGACGCCCCGGCCAGCACCGAAATGGCGCCGCTGATGATCATCGGCCACTGGCCGCCCAGCTTGCGGCGGGGCACCGCCACGATCAGCTGGACCAGCCCGGACACGATCGCCCAGGCCCCCCACACCCGCAGCACCGCCGGAATACCCGACGCACAGGCGACACCCACGCCCACGGCCGCGACCAGACTGACCGCCATGTTCACATACAGCAGCACCGGCGATCCCGTGGTGCGCGACGACCTCGCGTCGACGACGGCCGCACCCACGTCGAACAGCGGATACAGCACCAGCAGCACAGCCGCGACCGGACTGATCTCCTCCGCCATCGTGAACATCACAAGCGCCCACACGATGGCGAACGCGAACCGCACGAAATACAGCCGGCGCAACGCGGACGCCGTCCCGGTGATACCTGATGGAGCAGCAACAGCGCTCACAATGATCCCTTTCGGTTTTCCGTGGATACACGGAGGAGAAACACGCGCAGGAGAAGACAGTCCGGCAGGTCCAGCGCTCGCATGACGCCCTGTGGGCCATCGGCAACCAACCCCGCGAGACCGAACGTTCTGCACCCCAGACTGGCAAGACTACCGCCACTTGTCAAGACCGAACGTTCTACCCCCATTAAAGCGCCACACACGACACAACAACACCGAAAGACGGCCGTCCGACACGCGGTCCCGGCTGCTCCGCGCGGTCGACCGGGGTCCTGCTGCGGAGCGGGTCGGGGCCTGAAGAACATCTGTGTCAGACTGTGCGTTTAGAGTTCGTCAGCCCTGGTGGGCGACCTGCACCCCTCCGGCTCAAGGGGAGGGCCGGTCGCTTGTAACGTGCCTGGAGGTAGGAGTCCTTGGTGCGTGCCTCGCCGAACGCGGCCATTCCCAACGCGCCCTTCAGGTAGGCGTTTCCGGGACGGACCCGGGTGCTCCTGACCCTGCCGGCCGATTCGTGGTGTCCGGGGCACGGTCCGGCCCAGGAGGCCAGGTTCTTGACCGAGGCGAACCGGGTCATGTCACCCCCGGTCTCGGCCAAGATCACCTCGGCCACCGCCCGGTTCACCCCCGGGATCGTGTCCAGCAGGTCCAGCACCGGCCGGAAAGGGGCCATCGTCTCCTCGACGCGTGGTGCTTGCGGAAGTGACCGGTCAGTGCCTGACCCAGCTCGGGGATCTTGCTGCGCATGCGGCGCTTGGCGAGTTCGGCCGGAACCTGCGGATCGCGCTGGCCGTCGATCAGGGCCTGGAGCATGGCGCGGCTGGAGACCCCCATGAGGTCGAGACGACGGCGGACAGCGTGATGCCCGCATCCTCCAGCAGTTTCTCCAGCCGCTGCACGACCTGGGCGCGCTCACGGGTGAGCTGGGTGCGGGCCCGGGTGAGGTCCCGTAGCTCACGGACCGGCTGCGGCGGGACGAAAGAGGCCCTCACCAGGCCGTGGGAGCCGAGTTGGGCCAGCCAGGCCGCGTCGGAGACGTCGGTCTTCCGGCCGGGCAGGTTCTTCACTTGGCGGGAGTTGACCAGAACGACGTTCAGCTCCTCGGCCAGCAGGTAGTGGAAGGGCTTCCAGTAGTCGCCCGTCGCCTCGATCACCACCAGGGAGACGCCCGCGCCGAGAAGGTGTTCGCGCAGGTCGAGGATGTTCACGACCTCCCGCAGATCACAGGAGCCCGGGTCCCCGGTCGCCGACCGCGCCACCCGCGCCTGCTTCCACCCGGTGATCAGCTGTTCGATCAACGCCCGCTGCTCGTCGGTCAAGTCGGTTGCGTACGGCATCCGTTCCATGCCCGCGACACCATCATGTGCACGACATGACACGAGGAGGGAACCGTCCCACCACCCACGAACGAGCGGCACCAGATCATCCGGAACAGGATTTAACGCCCTCTTGGGACTTCAGTCTGGTTTTGTGATCTTGCGTTACGGACCGGCTGGGAACGGGAACGGCCACCGCCTGATCATCGGGGTTTTGTGGACTCCTGAAGATCGTGCCGTGGACGCAGGCCATAGCGCGGACCCGGCCCTTGGCGGGCGATGTTTGACCAGGTCATGGAGCGGATCGCGGTCCGGCTCGGGCGCGTTGAGCCCCGGGCCGCGGCCCGCGCTTACCTGCTCGGGCCACTGTCGCCTGTCGAGCGGAAGAGCTGCTGGCAGTTGGCCGAGCAGGCCAGTCATACCCGCCCCGGACCGATGCGGCGCCTCCTTCGGGAAGCCCGCTGGTAACCGATGCCGACCGTGACGGCCTGCGTGCCCACGTCGTCAACCACCATCGACAAGCAGCCAGGTCGGTGTGTTCCCCGCGTGCGCCGCCGGGCCCTGATCAGTCGGGCCAGCTCGGGACAGAGAGCTGTGAAGTTACTCGACGACGAGCTGGACCGGGACGTTGCCGCGAATGGCGTTGGAGTACGGGCAGACCTGGTGCGCCTGTTCGACGAGCTCCACGCCAGTCCCGCGGTCGACACTGCCGGGCAGCGTGATCCGCAGGACGACGGCGAGTGCGAGGCCCTCACCCTCCTTGCCGATCGACACCTCACCGGTCACGGTGGCGTTGGAGAGGTCCACGCGGGCCTGCCGGCCCGTGATGCCGAGTGCGCTGGCGAAGCACGCCGCATAGCCGGCGGCGAAGAGCTGCTCGGGATTGTTCCCCTCGCCGCTACCGCCCAGTTCCTTCGGCATCGCGAGCTGAAGGTCCAGGGAACCGTCCGCGAGAACGGCACGACCATCACGACCATGGGTTGCGGTCGCGACCGCGGTATAGAGCGTGTTCATGAGTAATACATCCTTCTATGACGGGTTTTGACGGCCGGCACCGCTGCTATGACGTGCGGGGCCTACCGCCAGGGAGTGTGCCGAGGCCGCCATACCCGGCGTCAACGCGCAAGGTTGTTGCCGGGTGATCGTGCGTGGCGTACCAGGACAAACCACGGGCCTGGGGGCAGGGAGGCGCTGGGACAGGCCCGTGGGGATGAGGGACAGAACGTTCGTTCTTGTTCAAGAAGCATGCGCGAAGAGAACCCCGACGTCAACACCGAACGTTCTCCTCCGACATGAGTCGGGCAGGTCCACGAGGCGGACCACCACGAGGCGGCAAGGTGCCGGAGGCGCATGTACGTGATTGCTGAGCCGAGGGTGCGGGCGGCGGTGAAGCGTGACCCTGCTCAGGTGACGGCGCTCCTCGACGAGTCCTGCAGGTGAGGTTCGCCTCGGCCGGTGGCGAGCGGCGGCGGGAACGATGCCGTCGCTCGTGCCTGTGACGACGGTGGTTCTGGTCGGGTTCGTCGAACGTTCCCCTTGTAACGGTCTGACGCTGGTCAGTCGAAGGTGTAGTTGTACTTGCCGGCGACCGCCGCCATTGCCGTCACGTCCGCTTCGGTCAGCGGGGGCCCCACTATTCCGCGTAGGCCCGGCGTTCCGATTTCCTGGAACATTCCGTCCATGCCGCCCGGCGTGTAGAGGAAGTACATACGGGCGGGCTTCGTTCCACTGCTGTTCCTGAAAGAATGGCGGACCCCCTTCGGGACGTACACCACACCTCCTGGCTCCACCTCGTACTGGTCGTCACCTGCCTCGATCGTGAGGTGACCGTCCATCAGGATGAACGTCTCCGATTCGCCGTGGTGGGTGTGCGGAGGCGGACCGGCATCGGCGGGTACCACCGCCTCGACGAGAGAAAGTTCTCCGTTCGTCTCGTTCGACGAGATCAGCGTCGTGTAGGTGTCCCCGACGAGGAAGACGGGTTTTCCCTGGTCCGCGGGGACATGGAGGGGAGGAAGGAGGAGTGACATGTGTGCTGGTCGAGCAGCGCGCGGGCCTGCCCGTACGACAGCCGCGCCAGCCCGGTGTCCGGGCACACATCGCGCGGCGCGACCACCTTGCCGGGCCCCGGTCGGCGGTGGGTGACGAACACCGGTCCGCGGGTACGGCCGCGCAGCAGCCGGGGCAGGAGTCGGGCGGTGCCGGCGTCCCAGTAGACCGTCTCCAGCACGAAGTCCTCCCGCGCCCGGCCGCCCCGGCGCCGGGCGGCGGCGCCCTTGGCCTTCACCGGCGCCCGGCGGCCCGCGAGGTCGAGGTCCTCGATGTTCACCCCGAGGATCTCCTCGGCCCACCGCGGTGCTCGGCGGGCCGGACGCCGGCTCGCGGCGCGGCTGGGCGGTGCTGGCCCGCTCCGGGATGGCTGCCTGGCTTCTCGCGGTGGCGGCGGTCCCGGCGGCGGTGCCTCCTGCTCGCCGGACCGGCCCGCCGGCGGTGGGCGGGGAGTTGGTGGCCGGGGAGTTGGTGCAGGTGCTCGTGCAGATGGTGAGTTGGCGCTGCCGGTGTAGCCCACCTCCCGGATTTTCCAAAAGAGTTGGGCGACGGGAACGGTGGGGGCGGCCTGGCGCCGTTCGCGGAGGTGGCCGCGGTAGGTGTCCACGAGGGTGGGCCCGGTAGGGCGGGCGACGCGCAGGGCGAAGTCGTCCACGCTGCTCACCCGCGGGAGGGCCTGCTTGGGTAGCGGCAGGCACCGGAGTTGGCGCAGCGTGGTACTGCGGGAAACGGCCAGCAGGCCGGCAAGACGGGCGGGCGTCGACCGGCACGTCCGTCACCGACCGGCTGTGGTATCCATGCGCCTTCTCCGTCGGCGTCCCGCACACCGGACAAGGCACCGCGTCCGCCCGGGTGCGAGCCGTGACCACCACTGCGTCACCGCCGTCCGTCACATCCTCGACGACCAGCGCCGACAATCCAGAAAACGCCTCCATCACAAGTGAGTTGACGTCCATCACAAGACCATGATCACGGACGAGTACTCGACGTCACCACCGACTGCCAGTCAGAGCCGAACGTGTTTCAGCCCCTCAAAGGTTGTTCGAGTAGAAGTTGACGAGCCGGTCGACGGCGGCGTCGACGTACTCGGGCTCGTCGTACATCTCGTAGTGGCCGGCGCCCTCGATCACCATCAGGTCGACCGGGTTGGGGGCCAGCTTCCACAACTGCATGCCTGACTCGTAGGAGCCGGTGTTGCCGACGCGTCCGGCGAGGATGACCTGCAGAGGCTGGGTCATGAGCTGATCGACCAGGTGGTACGCGTCGTAGCCCAGCAGCAGCGAGTCTCCGCGGGAGAGGCGGCGGTTCGTCGAGTGTTCGTTCCTGCCCCGCTCGGTGCGGTAGTAGGTGATCGCCTGGGTCGTGTCGATGTCGGTCAGCCCGGCTGCCGCGGCTTCCTCCAAGGTGTCGGGCAGCCAGTTCACGCGGGCGAGCTCACCGGAGCGGGACTCCTCGACGCGCGCGTCGGCCATGCGGTCGAGCGCGGCCGCCGCGCCGTCCGGCTGGAAGCCGCGGAACGACGTGCCCATGTTGCCGGGGACAACCGTGCCGACCGCCTTGATGCGGTGGTCCGTGCGGGCGGTGTGCACCGCGTAGCCGCCGCCGGCGCAGATACCGAGGACGCCGATGCGTTCCGGGTCGATGCCGGGGATCGTGCTGAGCGCGTCGATCGCGTAGGAGATGTCCTCGCCGCGGCGGTAGGGGTCCTCGAGGTCGCGGGGCTCGCCGCCGCTTTGACCCTGATGGGCGGGGTCGAACACGAGCGCCGCGATGCCGCGCGCGGCGAGGCGGGACGCGTAGTTCGCGCCGATCTGCTCCTTCACGCTGCTGCCGGGGGTGGAGAGCACCACGGTGCGCATCGAAGTCGCCTCGTCGGTGGCGTCGGTGGCGGCGGTGCTGTCGGACAGGTAGAGGTCGGCTGCGAGTTCGATCGGGCCGCGCGGGATCGTGATGCGCTGAAGCATGGGGCCACCCTTCATGAGATGTTTGTTCCGTAGCTATTCAGTACAAAATGAACTCTAGTATAGTTTCGTACTAGTTCGGAACTGTACCACCTGGATGGACGGAGTGCTCGCGTGACGGTCGACGGGGCGCAGTTGTGGACGCTGAACCAGAGACTGCTGAGTGTCGTGATGGACGCCTGCAGCGGGGATCTGGCCGAGCTCGGGGTGGAGACGAAGGAGTTCTTCGTCTTGGCCGAGGTGGCCGCGTCGCCGTACCCTGCCGAGATCGCGGCGGCATTGATGATTCCCAAGGCGAGCGTGACGGTGTACGTCCGCAACCTCGTCGCCAAGGGATTCATGCGGCGCGAGATCGACGACGAGGACCTGCGGCGCCATCGGCTCACGCTGACCGCCGAGGGCAAAGAGGCGCGGGACCGCGCGCTCTCCGCGCTCGCGGCGGAGTACGACCGCAGGCTGGCGAGGATCACCCCCCAAGACCGCACCGAGCTGCGGCGCATCCTTCAGGAGATGCTCAAGTCGCCGGAATGAGGCCATGGCGACGAGCGGTCGGCCTCGGAAACCGTTGTCCAACTTCCCCCATGGCGGGGGTCCACCGAGGAGGACCGCACGAGGGCCAAGGGCTTCGTCGTACGCGCCGGCATGGTCGTCTGCGCCGGCCTGCCCCCGGCGTCAAGGTGGGCAGCCGTCCCGGGATCTCCCTGCATGTGGACCTGACGGAGGTGGAGTTGGGGGTCGACGACACCAACAAGAGGTGGCACAAGTAGGAGTTGGCCGCCCACCGCTCCACAGCACACCGCCGCTGAAGGCGGCCGGCTCAAGCCGTCGGCTGTGACCTCGTTCCCGCACCGGCCGGAGCTGGCGGCTGAGGTGCTGGGCGGGCTCGGGATGCAGCTTTATCCGGAGAGGTCCGGCATCGTGTGCCTTACTCGGGGCGGACAGGGCAAAGCCACCGCAGCGATCACCCGCATGATCGAAGCGTTCCAGGAACAGCTGGTCACCATCGACGAACTGCGGGCCCGGATGCCCGACCTGCGTGCGCGAGAGAGCAACCTGCGCAGCCAACTCCACGCGCTGGAAGCCCAGCTCGCCGACCGCGATGCCTACCTCAAGCTCGCCGACAACCTCGAAGGCTTCCTCGCCCAGCTCCGCGAAAACGCCGGGACAGCCGAGGTTCCCGAGCGCCAGCGCGTCCTGCGGCTCCTCGTCAAGGACGTTCTCGTCGGCCCCGAGAAGATCACCATCCGGCACCGTATCCCCGTATGCGAGGGCGCCGCCGACGACCAGCATCAAGATCGAGACGCTACGGAGGGTGACTCATGCCCGGGTTACCCATTGCGTTGGGGGCGTGGTCTCACCGTTGCTTGCCAATATCACTCTGGCACTGGACGAACACTTCGACCAGCTATGGCGTCAGGAGATGGCTAATGATAAGCAACGGCGTCAGCGCAGGAATAAAGGTCTCGGCAATTGGCGACTCGTCCGTTACTGCGATGATTTCGTTCTGATGGTGTTCGGAGAACGCCATCACGCCGAGGCGCTGCGCGGGGAAGTGTCAGCCGTGCTCGCCCCGCTGGGACTGCGGTTGGCACCGGAGAAGACCCAGGTGGTCCAGTTGGATGAGGGCTTCACGTTCCTCGGGTTCGACATCCGCCGGATGCGCAAGCCAGGAACCAGCAAGCACTACGTCTACACCAAGCCGTCCAAGAAGGCTGTCCAGTCGATCAAGGACAAGGTGAAGGCCAAGACGTACAGGTCGACCCGCTATCAGGACCTAGGCGAGTTGATCGCCGACGTAAACAGGTCCCTGGTGGGGTGGGCAAACTACTTCCGGCACGGGGTGTCCAAGGCGACTTTCAGCGCGGTCGATTCCTTTGTATGGGGTCGGCTCATGCGCTGGACACGCGCCAAGTACGCGGGCAAAACCCGGCTGTCCATGAAGGAACTCCGTCGTCGCTTCTGCGACCAGGGGTGGAGATTCGCCTACAACGGGGTCGTTTTCACCGGCGCGGCCAGCGTCGAAGTGACCCGCTACCGCTATCGCGGTCGCAACATTCCGACCCCATGGACTGCCAGACCGGCAGCAGTCGTCACCGGCAGCTGACCAACGGGTAAGACACGTGGAGCGCCCGGTGCGGTGAGAGCCGCACGCCGGGTGCGGCGAGCGGGTCGGGGAAACGGGCTGACCGCAAGGCCGGTACCGCGCCCCGGCCCGACTCAACCGGGGCGTTCTTCAAGTCGGCCCTGTATCCCCTCCTGGAACGCATCAACGCCTACCTGATGCGGTGGATGCGCAAGAAGTTCAAACGACTGCGGGGACGGACGAAAGCCCAGGCCGCGTGGAACCAGGCGGTCGTAAGACGGCCACGGTTCTTCGCCCACTGGACCTGGATCACCTACGTCCCCCGGGTCTGGTGACCAGAACGACAAGAGCCGTGTAACGGGCGACTGTTAAGCACGGTTCTGTGAGGGCCGGGGGCTGCGATGCCCCCGGCTACTCGGCGGTCTAGCGCTCGTCCAGGTCGGCAGCGGAGAGGAGAGCGCAGATGTTCACGGGGCAACCCTACATTTTCGCACCGGCGGGAAGAACCTGGCTTCCGGTCGTGTTGCCCTCAGATCAGAACGACCGACTACCAAGGAGGACGATTGTGACCGAGGGACTCCCCAGGCGCATGGGACACCGCATCACCGTCGAGCCGAGCGACCGCTACGTGCGCGCGGTGCGGGGAGGTCTGGTGCTGGCGGAGAGCGACGGGGCATTGGTGCTCCGCGAGACGGGCTGTCCCGACGCGTACTACATCCCGCCCCAGGACGTACACCTCGATCTGCTGACCCCGTCTGACACGCACACGCACTGCCCCTTCAAGGGGGACGCGTCGTACTGGTCGCTGCCGGACGCGCCGGACCTGGTCTGGGCATACCCGGACCCGAAACCGGAGGTGGCGGAGATCAAGGATCACCTCTGCTTCTACGAGGTGGAGGTGTCCTGAGCGATGCATTGCGTGCCGTGGGGCAGTCAGCACCGGTACGGATGAGCAGACTGTCACACGCAACTGCACGCGCATCTCCTACGAACGCAGCGCTCAGGGACTGACGGTCGTGTCGGTGAGCGGCCCGACGTCCACGGGCGCCGGGCTCGCGCCCTGGCGGCCGAACTGTCGGACCATTTCGACATCACTGTGCACAACCGCCGGGGCGGTGGAGGGAGTGGCGACCTATGAGTTGCCGCCAACTTGACGTCCCAGGTCAATGGGCTGATGTGATTGGTTCTCGGGGTACTCGTGCTGGTCGTGGGCGGGAGTCCACGAAGAAGATCATCTGTCAGCGGTTAGCTTCGAGGTTCGTCAGGACGAGCAGAGCGCGCAGGACTCATTTTCAAGGGCCTGCACCGTCAGGCCGGTGGCCAGTTCTGTAGAGCTGCGTCGGCCACCTGTTGCAGGTCCTCGCATGTCGCGCCGCCGGCTGCCTGTACGGCCACGCCGTTCGCGATCGTCATGACGTAGCGGGCGATCTTTTCCGGGTCAGCGCCGGCGGGCAGGTCGCCCACCTGGACGGCCTGCCGGAACCGGTCGCGGAGCAGCGCCTGGCCGTGGGCACGCCACTCAGCCAGGGTGTCGCGGGCGACTCGTCCGGTCTCGCCGGTGGCCAGTGCGCCCTGGACACCGAGGCAGCCGGCGGGGAGTCCGGGCAGTGTGGTGGCGCGGACCGAGCCGACGAGGAAGGCCATGGCGACCTCGCGGGCGGTGGGTGCCTGCAGCGCCTCGGCGACGTAGGCACCGGGCCCTTCCGCGTAGCGCTGCAATGCCTTGCGGAACAGGTCCTCCTTGTTGCCGTAGGCCGCGTACAGGCTCTTGCGGGAGATACCCATGGCCTCGGTCAGGTCGGTGAGGCTGGCACCTTCGTAACCCTGCGCCCAGAAGACCATCAGTGCCTTCTCGAGCGCCGCCTCGGCGTCGAACGCTCGTGGGCGGCCGATCTGTGACGTGCGCATCGCCACATCCTACAGCTTTGACACCGATCGGTGCTGAACTGATACAGTCGCATTCTGCACCGATCGGTGCGGAAGTTTGAACAGTTCAGAGCCGCTCTTTACGGCACAGAGGAAAAGAGGAACACCGTGACCGAGAGTGATCTGCGTGACTGGTACATGCGCTACGCCGAGGCGCTCAACGCCCACGAGTTCGACCGCATGGACGAGTTCATCGACGACCAGGTGCTGCTCGGCGGCCAGCTCGGCACCCGCGACGACGTCGTCACGGTCCTGAAGGGCATCGCCGACGCCGTTCCGGACATTCGCTGGGAGGTCGACGAACTGCTGATCGACCGGGACGGCATCGCCGTGCGCGCCATCAACACCGGCACCCCTACGAAGGAGTGGCTCGGTGTCCCAGCCTCCGGCGCCTCGTTCAAGATCGTCGAGTACGCCATCTACAAGGTCCGTGACGGCCGATTCGTCCAGATGACGAACCTGCACGACTCGGCCGAGATGCTCCGGCAGCTGACCGCCTGACCGCCGAGAGGCTCTGGCTGATCCGCCGACTAGCCAGAGCCTCCCCGGGCGGTCGGTAGTCCCGATCACCGGGACGCATTGGAATGCTCAGTACGGTGAGCGCGTGGGTAACGCCGCCGTCGGTTCGCTGGTTCCTTCCCATGGCGGTCGAACGGCCTTCTACGATCCGACGCATGCTGGATCCCGAACTCCTGGAACAGATCACCGCACGCCGTGCGGAACTGGACGGACTCGAAGAACAGCTGGCCAAACAGCTGGCGCAGGTGCGGGCCGAGCGGGACGAACTTGCCGTCGCCGAACGTGTCCTTGAGCGGGTGAGCGAGCAGCTCGCCGACGAGCGCGCCTCGGCCGCGCCAGCACCCGGGCAGGTGGGCGGACGGCCGGTGATGCTGATCCCGCACGGCACGCCGGATGTGGAGGAGACCGTGCTCCCGCCGGACTACCAGCGCATCCTCGCCGCTGTACGGCAAGCCGCCGGACCGGTCATGGCCCGGCAGGTTGGCGAGATGCTGGGAGTCGACGTCACCCAGCGGGCCAAGCTGGAACCGCTGCGTGGGAGGCTGGTCAGACTCGTTGATCGCGGATGGCTGCGGAAACTACCCGACGGCCGCTTCACCACCCGCCTGTGACCGGGGACGCCATCACGCAGATCGAGATCGACTGCGACGGCCACCGCGGCGGTCTCAAGCCCGACGCTCCCGAGCTCACCGCGATCGGCCGGGTCCTGCACGACGCTCGCTGCCTGGACGGCGTGCTCGCCCACGCAGGCGAGTCTTGCTTCGCCTTCTCCACCGAGGATCAACGGCTGGCGGCGAAGAACGAACGCGACACCGCCGCCGAGAGCCTGCGCGCGGCCGGACTCCCCGTGGACACGGTGAGCGTCGGGTCCACACCAACAGCCCACGCTGCCGAGGACCTCACCGGGGTCACCGAACTGCGCGCCGGCAACTACGTGTTCTTCGATCTGGTGATGGCCGGTCTCGGCGTGTGCCAGCTGGACGACCTCGCCCTGTCGATCGTCGTCACCGTCATCGGCCACCGCCCCGAGTACGGCTGGATCATCACCGATGGCGGCCGGATGGCCATGTCCCGCGACCGCGGCACCGCCAACCAACCCCAAACAGCACCGGGCCCAAAACCAGAATGAACTGGCCGCCGAGAACCGCCGGTTCTTCCGCAGACGCCAACGTCAGCCGCATATCGTCCGCGGCTACTTCGGCGGTCCTACGTCCGTTACATCCTGGACGAGAACCCCACGAGTCTCTGATCAATAGAGAAGACCTTGTGGCGGTAGGCCGCGTGGAGTGCTTCGAGCTGACTCGCCGGCTCATGGCGGGCGGTCGAGGTGCGGGCGTACCCGATGAGGATGGGCTTCGAGTCGCGCTGTGCGGGTATGGCGGCCGGCGCCGGTCCCTGCTTTCACACGCGTCGGGGGCCCCGGTCGGCGGGGCCGAGGACTTCGAGTTCCTCGCGCAGCACGGCGATGAGGACGAAGCGCGGTGTGTGGTACTTCGTCGCGGTCTTCCCGCCGCGCGTGCGGCAGGCACTCCCGGCGGGCGCCTCGCACTTCGGGCAGCCGTTGCGTTCTACCGCGTTTGCGGCTTGATCGGGCGTCAGATCCATACGATCAGCGGGTCAGAAGTGTCTCGCAGAACGCCTTGGATTTGAGAAGACTTCTGCGAACGGCCAGCTTGCGGAAAAGGATCGCGGTCCGGGGCCCTCGCAGAACTCGCACAGATGGTCATTTCTGAATCACCGAGCGTCATCCCAGGTGAACAGCTGACTCCTATGCAGTCACGGAGGCCCGACCGGCCACGCGCCAGACGGCACCACCCGGCAGGTAGACGATTCCCCAGAAGGACGACCGAGGCGCCAGTCGGGTGATGAGTCAGCCCCCCGAGCGGTGCCATGGTCAATCCTCGCTGTCAGGCGGTGGTCGCGCGCCAGCGGGTCGGGCTCGTGCCGGTCGCACGGCGGAACGACGCCGCGAAGTGGGACGGGGTAGCGAACCCGCACCGGTAGCCGATCTCGGTCACCGGGAGGGCGGTGGTGGCCAGGAGTCGTTTGGCCTCGGTGATGCGCAAGGTGATGAGATGGTTCCACGGTGACTGCCCGGTGGCCTCCCGGACGACCTGCGCCAGGCGGGCTTCGCCGACACCGGTCAGAGCGGCGAGTTCCCGCAGGGACGTGTTCCTCCCGACGGCGTCGCGGAACACGCTGAGCACGCGCGGGGTCAGTTCGTCCACGGCGAGGGACGTCGCGGCGTACCGAGTGAGCACGTGCATGGCCAGGAACGCGGCGGCCGAGTGAACGTAGGCTTCGACGGCACTGGAGCGCCCCGCATCCAGCAGCGCGTGGGTGGTGGCGACGATGAGGGCGTCGGATAGGTAGGGGGTGTCGCGGAGCGTCATCGCGCGGTGGCCGAGGCCGAGTTCTCTTGCAGCCGTGCGCATCGCGTCGTGCGGGAGCAGCATGTGGGCTGTCGTCAGCGGGTCAGGGCCCAGCACACGCCAGCGATACCGGGTGGCCCGCCCCGGCGAGATGAGCGCCACGGTGCCGGGCCGGTACTCCGCGCCGGACCACCCCTGCCCGTCCCAGGACTCGAGGAACGCCTCGCCACCGGTCACCACCACGATGCAGTATGCGTCGGCCACGGGCGCCAGGGTGTCGGCGACGACGGGATCGTGGACCTGCTCGTTGAGGACGAGCGACTTCCAACCCGTCATCGCGTCGCTGGCGAACAGCGGCGATGTGACGTCCGCGAGGCCGGGTACGGGCTTGTCGCGCATGGCCTGCCTTTCCAGGATCACGACACTGCCCGGAGCGGATCGCGACAGCCGTTCGTGCTCACCTTTGGTTGAGTTCAAGCATCTCAAGATCTACCAGAAGGACGAGAGGACGTCTCATGCGTACCATGCTGCTGGTTCACGGTGCCTGGCACGGGAGTTGGTGCTGGGCCCCGGTGACGGCGCACCTGGCCGCCCGTGGCGTACCGTCGGTCGCCGTGGACCTTCTCGGGCACGGGCTGAACGGCAGCGCACCGGCCGCCCGGTGGGCGCGTCCGTTCGACCCGGCTGCGTTCGCCGCTGCACCGTCACCGGTCGCTGGCATCACCACAGACGCCGCCGCCGGCGCGCTCGTCGATCAAATTCGGCTGGTCGGCGGCGGTGAGCCGTGCGTCGTGGTCGCACACAGCGTGGGTGGGGTGATCGCCACCGCGGCGGCCGAGTTGGCCCCCGACTTGTTCGCCCACCTGGTCTACGTCAGCGCATACGTCCCGATTACGGCATCGGTGGCGGAACTGTTCACCAGCAGCGAGGCCGCCGGTGAGCTGGTCTCCGGCTTGTTCGTCGCCGATCCGGCCGCGATTGGCGCGCTGCGTCACGACCCCGGAGATCCCGAGCGCCGGAAGGGGCTGCGCGAAGCCTTGTACGGTGATGTCGATGTCACCACAGCCGACGCCGCCATCGCGCTGCTGGACACCGAATCTCCCGTGCACTTCCCCGCAGAGAAGGTGGCGGTGACTCGGGGACGTTACGGCGGTGTTCCCCATACGTATGTCGTCTGCGCCAAGGACCGGGCGATCCCCGAGCCGCTGCAACGTCGCTTCGTCCGTGACGTCGACGCCGTATCCTCCGCGGCGACCCGGGTCATCGCGCTCGACACGTCCCACTCGCCCTTCCTGTCCCGGCCGGAAGAGCTCGCGCAGGCTGTCACCACGGCCTGGTGATTCGCAGGCAAGTGTCAGCCTCGATCCACCGTGTGAATTCTGATCACGGGTGTCGGGTGGGTTGCGGGTGTTTCTTCGGCATGCGGGCGGTGGTGATCGCCGGGTGACCGTCCAATGCGAGGTCTTCAGCTACGGACACGCTGCGTCACCACCCGCCGAGCCCACGGACACCTCCGCACCGCTCAACTTTGAAGACCCACCAACCCACAGATCAGGGCTACGGTCTCGTCACCGACCTCGACGGTACCCTCATCCCTCATCTGGTTATGAGCGCCGCCAGCCAGGAGCACGGCACACTCACCGCCCGTGACGGCACCGCCCTGCCCGACCTGCCCATCGGCACCCGCCTCCGCATCCTGCTCAACCACGCCTGCGCCACCGCCGCCCAGCACCACGGCTACCACGTCATCGACAGCAGCCGGCCCGCCCTCGACGCACCCGCCGTGCAGGCCGTCTGGGACCGTGTCAGCGGCTGGTAAGCACTTTTGACGTCCTCCTGGTCGAAAAGCCTGCCCGAGACAGCTGAACTTCGCAGTTAGGTTCGCCCCAACTGGCCGATGACAAGATCGACTCGGACCGCGACCGGGGACGCCAGCGTTCTGACTTGCGTCTTTGAGCAGGGCTTGCAGGTGTCGAGTCCGGTCAGTGAGCGGGCAACTCGAACCCGAGAGTGGCCAGGGCCTCCTCGGCAGCCTGCATATCCTGCTCGTAGCTGCCACCGGAGATGCCGAGACCCCCGACACACCGGCCGTTGTCGATGATCGGGTAGCCGCCGCCCACGGCCATCACACGCGGGTGGCCGGTCAGCGGCGAGACTCGCTGGTCGGCCAGGAATTCGTTCCACACGTGGGTGGGGCGGTGGAACGACGCCGCGGTCCATGCCTTGTCCAGGGCGACCTCGGCGGTGAGGAAGGGCGCGTCGTCGGCACGGTCGAATGCCTTCAAATGCCCGCCCTGGTCGGTGACGGCGACGGCTGCCGTGAAGCCGATTCGGACAGCAGCGGCGTTCACCTCATCGATGAGTGCGCGGGCGGCCACCTGGGTGACCGAAGAGGCTTGAACCGTTCTTTCTGGCATATCAGTGCTCATCAGAAACTTCCCTCGTGGCTGTGCAGTGGCCAGGCGATGGTCGAATCCTCGTAGGCGCGGGTTCAGCGCAATGGGGAGGCGGGGGTGGGACTCACACGAGTGACGACCGTCTTCTCGGGGATCAGCAGGCCGTTGACGATCGGACCGATCTCGTTCTTCCACCGGTCGCTCTGGTAGACGGCCGCGTACAGGGCCTCGCTGTTCGACTCGTCCTCGAACCGGCGCATCCACACGTAGCCGTCCTCGTCCTGGTCGTCGATGAACGAGCCGGTCACGTTCATACCCTGCGCGGTCTGGAACGGGATGATCACCTCTTCCATGTACCGGACCCACTCCTCGCGGCGTCCGGGCTGGGATTGATAGCGGCGGATTTCGTAATACATAATGCTGCTCCGGGACAGGTGCGAAAGTCAGTCGGTGACGGTGAGAACGAGCTTGCCGCGGGTGCGGTTGGTCTCGCCCAGGCGGTGGGCCTCTGCGGCCTGTTCCAGTGCGAAGGAGCGCTCCACCTCGATGCTGACCTTGCCGGAGTCGACCAGACCGGCGATCGTCGTCAGGGCGGCGGAGTCCGGCTCCACCAGAAACGGGCTGGTGCGCACCCCGGCCTGCGCGGCCACGGTGGCAAGCCGCTCCGAAACACCGGCGGGAATCGCGACGACCAGGCCGCCGGGACGGGTCACCGACACAGACCGTGCATCGGTGTCGTCCTGGGCGCCGATCAAGTCGATGACGACGTCGACGTCGCCAGTAACGTCCTCGAACCGCTGCTGGGTGTAGTCGATTACCTCGTCCGCACCCAGTTCCTTGAGCCAGGCGTGCCGGGGTTCGCGGGCAGTCGCCACCACCTCGGCGCCGAGGTGCCTGGCGAACTGCACCGCTAGGTGCCCGACGCCGCCGGCCGCCGCGTGCACGAGCACGCGCTGCCCGGCCTTCACACCGGCGGTGTCGACCAATGCCTGCCACGCGGTGAGCGCGGCGAGAGGCAGGACTGCGGCCTCGACGTGACCGATCGAGGCCGGCTTACGGGCGAAGTGGCGGGAGGGCGCCGTAACGAACTCGGCGTACGCACCGGCAGCCCTCGGGAACCAGGGCATGCCGTAGACCTCGTCGCCGGGCGCGAGCGTGGTGACGCCGAAGCCAACCTCCTCAACGACGCCGGAGACGTCCCAGCCCAGGATCAGCGGCATCGTCTGCAGCCCGGCCATCCCCTGGCCCGCACGGGTCTTCCAGTCCACCGGGTTGATCCCGGCGGCGTGCACACGCACCAGAACCTCGGTCGGCAGCGGCTCTGGCCGGGCAACCTGCTCGGCTGTCAGCACCTCCGGCCCGCCGAACTCCCTGATGGTGACGGCACGCATGGTGTGCTCACTCATGTTTCCTCGCTCATGTCCGTTACGTGTGTTCTCTCGCCGGACCGCGGCCCGGCGAGATCCACTCTGGCGTGCGCCCACGGCGGCGAGTGAGTGGCCTGATGGACACCTGTCGTACCATTCCGGCCATGCCGCATCGTGTTGCTGCTCTCGCTCTCGACGGAGTCCTGCCTCTGGATGTGGGCAGGACGCCACCCGGGGGAGCCCCAGCCCTCATAGAGCCAGGCCAGTGAGCTATTTCCAACCTCGTTGTCCTGGCCGCGAGTTGGATGGTCCCGCGTGCCGATCCGAGCACCTGAGAAGACCCGGGTCGGCCGCCGGCAGGGTCGTCATGCTCGTGGGCCGACCAGTTTCTCGTACAGGGCCCGGCGCTCCGGTGAGCCGTCCTTGGTCGAGCGCAGTTGTTCGTCCCATTCCTTCTTGATGGTGTCCAGGACGTCGCGCCAGCTTTTCGCGGGGCTGCCCGGATCAGCACGGGCGGCGTCCTCGGCCATCTCTCGCAGGTCCACCAAGCGTTCGTTCTTGCTCAGCCCGCCGGAGCCGACCTTGTCGCCCTTGTGGCCGTGCAGGACGGATCCCGGGTTGGCCGTGGCCTCGGTGGAGCGGAAGTCGTGGCGGTAGCCCACCGGGCTCGCGGCGTGCGGGCTGATGGTCTCGATGCCGATCTGGAGGGATCCGTCCTTCTCCGTGGTCGGCCGGTGGAAGACCAGCAGGACATGGCCGTAGGAACCGTTCGGGAGCACCATGTCCCCGTTCCAGTCCCTGGAGCCGAGCCCGCCGCCGGAGATGTCCATTCCCCACAGGCGCGGACGGGACGCACCGACCGCGAGCTTGTTGGTGAGGGACGCCGAGATGCCGCCCTGCTCCTTCATCTCGCGCAGCTCGGCGCCTTCGCCGGGCCCGAAGGACGTCCGGTGAGTGGCGAAGTTGCGGACCGTCACGCCCTCCGCGAGCTCGCTCTTCGCGGCGTCCGTGGTCAGGCCCAGGAACTCCGGGAGCGCATAGGCCGGTTTGTCCTTGGTGCGCAGGGCGGGGATCCGAACGTTGACACGGCCGCCGTGCGCGAGTGCGCGGATGACGTCGTGCTCGAAGTTGGCCACGTGCTGCAGTGCTGCGGGTCGTAGAGCTTGAGTCCGTGCCGGAGGATGAGTAGCACTTTGGTGAGCATGGCGCGGGCCCGCGCGTCCTTGGCGACGTAATCGGGCACGGTGCCCTTGCCCTTGCCCTTGCCCGTCGGGGCGACTGCCGTCGGGATCTCGGACGGATGCCTGTGTTCGGGCGCGATCCCGGCCGGGTGAAGGGTGTTGATGGCCGTCTCCCGGATCTGCCGGTTCCGCTCGTCCTCCAGCAGCGTCCTCTCACCCGGCGAAGTGCCGGACGCCTGAGTGAGCATGAACCGGCCGAGTGTGTAGTCAGGGGAAGTCGGAGCGTCCTCGCCCTCCGGGCGCACGGCCGGGTGCTTCGCGCGAACGGCCAGGGTGGCGGTGAGTACCCGCTTGCCTGCGGGGAGCTTCAGCCAGTCGTTGAACTGGCCCTGCAGGTACGCCTGGGCCTGCTCGTAGGTGCCGATGCCCACCGACTCCAGCCAGCGCGGGTTCACCTTGGAGAGACGCTCGATGTCGGCGAGGTCTTGGTCGTTGAATGTCTCGCCGCGCATCACCCGCCGGTCCAGGGTCCTCTTGAGCCGCGCGGAACCCGCGACCATCCACTGCTCGGGCCACCAGGTGCCAGGCGCGAAGGCGTTCCGCTTCATCTTGTGCTGCTCGATCGACTGGCTCAACCGGGCGATGATCTCCGCGCCCTTGACGTCGGCCCCCGCTTTTCCGACGCCTTCGGTGCGGTCGGTGGCAGGCTGCCCGGCCGTCGCCGCTCCGGTACGCTGGACGGGCATCGGATCAGTGTGGGCGTGATCATGCCCAGGGTGCTCCCGGTGCCCCGCGTGGGCCGGGTACGCGGAATCCGTATGAAGCCGTTGGACGGGCGAGAAGCCTTGCATGCCGCGGTCGGCCCGGCGTTCGCCGATATCGGCGGGATCCGAGACGCGCGTGCCGGCTCCGTTGTCCGACGACTGCAGGCTGTCCTCCACCGCGGCTCGCCGCACCTGCGCCCGGTCGGTCGCCGCCTGGCCCGCCTGATCGGCGCCGACGGACGACGACGTCGTATGTCCGCTTGACGCGACGCGCTGCAGATGCCGTACCCAGGCACTGTTCAACGCCGTCGGTGACAGTGTCTGGCGAGGTCTGCCCGATGTCCGATCGGCGGTGGTCCGGTGCTTCCTCTCGGCGTAGTGTATCGACGGCCCTCCTTGCCTGTTGGGGTGATGGATCCCTCTTTCTAAGCCGCGGGGTCCGCCTGAGGAAGGATCCAACGGGCAGAGTCCGCGCCCTTGAGGTCTTATCGTCCGATGTATCCCACGCCCTCAGTAGGTGTCGGACAGCTCCCTCTCCGGCTGCCTGCTGCAAGAAGGCCAGGCTGGTGATCACCGACCCCTCGGGGTCGGCCGCGCGATGCGTCTGTTTGCACGCGGCATCCCGGAAGCAGCGGCGGGACCTCTGCCACAACTGCTTCATCGCCGCCCGCACCCTCGGCTCGGCAACCACACACACGACACGCATACGCATGCGTATGCGCCTCCGATGCCTTGCCGCCTCCGCGAGCCTGTCCCGGCGACCCCCTGCCGTCAGGACTCGCCGGGCAGGCGGCGGAAGCGGTCGTCCCGGTAGCCGACCGCTGGGATGCCCAGCAGGTCGTCCACTCCGGGGAAGGCCTCGCCCGCCTGGAACTGTGCCCCGTGCACCGACGCGGGCTGCTCCGGGCCCGGGTACATGCCGGTGTGCGCCTTGCCCAGCTCCATGAGGTAGCCGCCGTCCGCCGACGGACGGCGCTGGTCCTTTTTGACGACCTGGGTGGCGTAGGTGTTCATGGCGGCGACGCGCTGGTAGAGCATGGTCGCCGGCATCGTCGGACGGCGGGCCGGGCGGCCGTCCAGCCCCTTGACCCGGATACCGTGCCTCCGGGCGGCCTCCAGCACCGCTCCCAGCCCGGTTGCGCGCAGGTTCATGTGGTCGTCGTACCTGTTGACGAACGCCCGCAGCTCCGGGGCCATGGGCCCGCCGGCGAGGTACGCGTCGACGTGCAACTGGTAACCGTCGTCCCGGATGCTCTCCAGGTAGAGGGTGCGCACACCGGCGGCCCGGATCTGCTCCATGTGCGTGCACAGGAACTGCCAGATCGGTGCCCCGGAGTGGGTGCCGCCGATGGCCACGCCTTCGAACCGCCCCAGCAGTGCGCGCAGGTCGCCCATCGCGTCCTGGGAGCTGGCGCCGACCAGGGTGTCCTCCACGACCTGGTGGCGCTGCTGCCGGACCTCGGAAGTCTCCGTGTACGCATCGCGCGCGGCTCGCGCGTCGCGGCCGAGCTGTGTGTCGCGTGCGTCCTGGCGCTTCCAGTAGTGATCGCGCGTCCGCGGGTCGGCGCGGCCGATGCGCTCCAGCACCTCATTGGGCCCGGCCGTCGTCCCGGCAGCGCCCGGCGCCAGCCTGCGGATGCTGCTGCTGCTGCTGCCCAGAGCGTAGTGGAGAGGCGGGTCGGTCTCCTGGAGTGTCTGCGGGTCCACGCCGATGTCCACGCGCTGCTTGTGGCTGGCATCCCGGGTGGCCTCCGGCAGGCTCCGCCATTCGTCGTCCGTCAGCATGTTCCGTGTGCGGCCGCTCGCGCGGGAGTTGCGGGGACCCCGTACCCGCAACGCGGGGCCCGGCGGGTGCTGGTGCAGTTCGTCCTGCTCCATGCGCTGGACCACGGGAGCGGGACCCGACGGCGCCACCGTGCGCTGGACGGGGGGCGTGTGCCCGCCGTCCGCGGTGTGCGCGTGCCGCAGTTTCTCGATAATGCTGGACATCGCCTTGTTCCCGGCAGAACGCTGGAATTGCAGCATCGACTCCGCGGTCGTTCCGCCGCCGGGCCGGGGCTGTCGCACGGCCGTCGCGGTTCCCGGGCGCTGCAATCCTTTCCACTGCTCGTCACCAGTTTGCCGCGACCTCATACGTGCGTCCTCTCTGAAACACAGACTTGCAACGTTCAGTGTCACCGCTCCCCCCTGCCCGGCGGCACGTCCGGACGGACAGGTACGGGTGCAACCACCTTGCCCTTTCAGGGAGTGGCGGGGGTGGGACGGGCCGCGCTGTGCGGGTCCATGGGCCGGGGCCGGGGTGAGCGATGTGTACGCTCGCGTCCGGGGCTGACGCCCCTGGAATCCTCCGCTTCGGACTGAAGTGCCCGTGGCGCCGCCGAGGCTCCCGGCGCACACCGAGACTGCTCTCCTCGCCACCACCCCGGCTCGCCGGGCCTCACCGGGCGCACCCGCCGTGCCGCCGCCGGGGCCAACGCGCCGGCCTGACACGGGATATGCAGCCCCGGCAGCGCGGCCTCTCGCCACCACCTCGACCGTGCCGAACGCGGCCATAACCGCATCGACACATACCTCGGCGATCCCGTCGGACACCAGCGAGTCCCAGAACGAGTATCGGTCTGCATGACCAGCGGCATCACCGTCCACAGCCGACCACGGCATCGACCGACAAGCACCTCGGGGAGCGTCGATCTCGGCTGGGAGGCTACAAGGCGTACGCGGTCTCACGCGCCCTGTCTCTTCGCAATCGAACACCGCGGTAACGCTCTGCGACGCCTCCCCCAAGTCTGTGCCAGAACCCAGAACTCAGTGACATTGATAAAGGCAGCACGGCCAGAATGACTCCCGCTCCCATCGACAAACGACTCCCGGAAAACTGGCACAGTCAGCCGTACTGCCGCCCACTCCGCGTCCGTCATGTGCGACGGACACCGCGGCTCCCGACCGGGATGATTGGCAGCGTTGCCGTACACGTGCGCGAGACGGCCAACCGCACCACATGACCTGCGAGTTGAACTCCACCCACTCGGTCGCGTACTCATATGACAACAGGGCCTCCCGGTACTGCTCGGGTCGATTCGCATCACCGAGCTACCGAGGGGCCCTGCCCGCATGCGCGTACCTCTGGAAGATCACCCGACCAGGAACCCTGTTGGATCCACACGTTCCATGATCGGTTGAGATGCGCTATTCACACCGGAACCGTGACCCGCAACTTCTCGATGCACATCACTCCATGATGTGATGGAGTGTCAGCTGGTGCCGCGGTCCGCCTGCTCAACCAGGTCGGCGATCGCCCCGGGGTGGCTGACCATGGCGGCGTGCGAGGAGTCGATCTCGACGGTGTGCGCTCCGATGCGCTTGGCCATCCAGCGCTCGAGGTCCGGGCTGATCGCCTGGTCCTGCTTGGCGACCAGGTACCACGAGGGAATCGTCTTCCATGCGGCCGCTGTGGCGGTTTGGTTGAGGGCCGCTAGGTCGATCGGCTCCTGCGCGTCTGCCATGCCGGCTGCCACGGTCGGATTGACGTCCGCGGCGAAAACTTCGCGGAACTTGGCCCGGTCGATGTACACGTCGTTGGCTTGGGTTCCGTCCGGCTTCGTGAACTCCACCTCCTGCAACGGGAGGGGCGTCGCGGGATGGTCGACCAGGTGGGCGGTCAGGTCGGCCAGCGACTCGCCGACGTCCGGCACCGAGGCCGCCACGTACACCAGGGCCTTGACGTCCGGGTCACCCGCGGCCGCGTTGGTGATGACTTCCCCGCCGTACGAATGACCGGCGAGGATGATCGGCCCCTTGATGCTGTTGAGGAAATCCCGAACGTAGGCGGAGTCGCTGGGGAGGCCACGCAGCGGGTTACTCGCGGCACGGACCGGATAGCCGTCCTTGCGCAAGCGGTCCATGGCGCCGTACCACCCGGAGGAGTCCGCGAACGCTCCGTGCACGAAGACAACGGTCGGCTTGGGCTCGGCGACGTTATGCCCGGCGGCGGCGGCCGGGATAGCGCGATCCCGGCAGAGTCGAGCCGGGCCGCCTGCCCGTCGTCCTTCCAGTGCGAGGCAAAAGAGTCACGCCGACGGAGCACGGCCGTGACGTCCAGGTCACCGGTCACCGCCTCACGCGCTCCCGGCACCTGTGTCGGGCCGCCCGGAGCGCGGCCGTGCTCCGCAGGAGTGCCTTGGTCGGCATGCAGGCCCAGTAGGAGCACTCGCCACCGACCAGCTCCCGCTCGACGACGGCGACACTCAGCCCACCCTGAACCA
>NZ_SUMC01000065.1:0-25300 GCF_005047355.1 Actinacidiphila oryziradicis
CCGACCCGGCGACCTATCCGGCGGCGTTCAAGATCGACCCCGCGGAGATCCCCACCATGGCCGCCATCCCCCCGGTACCGCCTCGGCGCGACGGGTGAACCATCGGGCCCGGGACCCTGTGCGACCCTGTTGCCCATTTGCTGTTTTGCTGGTCAGGGGCTTGATCGTTGCGGCAGGCTTGTCTCGTGGCCGGTTCCCTTCCTCGTTCCCGGTCGCGGGTGGGAGGGGTCGTGTCGATGGAGCCGCGGTCGTGGCCGGAGCCGGCGCGGGAGGTGGCGCGGGCGGTGCGGGCCAAGTACCGCGGGCGTGAGGTGCCGCTGCCGGTGGCGGTGCGTGATCGGCTCGGTGAGTTGTTCGCCGACGCGGAGTTTGCCGGGGCGTTCGGGGCGAGGGGGCCTCGTGGCTGGTCGCCGGGGCGGCTGGCGTTGGTGACGGTGTTCCAGATGGCGGAGAACCTGACGGATCGCCAGGCCGCTGAGGCGGTACGCGACAAGCTGTCGTGGGCCTACGCGCTCGGGCTGGGCCTGGAGGACCCCGGCTTCGACTTCAGCGTCCTGTCGCAATTCCGCACCCGGGTCGCCGAGCACCACCTGGAGGAGAAGGTCCTGGACCTGCTGCTGGCCGCGTTGACCGAGCAGGGCCTGCTGGGGGCGGGGGGCAAGCAGCGCACCGACTCCACCTCGGTGGTCGCCGCGGTGCGGGTGCGGGTGCCGGAAACCCCATCCATGGCGTGTGACGTGCACGTTCTCGCGAACGGCCGTTGATCGCAGGGTGGGCGTGTCAGGCTGATGGATCGTGCTGCTGCGACTGCCCTACCTCGCCGTGTCGAGCGTGTTCTCCCTCCTACGGCTGCTGCTGATGAGCGATCTGGACAAGTGCATCGAGATATTGACGCTCCGGCATCAGTTGGCGGTCCTGCAGCGGCAGATCGACAGGCCGCGCATCACTGCGGTGGACCGTGCTTTCCTTGCCGCGCTCCTTCACCGGCTCCCCAGGCCCACGCTGCGGCGGCTGCACCGGGTCGTCTCCCCGGACACGGTCCTGAGGTGGCATCGTGATCTCATGTGCCGTCGCCACGCCGACGCTTCCCGTCGCAAGCGGCCCGGCAGACCGCCGACCCTTTCGCTCCATCCAGGCTCTCGTCCTGCGCTTGGGCTGGGAGAACGGCGGGTGGGGCTACAGAAGGATCCACGGGGAACTTGCCGCGCTGGGTATCAAGGTCGCGCCCTCCACGGTGTGGGAGGTCCTGAGGCAGCACAGGATCGAGCCTGCTCCCGAATGCGACCGTCAGACGTGGGCCGCGTTCCTGAGCGGCCAGGCCCACGCGATCTTGGCGTGCGACTTCTTCACCGCCACTACCCTGAACGGTGCGAGCGTGTGCGTTTTCGCCGTCATCGAGCACGCCAACCGTCGCATCCGCATCCTCGGCGCGACGGCCCATCCCACTGCGGACTGGGTCACCCAGTCCGCCCGGAACTTGGTGATGGACCTCCAGGACGTCGGCGCCGCGGTCACGCACCTGATCAGGGACCGGGACACCAAGTACACCCGCGCGTTCGACGCGGTCTTCACCGCCGAGGGCATCGAGATCGTCACCACTGGCATCCGGGTTCCCCGGATGAACTCGATTATGGAACGCTGGGTGCGGACCTGCAGGCACGAACTCCTCGACCGCACCTTGATCTGGAACCAGGCCCACCTGCTCCACACGCTCGCCGAGTTCGAAGCGTTCTACAACCAGCATCGGCCCCACCGCACCCTGCACAGCGCGGCACCCCTGCTGCAAGTCCCCGAACCGATCACCGAGCCGGACCGACTCGACCGCCTCGACGTCCACCGGCGTGATCGACTCGGCGGCATCCTCCATGAGTACGCACACGCCGCTTGAACTGCGTGGATGCAATTATCGGCACCCACAACGTTGCGGGTCGTGACGAAGGTAGCTGATCTCTCCGGGTTCCGTACCCAGCGCCTCACCCTCGGCGGGGGCGAGCGGACGTGGACCGTACTGGGCTGTGACCACCGGGTGGTGGGGCCGGCGGAGGAGTACCTGGAGTACCTACGGGCGCAGAAGGTCTCCCCGAACACGGTCAAGTCCTACGCCCGGGCCCTGGCGCTGTGGTGGCAGTATCTCGACGCGTTCGACCTGGTGTGGGACGCGGTGACGCTGGAGGACTTCGGTGCCTTCCTGACCTGGCTGCGGACCGGTGAGGACCCGCAGGTCGCGGCGCTGACGCCAGGGAAGCCGCGGTTCGGAGAGTCAACCGTCGCGGTGCGCCTGCGCGCGGTGCTGTCCTGCTACGAGTTCCACCGGCTCAACGGCGTCGACGTCGGCCGGGACCTGCACCGCCTGGTGCACGGGGGCGGTGGCCGCTACAAGCCGATGCTGGAGCACATCGCGCGCCGCAAAGGCCGTCGCCAGACCGTCATCCGGGTACGTCAGCAGCGTCCGGCAGTGCCCCCGGTACTGACGCCCCGGCAGATCGACCGGGTCTGTGACGCGTGCGCGGTCTGGGACCCAGCGGCCGGTGAGTGGCACGGTTCGGTGCGCGACCGCCTGCTGTGGGCGCTGCTGGCCGAGACCGGGCTGCGGCTGGGTGAGGCCCTCGGGCTCCACCACCGCGACTGGCACACCGGCCGAGGCGGCAGCCCGTTCATCGAGGTCGTCCCGAGGGAGCATCCGCACGGGCTGCGGGTGAAGGGCGGCGGCTACCGCAAGCTCTACATCTCCGACGAGCTCGACCGGCTCTACGGCGAGTACCTGTGGCAGCTCTGCGATTCCGGAGCCGACCTGGCAGTCCCCGACCTCGACGACTGGTACGTCTTCGTCAACCTCGCCCGCGAACCCCGGTGCGCCCCCTGGAAGCCGGACAGCGTCTACGACCTGGTCGACCGGCTCCGCCGCCAACTGACCGGGCAGGTCCCGGACGGCTGGACACCCCACTGGTTCCGGCACAGCCACGCCACAGCACTTCTGCTCGCCCGGCTCACCGACATCCCCACTCCTGCCGGCCCGACACCGCGGGTCCTCGGCCTGCCCGCCACCGTCACCATGCTGCCCATCGTGGAGGTACGCCAAGGCAGGTGACCATGGTAACGATCTTGGTGGATGCCCCGTCGCTGAAGTTGACGCGCCCCCCGGGGCGGATTGACGGGGCTGGGCGCTCTTCCATGGTGTATCCCAGTCCTGCTGTTGAGCTTGCACCAGGTCTGACAAGCCGCTGATGCCGCCGCTGATCAGACGATGCCGGTCAAATGCTCGATCGCCGTCCGCGCCCACTCCTGCGCCCCTACCGCCGTACCAGCCACTACTCCGGTCGCGACCGGGGCCAGCGCTCCCTTGAGCGTGGCAATTGCGCGGCGGAGCCTGCCTGGCTCAGGGGGCTCCGGCTGGGTGATCGTCGCGAGGACCTCTCTGGCCGCTGAATCGGCATCCTCACGGTCCTGATCGGCGAGCCCTGCCTGGGGCAGTTGCCGCAGCAGGTCGGTGACCAGCTTGGCGAGCGCCTCGAAGCCCGGGGCCACGGCACTGTTGTTCTGCTGGTTCTGGGTGACCGTGTCGTTGTTCCAGGCGAACTGAGCGCCGGAGACGGCGGCGTTGAACACCGGCCCGTCGTAGTTGTTGACGTTCTGTGGCTCGTTCATGTGCTGGAACCGTCCTCGTTGGTCTGCTGCTGGATGACGTTGTTGTTGTTCCACGCCAGCTGAGCGCCGTGGACCTCGGCGTTGAACACCGGGCCGTCGTAGTTGTTGACGATCGTCGGCGGACGCTCGACCGGCTTTGTGATCTGCTTGACGACCGGCAGCGATGTGCGGAGGGAGACCAGGTCGACAAGGCCGTTGTCCTGTACCGCCGCACCCTGCGTTCCGCTCACGGAACAGTCCACCAGCCGTCCGCCGCACGTGCCTTGGAAGCTCGCACCCGCGACCGTGCAGTCGACGAACGCGCTGTTCACGACATCCAGGTAGGCGGAGTCCGTCCCGCAGAGGCCGACGCCCTCCGAGCCGGTCACAGTGAGGTTCCTCGCGACGAGCCTCGCCTTGCCGAACCCGAGGGCCCCACCGATGCTCACCGCTGTGACGTCACAGTCATGCACGAACAGCTGAGCCTCCTCGCCGACGCCGAAGCCCACCACTCCGCGCTCCGCTGACACGCCTTTCAACGTGACCCGGGACTGGCCCAGGGCCTCCGCCGCGGACATGTCAAAATCACGGAACACCGCGTCGGTGACGTCGGCTGTGGTGCCTCCGTTACCTCGGGTCTCCAGGCCCGACGGGCAGCGCTCAACACGGACTTGCTCGAACACGGCCTTGGCCTCGTCGCAGACCCGCAGTGCGACGCTCGTCAGGTCACCGATCTCGACCCGTGTGAAGCGGCCCCTGGCGGCATCGGTGACGGCTATGCCGACGTTGCCTCGCGAGATGCGGCAGCCATGGATCTCAGGAGCGCCGCTCTTGGTCGAGAACACCGCGATGTTGCCCGCGTCGAAGACCTCGCAGTCCTCGAACCTGCCACGGCCCGAGGTGTGAACGTTGATGCCGGTGTCGCGACACTCGGTGAACACGCAGCCGCGCACCACCGGGTCGGCACCACTCACAACTGTGATCCCGTGTTGCGCATCGGTGACGCGCGTGCCATCTACGGACCCCCTGGACTGGTCAGAGAACATGATTGCCTCTGCGTGCACGGCGTTGATCGTGCAGCCGGTCACGGTGAGCTCCGCCCGCGTGTCCGCCGTGATGGCCGCCTTTCCGGTGCCGGTCAGCTCGCACCCGGTGATCTGGGCACGTGCATCGCTGACTCGCACGCCGTGGAGTCGGCTGCCCTCGATCCAGCTGTCGCGGACCGAGACGTGGGCGCCTTCGAACACCGCGACCGCATTGTCGGCGGCGTCGGTGAACCGGCACCGTTCGACGAGCCCGTTCGCCCCGCTGAAGACGGCTCTACCATGCAGGATCACGCTGTCCCGCAGCGTCACGGAGGTGTTCGGCCTCGCGTGCACGCTGACGCCGTTGTGCGCCCGGATCTCCGAGTGCTCAAGCGTGAGCGTTCCCGCATGGCAACCGACGACTTCGGCGTCGCGGCCGATCAGCACAAGGCCGTGGACACGAACCGACCCGAAGGCGTCGAGGACGGCACCGCGAGGCCGGCTCACCACCACGGAGCCCGGATCACCAAGCGCGGCTAACTGGACCTCGCCCTGGACAGTGAGCGACTCCTCGTAGCGACCGGGCGCGATCTCGACCAGCGCCGCTCTGCCCCGTCCGGCCGCGGCGGAGAGAGCGGACGTGATGTCGGGGTAAGCGCGACGACCGCCGTGCGGCGAGACGAAGTACCTCGCGACCATTCCCGCCTCCTCCCCACCCGCCGCTCACTTGTAGCCGTCTGTCGATGTTATCCGAGCAGTTGAACGGCTGCGGCTACGCAGGTGGACTCCCACCACCGCCGCTGGAGTGCCTCGGGGCTGTTTAGAAAATGCAGATCACCACTCGTTGAGGACTGCTGATCAGCCCGCTTGCTCTGGTGCTGGCCACCCGTGAGGTTCCACCCGACAAACAAGGCCAAAGACCGTGCGGCCTTGACAACTCTGATTCCACATAATGAGGAGTTCGTCGTACGACAATGCCGAGGCACGGTGCAGGTGCTGACACGTCGCACGCAGTTAGCGTTCCTGCACAGGAGACAGGTAATCCGGCACTGGGCACGGGTTCATGCCGGACTTCGTCCGAAGCGGCCGCCTTGCCGCGCAGGTCCGCCGTCTCGAACAACGCCTCAGCCAGGTGTTGGGCCAGCGGGCCTGGAACGAGCCGGCCCTCGGCGGGCCCCGACGACACCGAACAGCCCAAGGCCAGGATCACAACTCTGGAACAGCAGGTCATCGATCTGGAGCTCCCATTCCAGGACCAGGGCGACGACCTCGCTGCCGCCCGCGTGGCCAACGGGGAACTGATGGCTCAGCGCAACCGTCCCAACGCGCCCCCAGGGAGGTGTGAGGACTGGACGACGGGTCCGGTTCGGACCTAGCGGTAGTCGTTGAGCCAGTCTCCGGGGAGCTGGTCGCGGACCTCATCCAGTGCTTCCTCGGTCCTGGCCCTGTGGGGCTCAAAAACACGAATCGTCCTCCAGCTTTGAAGTCCTTCGCCGTGGGGAACCGGGAGCCCAGGTCCTTGAGCAGCGGCTCTGCCGCTTCTGGGATCATGTTTCGTGATCCTGTCCACGGTGTACGCCGTCACCCGCCGCCTGCTGTCGCTGCCCGCGTTGTTGCTGCGGCGTGAGGTCTCCAAGGATGCGGAGTTGCTGGTGCTGCGGCACGAGAACGCGGTCCTACGCCGACACGTCCCGCGCGTGCGCTACCAACCAGCCGACCGCCTGTGGTTCGCCGCGCTCTCGCACCTGATACCGCGCCGCCGCTGGCCCCAGGTCTTCCCGATCACCCCGGCCACGCTGCTGGCCTGGCACCGCGAACTCGTCGCGAAGAAGTGGGACTACAGCCAGCGGCGCCGACCCGGACGCCCGCCCACGGCCGCCGCAGTCAAAGCCCTGGTCTTGCGCTTGGCCGCCGAGAACCCGAGATGGGGCCACCGGCGCATCCACGGCGAACTCACCCGCCTCGGATACACAATGGCCGCCTCCACCGTCTGGAACATCCTCACCCAGGCCGGCATCGACCCCGCCCCACGTCGCTCCGGACCAACCTGGAAGCAGTTCCTCGCAGCCCAGGCCGAACACGTCGTCGCCGTCGACTTCCTGCACGTCGACACCATCAACCTCAAACGCATCTACGCCCTGGTCATGCTCGAACACGGCACCCGCCGTGCCCACCTGCTCGGCGTCACCGCCAACCCCACCGGCCGATGGACCACCCAGGCCGCCCGCAACTTCCTCATGGACACCGGCATGAACATCACAGGCATCAAGTTCCTGATCCGTGACCGCGGCGGCCAGTTCACCAATGCCTTCGACGCCGTCTTCGCCGACGCCGGCCTGCGCGTCCTGAAAGGCCCGCCCCAGGCCCCGAAAGCGAACGCACACTGCGAAAGGTTCATCGGCACCCTACGCCGCGAGCTCCTCGACCGGACGCTCATCCTCAACGAACGGCACCTACGCCGAACCCTCACCAGCTACCTGGAGCACTACAACGGACACCGGCCTCACCGAGCCTTGAGCCAGCTCTGCCCATCGCAAGCCGAAGCCGGACCACCGCGCCCCATCAACCTCGCCCAGCACCACGTCCACCGCACAGCGGTCCTCGACGGACTCCTCAACGAGTACCAGATCGCCAGTTGACACCACCAAGAACCCGCAGATCAGCGGCCGAATCCTATATTTGAGCCCCACAGCCTCGGCTGCCCTCGCCGTGGCAGCTGGCTGTCGTGCTCACCCAGGGGCTGTGGCTGAGTCCTCGTACGCCCGCTTACTGATCCACTTCTGCCGATTCACGGGAGCCCACGCCCAAAATCCCTGCTTCGGTGTCTCGGCCTGCCCGACGCGCGACAACATGCCCATGACGGCGACGACATGGAGACCGACCGGGCTCTTTCATCGCCACGAACGTGTCGGCTCGTGTGCACGACGAGCGACGCCGTCATCACCAAAACGAATGTCGCGCAACACTCAAGCCTGCGCTCTTGGAAGCGCTTCGCGCCGCGCCAGCTTAGGGACAGGAGGATTCTGAATAGTCACAGGCCACCAACACAGCTCTCACATCGCCCAAAGGGTTCTCTCAGGAACGGCTGACACTGTCTGCGTGGACACCGCCTGACTAGGAGAAACGCCATCATGAACGATTACGACCAAACAAGCCCCCAGGAGACGAGCACGACGTCAGGGCCGTCGGTCGCTGGAAGTTCAGGCGGCGCCGTACAACGATCGCTGGCAAACACAAGAAGCCGACGGATCGGCGCCGCTGCGCTGCTGTGCGCGGTGATCGGACTTTCCGCCGGTTGTGGCTCGTCCTCCCCCTCAGCAACAGGAACGCCCCCCTCGGCAACGGCGGGGTCCCCCTCGGCATCCGCAGGGCACCCCATGCCCGGAGGGAGCGGCTTCCCCGGCGGTGGAGCCTCCGGCGGGGCATCCAACGCTCGGTCTGGCCCGGCGCCCGGGGGAGTAGTCGGCACGGTCGCCAGCACGTCCAAGTCCACCTTCACAGTGACGACGGCAACGGGTCAGAAGGTGACCGTCGACGAGGCGTCCTCCACGACATACCAGAAAGGGACGAGCTCGGCCTCGGCGAGTGCCATTGCTAAGGGCGAACCCGTCCTCGTACTGGGGTGGACCAGCAGTGCGATCATCACGGCCACGCAGGTGACCGTGCAGCCCGCTGGCGGCGTATCTGCAACGTCCTCGGCGATGCCCTTCAAACAGGGTTCACCGGCCGTGGACAAGAAAGTCGGTCAGATCCCGGCGAACTACACCGAAGGGGAAGGGACGCTCGTCATCGGAACGGAAGCGACTAAGGCAACGGAAGCTGCGCTGACCTCCGCCTACACGGGCGGCGTCGTCGACCGTGTCGTGAAGCTGAGTAACGGCGAGTACGAGGTCCACAACATCGGCACGGCATGGCCGCACCACATCTTCGTCAGCCAGGATTTCAAGTTTGCCGGCGCCTTCTAGCCGCCGGAGTAGAGTGCCGGCACGGGGACCGTGAGGTGTCGGCCCACGCTCTGCGGGCGCACCATCCACCGTCTCCCGACGCGTGACACCGCCGATCAACAACGCTTGACAATTCCGCTGGCCAAATTCGCCGGCGCCCACACCCGGAGTACACCGAACCCACCTCCCGGTGAGCCCACAGCACCACCTCAATCAACCCGCACACACGCCGTGCCCCGCACCCGGGGCACGGCGTCCCGCGTTACCTCCCTCCAGCCGCGCGGGCCTGCTTCGCTCCAAGAACACCCAGGCGCCGAAAACCGCACGTCAGCCGCCGATTGCCCAACCGCTCCTCGCACACACGGTCCCCCTCGACGGGAGGCCAAATGTGCCTCGCCGCGGCAACGCCCCACCCACGGGCGCGGCCCACGAGAAGACCCTGAGGAGCAACACCACCATGAGCACCCGAGCGAAGTTGGCCCGAAAGAGCTGGCTAAACCCATTCCAGAACCCTTGCGAGTACGTGACCGACACGGACCGCGCGATCGAGATCTTCCGCTCCTTCGTCGGGCTTCCCAAGCCCCCCCGCGATGGACACCGAGACCGAGGTCGTTAAGGGCCCCGACGGCAAGAACCTGCCTGTTGGGTGCCAAAAGCATACCCACGCGTTCCGCCCGGACCCCGGCGATTAGAGTGTGCGAATCATGCACGGGTGAGTGGAGGCCGTATGTCTGTCTGGGGGCGACCGGCGCTGTGGTGGCGGGTGGCGATCGTGATCTCGGCGGGGCTCGGGCTGACGCTCGACACGGGACCGCTGGTGTACTTCACCGTCGACAGCAACGTCATCGCGTTCGGCTACTTCATCGGCGCGGTGTACTGGATGCTGCGGCGCGGCACCCTGGACGCGCCCGCTCCGCGTCTTCGCGGAGCGGCCGTGTTCTATATGACCGCCACCGGCCTGGTCGCGCACTTCATCCTCAATAACGGCGCGAGCCCACTCCCCGGACTGGTATCCGGGCCGGACCAGCGCGTGAACTGGGCGACGTTCTTCCTGCACTACACCACACCGGTGATGGTGATGCTGGACTGGCTGCTGCTCAAACCGCGCAACGCCTCACGCTGGCGGGACGTGCCACTGTGGCTGTCCTTCCCGCTCGGCTACGCCGCACTCGTCCTGGTGCGCGGCGCGCTCTTCCCGCACTTCCCGAACGCCTACCCGTACTTCTTCCTGGACCCGACCAAAAGCGGATACGGCTGGGTCTTCGCCCAGATCGCCCAACTCACGATCGAGTTCATAGTGCTTGAGGCGGCCGTGGTCGGCCTGGACCGGCTCGGCACACTGGCCGTCGCCAGGCTACGGGCAGCCCCCGCCGGCGGCTAACTGTTCTGTCCACGGAGGTTCGTGACGGGGTTCACGGCTGAGCGATCTTGAAAAGACTGAGGGACGCCTTCTGGCTTGGTGCGGATTGCGATATCTGCACCGGCGACCAGAAGGGCCCTCGTGCCACACCGTAATGCGCCCCTGACCGAGACCGGAAGGCTGCGTCTGGCCCGCTGCGCCGTCGAGGACGGCTGGCCGCTGTGACATGAGTACCGACATGCTGGCTGACATGCGCAGGTGATTTATCGGCACCCGCAGGACTCTGTCGCCCGATTCAGGTGACCAGCGGAAGGCGTCGACCGGCACCAGCGGCGATGCGCAAAGGTGCAGGTCGCGGTGATCGACTTCGCGCCCTTCCCGAATCGGGCGACAGAGTCCCGCAGGCCCGGCGGTGTCCTTGTATGCGGTGAATGCCGACTGGACGGTGCGGGAGTTTGTGCCGAACGCGCAGTTCTACGGGGTGGTGGTGAACGCCTTCTCCGTTGCGGCCAAGGGCATGCCGCACCTCATGGCTCCGGCCTGACTGCTGGTCGCGGGCGGCATCGTGGCAGGCGCTGTGATCGGGAAGGTGCTCGCGGAGCGGGTGCCGGAGAGATGGGCGCGGCTGATGGTGCTGCTGCTCGCGCTGGCCGGGGGGCTCACCGCGCTGGGCAAGGGACTGTGAGGACTGTGATCCTTGGCCGTAAGAGGTGCCGGGCCTGGGGGCACCTCCGGGCCCCCAGGGTGGGGGCGCCGAGCGAGTGGGTGGAACGGTCAAGGGTGAGGATCCGGTCCGGCTCGGCATGGAGCTAGACCGAATCCTCGTGGTGGGCTTCGGGACCAGGATTGCCGGAGCTGCCCCGGCGCCGGCGGTTCGTGCTCTGCCGGGTCTCATCTCCGGGCACCGATTGCGCGCAGCCGCACGCTCATGTGTGGTGCGCCGTCGGCGGAGGCGAAGCCCTCAGCCGAGGTGCCACTTCTGGTTCGAGGCTCCTTCGCAGCTCCACAGCTGCAGCGGAGTGCCGTTCGCGGTCTGCTGGTCCTTCACGTCCACACACTTGTTGGCGTTGGCGTTGACGAGATCGTAGGAGCTGTTGAGCGTGAACTTCTGCGCCGAACTGCCGTTGCACTTCGCCAGTTGAATCGCGGCGCCGTTCGCCGTCGACCCGCCGGCCACGGCCAAGCACATCCCCATCGAGCGAACGGTGCCGTCCGAGGGGAATGACCACTGCTGCCAGTTGTAGCCGTTGCAGTCCCAGATCTGAAGCTGTGTGCCCGGGGTGGTGCTGCCGTTTGTGACGTCGATGCATCGTGAGGACGCGTAGCTGATGATCGACCTGGCCGGCAGCGGAGCGGCGGTACTGGTCGACTTGGGTGTTGTGCTGCCGGAGCCGCTGGAGGTGGAGCCGGAACCGCTGGAACCGCTGCCGGTGGTGGGGGAGCCGGAGCCGCTGCCAGTTGTAGTGGTTCCAGCGCCGGTCTGACTCGTGGTGAGCTGGCTCGTGCTCTTGCCCTGGGACCCGGCGGATACGGCCCCGGCGGCTTTCTGGACCGGGCTCGGGGTGGACGAGTGCTTTGTAGCGCCCGGCTTGGCGGAAGTCGCCCCGGTGCTGCTCGGGGAGGCGTGGGTCTGCAGGGCGACGGTGCTTGCTGACGCCTTCTTGTTGTTCTGCTGCCGTTGGTAGGACAGGAGCATCCCGACGCCCACCGCACCACCGATGATGACCGCGACTGTCACACAGATCACGACCATCCGGGAGACGACGTTCGGTTTGTCCTGCTCTCCCGGCTGGCGCAGGGTGGCGGCGAAACTCCTGGCAAAGCCGTGAACACCAGGTCCGCCGGAATTCGTCTGTTCGGGTTCGCCCATGGCTGCTTCCTGAGAGAGATGAGTGCTTCTGGCCCGACTGCCGGCGGCACCGAAGTGGCGCCACCGGTCGGACCATACCGAATTTCCGCCGGGGGCTGAGGTGTTCCCCTCACAGTGACGAATTCGACACGGTGCGAAGCCGCCACATCGGCGGTTCGCCCCCGGCGGGAACGAACGGGCCCGTACGCTCGCGCCGGCTTTCCCGCGAGCACGCACCGCCCCGCCCGAATTCCCCTGCGTCCCGCCGGTCCCGACAGGACGCTCGCCTCCAGTCTCCATTATCAGGAGTGCAGGCTCTGCCACTGGGGGTTGGCCGGCATTGCTCTCGGCCGGAGAAACGCGGAGCGGAAAAACTGGATCAACATTCTCTAAAGCATCAGAGAAACCTGAGTTGCGTTTCGGTATCACCTCGGTAGGAAGATCGGCAGAAATCCTGCTATATCGGTCCCGGCGCGACTGGGTACCCAAGCCGCCCGAGCGCCCCTCACCTGCCCGTTTTCACAGACCAGACGATTGGCCGTGGCGCCATCTCGGTGGGTGGCCCGGTCGGAGCGGGCAGCGTCGGCGCTGGTTAGGGTGAATGTTCTTGCACGTGCGCGCAGTTGTCCTTGTGTAGTAATTGCGAAGATGTGCGGAGCGGGTGATCTATCTACGAGGGAGATGTGCGATGACGGTAACTGTGGGCGGCGTCACATATGACGTGGAGCCAGGGCAGGTGGCGGATGCAGCGACGCAGTGCAGCAATACCGCGGGCCAAGTGGCGGATCAGCTGAACGGCCTGGCTTCTTTTGTTGAGGGCATGACCGAATACTGGTCCGGGCCCGCGGCGACGCAGTTCCAGACACTCATGGAGGAGTTCCAGGCGGCGGCGAACGGCATCCACCTCGCGCTCACCCAGATCTCCGCTGGCCTCAGCGGCACGAACGAGAACTACACCCAGGCGGAAGAGGCCGCCATCAAGGCCGAACAGCAGATCCAGATAACCGAGCAGAACACGGCCAACCTGACCTGAGCGCCGGGGTTCCGGTGGCGCTCAGAGCCGGCAGACGGCAATTCCCGAGCAGAGGTGATTGAACATGGTGGACATCGCAAGCAGTCAGATCAAAGTCGGCGAGGAGCTTTCCGGAGCGGGTGCGCAGGTCAGCCAGATAGCTGCCGCGGTCGAGGATGAACTGGACCAACTCCGCACCAAGTTGCAGCCGCTGCAGGAGGCGTGGACGCGGTCTCAGGCGGCCGCGATGTACCAGGACGACATGAACCTGTGGAACACGGCAGCCCTGGCCCTGTTCGGCGTGACCCAGGGTCCTTACCAGGCCGGGCAGGGCGTGCTGGGCGCCATCGCCAACATGCTGGACACCAACAACGGCAACTACGTCGACGCCGAGGCGGCAAACGTCAAGACGTGGACGCCGTCGTCCTGACAGACCTGCCGCGTACGCGCCGCCGTACCGCACCCGGTCGTCGCGCGCCGATCTGAACAACTCCTCCACACATGCGACAAGGAAGCTCAAGTGGACAACGAACGCTGCCATGTGACGGTCGTGGGAACACGGCGGCGGGTCGATCTCGCGGTGCCCGCACACGCGGCGATCGCCGAATACACCCCGGCTCTGCTGAAACTGTGCGGGCAGGAGCAGGTGGACGACACCTTCCCGCCCGCCTGGTCACTGGCGCTGCCGGGCGCGCGGCCCTTCGCCCCCGAGGCATCGCTGGTCTCCTCGGGCGTCGCGGACGGCGCCACCCTCTATCTGCGGGACTGCGCCGCCGGGGAGTTCGACGCGCCGATCGTCACCGACCTGGACGAGGTCATCGTCGCGGCCAGCCAGAGCGGTGTGCCCTGGGACGCGCGGCACCGCGCGGTGAGCGCGCTGGTCCTCGGGCTCCTCTGCCTGATCGGCGGATTCGCTGCCCTGATCGCGCTGGTGACCCCGAACCCGGCGGCCGGGGCGGGGACGATCGTCTGCGGGTTCGGGCTGGCACTGCTCGGGTGGCAGGCCGGCCGCCGGAGCCGGCCGCTGCTGCTGGGCGCACGGCTGGCCACCGCCCTGTCGGCCGTGCCACTGGTCGCGATGGGGGCGGACGCGCTCCCGGTGGCCCAGGGTGATCTGCAGACGGCGCTGGCGGCAGCGAGCCTGGGAGCGGTGGTCGGAGCGCTGGCGGCCCGGCTGGCCGTGCCGCACGTGACCACGCTGATAGCGCTGGGCCTGGCGGCGGTCGCGGTACCCGTCACCGTGGTGCTGGCCGTCCTGCACGCCACACTGACCGAGTCCGCGGCTGTCGTGGCCGTCGTCATGCTCGCCGTGCTGAGTGCGACGCCCACGGCGTCCGGGTACCTGGCCGCGATGGCGGTTCCGTCGAAGGGTGCCGCGACGGCCAGCACGGAGGAGATCCCCTGGCTGGTCGGCCGGGGCACGCGCGTCCTGATCGGGATCAACTTCCTGTGCTCCGTCCTGCTGGCAGCCTGTTCGGTGGTTCTGGGCGTCTCGGACCAGGCGTTCGCCGTCGGGCTCAGCGCCTGCCTGGGTCTCGCGCTGGTGCTGCGCTCCGGCCAGCTGAAGCTACTCGCCGCGGTCCTTCCGCCGATCACCGCCGGAGTGGTGGCCCTGGCCACCACACTGGCTCATGCACCGGGGGCCTTCGGCCTGCCGGCCTGGGCAGGTCCCGTCGCGGTGCTCCTGGCCGGTGCTCTGATGGCGTTCGCGGGGCTGGCATGGTCCCTCCGCGCCGGCACGGAGACCGACGACGCGTCATGGACGATCGGGCTCGCCCGGTTCCTCTGCTTGCTGAGCGTTCCGCTCGCGGTCGGCGTCTTCGGAGTCTTTACACACCTCCTCCACCTGGGCGAGTCGCTGTGACGGGGAACGGACCACGAAGGTGAGGGGCAACTTCCAGCGGGTGACGGAGCGCGGCGGCTGGGGCGCCCACCGCACGGTGGGCGCCGCGGCGCGAGCCGCCGGCGACGGCGCAGTGGTCTCGGTGCAGCCGGGCGTCTACCGCGAGTCCCTGGTGCTGGACCACGACGTCACCGTCGTCGCGGAGAAGGGGCCGGGTACCGTCCGGCTGCTGGCCACGCACGGTCCGGCGGTGAGCGTCACCGGTGGCCGGGCGGTGCTGAAGGACCTCGTGATCGAGGGGGTTTCGGCCCGGGACGCCGCGGTGCTCGTCCGCGGCGGGAGTCCGGTGCTGGAAGGCTGCGAGATAGCGGGCGGCCGTGTCGAGGTCGCGCACGACGGCAGCGCCGAACTCCGCGGCTGCACCGTGCGGGACGCCTCCGGCAGCGGTGTGCACCTGACCGGGACGGCCAGCGCCGTCCTGGAGGACTGCACGGTCCGCTCGGTGGAGGGCCACGGTCTGACCCTGGACGACGCCGCGCGGGTCGAGTCGCGCAGGACCACCGTCGAGCGGACCACGGGTTGCGGCGTGCTGATGGCCGGCGAGTCGACGGGCGTCTTCGACGACTGCTCGATCGGGCACACCGGTGAGGCGGCCGTGCTCGTGATCGCACCCGCCCGTCCCCTGCTGCGCGAGTGCCGGCTGCACGATGCCAAGGCCCAGGGCCTGCGGGTGGAGGACGCGTCCCGGCCCGCTCCCTCGCCGGCACCCGCCGGGGACGACGAAGAATCGGCAGCGGGCCGCGACGAGAGGCGTACCCGGCTGGAGAAGTGCGAGATCCTCCGCACCGGTGAGGAGGGGGCGCTGCTGGGCGGCAGCGCCGACGTCCGGCTGCTCGACTGCCACGTCAAGGAGACCGGCGGCGCCGGGATCGTCGCCACCGGCAGCTGCCGCGTGCGGCTCGACGACGTCCGGCTGGTCGACGTGACCGCGACCGGGTTGGCGGTCATGGACAAGGCCCGGGTAGCGGTCCAGGGCGGCACCATAGCGCGCACCGGCGCCAACGGCGTGCACGGCGCCGGCCAGAGCTATGTCCTGCTGACCGGCAGCGAGATATCCGGCACCGGCTACTCCGCGGTGCACCTCGGCTCGGGCTGCCGAGCCGAACTGCGCGACTGCCGCGTGCTCGACAGCGCGCAGCACGGAGTGCGGGTCGAGAACGGCGCGGACCTGCTGGCCGAGGACGTGCGGGTGGAGCGGGCCCGGATGACCGGTGTCGACATCGAGCAGGCCGACGCGGTGCTGCGCCGGTGCGTGGTCGCCGAAGCAGCCGTCGGGATACGGCTGGAGACCAGGCACCGGCCCCTTCTGGAGGACTGCGAGGTCCGTTCCTCCGGCCGAAGCGGCATCGAAGTGGCCCCCGCCACCGGGGCAGTGGTCTTCGGCGGCCTGGTTGACGCCTCCGGCTCGGCCGGCGTCTTCCTCGACGACGGCAGCGAGGCCGTGATCGAGAATCTGGAGATCACCCAGTCCAAGGGCAGCGGGCTGGTGCTGTGGTCCCGGGCGAGGCCGCGGATTCGTTCGGTGCGCGTCTCGGGCACCGGCAAGAACGGGATCTACGCCCACGAGGAATCGGCCGGTGTCCTGGAGGACTGCACGGTCTCGGAGACCGGCTTCCCCGCGCTGTACTTCGGCGTGCGGGCGGCGCCCGTGCTGAGGCGGTGCCTGGTCCGTGACACCGCGGAGGACCTGTCGCAGGCGGAAGACGCGGCTCCGGTCCTCGAGGACTGCCACAGCTCGGGCGTCAAGGCCGCCACCCTGCCGGAGGTGGGTGAGAGCGGCGCGGTCGCGGTGTCCGCCACCGGGGCCCGCCGTGCAGGGCCCGAGCGGCAGGCGAACAGTGACCGGGACGGCGAGCCGGCCACCGGAGAGGACCAGCTTCCCCGGCTCCTCGCCCAGCTGGAGGAACTGGCCGGCCTCGAGCGGGTCAAGCAGGACGTCGCCTCGCTGGTCAAGGTGATGCGGTTGGTCAAGCGGCGCCAGGAGGCGGGCCTGCAACCACCGCCGCTGAGCCGGCACCTGGTCCTGGCCGGCAACCCGGGAACCGGCAAGACGACGGTGGCCCGCCTGTATGGGCAGATCCTCGCCGCACTCGGGCTGCTCTCCCGCGGCCACCTGGTTGAGGCCGACCGCGGGTCGCTCGTCGGAGAGTACGTCGGCCACACCGCGCCGAAGACCACCGCGGTCTTCCGCCGGGCCCTGGGCGGCGTGCTCTTCATCGACGAGGCGTACGCACTGGTGCCCGTCGGGCAGAGCACCGACTTCGGGCAGGAAGCCGTCGCCACGCTGGTGAAGCTGATGGAGGATCACCGCGACGACGTCGTGGTGATCGCGGCGGGCTACCCGGGCGACATGGAGCGCTTCATCGACTCCAACCCCGGCCTGGCCTCGCGTTTCAGCCGGACCCTCAGCTTCGACGACTACTCGTCGGCCGATCTCGTGGAGATCGTGCAGTACCAGGCGGCCCACCACGAGTACCGACTGCACGAGGACACCGTGACCGCGCTGCTGCGGTACTTCGACTCCGTTGAGCGCACCGAGCGCTTCGGCAACGGGCGCACCGCCCGGCAGGTGTTCCAGCGGATGACGGAGCAGCACGCGCAGCGGGTCGCGGACCTGGAGGACCCCGACACGGCTGATCTGGCGCTCGTCCTCCCGCAGGACCTCCCCCCGGTGGTGCTGTGATGAACGGCCACCGGGGGCGGGAGGACCGTATGCGGACTATGCTTCCGCGCCATGCCCCAGGTAGAAGTGGTCGAGCCCTATGGAGTCTCGGGGAACTTGCACGCACGGTCGATCTGGCCGTACATCTGCCCGGTCAGGTTCACGGTGGTGATGAATGTGCCGAGTGCTTCCAGCGCGCCGGCCACCTGGTAGAGCGCCTTCTCCATGACCGGGTCGATCATGCTTCCGAACTGCTGGCCCATGTCCGACAGTTGCTGCTGGGAACCCGCATAGGGATCGGCGTTGCCGCCGTCTCCGAGCCCCGCGTGAGCGTCGACCGGATTCGAGTCGGTCTGGGCGTTCGTAGGGGGCTCGGGACCCCAGTAGTACGGGGTGACGGTCGAGTTCATCACCGCCTGGCGCAACCCCATGTACTGGTCCGCGGCCTGCTGCGTGTTCGACAGGAGGTTGAGTTCGACGGAACGCACGCTGCCCAAGTTTACCTTGATCGTTCCGCTGTCCGCCATCGGCGGGGGCGCGCCGCCGCTTCCCGATTGCGTCGCCCAGAACGGGTCCGAGTTGTAGGTGTCCTCTGTCCAGACGACACCTACGGTCGGATCCAGGTACCTGAGGTCCTTGCCCTGGTCCGGGTCAGACTGGCCGCCGCCCCCGCCGGAATCCGGCGGGAGGGGATTCGGGTCCTCGTTGACAGCGCTCAAAGCAGGCCTCCAGTAATCGCTTGTTCCGTCCGCAGTGGATTTCGGGAGCACGCCTGCTGCGGGGTTCGGTCCACTGATACTCGCATATCCGCGAGAGCTCGCGGAAGTCCAGTGCGTGCAAAGTAGCTCACACGAACCTGGCCATGCAGGTGCCGGCGCCGGTGCGCAATCATGGAATCCGCGCTCGCGGTGGCATATCGCGGGCCGACGTCCGTGAAGCTTCCGAAGGAAATGAAGGGCAGTCATGTCAACCCCCATCACAGGGACGCAGTTCCAAGTCGACCTGCAACAACTCGAGGACGCCGTAGAGTCGGTGGGTGGCCAGGCCACGCACCTGCATGACGTACTCGGCCAGATGATGACGAATTTCAATATGGTGGCGTCGGCATGGACGACTCCTACGTCCCCCAGCTATGAGCTGACCCGGGACTGGTTCTTCGGCGTCTCGAGCGAACTCTCGGCCCTGATCTACGAAATCGTGGCCAGGCTGAAATACGCCCACGACACCTACGTGAACGCCGAGCAGACCAACACCGGAAATTCGACCTGACCGGCGGATCCGTTTTCTTCTCGACCAGCAACCCAGGAGAGACTTCATGGCCGATTACGACTCCGCTTCGCTGTCCGTGGATCCGCAGACAATCAACACGTTTGTCAACGCGCTCAAGGCGCAGGCCCAGGACGTGGCCGACACGCTGATCAGCATCAACGGGACCCTATCCGGCCTTGCGCTCGGGTGGGCGGGCGATACGGCGGACGAGGTGCAGGTGTTCAACGACTCCTGGACGAACACTATGACCAGTATGTTCGGAACTCAGGACGACCCGTCGAAGGGCGTCCTCAACGTGATCATTGGCGGGCTCCAGGAGGTGGCAGTCGGCTACAGCTGGACCGAGTTGCAGCTCGCCGGAATGTGGCAGCAGTTCTACACGCAACTGAGCAGTGCCGCCAGCGGTTCCGCTGCCACGCCCACCTCCACACCGCCGAATGTCGGCAATACCAACTACACGGCAGTTACCGAGGTCTTTTCGTAAATGAGCAAAGTCGCCTTCCACCGGCCGGCGCGAACCTTCCCGCCCTCGGTGCCCGATCAGCGGGTCGCGCTGGCCGCCCCGCCGCAGAAGCCGACGCAGACCCAGGCGTCGAACTTCCTCTACATGCTGCTTCCCCTGCTCAGCAGCATCAGCATGGCCGCGTACATGGTCACCTTCGGGCGAGCGTGGATGATCTTCCTGGGTATCGGGTTCGTGGTCGTGTCGGTGGGCGTGACTGTATGGGTGCGCACCCAGGCCGGCCGGGCCGGCCGGCGTGCCAAACTCCGCCAGCGGGACCGATACATGGAGTATCTGACCGATATCCGCCGCCAGGCACGGGAGTCCTCCGCCGCACAGCGCGCGATCAGCGCCTTCCAGCACCCCAGCCCGCGCCGGTTGTGGGCCCTGGCCACCGGCCGGCGCCGGGTATGGGAACGCCGGCCGTCCGACCCGGACTTCATGAGGCTGCGGCTCGGCCTGGGCAGAGGCGTACCGGCTATGCAGCTGACCCTCGGCAAGCGCGGCGACCCGACGGCGGAGTACGACCCCAGGGCACTGGAGGCGGCGGAGAAGTTGTCGCGCGAATACGCCGCCATTGAGCCGGAGCCCGCCTGGGTGGACCTTGCCCGCACCGGAGTCCTCAGCCTGCTCGGCCCCCGGGAGCGGACGCGCGACCTGGTCGGTACCCTGCTGCTGCAACTCGGTGTCCTGCACGCTCCCGACGACGTGCAGGTCGCGGTGCTCCTCACCGAGGACGCCCCCTGGTCCTGGGTGAAGTGGCTGCCGCACACCCACCGGTCGAGTTCCGCCGGGACGGTCCCGATGGTGTCCGAGACCATCGACGGCATCGCCGACATCCTGCAGGACCGGGTGAACGCCGCCCGCAATGAACGCGCCGAGCGTACGGGTTTCGCGGGGCGGCGGGAGACTGCGCCGCCCAGCCGTATGGTCGTGGTACTGGACGACTACCGGCCCTCGGCCGCGTGGGCGGATATGACGCTGGTCTCCGACTTGCTAAGCGAGGCTGGCCCGAACAGCGGTATCCACGTCGTCTGCCTGGTCTCCAGGGAGAGCGAGGAGCCGGGCCGGGTCGACGCCCGCGCCCGTGTGGACCACGACGGCCGCCTCAGTCTGGAGAGCCGGAACCCCGCCCTCGTCAGTACGGCGGTGGACGTGTCCGCCGACGAATGCGCACCTGTGCTCGCCGAACAGACCGCCCGCGCGCTGGCTCCCCTGCGCCTGTCCGGAGAACGCGAGCAGGTGCTGTCCCGCGACATCTCCCTGCCCGGGATGCTCGGTGTGGGGAACCTCGGGGACTACGACCCCACGCGGTTCTGGCTCGCCCCCGACGACGAGCAGCTGCTGCGCCTGCCGATCGGCCTCACCGGCGAGGGCGAGGCGCTGGTGCTCGACCTCAAGGAGTCCGCGCTCGGCGGTATCGGCCCGCACGGGCTCGTCGTCGGCGCGACCGGCTCCGGCAAGAGCGAGCTGCTGCGCACCCTCGTCACCGGCCTGACCATGAGGCACGCCCCGGAGCAGCTCAGCTTTGTGCTGGTCGACTTCAAGGGCGGTGCCACGTTCGCTGGTGTGACCGAGCTCCCGCATGTCGCGGGTCTGATCACCAACCTGGAGGACGACCTGGCGATGGTGGACCGGGTGCGCGCCGCGCTGCAGGGCGAGCAGAGGCGCCGCCAGCAGATGCTGCGCGACGCCGGAAACGTGGACTCGGTCCGCGAATACCAGATCATGCACGCCCAGGGCGCGCTCGGCGCGGCCGGCCGGCCGCTGGAGCCGATGCCGTATCTGATGATCGTCGTCGACGAGTTCGGCGAGCTCCTTGCACAGCGCCCGGACTTCATCGAACTTTTCGTGCAGATCGGCCGGGTTGGCCGAAGCCTGGGCATGCACCTGCTGCTCGCCACCCAGCGTCTGGACGAGGGACGCCTGCGTGGCTTGGACTCGCACTTGTCCTACCGCATCTGCCTGCGCACCTTCAGCCCCGCCGAGAGCCGGGCGGTGATCGGGACCCCCGACGCCTACCGGCTCCCCGGCATCCCCGGCTCCGCCTACCTCAAGGTCGACGAGTCGATTTACGAGCGCTTCCGCGTCGCGCACGTCTCCGGCGCCTACCAGGAACCGGGGGAAGCAGCGATGGCCCCCGCGCATACCCCTGTGCCGCTGGCCGTCTTCGGCCTGCGCACCGCCGCACACGCCCAGGCCGAGACCCTCGAGGCCGATGAGCCCTCGGTCACGCTGTCGAGGCCGCGGCCCGGCCAGAGGACGGAGATGCAGGTCGCCGTGGAGCGCGTGACGGCGTACGGCAACCCGGTGCACCAGGTGTGGCTGCCGCCGCTGCCGTCCGCCATAGAGCTGGACGCGGTACTGGGACCGGTCAGCGCCTCCCACGAGCGCGGCTACCGCGCCGAGATGTGGCCCTCGGGAGGCCATCTGTCGTTCCCTGTGGGAGTCGTCGACTTGCCGGCCCAGCAGCAGCAGCGTCCCATGGGGATCGACCTGTCGGGGGCACACGGCCATCTCGCGGTCGTCGGTGCCCCGCAGTCGGGCAAGAGCACACTGCTGCGGACGGCGCTGATAAGCGCCATGGTCACCCACACTCCCCAAGAACTGCAGTTCGTTAGCGTGGACTTCGGAGGAGGCACGCTCACCGGCCTGGAGCGCGCACCGCACGTCTCCGGCGTCGCCACCCGGCACGAAGAGGCACGGACCAGGCGCGCCATGGCGGTCGTCCGGCAATTGGTGGAGGAGCGCGAACGGCTCTTCCAGCAGCTGCGGATCGACAGCGTTTCCGAATTCCGCCGGCTGCGCGACGAGGACGGTCTGCCCGAAGGCGTCAACGCGGCGGACGTGGTGCTGGTCATCGACAACTGGGCCGGGGCGCGGGCCGCTGTAGAGGAAGCGGACGGGATCGTGCTGGACGTCGCGGCGCGCGGCCTCGGCGTCGGCATCCACCTGCTGATCACCGCCAACCGGTGGACGGAGATCCGGACGAACCTCCGCGACAACATCACCGGCAGGATGGAACTGCGCCTCAACGAGCCGGGCGAGTCCGAGATCTCCCGTCAGGCGGCGCGGCAACTGCGCAGCGTGCTGGCGGGCCGCGGAGTTGTGGCGCCTGGCAACCTCTTCCACACGGCCCTGCCACGCCTGGACACAGTCGCGTCCACCGACAACCTCAGCAAGGCCCAGGACCGCATCGTCACCGATCTGGCCACCTGCTGGAGCGGCCCGGTCGCCCCGCCCCTCCGGGTGCTCCCCGAGCACGTCATGCCGGCCGATCTGGAACAGGCCTGCGCCTCGGTGTTCGGGAACGGCACCGCACCGCTGCCGGTCGGCGCCGTACCGATCGGCCTGCGCGAATCCGATCTCGCGCCCGCCGTGGTGAACATGAAGTCGGACGAACCGCACTTCATGGTCTTCGGCGATCCGTCCTCCGGGAAGACGTCGTTCCTGCGATCGTGGATGCGCGGTCTCGCCGCTCGCCAGTCGCCGTGGGACATCCGGTTCATCGTCATCGACTACCGCCGGTCGCTGCTCGACACGGTTCCCGACGACTACATTGGGGCACGGGCCGGGGACGCGCAACTCGCGGCCGCCTACATCCAGCAGGTCGTGGAAAAGCTCCAGGAGCGCATGCCGCCGGCCGACGTCACTTCACAGCAGTTGCGGGAGCGCAGCTGGTGGAGCGGGCCGGAACTGTATCTCGTCATCGACGACTACGACCTGGTGGTGGGAGCCGGCGGGTCGGCCTCGCGGGGGTTGCTGGCACCGCTGACCGACTATCTGACCCAGGCGGCCGACATCGGCTTCCATCTCGTGCTGGCACGGCGGGCCGGCGGCCTTTCCCGGGCGTTCATGTCGGATCAGGTGATCGGCAGGTTGCGGGAGATCGGCACCGGTGGCCTGATCCTGTCGGGCGATCCCCGGGAGGGCGTGATCCTCGGCGACCAGCGTGCCGCCCGCCAGGTCCCCGGACGAGGCATCCTCGTGTCCCGCAGACACGGGGCGTCCGTCGTCCAGGCCGTACAACCCGCCGACTGACAACGCGCTTCCGCGAGCGCCCGGCACCCCGGTCCGCCGACAGTTCACGTCCGCTCAGTGCGTGGGCGTGAACCGACCACAGATCTGCAGGCGTGTGCCCCGCCGGCCCGCGAGCGCACACCCGCGAGAGGAAGTCCGAGTCATGGCCATGGTTTCCGCCCAAACCGCGAACGCCGAGGCGATAGCCAAGCAGTGGGGTGCGCTGGGGGACTACCTGCAGAACATGATGCTGCAGGCCAGGGGCGACGTCACCAGCTGGCAGTGGGAGAGCCAGGCCGGGATGTGGGCGGCGGACACGTTCGGTGCGACCGGCGGCATCGCCGATATCGTCCAGTCGGCTGCAAATACCTGCTGGAAGGTCCAGGAGGCGATCCTCAACTTCGTCGCCCAGGAGCAGGCGGAGGCCGCTCAGCTCAACAAGAGTTTGCTGATCGAACTACTGACCACCGTCCTGGGCCTTGTGCTCACCCCGGTGCTAGGTGAAATCTCGGGAATTCTCGGCGGTCTGCTGGATGAGGTTTTGAACTTGGCCGGCAATCTCATCGCCAAAATCGCCGAGATCACCCCTGCGATGTCCGCGGTGGGGCAGGCCATCGGTTTCGTGTCCGAGACGGGCTTGGCGGTCGCGGATGCCATGGCGGGCGACCTGTTCACCCAGTGGCTGGGCACTGTTGTGACCGGCACCCCGTTCACCAGCCAGAACATCAATTGGGGTGCTGAGGGGATGGTCGCCGGCCTGGGCGGTGCGGCGGGCGTGCTGGGAGCGGCCGGCAAGCTGGGAGGGGGGGACCATGCGGCTCCCGTGCCGGGTCCGGAGGGGGTGGGCGGCGTCCCCGAACCTACGCCGGCGCCCAAGGTCGAGGGCGGCTTCCAGCCCGTGAACGTCACCGGCGTCAACGGGCCGGGTGTGCACATCCCGCTCCTCGGCGACTTGAAGGGCCTCTCGCCCATCGCCCATCCCGACTCCGTGGTTTCGGGGCCCATCAAGCTCGGCGATCCCAGCGCCACACCCGCTTTGGTGAAGGAAGGGCCGGGCGGGTCGGCCACGCACACGGATGCCGGCGCGTACACACCACCGGATGCGGCGGGAGTCACCACGGCCCACCCGCCGACCGACACCGGTGTCCCGGGCCCGTTCCGGCCGCAGCAGTTGACGCCGGGCGAGGGTCCGGTTGCGTCTGGTGCTGGTGGTGGGGGCGCGGGTGGGCATGTGACGGATACCTCGGCTTCTCAGGTTCCGGTGCGGGGTGGTTCCGGCGATGGTGGTTTGGTGGACACCGGTGTCCCGGGCCCGTCGCGGCCGCAGCAGTTGACGCCGGGCGACAGTCCGGTCGCCGGGGGCGAACACGGCGTGGCTCCGGCGCCGGGTTCGGCGGCGCATGGTCCTGGTGGTACCGGCGCTGCGCCCGCGGAGACGAGTACGGCGCCCAGGCCGAGTTCCACTTCCACTCCGAAGGCGAATCTGGATTCGGCGCCCCATGGCTACGGGGAAGGCTCCGCCGCACCATCCGCAGGCAAGTCCGACGCGGGCGCTGTGGGTTCCGGTGCGTCTTCCGACGTGGCAGGTGTCGCTGGCCACGGCGGTGCCATTTCTGAAGTCGATCCCTCGCTGGCGGGTGGCGGCGGCCCGGTGGGTCATGAAGCGACTGTGACCCCTGCGGGCAGAGGTGACATGAGTGTCAGTACGTCGGCCGGTGACACCGGCCCTGGATCTGCCGGTGCGGCTCCGAGCCGCGAGGTTCTCAAGGGCACCTGGCTGCCGGAGAACAAGGGGGTTTCGGCCGCGGATCGTGCTGCTCAGATGCAGGAGTTGGCGGGGCGTGGTCGTGGTCCGTTGGCTGATGCGGGCAAGGGCAAGGAGGGTGTCGGTTCCGCGTCGGGTGGGGGTGCGTCCGTTGTCGATTCGGTTCCTGTTTATTCGGGTGAGAGTCGTGCTGCTTTGCATCAGGAGTTGGCGGGGCGTGGTCGTGGTCCGTTGGCTGATGCGGGCAAGGGCAAGGAGGGTGTCGGTTCCGCGTCGGGTGGGGGTGCGTCCGTTGTCGATTCGGTTCCTGTTTATTCGGGTGAGAGTCGTGCTGCTTTGCATCAGGAGTTGGCGGGGCGTGGTCG
>NZ_SUMC01000065.1:25310-44649 GCF_005047355.1 Actinacidiphila oryziradicis
CCGTTGGCTGATGCGGGCAAGGGCAAGGAGGGTGTCGGTTCCGCGTCGGGTGGGGGTGCGTCCGTTGTCGATTCGGTTCCTGTTTATTCGGGTGAGAGTCGTGCTGCTTTGCATCAGGAGTTGGCGGCGCGTGGTCGTGGTCCGTTGGCTGATGCGGGCAAGGCCAAGGGTGGGGATTCTGGTGGGGGGTTGGTGGATCAGGGGCCTCACCGCCTAGACGGGGGGCCCGTGGGCGATCCGAACCCGCCGGTTGCGCAGGGTGCAGGACCTACGGTGGGTGAGCATCGTGGTCCGCTGGGCGCCCCGCAGCCCTCGGGTGCGGCTGGCCATGGTGGTTCGCATTCTGGTAATGCAGGTGGCGCCGTGTCGGCTCCTGGTGGCGTGGGCAAGGGCACTGCCCGTAATCCGATGACGATTCATGACATTGGGCATGACACTGCGGGTCAGGGCCATGGACTGGGTGCTGCCTCAGAAGCCGGACCGACGCCCGGATCTCACACAAGCAGTGGTGACAGCGGTTCTGGCGGTTCCCAAGGTTCCAGTTCGTCCCACACGAGTGGTGCTGGCGGTTTGGGTGGTGGGCGCACTCCCATTCCGATCCGCCCGGCTAAACGCTACGGCGGCAACGTGGTGACGTTCGGTGACCTCAAGGGTTCCGGCTCTCATGGAAACAGCGGTGAGGCGGGTTCCGGCGGTGGATTGACCGAGGTCAAGAGTGCCAATGGGTCGGTCACCGTGGTGGAGGAGCCGTCAGCTCAGGTCGCGGCGAAGCCACACGATGCCGGGGGCCCTAATACCAGCCCGCACGACGTGGGTACGGATGCTCCAGTGGCTGGGCCTGGCGAGCCGGGTTCTGGTGGTGGTTTGACGGAGGTGCACGGTGGCGGGGGCGCCACGGTGGTGGGGGAGCCGTCGGGTCAGGTTGGGGTTGCGTCGCACGGTGTTGTGGGCGAGGGCTCTGTGGGCACGTCGGATGCGGCTGGTGTCGCGTCGTCCGTGCATGACCCGGTGTCTTCTGCTTCCGATGCTTCCGAGCCTGTGGTCGGTGGTGCGGCGTCGGGTGATCGGGGCCCGGTGTTGGTGCTGCGTGGGCATGGCGGTCCTGGTGGGAACTCGACGGCGGTGGGGGAGCCGTCGGGCCAGGCACATGGCCAGGGTTCTGGTGATGGCGTTGTGGTTCCGAGTGGGGAGCATGCGGGTGGGGACGCCCCGGTGGTTGGCCACACCGGTGTTGAGGCGAAGTCTGGTGGGTTGACCACGGCCCACGGTGGTGGGGGCGCCGTGGTGGTGGGGACGGGCGGGGATGTGTCTACAGCCAGTGGTGCTGCTGGTCAGGATTCGGCCGCGGAAACGGTCCAAGCCCTCCATGCGTCGAGTAATGCCGCGTCGCAACCTGCCTCTGCGTCCTCCGGGAACCAGGTGCCGCAGACAGCGTCCGCCGAGCCGGTACCAGGTTCCATCACTGCGCAGCCGGCCGCTTCGGGTGCCGTAACCGCCGGCGGAACTGGGTCGTCGCGCGTGGAGCAGGGCGGAGCTCAGTCGGTGGTGTCCGACACGGGCGCGAAGCCTGAGACTCAAGGAGCCCCGCCAACTGGGACTCACAGCGACTGGACCCAGCACCTGATGGTCGAGGTCAGGAGGGAATTGCGCAACCTGGGTTGGCAGGGTGCACCGGTCAGCTTGGACCATGTACTGCGCATCTATAACACGATGCCGGCGCGCTCCCCGCACACTCGAGGCGTGGCGGAGGTTATTGCCCAGACCGTGGCTTCCGGTTCGCCGGCCCGGCTGCTGGGGGGCGCCCCCGGCACTCGTCCGATGCAGCCGTCGCAGGCGGGAGCTGTCGCGGACGCGTTCTCCAATGTGGCTGCTGTCAGGGATTTCGTCGATTCGCCGATGGATTTTCTGCAGGGGAACGTGTTGTTGCTCCGCACGGATGAGGGGATGAGGATACGGAATCCCGGTCTCGGTATCGATCCGGGCAGGTTCCTGGGCTGGTTGAATGGTAAGGACCGGCACTGGTTCACCTTGACGAGGGATCCGGTGCGGTCGACGCCGGGGCGGGATGTCTATCTTCTGACTCCTGCTATTGAGAAGTATGTCGAGGTATTCGGCAGCGATGACAGTGAGCTTCAGGCCATTGTCGGCGGTCGGATGATTCCCGCTGTGGGCGACGCGGCAAACTATATTGCCGCCCATTATGTTCCTTACCTTCAAGCAGCGACGAGGGATCCTGACGTCAATGTCGGGCATGCTGTCATTTCGAAGTACAGGAGTGATGGTTTCAGTTCGGACTTCGTTTTCACTGGTGCGATGAACGGTTGTGCGTTTGTCGTGACGGACGCGGAGGGTAGCGATACCTTCACGGCCTGGCACTACCAGTCGCCGACCAGCAATGGGCCCGAGGCGGAGGTATTCCGTCAGGAGCGTAATCCGTCGGACTGGTTCGGGGATACGGAATACCAGAGCCTTGGCCTGGATGGTGTCATTCCGGAGACGACGAATATCCTGTGGCGGGATGAAGGCGAATGGGAGATCCTCAGTCAGGAGAATCATGGGGATGCGTTTGTGTCGACCAGGGTTTCTCTCAACGCGTTCCGCCACCGGCCTCTGCGGATGTCTCCCGGTCAGGAGTGGCGTTACGTTGCGAAGATCTATGAGGGTTTGGCGGTTGATGCACGTGTCAAGATATCGAGGGGTGAGCGGAAGAATGCTGCCCTTCTTGGGAGGACGCAGGATCCAGGCGTACTGAACCTCGTACTGGCGTTCCAGATGGTGAAGGGCCTGGCTGCGAGCGATGTGGCGAAGCTTGCTTCGGTGAATTCGGCGGATGCTCTGCGTTCTGTGGCCCAGGAGATCCGGGACGATCACGTGAGCGCGGAGGAGTTCCTCCGGGGCCTCCTTGCAGCACAGGATGCCGCCGAAGCGAAGGCGAAGAAGGAGAGCCAGCAGAAGTCGTCGTGGAGTCCCTTCGGGAGCCAGGCTCCGCAGGATCTTGGTCCACAGCGCGATCGTGTGCGGAACATCGTCAAGGACTCCCAGAAGGTTGACTGGCTGGCTCGGCTTGAGGCTGAGTTGGCGGGGTCGACCGAGCGCTGGGGGAAGGCGCCCTCGCTCTTGGACAAGGGTAAGGGCAAGCAGAAGGCGGTGGCCGCGGTAATCAAATCCGGCGTCGAGGTGGTGGACGCGGGTGCCGTGCCGGCGGAGGGCGAGCGGCCTGTGGCGGGCGAGGCGCCGGAGCGTGGGCTGTACCAGGCGTTGGGCGGCCCGCAGCTCGCAGATCCGCAGGCTGACATGGATCTTCTGTCTTCCGATTGGCCGGCTGGCCTTACCGAGTGGTCCGGTGAGGTGCCGGCTGTCGGCGGCGTGGCGTGGCAGGGCGTTGTTGAAACCTGGGCCGCGGGGTCTGTGGATTCCGCGCCGCTGCGTGGGCAGTTGGTTCCCGAGCTGGTGGAGCCTGTGGCGGAGGCGCTGAGGCCGGAGCAGTGGCGGCACCGGATCGAAGGGGTGGAGCCGGCGAGGCTGGTCACCGAGCTGTTCGATCCGGCCGCGGACGCGATGGCGGCGGACCGGATGCCCGGACTGCTGGAGGGCCGGGCGACGTTGGTCAGGACCGGCGTTGTCCGGGTGGAGGCTGAGAACGGTACCTGGGTGCGCAGCTTGTCCGTGCACCTTCCGGTTCGGTTCGGGGAGGGATTGGCTCCTGAGCGGCTCGCCGGGCTCACGGCGCGGATCGAGGGGTTGCTAGCGGACCACGTCAATCTGGGTTTCGAGCTGCCCGTCTCAGGGGATGAGTTGCATCTCGATGTGCGGCTGTCCGAGATGTCGGATCACCCAGAGGCTGTGGAGCTGACGGCGTCACAGGAACCGGGTCGTTCCGACCAGCTGCATTTCCGTCTGCACCTGGAGAATGCCTCCGCAGCGGAGCTGGAGCGGGATGACGCCATGATCCTGCACGAGTTGCTGCACTACATCGGAGTGAAGGACCGGAGCTTCGAGGCATGGTCGCTGTTCCGCGGGCGCCCGGAACAGGCCGACCGGTCGGGCGTGATGGCCGACGCCGGGACTCTCCCGGGCCGTGGCATGCCGATCGGGTATCTGAAACAGATCGAGGCCGCGACCAGTTCCGGACCGGTGCTCCCCGAGCTCCCGCTGTCGCTGACCCGGCCCTATCCCCCGTTGTCCGCCGTCGCGCACGACGAAGAATCAGGCATCGGTAGTGACGGACCGGTTCACCCGGTCTCGCAGGCAGCCCTCAGCGTGGCCGTGCCGACGGAGAGGGCGGTCACGCTGGCAGGGACGCTGGCGCAGCATGGCCGGAAGCCGGTCATGGTCCGTCTCGATGTTGCCTCCACCACGGCACAGGAATTGCTCAACGTCGTGCTGGACAAACTCGCGGTGTCCGAGGCAGACCGTCAGGGGCTTGCGGTTGCCGGCCCCGACAGAGATGTCAGGCCGGGCAGTCACAAATTCCTGCTCTCCTGGCAGGACGGTGGGGAGAAGCCGGTCAAGAAGACCGCGAGCATCACGGTCAAGGTCGAGACCACTGTGGCCGAGGCGGCCGAGGTCAAGCCCGCCGCTTTTGCGGACCCCGCCCACAACGTGGCCAAGCTCGCGGTCGGGCAGTCGTTCGCCCAGCTGATGAGCAGTATGGGAAGGCAGGTCTTCCTCACTGGCGGTGCGTCGGTGAACGTGCTGTTCGGCAGCCCGCGCGGGATCGAGGACCTGGACTTCCGGCTGCTCGGCGGCGACGCTCCGAGTCGGCACCTGAAGGCGATCAACGACAAGCTCGCCGCCGAGTTCCAGCCGGGGGAGTTCTCCGCCTTCAAACAGGACAAGCACGATCAGGCTGCGATCACCGGGAGCATCCGGGGGACGGACATCACCGTGGGTCCGGTCCGTACCGTCGCGTACACCGGGATCGAGACCCGTCTCGGGGTACCGGCTCCCACACCGGTGGACGCGATCGTCGACAAGGCCTACTCGCTGACGGTGCGCGCTCAGGTCAAGCAGCGGCGGGACCTGTTCGACCTGCTGTGGGCGCTCAAGGAACATCCCGAGGGCGACATGGTGCTCGTTCACCATCTGGAAGCGCTGCGGGGTGAGGCGTTCGCCAAGCAGAGAGAGGCCAACGCCAAAGCGCAGGCCGGCGCTTCGAACTCCGCCGCCCGGGCGACCGGTGCGAAGACCCTGACCGCGAACTTCAAGCGGGTACTGACCGACCTGGTGGGCAAGCGGAACGCTCGCAGCAAGGTGATCGCGGAATGGAGCCGCTACGGCGCCTCCGAGTCGGACGTCGCCCACCTGACGCGGACCTTGGAGCACCTCGCGGACACGCTGCGCATAGCGTACGAGGGCATGGGGACGCAGCGAAGCGTCATCGTCACCCTGGACAACTTCACCGGTGACATGTTCGGGGTGGCGGCGGCACTGCTGCTCAACCCCAAGCTGCATGTCGCTGTGATCAGGGACGGTACCCGGCCCGACCAGGTCAGCCCGTTTATCAGGAAGACCTTGCAGGACGCCGCGAAGGCATCCCATGCCTCTCCCGAGGAGAGCAGCGCGCAGGGCGGGCGGGTGCATGTGATCACGCACGAGGTGGCCAACGCGCTCTATTCGCAAGCGACCGCCCATCAGATCGGTGACCGCGTCGTACTCCCGTATGACAGCGCCGTCCCGCCGATTCCGCAGGATCTGCGGGATCCGCTGTTCCACAGCCCGGTCGGAGACGCGACCGGGCAGGTGAGTGCGAACTGGGGGAGGGGCGACGCCGGGCGCAACAAGGTCCGTAAGGCGTGGGGTGCGGACGGCCTGGCTGGACGCCCAGAGGCGCAGGCGGAGATCGCCGGCTTCCTGGCGAGCAAGGGCATAGCGGCGGAGGGGGGCGACCATGTCGTCATCTGGTCGCGGTTCAGCGGTAAGAGGGGCGGCCCTCATCCGCAGCACGACACCAGCATCACCGGCGTCAGGCAACTCGTGGAGGCGCTGCCTCCCACCACCTCCGTCATCATCGTTGGTGACAAGCCGCTGAGCGGGCCCGACCGCTACCGGCAGATCGCCGCTGAGCACGTCAATGTCTATGACTTGACGGAGTTCTGGAACGACGAGCAATGGCAGCGACTGTTCCCGGGGAAGGACCGGACCGACCAGTTCAAGCTCTTCGAACACCTGCACAACGTCTCGGGTTGCAGGCTCCAGCATCTGGGCTTCCGCAGCGGCAACCTTGAGGCATACGCCCTGTTGGGGCATCGGGTCCGCTATCTGGAGGAGGCGGGCAACCTCCAGGCGGGACGTATGGAGAGCTGGGCCAGGTCGGTCGGCTATGAACGGATCATCGTCAGCGAGGTCCCGACTCTCACCGGACGCTGGACCGTCAAAGCGACCCGGGAGACGGGCCAGGAGCCGAAGACCGTCCCATGGCGCCCGGCGCCCGGGGGCAAGGAGGCGCAAAGGAAGGCTGACGTACTCGGCGACGCCGGACTGACCAGCCAGGACCGCGGCTTCGCAGCTGAGGATCTGGCCACCATCGTCGAGCGACTCTTCCCCGGATACCGTGCCACTGCCGACGCCCAAGGCCCGCCACGTCCCGATGAGGCCGGTGAGCCGGCGACCGGGCGCGCCATGTCTCTCGCTAAGGCCGGGACCGCGAGCAATGACGGGGCGGGACCGACCGGTGCTGCGGGCGAAGAGGAAGGCGCCCCTGCCGCGCCCGTCGACTCGCCGACAGCCTCGGCAGCTTCGGCAGCGGTTTCGGTACCTGATGCCAGGGACGAAGAGCGGGCGGAGGTTTCCAGCGAGGACAAGGGCGGGACCGCGGCCGTTCCAGCGGCCGGGCCGGTTGTTTCGCTGACCGATGTCGCGGTGGCCGAGCCTGAGGCGGAGTGGCCAGGGTCTGCTTCTGGTGAGCGCATGGCAGGACCGCCGCGAGCCTTCCTGGATCGCCCTGGGACACGGGTTGGCGCGCGGACCGGCGAGGGCACGGGCGCCGTCAGCGCCGCGGCTGCGGCCACCGTCGGTCCTGATGCCTTGACGCCCGGAGCACGGGCGGTGGCTTCATCCTCCGGGGCCACTCAGCAGACGCCGTCCGCCGCGCCTGGCGTCCAGCGGGCAGTGGCCTTCCTGGACGCTCCTCGGCCACGAGCGGTTGCTGAGCCCGTGGCTGTCGATGACGCCGGCAGCGAGGCCAATGGTGTGGAACCCGTGCGGCCCCACACACCCACGCACGACTCCGGTGCGGAAGCCTGATCCGGCACAGCCGGAGCCACAGGCAGCCCCGCTGGCAGTGGGCGCCGGAGCCGTCCTGGGGCGAGTCGCTGCCGTCGGTGTTCATCGCGGTCGGTGCGAATGGTCGCCGGATGCCGGGTTGGTGTCGGCAACGGGTGAAAAGTGATCCAGAACCTGAAAACTGACCCCTCCACGATGCATCACCTTGCATCTCAAGGACGGGCAGGTCGTGGACGTCTCCGGAACGGAGGGCGGCCGATATCTCGGCCGCAGGAGGAGCCTGCAGCAGCTCTCCCGCCAGCCCGTGATCATATGTACGACGAGCGGTCCGCTGGCCAAGGAGGTCGCCAACGCGACGGGCCTCAGGGTGTACGCACCGTCCGGACTGACTTCCCCGCTGCTGGACGTGACCAAGGGGCATGACGGTCGGGACGGCACCTGGGACAGGTACGATCCCGATCCACAGTCCGGGATCGGGGCGGCGGTGACCGACCTCCTGTAGGCCGAGGGCCTGCCGGTTTCCGTCGGCGATCCAGGGCGGCGACCGGTGGCGGCCACGGCTCCCTTCGGTGTAACTGTGCGCGGGTACGCGGCAGCGGAGACGGCTCCCTTCCAGGACCCCTTCAACGACGACCAGTCGCGTTGGGGGGAGATCGACCGGCTGACTCACCGAACTGCACGGCCTGTGGGATCAGGATCCTTGCCGTCGCGGACCTGCTCGGTGAAGTGCCGGAGGGCCACCGCCTCCTCTGAACCCGACCGGACCGGTGAGTGGTGATGGAGATCGGGCCGCTGGTGGAGGCGATCGCTGCGGCGGGCCGGTGAGCCCAGCCGGCCGCCGCGGACTGACCGTACTCCGGCCCTCCCGTGACCTCGGGAGGGCCAGCGCCACGCAGCCGCGTACCGCTGATGGACAGCCCCCTGATTCGCCCGCGGATTCGCCCGCGCGTGGGCGACGATCAATAGCGGTTGTCCTCAGGCTCGGCATTGAACGCATCGATGATCGGGCCCACCGCGCTTTGATGAAGGGCCCTGAGGGAGGCGTGTGCGTCCTGGACCGCGGACACGATCATACGGGCGAGTTCATCGGTGTTGTCGGGATCCGCGATGACGGATGATATCTCCAGGTTGAGCAGCTTCCCCCGGCCGTTGACCGTCGCCTTCACCAGACCGCCGCCGGCGACACCCTGGGTGTTCGATTCGGCGAGCTCGCGCTGCGCCGTGGTGAGTCGTTGCTTGATCTGCTGCGCCTGCCGCAGTAGATCCTGGATGTCGAGATCACGTCCGGAGGCCACTGTTGCGTTTCCGATCTGCTGGAGGGAAGTTGCGGCGGACCAGTTCGTCCCGCCCACCAGATGTGCCGGTGGCCGGTGGCCGGTGGCCTGGGACCGGTGGCCCGGGTCCGGACAGTTGTCTGGCTGCGTCACGACGGGGAAGTCCATCTGCCCTCATCGATTTGACCACAGCCCCCCTGTCGCCGTGCGCCCGCCTCAGCTTGTTCTTTAACCTCCGCTGGCTCGATGTGCCTCGAGTGTGAGTTCGCGTTTCACGGTCTTGCCGACGTCGTGGTGGGGTGCTGGTCTGATGTTCTTCGATCCTGTAGGGTTCCAAAACTGCGCACCGGCGTTGACCTGCGGCTACGCCGAACGTGATGACCTTGGTCAGGCCGCGTTGCGGTACTCGTGGATCAGGCCGTTGAGGACGCCGCGGCGCTCGATCCGCTGTGCGGGCAGGGGGATGACGTCGGGGTCGTCGGCGGGAGCACGCAACTGCAGAGCCCGATGGGGCCTGGCGGTGTTGTAGTGCTCGGCGTACTCGGCCAGTACCTTGCGCAGGTGCTGCTCGTTGTAGATGAGCAGACGGTCGGTGCATTCCGTTCGTGCGGTGCGGACGAACCTCTCGGCGTAGGCGTTCATCCGGGGCGCCTGCGGTGCGCTCTTGAGGATCGTGATGTCCTGCGCGGTGAAGACCGTGTCGAAGGTTTGGGTGTATTTGTCATCCCGGTCGCGCGGCAGGTAGTGGAAGGCGCAGGCGCGCTCGCCGAGGTCGGCCAGGAGATTCCTCGCGAGCTGTGCGACCCAGATCGCACTGGGATGGGGAGTGACTCCGAGGATGTGCACGCGCCGGGTGCCAACCTCCAGTACGAAGAACACATACAGCCTCTTCGAAGTGACGGTGTCGAGGTGGAAGAAGTCCGCGGCCGGCAGCCCTGACGCCTGGGCGCGTAGGAACTGGCGCCAGGTCGGGGCGCCGCCGCGGCGCGGTGCGGGATCGAGGCCGGCCCGGCGCAGGATCCTGGGGGCACCTCCCGGCCGAAGGCTGGGGGCGGATGGTGGAGGCGCCGACCCGGTGGCCGAGGCGGCGCAGCTCGCTCTGGATTCTTGTGTAGCCCCAGGTGGGGTTGTTGTCGGCCAGGCGCAGGATGAGCGCGGCCAGGTGCTCGGGGATCGGTGGGCGGCCGGTGCGCGGGGGTCTTTGTTTCCACTTCCAGCGCAGCAGGCGACGGTGCCAGGCCAGCAGGGTGGCGGGGGTGACCAGGCGGTGGCGGCGCAGTCGGGCCGGCAGGTGTCGGGCCAGGGCGGCGAGCACCGCACGCTCCGGCCACGTCAGGCGCGGCCGCGTGCCGAGCTGCCGGCGCAGCACCGCGACCTCATGGCGCAGCGCGAGCAGCTCGGCCTCCTTGACCGCCTCCGAACACGACAGCAGCAGAAGCAGCCCGAGGAGTCGGTGGAAGACCAGGTAGAGCATGCGCAACGCCATGCGATCCGAGCTTGCCATGATCAACCGGAGACGCAAAATACCTGATCAGAGCCCGTGCGGACTTCTGGCACCCTACAGGCCCGTCGTCGCCCTCGCTCCCGGTGAGAAGCCCCGCACCAAACCTGTCTCCATCGCTCTGATCGGCGAGGCCAAGGTCACCGGCCGTCAGCGCGGCGTGGCCGACCTGGAACGCCTGGGCGCACGGTCCTGGCGGACGAGGGGCATCACACGGCCCGCGCACACCTGGCCGTCTTCTCCGAACACGGCTTTACCCGCGACCTCAACACCACCACCGCGAGCCGGCCCGATGTCCATCTCGTCGATCTCGCCCAGCTCTACGGCCGGCATTGAAGTGGCGAAGGGTGCGGCTCTCTTTGAGGGACGTGGAGATGCGGGGGTTGCGGGTGCCGATTAATACGTCAGGGAGGACGGGATCGCGACGGGCCTGGCTTTTCATCTGGACGTCTGCCCGGCGCGCGCACTAGCCTCCGGATGCTCCCCCCGCGCCCCCTTTGCATGACTACCGTCATGCCAACATGACTCACTCGAGGAGTGACGCATGGCACACAGATGGGCACGACCCCTGACCCTGGTGGCCGCTGCCGGACTGCTCAGCCTCCCGGTCGCAGGACTTGCGCAAGCCACGTCCGAGAGCGACGTTCAGGCCAACTCACCCCAGGTCGCGGCCGATCCGAAGAGTGACAGCACCACTGTCTTCCCCGCGAACAAGCAGAACGAGCCGACAATCGCCGTCAACCCGGTGAACGCCGGGTACCTGATCTCCGGCTCCAACGACGAACAGCAGCAGCCGCCTTGCGGTCCGGGCCCGGTCCGCGGTCCTGACGTGCCGGCGAGCGACTGCTCGTTCTTCCCCGGCGTCGGCACTTCAGGCGTGTACACCTCCAGCGACGGCGGCAGAACCTGGACCAACCGCGGGCTGCTCGACGACCAGCTCGGCTGGAAGTCGTCCGACTGGATCTCCGACGGCGACCCCGTCATCTCCTACGGACCCAAGCCCGACGGCAAGGGCGGCTTCACCTACGCCCACGGCGCCCGCGCGTACTACGCCACCCTGGCCTCGTACAAGCCGGGCCACAGCCTTTACCCGCCGAACAAGTACCCCGAGGCCCAGGCCGTCAGCTACTCCGACGACAATGGGCTGACCTGGAGCGCCCCGGCGATCTCCACCGTCAAGGACAACCCCAACGACTTCAACGACAAGGAATGGGTGACAGTCGACGCGACTCCCGGCAGCGCGTTCTTCGGCCGGGTCTACGTCACCTGGACCGAGTTCCGCAGCGCCGGCGGCCCGCCTGAGCCCGTCATGGTGACCGTCTCCGGCGACGGCGGCGCGACCTTCTCCTCGCCCCGGCAGCTCTCCCCTGCTGCCGACAACACCGTCCACGGCCGGCAGGGTTCCCAGCCCACCGTCGGCCCCGACGGCACGGTGTACGTGGTGTGGGAGGAGACCGGCAAGCAGGTCGTCGCCACGTCCCGCGACGGCGGCGCCTCCTGGTCTCGCCCGGTCACCGCTGGCGCCGTGGCCGACATCCAGGACCCGATCCCGGGCGCTAACTTCCGTACGGACAGCTTCGCTTCCATTGCCGCCGACCCGCGCACCGGCTCCACCACGGTGTGGCTCGCCTGGGTCAACCGCACCGTGGACGGCGGGCGCGTGGTCGTCACGCACTCCTCGGACCACGGCAGCACTTGGGCGCCGCTGACGACCGTCTCCACGGCGGCCGAGGGGTATGCCTTCTTCCAGGGCCTCGACGTCGCGCCCAACGGCCGGGTGGACGTGGGCTACCAGGGCCAGACGGCGAAGGACCCGAGCACGTACGGCACGGGCAACGCCGCTATCAACGCCTGGTACGCCAGCTCGGCGGACGGCAGTTCATGGACCACGCCGATCCGTACGTCCAGCGCATCCAGCGACCCGGCGGCCAGCGCGCAGAACAACCTGGCGCGCCAGTTCTGGGGCGACTACAGCACGCTGGTGTCGACGAACGACCGCGCGTGGTTCATCGACACCGACTCCCGGGGCGGGGTCGGCTGCCCGGCGGTCGACGCCTACCAGCACGCGGTGGCAGGCACCGCGCTCGCCCAGGAGGATGACAAGGATGTCTCAGGCGTCGCCGCGCCGGCCCCCGGCGACCCGGTGAAGCCAGCCCCGCCGGTGGACTGCGCGAAGCAGTTCGGGAACACGGACGTGTATGTGAACGTCATCACGCCGTGAGATAAGCGTGCGGGACGGGCGCGCGGTTCGTGGCGCCCGCCCCGCAGAGGCGGTGGTCACCGCGCCTGGGCCCGGCGGGGCGCCGGGACTTCTCCACGCCGGGCAGCGCCTCGATCACGCCGCTGAGGTGGGCGTGCATGGCGCGGCCTCGGCGGGCCTCGTGACGGCGGCGGTTGACGCCACGTCAGCGGACGGGTGCCGCGCAAAGCGGCGGATCGGCGCCCCGGGTCGACCCCGTTGCCGTGCCCGGTGCGGTCCGGCAGGGTCAGACCCGCCCGGGGACAGCATGAACACCATCACTGTCATTCCATGCGGCGTACGGGCTGGCCGGTGATGCGGGCAATGGCCTCCATCGGCGCTCGTCCCGACGATTGCTGGATCCGTGCTGGATCGCATCCCGCGGCGCGGCGTTCTTGCAGGTCGTAGCCCTTACGTCGACGTTTCGCTTCAATGTTTAGTGCCCGCCATAGCATTGGCGCGGCGATTTAGCGAATGTGCAGGTCAGATGGGGTCGGCCCGGTTGCGGGCCGGCCCCGTTGCGGTGCCCGTTGCTGGATCCGTGCTGGATCTGCTGACGTTTCGTCACCTGTCGTCATCCCTGGTTATCCGTACCCTCGCTGGATCGGTGCTGGATCGGGATGACGGTCCGTCAGTTTGGGTGGAGGTCCGGTCGGGGGTCCGGTGGGGCGGGGTGGGTGGGGGTTTCGGGGCGCTGACGGCCCGTGGGCGGGCGCTGGGGGTGAGGAATGGTGGTGGTGTGTCAATCCCCGGGACGGTGGCTTCGGGGGGCCGTAGCCGGGCGTGTGGGCGAGCGGTTGCTGCGGGCGGTGTGTCGGCCCGAGCGGCTGGGCGTGGCCGTGGGCCTGCGGCCATGGCGGGGGAGCGGCGGGCTCACGCTGCGCGGGATCGAATCCTTGACGGGGGCGTACGCCTTGCCGTAGTCGGGGAGGCTTGGCCGCAGGTTCGAGTCCCCGGCAGGACCGCACAAGAGGGCTGGTCGTGCGACACCCCCTGTGACCTGCGGAAACAAGCAAACCGTCCATCTACCGAAGACACGAGCCAGATAATCATGCCGCGAGCGGTCCCGTGCCGCGCAGGTTCAAATCCCCGGGGAGGTTCCGACAGCATCCACGAATTCCCGTAAACGCCCTGAGCTGGTGCTTTCCGCGGCCGTTGAGGTTCCGCGGCGGCGTCGACGGGGTGGTGAGTCCGGGTGACTGACCGGATACGCGTCAGTGGGCTGGTGTCGCGTGCGGGCTGCACCTTCGACCCGCTCTTTACGGCACGCTCCGAGGCTGTTGGCCTCGCGGTGCCAGAGGCGGTCGCTTTGATGCACTCCACTGGCCTGAGGGGCGGGCCACGGTGAGTGCGGCAGAGAAAGCGTTGAAGGATCACTCTGGCGTAGCGGGCGGTTCAATCGATCTTGAGAAGCCAACCCGAAGATCATCCTACCGACAGGCCCCAAACAACCTGACAATGCCCCTTGAACAGCTCGGTGCGCGGGTCGTGGCCGATCGCCACGAACAGCCCGGTCACTGGTAGCGCGGAGGTCTCGCCGCTCTTGGCCCCGCGCAGCGTGAGGCCGGAGAGCTTGCCGCCCTCGCCATGGATCTCGGCGATTTCGCTGTCCCAGGCGAAGGAGATCTTCGGGTCGGCGATGGCGCGCTCCTGCATCGCCTTGGAGGCGCGCAGGGTGTCGCGGCGGTGGACGATCGTGACGGACTTGGCGAAGCGGGAGAGGAAGGTCGCCTCTTCCATCGCGGTGTCGCCCCCGCCGATGACGGCGATGTCGTGCTCGCGGAAGAAGAAGCCGTCACAGGTGGCGCAGTACGACACGCCCCGGCCGGACAGCTCGTCCTCGCCCGGGTGGTTGAGCTTGCGGTGTTGGGAGCCAGTCGTGACGATGACGGCCTTCGCATGGTGGACCGTGCCGGCGGAGTCGGTGACGGTCTTGATGTCACCCTCAAGATCCACTGCGGTCACGTCGTCCGGGACCAGCTCGGCGCCGAACCTCTCGGCCTGGGCGCGCATGTTGTCCATCAGGTCCGGGCCCATGATGCCCTCGCGGAAACCGGGGAGCTCTCTACCTCAGTGGTCTGCATCAGGGCACCACCGGCGGTGACTGAGCCCTCAAAGACCAGCGGGTTCAGCGAGGCACGAGCGGTGTAGAGCGCGGCGGTGTAACCGGCCGGGCCCGAGCCGATGACGATGACATTCCGGATCTCGCCGCTCATGACACGGGCTCCGGGGCGATCTCTGCGATCAGACCCTCGATCCGGGACTTGATCTCGTCACGGATAGGCCGAACCGCCTCCACGCCCTGGCCCGCCGGGTCCTCCAGCTTCCAGTCCAGGTACCTCTTCCCGGGGAAGACCGGGCAGGCATCCCCGCAGCCCATGGTGATGCACACGTCGGACGCCTGGACGGCCTCGATGGTCAGCACCTTCGGCGTCTCGGCCGACATGTCGATGCCGACCTCCTTCATGGCCTCGACCGCCGCCGGGTTGACCGAGCCGGCCGGGGCGGAGCCGGCCGAGCGGACCTCGACGCGGTCGCCTGCCAGGTGGGTCAGCCACGCGGCGGCCATCTGGGAGCGGCCGGCGTTGTGGACACAGACGAACAGCACGGACGGCTTGTCGGACATCGGGGTCTCGCTTGTTCTCGCGACGGTAAGGTCAGCCCGGACTGGCATCAGCTCCAGGTGATGTGACAGTATCAGCCCATGATGACGTCAGTCGACACTGACCTGGTCCGGGTGCTCGCCGACCCGCTCAGGCTCCAGATCGTGACCCTGCTCGCCAACGAAACGCTATGCACCAGCCACCTGGTCGAGGAGACCGGCGCCCGGCAGACCAACCTCTCCAACCACCTGAGAGTGCTGCGTGAGGCCGGGGTCGTCGAGACGGAGCCCTGCGGCCGGTACACGTACTACAAGCTGCGCCCCGACGTCATCGAGGCGGTGGCGGACTCCTTCGCCCAGCTCGCCGCCACGGCCCGTACGACCGTTGCCGCCGAGAAGAAGAGGCCCTGCGCGTGACCAGCACCGCACCCGCCGCCACCGCCACGACAGACGACACCAACATCGTCGGCAAGCTCTCCACCTTGGACCGCTTCCTGGCCGTGTGGATCCTCGCCGCCATGGCGCTGGGGATCGGCCTCGGGCGCCTGATCCCCGGTCTCAACGACGCCCTGAGCAAGGTCGAGATCGGCGGCATCTCGCTGCCCATCGCCGTCGGCCTGCTGATCATGATGTACCCCGTGCTCGCCAAGGTCCGCTACGACAAACTCGACGCGGTCACCGGCGACAAGAGACTCATGGTCTCCTCGCTGCTCATCAACTGGCTGGTCGGCCCGGCCGTGATGTTCGCCCTCGCCTGGACCTTCCTGCCCGACCTGCCCGCGTACCGCACCGGCCTGATCATCGTCGGACTCGCCCGCTGCATCGCGATGGTCATTATCTGGAACGACCTCGCCTGCGGCGACCGCGAGGCGGCAGCGGTGCTGGTCGCCTTGAACTCGGTCTTCCAGGTGCTGGCCTTCGGCGTACTCGGCTGGTTCTACCTCGACATCCTCCCCGGCTGGCTGAACCTGGGGAACGGTGAACACCTGAACATCTCCGCCTGGAAGATCGCTCTCAACGTCGTGATCTTCCTCGGCGTCCCGCTGCTGGCCGGCTTCCTTACCCGCCGCTTCGGCGAGAAGTCCATGGGCCGCGAGAAGTACGAGACCAAGTTCCTGCCGAGAATCGGACCGTGGGCGCTGTACGGTCTGCTGTTCACCATCGTGATCCTCTTCGCCCTCCAGGGAAAGACGATCACCCACCAGCCCGGCGACGTCGTCCGGATCGCGCTGCCGCTGCTGGCCTATTTCGCTGTCATGTGGTTCGGTACCTTCGCCCTTGGCAAGGCCCTCGGCCTTGCCTACGACCGCACCGCCACGCTCGCCTTCACCGCGGCGGGTAACAACTTCGAGCTCGCCATCGCCGTCGCCATCGCCACCTTCGGCGTCACCTCCGGACAGGCGCTGTCCGGCGTCGTTGGCCCGCTGATCGAGGTGCCGGTCCTGATCGCGCTCGTCTACGTATCGCTGGCCTGGCGCAAGAAGTTCACCACCTCCATCGCCCAGCCGGTGGAAACCACGCAGTGAACTGCCTGGACTGCCACCGCGCGGCAAGCAGACGGCTGCGGTCGGTGTCTGCAAGCAGTGCGAGGCCCGGGTGTGCGCCCAGCACTTCGAGATGGGTGAGCAGTTCCTGACCTGCACCAGGCCCGTGTACCGCTCCGTTTCCGTCGATCCGCCCGTACGACGGCTGCTGTGCGGGCCCTGTGCGTCGGCTCACCGGGCCTACGCCGAGTGCTGCCCGCAGTCAACGAGCACGCTGCAGGTGTCGTGACGGCGATTCACCAGGCGCAGGTGGTGGTAGTCGGCGGCGGCCAGCCAGAACCCGCCGCCGACTGCCACCTCCGCCGTCTGGCAGTGGACTTCGTCATCCCGCCACCGTCCAGTCGCTGGGCAACCTCGCCGCCAGCGGCATCGCCGGCATCCTGTGGACCGCGATCTCACCCACGGCCGCCTTCACCTACCTCACTGCCTGGATGGTCCTCGCCCTGATCGGACTGCTCATCTCCATACGACGCCGCAGCCACTGACACGTTTCCTACCGCCGCGGCGGACATCCCCATAGCGCCCGACAGTTCACAGTTACCTGAATTCATGGAATCGTGTAATGTCGGGATGTGATGACTGTTGCTTCCGACGTCGTGGTGCTGGCCCGCTTCGGCCGCGCGCTCGCCGACCCGATCCGCTGCCGGCTCCTGCTCGCCCTGCGCGAGGCCCCGGCCCACCCCTCCGACCTCGCCGACGCCTTCGGCATCTCCCGCACCCGCCTGTCGAACCACCTGGCGTGCCTGCGGGACTGCGGCCTCGTCGTCGCCGTACCTGTCGGCCGCCGCACCCGCTACGAGCTGGCCGACGAACGCCTCGGCCACGCGCTCGACGACCTGCGCAACGCCGTGGTGGCGGCCGAGGCGGACAAGACCTGCCCCGACGCGAAGACGAAGGGCTGCTGCTGAGATGACCGCGATATCCCTCGGGCCCACCCCGGCCCGCTGCAACGCCCTGGCGAAGCGGATACGGCTGCTGGTCGCCGCGACCATCACCTACAACGTCATCGAGGCGGTCGTCGCCATCACCGCCGGGACGATCGCCTCCTCCACCGCCCTGATCGGCTTCGGCCTCGACTCCGTCATCGAGGTCTCCTCCGCCACCGCGGTCGCATGGCAGTTCTCCGCACGCGCGCACGCCCTACGCGAAGCCCGCGAGAAGACCACCCTGCGGATCATCGCCTTCTCCTTCTTCACGCTCGCCGCGTACGTCAGCATCGACGCCGTCCGCGCGCTGACCGGCACCGGCGAGGCGGACCGCTCCATCCCCGGCATCGTCATCGCCGCGCTGTCCCTGGCGATCATGCCGTTCTTGTCCGCCGCCCAGCGCAGGGCCGGACGGGAGCTCGGCTCCGCTTCGGCGGTCGCCGACTCCAAGCAGACCCTGCTGTGCACCTACCTCTCAGCGGTACTGCTGGGCGGCCTGGTCCTCAACGCCACCCTCGGCTGGTCATGGGCCGACCCCATCGCCGCGCTGATCATCGCCGTCATCGCCGTCAAGGAAGGCCGGGACGCTTGGCAAGGAAAAGGCTGCTGCGCCGCGCCCGTCGCAACGGGGGCCGGAGTCACGGCCGATGAAGGGTGCAGTTGTCAGGCCGGCTGCGACTGCTGCTGACACATGACGTGTCGCCGTCCACTGACACTCTCGTGTCGTCCGACACCTCGTCGGTGGGCACGGAGCCGTCGTACCAGGCGCGGAACAAGGTCCTCGCCGTCCTGTTCGTTTAGCAATCGCCGGGACAGCGTTGACTGCCTTCGGCAATCGATGCATAACCCTTGTGACTAAGGGTGAGTTTTGTCCGGAAGCTTAACCAGGCGCAGTACGGTCGATACGATCTCCGGGCGCGCACGATGGGGCAGGTCAGGAGCGGGGGATGCAATGAGCGGCAGGTCCGATCCCTTCGAGGCGTCCGCAGCGGCACTCGGGTACCTGTACCAGTTGCGCATGGCCTTGCTGGTGTGCGTGGAGCATCTCCAGACAGGTCTGGACTGGACGGTTGCCATCGAGGCCGGAGACGACATCGAAACCGTACGCGATGCGTCCACGGACTGGTGGCAGCTCAAGCACCGCGCGCCCGGGACGCGGATGACCGATGCCAGTAGCGACCTGTGGAAGACGCTGCGGATCTGGGCTACGGCCGTCTCCGACCAGCAGATCGATCTGGAGCGGACGAACCTGTTTCTCCTGACGACCGGTATCGCGCCAGAGGGGACCGTCGGGTCCTACCTGGCGCCAAGTCGGCCAGGCGGTCCAAGGAGCGAAGCCGAGGCGCTGAAGCTGCTGAATACGGCCCGCGCCAACTCTGCAGCGAAGAGCCCGACCACCCTGGCCAACTTCGCAGCGTGGGACGCTCTGGAGACGGATCAGCGGTTGAACCTGCTCAAACGCATCCAGGTACTCGATGAGGCCGACAACATCACGAAGGCTGGTGACCAGCTGCAGGGCCGGGCTGCCCTGGTTGTCGGTCACGCCCACGCACAAGCCTTCCTTCAGCGCCTGGAGGGCTGGTTCCTTCAGCGCTGCATCGCCCACTTGGCGGGCACGGCATCCGGCCCGGTGACCGGAGTCGAATTCGATGACATCTTTGATCAGCGCCGTAACCAGTTCCGGCCCGACAACCTTCCCATTGACGCCGACGTCGTCGACCTCACCGGCGAGGTGACCGAGCACACGGGGAAGACCTTTGTACGCCAGCTGACGCTCGCCGGGATCGGCAACGCCCGCATCCGGATGGCCGTGAGGGACTACGTCCGGGCGTATGAACAGCGTTCCCGGTGGTCCAATGAAAACCTTCTGCGCCCCGGCGAACTCGGCGGCTACGAGCGGCGCCTAGTGTCTCGTGATCCTGTTTGTGTCACTTCGCGTTGTTGTCGACGAGTTTCTTGATGTTGGTCTGGACGAGTCGGACCTTGGCGAGGATCTCGTCGGCGGTCGCGGTCCAGGTGAAGGGTTTGG
>NZ_SUMC01000066.1 GCF_005047355.1 Actinacidiphila oryziradicis
CCGACCGCCGTGCCGGGCCGGGTGGCAGGGGCGATGGTGTTGCGTTCCTCGGTCTGCAGGACCGCGAACCAGCGGCCCCGCTCGAACCGCACCGTCACCGACACAATCCGCATTCCGCCTTCGGCGATCGCGTCCGCGAGGGGCTGGACGTCCTCATGGAGGCGGATCCGGCCGAGGCGGGGCAGGACGACATGCCGCCGGTCATCGAGGCGGATGGTGCCGGTGGTGAACTTGCACGCCGGAGGAGCCTTCCGCTTCGACTTGAAACGGGGCCTGCCCATCCGGGCGCCCTTGCGCTCACCGCGCCGGGACTTGGCGTAGTTGTCGAACGCGGCGGCAGCGTTCGACAGGCCGGTGTTGTAGGCCTCCTTCGAGTTCTGCGCCCACCACTCCCGCAGGAAGGGGTCGGTGTGTTTGGCCTCGTTGAACGCCTTCCGCAACGACGGCAGCGACCACGACCGCCACGGAACGCGCTCTGCCTCGGGGACGCCGTAGGTCTCCTCCGCCGCGCGCTGCGACCAACTCGCCAGCACATGCCGCACTGCCCAGTTGTAGGCGACCCGCGCCGCCCCGCAATGCGAGGCCAGAGCCTGCAGGGCGGACGCGCCTGGGTCCAGGGCGAGCCTGTGGCCCACGACGTGGAAGCCGGGCCGCGCCTCGAACCCCCGCCGCTTCTTCTTCCCGCTCTCGGCAGGCTCCGCCCCGCTCAGTTGTGACCGCTGTCGAGAGCGACGAGTTGGTCATCCGCCTCTGGCGTCCCGGCCAGCCGGTGGAGACCTTCCGACGCAAGTAATCCCGCCGGCACCGGCGGGGATCGTCGCGGTCGAGGTCTCGGCACGGATCGTCCGCACAGAGCGTGAATCAGTCGCTCAATCCTTGGTGCGGCTGACCGCGCCATCTCGCAAACTGCTGGTATGTCACCTCGCCGCACCGCTCAAACAGAGCCCTGGGAACATGCCAGCGACCCCGCCCTCGCCTACGCCATGGACCAACTCGACTGGTTGAGGCGTGCGAAGAGGCGAGCTCGTGTCTTCACGCAGGCGGGCGACTTCCTGACGCTGTTGAGCACCGCCGCGACCGTTGTTGTCTCCGCCTTGAGCGCACCGGCGGCGATCAGTGCATCCCTTGCCGCGGTCGCTTTGTTTCTGACGGGGTTTCGCCAGGCCTTCAATCCCAACGAGCGCTGGGTAACCGCAGGCGTCTCCTGGCTGGCCCTGCACCAGGCGGTCGTCCGCTACCGCTTGACGCCACAGGCCGCACGGGACGACGCTGCTCGACAGGCGCTCATCGACCGCACAGTCGAAATCTCGGCAGCAGAGAACCGGGCATGGGCTGAACAGCGCCGTGCCACTCAGCCGCTCCCGCCGGGCACCAGCCTGAACGACGCGCAGGCGGCGCCCGGCGCGACGTCCTCCCCCGGCTCCTGATCGTTTTACTGTATGCTCTGGTGCTTTCGATGCCCGAAAGGAAGCAAAGGAAGTAGATGCGAATCACCAGGCGGCTGGACGAAGGTCAGCGATGCCTCAACGAGCTCAACTGCCCTTCGGTATTCTCCGTGTCGACAGGGGACGTCGCTTTCATCGGCCGCACAGCATCACCTGAACTCCGAAACACCCTTCCTGTAGGTTCAGGGGTAGGAGACGGGGAAGAACTCGTGGTAGTGCCACGAGAGGTTCTGATCAGCGCTGGGTGGCACCCGCCCGTGGCCTGATACCCCCGGTCGTGGCCCGACGGTCACCCGCTGTCGGGCTACGCCTTCAGTGGCTGACGTAGGTAGGCAAGCTCAGCTACCTCGTAGAACTTTCGCATCTGCCCCCCGTAAGGCGTCGTGCTGTTACGGGGGGCGCGAGTCTTTTCCCAGAACTCGCGGATCATCTCACTGCCGAAAATGTTGTGCAGACTTTCTTCCACTTCCTCGTCGGTGAAGTAACCCAACTCATAGCACATGCAGTGATGCGAAATGATCAGATTGCAGTACATGTACTGCTTCCTGCGATCGTCTGATATGTCGCGGCCGTAGTTTGGCCAGCATGTCATCAAGAGCGGATCTTCTATTGCCATCTGCAACAGTTTAAGGTGCTGTCCTCGGACAGCCGCCTCGGCTGAGCGGTGCGTGCTCTTGTGTTGATTCAGGGCGTCTTCTCGCTGAAGAGAAAGCTCTACCCGCTGAGCCTCCAATACCTCGCGATGCATACGCGCTTCCTCGCCCTGCTGATGGAAAGTGCGAGCGATGTAGATGAGTACAACGACAGACGTGGCAGCGGCGGCGGCGCCGTAGGCTTGGCCTGCGTTTCCGTTCGCAGTGGATTGAATTTCAGGAAGGCTCGTCAAGGCGAAGGTGAGTCCAACTGATCCAACGCATGAGGCTGCTGTAATGACCGCCATGACGAAGATCTCTCGCGCGCGACTTGATCCTGTCATGGCGACCCCCGATCTGCCGGCGCGCTTCCACGCGTCTGAGTCCTAGGATCCCCTGGAAAATTCACCCAAAACGGCTCATCGGAAGCATGGGTAGGGTGAGGGGGAGCACGGCCTGCACATGGGGGGCATAGCCCTGTCGACTTAGCCTGAAACGTGGCAAGGAGGGCGCATGCCGTCATTGAGACACGCGAAGAACTAAGGCCTCATACAGTACCAACCACCAACCGGGACAGCGACGACACGTTGGTCGCATCCGAGTGATGGAGCGGGACCCAGGCGGTGAAACCTTACCGATGCAGTCATGAGCGTTGATCGGTGCAGCTGCCGTCAGCGATGTGAGCCTTCGAAGATGGGACAGATGCCATGCCTCTAAAAGGTGAGTACGAGCCGAGCCCGGAGCGTTGGGTGCGCGATCAGGTCGAGCTGTTCGAGAGCTCCGGGGGTACCGAGGGCACGACGTTGCGGGGCCTGCCGGTCATCATCCTGACGACTCGAGGCGCGAAGAGCGGCAAGATCCGCAAGACTCCGCTCATGCGGGTGGAGCACGAGGGCACCTACGCTGCCGTCGCCTCGCTGGGCGGCGCCCCCAAGCACCCGGTCTGGTACCACAACATCGTGGCCGACCCCCAGGCGGAACTACAGGATGGCCCGGTGCGCCAGGACATGACGGCCCGTGAGGTCACCGGAGAAGAGAAGGCCCTGTGGTGGGGGCGCGCGGTCGAGGCGTATCCCGACTATGCCGATTACCAGGAGAAAACAGACCGCGAGATCCCTGTCTTCGTCCTGGAACCGACAGCCAAGGATCACTGACCATACGACGGAACGCGCCGTCGGGGGCGTTCGTTTTTGACCCGGCACTGGCGGTCCGGACCGACTGAGAGGGGTGAACAACGGCACTGACAACAGAGAGGACACGCCCCCTCAGCCGCCCGGCCGACGCGCAGCGACATGCACGTGGAACGAGGTCCATACGTCGGGCGGCAGGCTGGGCCGGCCTGGTACTGGTCTGCGTTCCTCGGTCCATGCCTCACCGGCAATCTCGGTGGCGAGGCAACGCCAGAAGCGCACCGCGGCCGCGTTGTCGTCCTGAAAGGCGACTTCCCAAGGACCCGGGTACTTGGCAACCACCTCCTGGACGGCGCTCAGCCCGATCCCGGTCCTGCGCGCCCCGCGCACCACGAAGAAGCTGTTCAGTACACGCGTCTGTCCGGCCAGGCCGCGGACGAGAGCAAATCCGACCGGCCGCTCGCCGCTCATCAGCAGGTACGGCGCCCAGTCCGCGTCATTGAATGCCGCCTGGAGCCGTTCGCTCCGGAACGTCCCGTCCGGGCCCCCTGCCCCGCCGACGGCGGTCGTTCATCCCGGACGGCGGGAGGCGAATTCGTCGCGCAGATTCGCGAGGACTTTCGCCGCCTGCTGGAGGCCGGCGGCCTCACACCGGCTGACCGCCGCGTCGAGCCTGGCCGTCGCCGCCTGTGGCGAGCGCAGTCCGTTGGCCTCGATCAGCGCGGCGACGCGGACTGCCTCGGCACGGGGGGTCTCGCCCCGCGGGCCGCCTTCCTCGTAGGCGGAGACGGCGCGCTCCATCTCGGCGAGTGCGTCGGCGAAGCGCTCGGCTCCGGCGAGAGTGCGGGCACGCCGGTAGTGGGTGGCTCCGGCCTGGTACCAGTGGACGAAGTCGTCGGCCTCCTCATCGACGCAGGCGCGGAGTTCGTCGGCTTCGGTGAGATGCCCGAGGGCCGCATCGAGGCCGTCGGCTCCTTCGGAGGCCATGGTGAGGGCCGCGAACTCGCGCATCATGTCGGCGACCCGGCTCGGGTTGGGGGACTTGCGGTGCGAGACCACAGCGCGCTCGTACGCGGCGCGGGCGGCGTCCCAGCGGTCCGCCCGCGCCAGCGCGACAGCGGCTTCGCAAGCGACCAGAGTATGCGTGCCCTGTTCCTCCCAGGCCGCGACGGTGTCGGCCAGACGCAGGAACTGCTCGGCGGAGGCCCGGTGCTCCTCCAGGTCCCGCAGGCCTCGTGCCAGGCTGAGCCGGATCTGGGCGAGGAGCCGCTCGTCGACAGCGGCCGAGGCGTCGTCCAGGACCAGGGACTCCAGGATCGCGACGGCGTCGGCTTCCCGCCCGGAACGCCCGAGGACGTCGGCGAGCTGGAGCCGGGTCTCCGCGGCTGCGTTGTCATCGGCCTCCCTGTCGAACCGTGAGGCCGCCTCGGACAGGTACCGGACCGCGCCGGGCAGGTCACCGGCGTGGGAGGAGGCGTGGCCCAGCAGCATGTAGGTGCGCGCCACGGGGAACGAGGTGTCCTCGAACCGGGTCGCTCCGGCGAGCGCCTGCTGCAAGGACGCCACAGCCTCCTCGGGCTTGTCCTGCTGGAGGAGGATCTGCCCCAGCTGCGCTTCCAGCCGCGGCGCCCGCCACGGTCTGCCGTTCGCCTCGAGGATGTCCAGAGCGGTCCGCAACTCCGCGACGGCCTCGTCGGGGCTGCCGGTACGAACCGCGATATCGGCGGTATACATGCGCACGCCGACCGCCTGGTGGGGAGTCTCCAGCCGGGCTGCCTCGGACAGCACAGCCCCTGTCAGGGACTCGAACCTCTCACGGGTCGCCGTGGAGAGGTCCGGCAGTTCTGCCGCGGCCTCGGAATGCGCTGCGAAGGCCCGGCACTGCAGCACCGTGAGGTACTTCTCCGGGGCACCGGCTGCGCCCGCTTCGGCTGCGCCCGCGTCAGCGGTTCCGGCGGCCAGCAGTTCTTCCGCGTCGCGCAGAGCGGCGTCGAGATCGGACCACGACGGGGAGCTGTCGGTGGCCGGGCGGTCGGTTCCCTGTCCGGACCGCCAGGCGACCGTGGCCATGCGGGCCCGGGCCGCGACGGCGTGCCAGGGCAGGCCGGCATCCCGTTCGAACAGCTCGGCCGCTTCGGCCATGGCGGCGTTGCCGTCCGCCCAGCGCTCCTCCTCGTATGCGGCAAAGGCGCGCTGCTCGGCCAGTTCGGCCCGCAGCCGGGCCTCCGGGCCCAGTTCGGGATCGTGGACGTGGTCGTCGGCGGCCACGCGTTCGGCGATCCGCTCCCATAGAACGGTGTCGCCGGGATGGCCGTCGGCCGCCAGCTGCCGGGCCTGGGTCACCAGCGTCGCGAAGTCCTCGGGTATGTCCCGCGAGGCGGCCGGCGCGGGCGCGGACGCGGCGGGGACGGCGGCGGTCGAGGTCCGCAGGCCCAGGGGCAGGGGCTCGGCGAGCAGTGGGGGGTGGGCCGTGCGGAGGCGGCGCCGGTCACCGACCGCGGTGGTGCCGTTTCGCGCGTCAAAGGCCGCGGCCAGGGCGTCCGCCTCGCCGCTGACGTGGGCCAGCAGGGTCTCGGCCGTCCAGTTCCGCCCGAGCGGCCCGGCGACGGCTGTGGTGGCGTATCCGTCCTCGACCAGGCGGCTCAGCAGTACCTGGACACCGGTGAGGAAACCCAGGAGGGAGAACGGAGCACCGGTGGCGTCGAACAATGTCCGGTTCTCCGCGAGAATCTCCAGCCCCCGGCCCTCGTTCCGCGACAGCGCGCAGAACTCGAGGTGCAGGCCCACCTCTTCGGCCATTCCGGCCTTGCCCCGGGCGAAACGGTAGCCGACCAGGTGGTGCGAGCGGGCCTCGTCGGTGCGGCCGAGGCGCAGCAGCGGCAGCAGCGCATGCGCCTGGCTGACGTAGGGCTCCTCCGAACACCCCTGCCCGCCGCTGAGGACCGGCCGCCAGATGTCCAGCGCACGCTGTTCGTCGCCGGAACGGAGGTGGTGCAGTGCCCGGTGCCGTGTCTCGCAGGCCTCGCAGTCGCTCAGTTCTTCGCGGGGCCGGGTCACCCACAGGTCGTAGGCCGCCAGGTGGTCGGATCCGGTGTGTGCGGCGACCCGGTGGCGCATGGCGGCCACCGGCTGCATCCCGTGTCCCGCGTCGCGGTAGCGGTCCCGCATCTGGTCCGTCCACCCCCGGATCGCGGTCAGGGAGATGTCGGGGACTTGGAGCAGCGACGTCGTCACCCACTTGAAACGCCAGAGGACCTGGCGGGCCTCCCTTTCGCTGAAGGCGCCGGGCTTGCTGTCCCTCAGCTTCAGAACGCGGGCGAAGACGACTGGTGATTTGCGGTGCTCGCCGGTGTACTCGTACGCGGACATCAGCTCCAGCAGCGCCGTCACCAGGACGTCGGGCTCCTCGAACTGCTCTGCGGCATCGACCAGTTCTTCGGCTGTCACGGTGCGGTGCAGGCCGTAGGGCCGCTCGTTGTTCTCGCGCAGCGCCTCGAAGACGGCTTCCGGGGTCTCCAGCATTTACGGCTCCTTCCGGGGCTCGGGCGCGGCGCCCTGGTCATGCATGGCGTGGGTGAGCAGGCCGATGAAGGCCCGGTTGAGCAGCGCGCTCTCGGCGGCCCGAAGCGGACGGCGCGTCATCAGAAGGGCTTGCCCGTACAGCGCCTCGACGGCGGTGACGGCCAGTCCGCGTTCGGTGATCGTCGCGGCGCGGCGCACGAGTGGGTTGAGGTGGTTGAGGACCAGCTGTGCCCGGGGCGCTTCGGCCCGCAGCGAGCCGAGGATCTCGGCCCACAGCCCGTCGCTTCCCTCGGCCAGATCCGCCCGGGTCCGCTCGTGGCGGGCCTCCCGGTTGTCCAGCAGCAGCGCGGGGGCGGTGACGGGGTGGAAAGTGCGCAGGACGACATCGCAGTCGTACTCGCCGATCACCTCGCGCGCGATCGTGAGGAACGCGGCCGCGGCCAGTTCCGCGGACGGGTCGACCGAATCCAGATGCGCGGTGACCGTGGCGGGGTCCAGGTCGGTGACGGCGGTGCCGGGCCGGATCTCGGGCAGCCGGTGCACCAGGTCCCGGTCATAGGTGGATGGTGGCCAGGAAGGTGTGCACATCGGCCTCGGACAGACCGATGCCGGTGTCGGTCACGGTGAGCGTGTCCCCGGTACGGACCGTGATGGTGGCGGGAGTGCCGGGGAACCGGACCTGCCGCGCGGTGATCGCATCCGTGGCGTTCTGCAGCAGCTCGCGCAGATAGACGCGGGGGCTGGAATAGAGGTGGTGGGACAACAGGTCCACCAGGCCTCGCAGATCGACCTGGAAAGTGTGGGCTGTCTCGGACTGGGGCACCTGATGGGCTTCCTCGGTGAGCGGCGAACGTCGGTGAACGCTGGCGAATGTCTGGGCTGGACAGGGACCGGGGCGTGCGGCTGATTCAGCCGCCGACCGCGTCACGCCACGTGCGGAACGGCTTCACCGGATCCGCGCCGTTGATGTACTGCCACGGGAACTCCGTGACGCGCCCGTCGATGGCGTTGAAGAGCTCCGCCGCAGCCTTCTTCTCACCCGCCAGCGAGAAGGCCATGGCGAAGGAGTTGTACGTGTTGAGCCAGCCGCGCGGGCGGCCATGGGTGGGGTGGCGGATGGACCGGTCCGCGGCCTCGTGCAGTTCCGCGACGACGTCGGCCCGGCGGATGTACTTCGCGTCCTCACCCGGCTCGAGTTCGCCCCACTGCTCCAGGTGCGCGATGGCGACGAGTTCGCCGAGCGCGCTGCCCTGGGAAGCGTTCAGCATGGACGTGCGGGCGAAGGCGTGCATCTCCTCGTGCGAGCCGCTCCACTTGGCGCACACCTGCTGCAACTGCTGCTGATGGGCGCCCAGATGCTCGGGGCAGCGCTTGACCGCCGCCTCGAAACGGAGCCGGGAGATATCCTGCCCGACCTCCAGTCCGCGCCCGGACATCTGCAGGAAGTACCACGGCGCGACCCAGTCCGGTTCGCGCTCCGCCACCTCGTACAACTGCTCCTCGGCGACGCGCAACCGCTCGTGGAAGGTCTGGAACTGCTCCCGGGAGACATTCGTCGCCCGCGCCCTGGTCCGCGCCTCCCACGCCCAGCTGACCCGGCGTGCGCCCGAGACCAGCAGCGCGAGCGCCGAGTCCGGCTCCGCCGCGATCACCGCCGGGATCCACTCCTCGATCCCGGCCGTTTTGGCGGCGTGCGCCAGCAACCAGGTCCGCTCCTGCCCCTCGGGTACGGCGGACAACCGCTCCCGCATCGCGGACCAGTCCCGCCCCCCGGCGGCGGCGCGCAGCCGCGCCAGATCCGGGTCCCAGTAGTCCGGATCCGTCCTCGGAGCGGATCTGGAAAAACGCCCGAACAACCTCATGACGGCCCCCTCGTGCCTCTTACGTCGTGCCCCACGGCAACATGGCACGGCCGCAGATCACCGTCCCCTAGGAAGTGATTATCATGCCGGGCCGACAGGGCGGTCGCGAGGTGTTCAGAGGGCGGTGAACTCCCCGCGCCCGGCGGCGCTCACGAAGGCGCGCCAGGAGGCTGCGGGGACGACGAGCGCAGGGCCGTCGTGGTTCTTGCTGTCGCGTATGGGGACTGTACCGGTGGGGGCGAGGGCGCGGCTGAACTCGACGCACTCGCCGTCGTTGCCGCCGCTGTAGCTGGATTTGGTCCAGGTCACCCGGCGAAACGCCGTCCCGCGCCCGGCCAGGTCGCCCAGAACCGCCTGTCCGAGGAGCATCCGGGGCCCGGCCCGTGTAGGGCTCGACGATGTGGGGCAACGTTAAGGTATAGACCTTTGCTAGAAGTATTGACGCCCCTCACCCCCACCACTTAAATCACGTCGTGAGCTAAGACGTGAGAGAAGCGCTCCCGAGCGTCCCCCCACCTGTCAGGGGCATGACCCCACTCTCCGATCCCTGACGCCCCGACCAAGGAGTCCGGCATGTCGGTATCACCCGCCATACGACGCATACGCCCACTTGCGTTGCTCGCAGCCGCCGTCCTGACGCTCTGCGGCGCGCTCCAGCAGCCCGCGTCCCCGCACAGCGCGAGCGCGCTCGGCATCGCCCCGGCAGCCGCCACCGCGACCTTCACCGACGACTTCAACGGTACGGCCGGCAGTGCCGTCAACAGCTCCAACTGGCGCCCCGAGACCGGTGACAACGTCAACAACCACGAGCGCGAGTACTACACCAGCGGCACCAACAACGCCGCGCTCGACGGGCAGGGCGACCTGGTCATCACCGCCAAGAAGGAGAACCCGGCCAACTACCAGTGTTGGTACGGCACCTGTACGTACACCTCCTCCCGGCTGTCGACCGCGCAGACCTTCACCCAGGCGTACGGCCACTTCGAGACGCGCATGAAACTGCCGCGGGGCCAGGGCATGTGGCCCGCGTTCTGGATGCTCGGCAACAACATCGGCACCGTCGGCTGGCCCAACAGCGGTGAGCTCGACATCATGGAGAACGTCGGCTACGAGCCCGGCACCATCCACGGCACCATCCACGGCCCCGGCTACTCCGGCTCGGCCGGCATCGGCGCCGGATACACCCTCCCGAACGGGCAGAGCTTCTCCGACGCCTTCCACACCTTCGCGGTGGACTGGTCGCCGAACTCCATCTCCTGGTCCGTCGACGGCATCGTCTACCAGACCCGCACCCCCGCCGACCTGGGCGGCAACACCTGGGTGTTCGACCACCCCTTCTACATCATCCTCAACCTCGCCGTTGGCGGCTACTGGCCCGGCGACCCCGACAGCACCACGTCGTTCCCGCAGCAACTCGTCGTCGACTACGTGCACGTCACCACCAGCAACACCGCCGCCGTCGGCCACCCGATCACCGGGATCGGCGGGAAATGCATCGACATAGCCGGGGCGAACAGCGCCAACGGCACAGCGGTGCAGCTCTACGACTGCAACGGCTCCAGCGCGCAGCAATGGACCGTGGGTTCCGACGGCACCCTGCGCGCGCTGGGCAAGTGCATGGACATCACCGCCGCCGGTACGGCCGACGGCACCCAGATCCAGCTTTACGACTGCAACGGCACGAACGCCCAGAAATGGACCGTCAGCGCGGCGAACGACATCGTCAACCCGGCGACGAACAAGTGCCTTGACGCGACCGGCAACAGCTCCGCCAACGGCACCAGGCTCCAGATCTGGACCTGCACCGGCGGCGCCAACCAGAAATGGACCGTGACCGGCTGATGAGAAGACTCGCGACATTCCTCGCCGCCGCCCTCGCCGCCGGCGCCCTGAGCACCTTCGTCATCGCCCCGGCCTCCGGCGCCGACCCGACAGGACCGATCACCGGGATCGGCGGGAAATGCATCGACATAGCCGGGGCGAACAGCGCCAACGGCACAGCGGTGCAGCTCTACGACTGCAACGGCTCCAGCGCGCAGCAATGGACCGTGGGTTCCGACGGCACCCTGCGCGCGCTGGGCAAGTGCATGGACATCACCGCCGCCGGTACGGCCGACGGCACCCAGATCCAGCTTTACGACTGCAACGGCACGAACGCCCAGAAATGGACCGTCAGCGCGGCGCACGACATCGTCAACCCGGCGACGAACAAGTGCCTTGACGCGACCGGCAACAGCTCCGCCAACGGCACCAGGCTCCAGATCTGGACCTGCACCGGCGGCGCCAACCAGAAATGGACCACGCCGGCCAGCACCACCACCCCACCGCCCGCCAGCGGAGTGCAGGCCGTGGCGCCGTACATCTACAACGGCTGGGGCAACCCGCCGGACCCGACGACGATCATGTCGGCGACCGGCGTCAAGTGGTTCACCCTCGCCTTCGTGCTCAGCAACGGCACCTGCAACCCGCAGTGGGACGGCTCACGGGCGCTCACCGGTGGCGTCGACCAGACCACCATCAACAAGATCCGGACGGCCGGCGGCGACGTCGTCCCGTCCTTCGGCGGCTACAGCGGCAACAAGCTGGAGTCCTCCTGCACCAGCGCCTCCGCGCTCGCCGGCGCTTACCAGCAGGTCATCAACGCCTACGGGCTCAAGGCCATCGACATCGACATCGAGGCCGACGCGTACAGCAACGCCACCGTCCAGCAGCGCACTGTCGACGCGCTCAAGATCATCAAGACCAACAACCCCGGCATCGTCGAGTACGTCACCATCGGCTCCGGGCAGACCGGCCCCGACACCGGCCTGATCAACAAGGCGGCCGCCTCCGGGCTGACCGTCGACAGCTGGACGATCATGCCGTTCGACTTCGGCGGCGCCGGCCAGAACATGGGCAACCTCACCATGCAGGCCACCGACGGTCTGAAGAACGCCCTCAAGACCGCCTACGGCTACACCGACGACCAGGCGTACCGGCACAGCGGTATCTCCTCGATGAACGGGATCACCGACGCCAGCGAGACCGTCACCGTGGCCGACTTCCGCACCATCCTCAGCTACGCGCAAACGCACCACCTGGCACGGCTGACCTTCTGGTCCGCCAACCGCGACCGGCCGTGCCCGGGCGCATACCCGAACGACGACACCTGCTCCGGCGTCTCCCAGGCTGCCTGGGACTTCACCCGCACCTTCGCGGCGTACACCGGGTGACCCCCCGGCGATAGTTCTCCGCTCTCCGGCCATGCAGGCGTGCATCCCACGATGCACCATGCTGCGGCCGGGGAGCGGAGGCATATCCGGACGAGCGGGGGAGGACGACAGACGGGCCCGCCAACGGGCGGCGGCGATCCGGGACACGGGCCGCGTATTGGTCAGCATCGGCCGGCAGGACTCCTCCCCCGTACCTGTCAAGCAGCGCGTGTGCAGCAAGTGCACCTGCTCACGCCGGAAATAGCCAGACAGTGTGCGGTGCAGCCGCTCTTCCCCGGCCCCCGGCTGACGCCTTGGCCGACGCTGCCCACGCAGGCCTGAGGGCGGCCAGGGGCCGGTCGGGTTCAGGCCCCTGACGGTCAGTCGTGCGCGGTCGGTCGCGCGCGGTCGGTCGCACGCGCTCAGTCGCGCGCGAGCAGCTCGAGCGTGTCGATGACGCGGTTCGAGAAGCCCCACTCGTTGTCGTACCAGGCCACCACCTTGACGTGCTTGCCGTCGACGCGGGTGAGTGCGGCGTCGAAGATCGCCGACGCCGGCTGGCCGGTGATGTCGCTGGAGACCAGCGGCTCGTCGGCGTACTCGAGGATGCCCTTGAGCTTGCCGTCGGCGGCGGCACGGTAGGCCGCGACCACCTCGTCGCGGGTGACCTCGCGTGAGACCGTGGTGTTCAGCTCCACGATCGAACCCACCGGGACCGGCACCCGGATCGAGTCGCCCGACAGCTTGCCGTTGAGGTTCGGCAGCACCCGGCCGATGGCCTTGGCGGCCCCGGTGGTGGTGGGCACGATGTTCACGCCGGCGGAGCGGGCGCGGCGCAGGTCGCGGTGGGGGCCGTCCTGCAGGTTCTGCTCCTGGGTGTAGGCGTGCACCGTGGTCATGAAGCCGTGCTCGATGCCGGCCAGGTCGTCCAGCACGGATGCCAGCGGAGCCAGCGCGTTCGTGGTGCACGAGGCGTTCGAGATGATCACGTGCTCAGCGGGGTCGTAGGCATCGGTGTTCACACCGTAGGCGAGCGTGACGTCGGCGCCGTCGGAGGGGGCGCTCACCAGCACGCGTTTGGCGCCGGCGTGGATGTGTGCGCGGGCGGCATCCGCCGCGGTGAAGCGGCCGGTGGACTCGAGCACGATGTCGACGCCGAGCTCGGCCCACGGCAAGTTGGCGGGCTCGCGTTCGGCGAGCACCTTGATGCGGCGGCCGTCGACCAAGAGCTCGGTTCCGTCGACCTCGACGGAGCGGCCGAGGCGGCCGAGCGAACTGTCGTACTTGAGCAGGTGCGCGAGGGTTTCGGGGGCGGTGAGGTCGTTGATGGCGACCACTTCGAGGTCGCTGTCGCGCTCGAGCAGGGCGCGGAGGGTGTTGCGTCCGATACGGCCGAATCCGTTGACGGCGATGCGGGTCATGGGGGTTCCTTTCGTTCCGCCCTCCATGGTCGGCATCCGAATGCCGGGCCGACAGTGGCGTGAACGACAACATGCGCAAGGGTCCCGCCACATCTTTCGCCAGCGCCCGCAAGGATCCCGCCACCTCTCCCCGTTTACAGGCGTTCACAGGACCAGCGCGCCAGTACCCGCCGCACCAGCCGGACCGGCGACCCCTCCCGTAAACGCACAGGCCTCGGGGAGCTCAGGCCGAAAAGGTGTGACGGTACTCAGTCGGGGAGGTGCCGAGAATGCGGTGGAAGTGCAGACGCAGGTTCGCGCCGGTGCCGAGCCCGACTCGGTCGGCGATCTGCTCCACGCCCAGATCGGTGCGTTCAAGCAGCTCGCGTGCCAGGTCCACCCGCGCCCGGAGCACCCACTGCATCGGCGTGTAGCCGGTGTCCTCCACGAACCGCCGCGAGAAGGTGCGCGCCGACACCCCCGCGTTGCGGGCGAGCGCCTCGAGGGTCAACGCTTCGGCGAGGTGCGCCAGGGCCCACTCACGCGTGCTCGCGAACAGGTCGCCGAGCGGCTCGGGCACACTCCGGGGAACGTACTGCGCCTGCCCCCCGCTGCGATAGGGCGCCGCCACCAGCCGTCTCGCCACGTGGTTGGAGAGCCCGACGCCGTGGTCGCGCCGCACCAGGTGCAGGCACAGGTCGATGCCGGATGCCGCGCCCGCCGACGTGAGCACGTCGCCCTCGTCCACGAACAGCACGTTCTCGTCGACCAGCATGAGCGGATGCCTCTCGGCGAGAGCCTTCGTATAGTGCCAGTGGGTCGTCGCCCGCTTGCCGTCGAGCAGGCCCGTCGCCGCCAGCGCGAACGCCCCTGTCGAGATGGCCGCGAGCCGGGTCCCACGCTCGTGGGCGGCCATGAGCGCGCCGACGACCGCTGCCGGCGGTTCTGTGGTCGCCGGATCCCGATAGCCGGGGATGAAGATGGTGTCGGCGTGCTCGAAGGCCTCGAGGCCCTCGGCCACGTGATACGAGAGGCCGTCGCCGCCGGTCACCAGTCCGGGCGCGGCGCCGCACACCCGCACCTCGTAGGGCATGCTCGGCCGGTTGGAGAACACCTGCGCGGGGATGCCGACGTCGAGCGGCTTCGCACCCTCGAGCACGAGCACGGCGATGTGGTGGTTCTTCCGACTCATCGGGCCTCCTTCGATTCTCCCGTGATCGAACGGGCATCCGGTCGCACCCGTGACCTCGATGACATCTACCGCAAGCATCCTGCCACTGGCCGGCGGATGCCTCAGAGCGGACATCCACCCCCGCCTGCCGGACAACCAACCCGCCGAACAACCCCACTACCCACAACCCCATGACGGCCCCAAGACCGTGCGAGGGCGGACGAGCACACCTCCTGCTGCGGCCCGCGGCCATCCACCACCCCGAACGACCTCGAACAGACACCAGAAACGACAAAAATCCCGACCGTCCAGGTGAACGGTTCATCTGCGGGCATCCCCTGTGGCCCTGGCTCCCGGCTGCTTTGCCTGGCGTCGGGCCCTCAGTTCGCCCAAGGCGCTGGTTGCGATCAGTAGCAGGGTGAGCCCCACGCCTGCGAGGACGGCGACGGACGGCGAGGCCGCGGCTCTGCACAGCGCCAACCAACGTGGCGCTGGTCGCGTAGCCGACGCCGGTCGCCGCGTACATCACCGAGTACGCCGCCGCGTGCGCGCTGGGCGGCAGGGCCTCGCGGAGCGACAAGGCGCGGGTCAACTGCACGCCGGATTGCAGCAGCCCGGCGACGAGGAGAGCGCCCGCGATCCAGGGCAGCGAGCCCGCTGTGGCGACGAGGGTCACGCACCCGGCGACGGCCAGCAGGAGGACCAGGCTCTGCGCGCGCAGCGAGCCGGGCCAGGTGCCGCGCAGGCCATATAGGGCAGCCCCGGCGGCGGAGGCGATCGAGAATCCGGCGAGGAGGGGGCCCGCCCAGCCGGCGCCGATCGCCCGCTGCTCCAGCAGCGCGGGCAGGATGAGTTCGGCCAGCGCCAGCAGGGACATTGCGGCGGCGCCAGTGACGTAGATGGGCCAGGCACGGACGAGCGTTCGCGCCATGGAAGCGCCCTCCCGGTCATCCGCCTCCGCTACCCACCCGGCTGGCAGTGCCCACAGCCCTGCTGTGGCCGCGGCCATCAGTACGGCGGCGAGCAGGAGCGGCAGGGGCGGGGCAAGGCTCAGCGCGAGCACCCCGGCGAGCGCGGGGGCGGCGAACCGTGGCCCCCGACCGCGTAGTGGCGGTCGTGGGGTCGCGGTCGTCCGGCCGATGAGCGGCGCATCGCACCGTCCTCTGCCTTGTGCCCCGTGCCTTGTGCCCCGTGCCTTGGTACGGCTGAACGCTGGTTCGCCCATGCCCCCTCCCAGCCGTCTCACGAGAACCGTCCCCGCCTGGCACCATCCGCCCAGCGAACGCCGCGGGCTGGCACTACTGCGGCGGCGCCGAGGAGGGCATCTTGCTCATTCCTGGTACGCGGGGCCGAGCCGCCTGGGCGGCACAGTGCCCGTATGCATGCCCGTCCCCACCCCCGTGCCCGAGCCCGTCCTCCCCATCCCTGGCCAGCGGCATGACGCCGTCGAGCCCGCCAACGCGTGAGCGGGCGGCCGACCGCAGCGGGCGCGAGGTCTCGGCCTGGGCGGCCTGGGACCGGCGCCGGACGGACCCGCGTGCGCGGCATGTCCGGATTGCCGGTTGCCGCGTGGTAGGAGTGGGCCGGTGGGCGACGCGCGATCGACGGCAGCGGACGGGTCCGGCCAGGAGCGGCAGAGGTTTGTGGTCGGTCTCCTGGCGGCGCCCGGCCTGGCGCAGGAACTCTCCGGGAAAATCGCGGGCACACTCCGGACCCGCCTGCGTCGGCGCTTTCCGGACATCGAGTGGCACGTGGTGACGCGCACCGAGATGCTCGCCGGAGCCGGGGCGGGCATGGGCGTCGACCTGGTCCGGCTGACCCGCGAGCGGATGCTCGACGAGGGCTGGCAGGTCGCGCTGTGCCTGACCGATCTCCCGCTGCACGTGGGGCGGCGACCGGTGACCGCCCATGTGAGCGTCACGCTCGGCGTAGGCGTCATCTCGGTACCGGCGCTGGGGGCCGTCGACCTCCGTGACCGGGCGGCGGAGGTGGCGCTGCGCATGATGGACCGACTGTTCACCAGGAGATCTGAAGACGGCCGCCAGTCCGCCCGCCCGACCCGTATGCGGGCTCGTGTGCGGGCTCGTCTGCGGGCTCGTATGCAGGAGTTGGAGGAACTCTCCTCGCCCTTGGGCCGCCCGTACACCCCGGACAAGGAGACGGTGCGGTTCGTCACCGCGGCGGGTCAGGGGAACCTGCGTCTGCTGGTGGGCATGGTCCGCGCGAACCGTCCCTGGCGACTGGTCTCCGGACTGTCGCACGCGCTGGTCGGTGCGCTCGGCGCGGGCGCCTTCGCGCTCGCCTCCCCGGGTTTGTGGCAGATCGCCGACGGCATGGGCCTGGGCCGGGTGCTCACGCTGGCGTTCGGTTCCATGGCCGCCATCAGCGGGACGCTCATCGTCGCCCACGGGTTGTGGGAACGCAGCCCGTCGCCCGAAGCGCGCGACCGGGTGGTGCTGATGAATCTGGCGACCTCCTTCACCGTCATTCTGGGAGTGCTGACGCTCTACGCGGCGCTGCTGATCATCGTCGGCGTGTGCGGGACGGCCCTGATCCCCTCCAGTGTCCTGCGGAACCAACTCCACCACCCGGTCGACCTGGGCGACTACCTCCGGGTCGCCTGGACCGTCAGTTCGCTGGCCACCATCGGCGGTGCACTGGGCGCTGCTCTGGAGAGCGACTCCGCCGTGCGCGAGGCTGCCTACGGCTACCGGCCGTCCGAGCGCTCGGACGCCAACCGCCGAGGTACGGACGCCTGAGCGGCCCGGCTGCCGTGGCGCCGGTCAACGAGACTGAGCCGCGCGCCTACACCGAAAGCGGGACGGGGTGCACCTCGTCAGCGGGGTGTCCGGCCCGTTCGTGGACGCGCCTGACGGCGTCGGCGGACGGCGCTTCGGCGAAGGCCAAAGGTCAGTCCTTGCCCGCCACGTAATGGATGTTGAGGATGTCGCCCTCCACCCTCTGGGCCCGCACGTCCATGCCTGCGGTCCCCGCAACATGTCCGCATCTCCACCCCCGGTCCGTTCCGACGCGGGCCGCCGCGCTTCCCAGCGGCCCGGCAGGCCGACTTTCACACAACTGGAGGCCCAAACGACGAGATCCCGATCCGACGGTGACCGTCTGATCGGGATCTCGTGAACAGTTCGCAGGCGAACCCGCGAACGGTCGTTGTGTGGACCTGAGGGGATTCGAACCCCTGACCCCCTCGATGCGAACGAGGTGCGCTACCGGACTGCGCCACAGGCCCTTGCAACGAGGAAAACTCTAGCATCCCGGCGAGGGTGGTCCGCTCACGTGCTGATCACGCGCCGCTCACGCACGCAGGTCACTCGTTGGCGGCGCGGGGGCGGTCGGGGTCGCCGTACTGGTCGAAGAGGGGGGTGCGGTCGCGGCGGCGGGCGCGGCGGGGGGCTACGGGGGCGGTGGCGTAGGTGGGGTGGGGAAGGGGGGCTTCCCAGGTGTCTTCGGAGGGCTGCTGGCGCTGCTGGTCGACCCATTCGGCGTGGTCGGTCTGCTCGACGAGGGCGCGGCGGTCGGCGGTGCGGGGGGCCGGAGCGGGTTCGGGGGCCGGGGGCTGGGCGGGGGGGGCCGGGGGGATGCGCTCGCGGAGGCGTTTGGCGGCTTCGGCGGCGCGGCGCTGGTCGAGCTTGACCTCGTAGCGGCGGCGTTCCTGGGTGCGGAGGTGGCCGATGTAGAGGCTGAGCAGGACGGCGGGGACGACGGGGGCCCAGAGCAGGGAGAGGCCGCCGACGGCGGCGACGATGGCGCCGGCTGTGAAGGCGAGGAAGAGCAGGGTGGTGGTGCGGCGGCGGCGGGCGAGGACCTTGGCGCGGGGGTTCGGGGCCGGTGCCGGGGACGCCGCCTGGGCCGACGCGGAGCGGGGCGGCTTGACCTCGGTGGCGGGCACGGCGAGGGCCCGGACGTCCACCGCTTCGGCGGGCGGTTCCGGGCGGTCGGCCTCGGGCGCCGGCTCGGTCTCGTCGAGCTCCTTGGCGTACTTGCGTTCAAGCGCCGCGCGTCCGGACAGGAGCCGGATGGCGGTGCTGAAGCGTTCCGTCGGACGGGCTTCGTTGAGCTCGTCCTGCCTGCGGAGCCACATCGGCACCAAGTAGGCAGCCCAGGCCCCGACGATGACTGCGTAGATGAGGCCGCTGCTGCTCACGCATCACACGGTAAGGGCCATAGCGGCGGGGCATACGTAATTCCGCCCGGTGTGTCGCACGATCTGGCTGATACTCAGAGATTTTTTTGTTATTGGGTTCATTTTCGAATATTTGTTTTATTTCTGCGGGGTGCCCGGTCTTGCCTGGTGCCAGCGGCTGAGCAGACCCTCCGGGATCTCCTCCGCCGTCAGGGCGAAAACGAGATGGTCGCGCCAGGCGCCGTCGATGTGGAGATAGCGTGGGCGCAGTCCTTCTTCCCGGAAGCCGAGCTTTTCGACGACGCGGCGGCTCGGCGCGTTCTCCGGCCGGATGCACACCTCGATACGGTGCAGCCCCACATAGCGGAAACAGTGGTCCACGGCGAGCGCGACCGCCGTCGGCATCACGCCGCGCCCGGCGACGGCCTCGTCGACCCAGTAGCCGATGTGCGCCGAGCACATGGAGCCCCAGGTGAGCCCGGCGACGGTGAGCTGCCCGGCGAGCTGCCCCTGGTACTCGATGACGAACGGCAGCATGCGGCCGGCGTTGGCCTCGCCGCGCAGGTGCCGGACCATCTGACGGAAGGTGGGCCGCTGGATGAGATGGCCCGGCGGGGCGGGGGGCACCGTGGCCTCCCAGGGGCGCAGCCATTCGCGGTTGCGCCGGTTGACCTCACGCCAGGCGCGCTGGTCGCGCATCCTTATGGGGCGGAGGACGATGTCGCCGTCCCTCAGCTCGGCCGGCCATGACCCGTTCAGCTTGGTCTCCCTGACATGGGGTGGTCGCCGCCCGCGATCTGGTCGACGGCGTGGGCAAGGATCGGGGCGAGCACGGCGAGACCGTCCTTGACGCCGCCGGTCGAGCCCGGAAGGTTCACCACAAGGGTGCGCCCCGCGACGCCCGCGGTGCCACGTGAGAGGGCCGCGGTCGGGACCTTTTCCCGCCCGGCGGCCCGGATCGCCTCGGGGATGCCGGGGATCTCGTAGTCCAGGACCCGGCGGGTCATCTCGGGGGTGCGGTCGGTGGGCGAGATTCCGGTGCCGCCGGTGGTGATGACGAGGGCGTACGACGCGGCCACCGCGTCACGGAGGGCCTGCTCGACCGGGTCGCCGTCGGGGACGACCAGCGGACCGTCGGCGGTGAAACCGAGCGCTGTCAAGGCTTCCACGATCACCGGGCCGCCCCTGTCCTCGTACACCCCTGCGGACGCCCTGTTGGACGCGGTGATGGCGAGGGCCTTCATGCCCGGCTCCAGTCGCCGGACTTGCCGCCGGTCTTCTCCTCGACCCGTACGTCGGTGATGACCGCCGCCTTGTCGACCGCCTTGACCATGTCGATGACGGTGAGGGCGGCGACGCTGACCGCGGTGAGCGCCTCCATCTCCACGCCGGTGCGGTCGGTGGTCTTCACGGTCGCGGTGATGTCGACGGAGTCGTCGGTGATGGTGAGGTCGAGCTTGACGCCGGAGATGGCGAGGGGATGGCAGAGCGGGATGAGGTCAGGGGTGCGCTTGGCGCCCATGATGCCGGCGATACGGGCGGTGGCCAGGGCGTCGCCCTTGGGGACCCCCTCACCGCGCAGCAGCTCGATGACGCGGGGCGCGACGAGGACCCGGCCGGTGGCGCGGGCGGTGCGGGTGGTGACGTCCTTGGCGGAGACGTCGACCATCCGGGCGGCACCCGCGGCGTCGAGGTGCGTCAGGTGGTCCTGTTCGGTCATCGGTGTGGCGCTCCCACTGCTGCTCCCGCTGCTGCGCTGCCTTGCTCTACGTGGGGAGCCACGGTACCCGTTCAGTCGAGCAGTATGACGTCCACCTCCGCGCCCGGGGCGACCTCTGTCGTGTCCTCGGGGACGACGATGAGGGCATTGGCGTGGGCGAGGGCCTTGACGAGGTGGGAACCGGCGCCGCCCACGGGGCTGACGGTACCTCGCGCTTGGTCGTACCGGCCGCGCAGGAACTGCCTCTTGGCCTTCGGCGAGGAGGCGACGCCCTCCGCGCAGACCGCGCGCAGGGAGGACCGGTGGACGGACTCGACCCCCATGAGGGTGCGGATGGCGGGGCGGACGAAGAGCTCGAAGGAGACATACGCGCTGACCGGGTTGCCGGGGAGGGTCAGCAGCGGGGTGCCGTTGAGGAAGCCGAAGCCCTGGGGCTTGCCGGGCTGCATGGCGAGCTTGCGGAAGTCGATCTCGGAGAGCGCTTCCTTCACGACGTCGTACGCTCCGACGCTGACGCCGCCGGTGGTGACGAGCATATCGGCGCGGATCAGCTGGTCCTCTATGGTGGTGCGGAATGTCTCGGCGTCGTCGGCGACGGCCCCGACGCGGTAGGCGAGGGCTCCGGCGTCGCGGGCGGCGGCGGTGAGCATGAAGCTGTTGGAGTCGTGGATACGGCCGGGTGCCAGCTCCTCGCCGGGCTGGACGAGTTCGCTGCCGGTGGACATGACGACGACACGGGGCCGGGGCCGCACCCGGACCGAGGCCCGGCCGATGGCGGCGAGCAGCGCGATCTGCGGCGGCCCCAGGACGGTGCCGGAGGCGAGCGCCAGCTCCCCCGCGGCGACATCGCTGCCCCGGGCGCGGATGTGAGCGCCGGGTTCGGCGGGGCGGCGGACCCGGACCTCGCCGCTGGTGTGCCGGGTCATGGCGGTGGCGGGGGCGCTGTCGCCGGTGCCGCCGTCGGTCCATTCGACGGGGACGACGGCGTCGGCGCCGGGGGGCATCGGGGCGCCGGTCATGATGGCGGCGGCTTCGCCGGGGCCGACGGCCGGCAGTTCCTCGGCGCCGGCGGCGACATCGCCGATGACGGTGAGGACCGCCGGGTGCTCGGCCGTCGCGCCCTCCGTGTCGATCGCGCGGATCGCGTAGCCGTCCATCGAGCTGTTGTCGAAGGACGGCAGCGCCAGGGGCACGGTGACGTCCTCGACGAGGACACAGCCCTGGGCGTCGAGGAGTTGCAGTTCGATCGGGTCCAGCGGCCGGATCTGCCCCAGGATGTTGTCCATGTGCTCGGAGACGGACCAGACACGGTCCGTCGTGCTACTGCTCAATCCTGGAGCTCCTCTTTGACATACGTACGCAGCCAGGTCCGGAAGTCCGGGCCCAGGTCTTCACGTTCGCATGCCAGTCGGACAATCGCACGCAGGTAGTCGCCCCGGTCTCCGGTGTCATAGCGGCGGCCCGTGAAGACGACGCCGTGCACCGGGCCGCCTGCCCCCTCGTCCCGTGCCAGCTCGCGCAGCCCGTCGGTCAGCTGGATCTCGCCGCCGCGCCCGGGCTGGGTCTTCTTCAGGACCTCGAAGATCGCCGGGTCGAGGACATAGCGGCCGATCACCGCGTACGAGGACGGCGCCTCGGCCGCCGCCGGCTTCTCGACGAGGTCGGTGACCCGGACGGTGTCCTCGGCATCGGTGGGGAGTATCGCGGCGGAACCGTAGAGGTGGATCTGGGCCGGGTCCACCTCCATCAGGGCGACCACACTGCCGCCGAACCGCTCCTGGACCTCGATCATGCGGGAGAGCAGCGGGTCGCGCGGGTCGATGAGGTCGTCGCCGAGAAGCACCGCGAAGGGCTGGTCGCCGATGTGCGGCTCGGCACAGAGCACGGCGTGGCCCAGGCCGCGCGGGTCGCCCTGGCGCACATAATGCATGGTGGCGAGGTCGTTCGACTCCTTGACCTTCGCCAGCCGTGACTCGTCGCCCTTGTGGGTGAGGGCCTCTTCGAGCTCGTAGTTGCGGTCGAAGTGGTCCTCCAGCGCGCGCTTGTTGCGGCCGGTGATCATCAGGACGTCGGAGAGACCGGCGGCGACCGCCTCTTCGACGACGTACTGGATAGCGGGCTTGTCGACGACCGGGAGCATTTCCTTGGGCGTCGCCTTCGTGGCGGGCAGAAACCGGGTGCCGAGGCCGGCAGCGGGGATGACAGCCTTGCTGATCCGGGTACGCGCGAGAGTCATGCAGTGCACCATAACGGCTGCGTATGAGGCGAAGATGAAGTTCTTGCCGATTAGTGGAGGTAGGCGGCGATTGTGCGCCAAATGAGTGACGACAGCCACGAAAACCCTCGTGCCGAAACTAGCAAGGCCGCATTGCGCGCAGATCTCCTGCAGATGAGACGCGGGTTTACTTCTGATGACCGTGAGGCGGCTGCCCGGCGGCTCACGGAGAACGCGGTCGGGCTGCCGGAACTCGCGGCGGCGCGGACGGTCGCCGCATATGTGTCCGTCGGTGGCGAACCCGGCACCCGCGGCCTGCTCGACGCTCTCCGGGAGCGAGGAGTACGGGTGCTGTTGCCGGTACTTCTGGCCGATAACGATCTGGACTGGGCGCTCTACTGCGGCCCGGGAGGTTTGCGGCGAGCCGCGCGCGGGCTCCACGAGCCGGTGGGCGATCGGCTCGGCGCCGATGCCGTGCTTCGCGCTGACGCGGTCCTGCTGCCGGGACTGGCCGTGGACACCTCCGGGCTCCGCCTGGGGCGCGGAGGGGGATCGTACGACCGCGTACTGGCCCGTCTGGAGGCGGCGGGGGCGCGACCGGCGCTGATAGTGCTGCTTTACGCCCACGAGGTGCTGGCCGCGGTGCCGGCGGAGGGGCACGACCGGGCCGTCGATGTCGTCGTCACCCCGGAGGGGGTGCGGCGCTTCGCGCGGTGACCCGCGCTGATCCGGGCCGCTGGCGGGTGGGCGCCCCACTGCGCCTGCGGCGGCCTTTCCGCGCCCGCCCTCCACTTCCGGCGGACCGCGGCGGGCACCGCCCTTCTGAGGGCAGCTGTCCGCCGCCGGCGGCCATCGGTGCGCTGCGGGCAGCCGGGCCGCAACCGGCCGGCTGCGGGGGGTAACGGGGGGCGCCGCCGCAGGCGGCTATGGCTTGAGCGTCAGCGTGTCCTGTGTGGCGGCGGCGACGCTCTTTTCGGAGAAGGACCAGGGCAGGAGTTCGCCCTTGGCCCATTTGGTCGTCTGGTCGGAGTAATGCGCGCTATATGCGTGGCCCGACGCGCCCGTGAGGTTGATCCAGCGGGATTTGTCGAAGTCGGCGAGGTTGACGACCATGCGCATGGAGGGGACCCAGACGACGTCGTAGCCGCCGGCGGCGTTCCAACCGGTGGCGTCGACGGCGGCTTCGCCGCCGCCCAGCTGCCAGGGGCCGCGGTTGAGGAGCCATTTGACGATGCTGGGGCCGCTGGTGCCGAGGGTCTGGTTCTTGAGCTCCAGCGTGTGGAGGCGGCCCCAGGACCAGGTGTTGATGTCCTTGCCGAGCTTCGCGGTGAGCTCGTAGCGGGCGTCGGTCATGGCCTGGGCGAGGAGCTCGTCGCGGTTGGTGCTCTTCTTGCCGCTGCCGGTGCCGTCGTAGAAGACGGAGACGGAGGTGTTCCACCACTTGTTGTTCTGGTCGGGGAGGATCTTGCGGACCACCTCGAACCAGCGGTCGCCGCCGTCCGGCTGGGCCTGGTCGGCGGCGCGCTGGCCGCATTCACGGACGAGCTTGGAGTGGCCGTTGAGGTCGTCGACGGGACCGGATTGGTCGACGGCGGGGACGGTGAGGCACTGGCCAATGGGGCGGAGCTCCTTGGGCAGTTTGTTGCCGAAGGCCAGCTTGAGGACATTGCGCCAGACGGCGTTGAAGTACGCGGCGGCGGCGGAGTCGGAGTCCTGGCTGTAGTCCCAGCCCTTCAGGAGCTTCTGGGCGTTGCCGACGTAGTTGCCCTTGTCGTTCTTGATGTTGATCTTGAGGAGGTAGGGCACGAGCAGCTTGGCGATCTCACTGCTGCTGTCGCTCTGCATCTCCCGCATGTCGTCCATCGAGATGAGGCCGTTGTCCTTGGTCTTGGACTTGATGAGCTCGGTGATCCGCTGGCTGCGGGTGCCGTAGCCCCAGTCCTCGGTGAGGAGGTACGGGTAGCTCTTGTCTATGACGGCCTGGTTGGCGGTGACGATGTAGCCGCGCTTGGGGTTGTACTCGTACGGCATCGCGGACTGCGGGATGTAGCCCTTCCAGCGGTACCTGGAGTCCCAGCCGGGGGCCGGGTAGGTGCCGTCATCGCCGGTGGCGCGGATCGGGATCTGGCCGGGGGCCTGGTAGCCGATGTTGTTCTTGGTGTCGGCGTAGATCAGGTTCTGGGAGGGAACGGCGAAGTCCCTGGCAGCGGCGCGGAAGGAGTTCCAGTCCGTGGCCTTGTCGAGCTCGAAGACCGCGTCCATGGTCTTGGAGGGGGTCAGAGCGGTCCACTTCAGGGATACCGCGTAGCCGCTGCCCCGGTCGGGGGCGGCGCTGGCGACGGGCGCGTCGCCGCCGACCTTGCGGAGCTCGGAGTCGCGGTCGGAGATCACCGGGCCGTCGTCCTTGGTGGAGCGGACGGTGATCGTACGGGGGGAGCCGCCGGCGACCTTGATGGTCTCCTTGCGGGTGATGAAGGGCACTTGCTTGCCGTCGTAGAGGTAGGTGTTGCTGGTGACCTTCTGCAGGTAGAGGTCGGTGACGTCGGCGCCGAGGTTGGTCATGCCCCAGGAGATGTCCTGGTTGTGGCCGATGACGACGCCGGGCATGCCGGAGAAGGTGTAGCCGGCGACATCGAAGGGACAGGCGGCCGACACCGTGTTGCAGTGCAGGCCCATCTGGTACCAGAGGGAGGGCATCTGCGGGGCGAGGTGCGGGTCGTTGGCGAGCAGCGGCTTGCCGGTGGTGGTCAGCTTGCCGGAGACGACCCAGGAGTTGGAGCCGATGCCGTTGCCGGACGGGCCGAGCAGGGCCGGGATGGCGTCGAGGGTGTTGGAGAGCGAGGCGAGCTTGGACTGGACGTTCGCCGAGGCGCTGTTCGCGGAGGTGCTGGCCGTACCCGTGGTGCCGGTTGTGCCCGTGGTGCCCGTGGTGCTGGCCGTACCTGTGGTGCCGGTGGTACCTGTCGTACCCGTCGTCGTACCGCCGCTTGCGGCGTCCGGCTCGTAAGCGCCGGTCACGGGGTTGACCGTGCCGCCGTCGACGATCGTGTTGTTCTTGTACGGATAGGACGGGTAGAGCTCGGCGATCTGGGAGGTGGTCAGCCGGCTGGTCATCAGCGAACGGTCGATCTCGTCCTGCATGTTGCCACGCAGGTCCCAGGCCATGGCCTTGAGCCAGGCGACCGAGTCGACGGGGGTCCACTTCTCGGGGGTGTAGCTGCCCTTGGCGATCTTCAGAGCGGCGTACTCGACGGAGAGGGCGGCGCCGGTGTGGTTCTTCAAGTAGGCGTTGACGCCGTCGGAGTACGCCTGAAGGTACTTCTTGGTGCTCGGGGAGAGCTCGGTGTCGTACTCCTTCTGCGCGACCTGGCGCCAGCCGAGGGTGCGGAGGAAGGCGTCGGTCTCCACCTGGCCGCTGCCGAACATCTCCGAGAGCCGGCCGGAGGTGAGGTGACGGCGCACGTCCATCTCGTAGAAACGGTCCTGTGCCTGTACGAACCCCTGGGCGCGGAAGAGGTCTTCGGGGGTGTTGGCGTAGATCTGCGGGATGCCGTTGCTGTCCCGCTTGACCTGGACGTCCCCTGACAGGCCCGCCACCTTCACCGAGCCCGTGGTCTGCGGGAACGAGGCGCGTACGGTGCCGACGCTCCAGTACGAGCCGTATCCGATGCCCGCCACCAGCAGGAGCACGAACGCGATCACGACGAGTCGCGTGCGGCGGGACTTTTTCTTGGCGGGCATCGCTGTCCTTCGGAGGGGCAGGGCGGACCGTTTACTGGGTCACACCTTAGGTGCAGCGCATCCCCGCGCCCCACGCGGAGTCACCGGGAGCACGTGGTTTCCCAAGATCAGGTAAAATATTAGGTAAGGCAATGAACTCCCGTCCCTGTTCCTGCCCCTGTTCCCGTGAAGGTGTCCGTTTCCTGGCTGTCTTCCTGTCCGGCCGAGCGAGGAAGGACCGTGTCCTGACTGTCGACCGTCTCAATGAACTCCTGCTAATGGGCGCCCTGGTGCTGCTCATCGCCGTCGTCGCGGTGCGGCTGGCGTCGCGCAGCGGCCTGCCCAGCCTGCTCATATATCTCGGCATAGGTGTCGTGATAGGCCAGGACGGCCTGGGCGTCCGCTTCGACAACGCCGAACTCACCCAAGTGCTGGGATACGCCGCACTGGTCGTGATACTCGCCGAGGGCGGGCTCGGCACCAAGTGGCATGAGATACGGCCGGTCGTTCCGGCCGCGGCGGTGCTGGCGACAGCCGGTGTCGCGGTCAGTGTGGGCATCACGGCCGCCGCCGCGCACTACCTGGTGAACCTGGACTGGCGGCAGTCGCTGATCATCGGCGCGGTGGTGTCGTCCACGGATGCCGCCGCCGTCTTCTCGGTACTCCGGAAGGTGCCGCTGCCACCCCGGCTGACCGGTCTCCTGGAAGCCGAATCCGGCTTCAATGACGCCCCTGTCGTCATCCTGGTGGTGGCTTTGTCGGCGTCCGGGCATGCCGAGCGCTGGTACGCACTGCTCGGCGAGATCGCGCTGGAACTGGCGATCGGCGCGGCCATCGGGCTGGCCATCGGATTCCTCGGGGCGCTCGCGATGAAGCACGTGGCTCTGCCCGCGTCCGGTCTCTACCCGATCGCGGTGATGGCGATCATGGTGCTCGCCTACGCGGCAGGCGCGCTCGCACACGGGTCCGGCTTCCTCGCCGTATATGTGGCGTCCGTCATCCTGGGCAACGCGAAGCTGCCACACCGGCCGGCCACCCGAGGCTTCGCGGACGGGCTGGCGTGGCTCGCGCAGATAGGGCTCTTCGTACTGCTGGGCCTGCTGGTGACACCCCACGATCTGGCCGGCGACATATGGCCGGCGGTGATCGTCGGGCTGGTGCTCACCGCGGTGGCCCGGCCGCTGTCGGTGCTGCTCAGCCTGGCGCCGTTCCATATGTCATGGCGCGATCAGGTGCTGCTGTCATGGGCCGGGCTGCGCGGCGCGGTACCGATTGTGCTCGCGACGATCCCCATGGTGACCGGGGTCTCGGAGAGCCGGCGAATCTTCAACATCGTCTTTGTGCTGGCCATCGTCTACACCCTCATCCAGGGGCCGACCCTGCCGTGGCTGGCGCGGCGCCTCCGGCTCGGCGACCCCGAGGCCCCGACCGACCTCGGCATCGAATCGGCTCCCTTGGAGCGGCTGCGCGGCCACCTGCTGTCGGTCTCCGTCCCCGAGGAGTCCCTGATGCACGGCGTCGAGGTGGGCGAACTGCGGCTGCCTGCCGGGGCAGCGGTGACCCTGGTCGTACGGGACGGCAAGAGCTTCGTACCGGCGCCGACGACCGTGCTCCAGCGGGGCGACGAACTGCTGGTCGTGGCGACCGACCCGGTACGCGACGCCACCGAGGCACGGCTGCGGGCGATCGGACACGGCGGAAAGCTCGCCCAGTGGCTGGGCGCGGGCGGACGGCCCGGGGGCGGCCCCGGAGGGCCGCGGAAGGCGCCCTGAGGGGGCTCCGCCGGGCGGCATCAGGGGGCTGTTGGGGTCCCGCCAGTGCCCGCACCGAGGCCTTCGCCCGGCGCCACCGCCGGTCCCCCTCGGCGGCACCTGGGAGGGTGGCGGCACGTGGCGTCGGTCACCGAGTGCCAGTGGCAGTGGACTGACGGGCTGGAATACTGCAATATTGTGCGTGGTTAGCACTCATCAAGTGAGAGTGCCAGGAGGAGTACGTGCCGACCTATCAGTACCAGTGCACCGCATGCGGCGAGAGCCTCGAGGCAGTGCAGAAGTTCACCGACGACGCCCTCAGTGTGTGCCCGAACTGTGAGGGACGTCTCCGCAAGGTGTTCTCCGCGGTCGGCGTCGTCTTCAAGGGCTCGGGTTTCTACCGGACCGACAGCCGCAGCTCGTCGTCCGCCAGCGCCCCGGCGCCCGCGACTTCGCCTTCGGCGAAGAGCGGCACCGAGTCGTCCAAGCCGTCGACCTCCACGAGTTCCTCCGGCGGTTCCTCGGGCTCGTCCGGGTCTTCCGGCTCGGGCTCCTCGGGTTCCTCCGGCTCCTCGTCGAACAGCAGCTCCGCCGCCTGAGGGGCGGCTCCGCGCACCGACGGCAGCTGAGGATCCGCACCACCGGGCACGAAGGCAGAAACCGCCGCAGACTGGATGTGTGGCACAGACGCCGGAGACACTGCGCGGATGGGCTGTAGGCCGCCCCGGACCGATCGGTACGGGGCCGCTGCGGCGTGTCCGGCGCCAGGTGCCGGTCCCCGGGCCGGGCCTGCTGCTCGCGGTCGAGGCCTGCGGCGTGTGCCGCACAGACCTCCACCTCGCCGAGGGGGACCTCGCTCCGCACCGGGCGGAGACCATCCCGGGCCATGAGATCGTCGGCCGCGTCGTGGCCGCGGGAGAAGCCGCCACGGGTTTTGAAATCGGCGACCGCGCCGGGGGCGCTTGGCTGCGGGGCACCTGTGGCATCTGCGCCTACTGCCGACAGGGCCGGGAGAACCTCTGCCCGGATTCCGTCTACACCGGCTGGGACGCCGACGGCGGCTTCGCCGACTTCACCGTAGTACCGGCCGCCTACGCGTACCGGCTGCCTCAGGAGCAGGACGCCGTCCGGCTGGCTCCCCTGCTCTGCGCCGGGATCATCGGCTACCGGGCGTTGCGCCGCAGCGCGCTGCCGCCGGGCGGACGGCTGGGTATCTATGGCTTCGGGGCCTCGGCCCACCTGACGGCGCAGGTCGCCCTCGCCGAGGGCGCGACCGTTCATGTGCTGACCCGGTCGGCGCGGGCCCGTGAGCTGGCCCTGGATCTGGGGGCCGCGTCAGCGGGCGGGGCGTACGACCGGCCGCCGGAGCCGCTGGATTCGGCGGTGCTGTTCGCGCCGACAGGCGAGCTGGTGCCGGTGGCGCTGGAGGCGCTGGACCGGGCGGGGACGCTGGCGGTGGCCGGGATCCATCTCTCGGACATCCCGGTGCTGAATTACCGGCGGCATCTCTTCCAGGAGCGGAATCTGCGCAGCGTGACCTCCAACACGCGCGAGGACGGCCGGGAGTTCCTGGATCTGGCGGCCAGGATCGGAATCAGGGTCACCACCACCCCGTATCCGCTGGACCGCGCCGACCAGGCGCTCGCGGACCTGGCCGGGGGCCGGGTCAACGGCGCGGCGGTGCTCGTCCCCTGACGCCACCCCGACCCCCACCCCAACGGGTGACGGAGTTATCCACAACCGCCGAGTTGTCCACAGGTCCAGGGCAGCCGTCAGCGCTGTACGGGATCGTAGAGAGCGTCAACCGGATCCTCAACGGGCGGGCGGTGGTCGTGATGTGGGAAAACGGCGCGGCGGGTACTCCCCCGCCATCCGGAGTGCCGGTGTTCGTGCCGATCCGCGCCGGAGGTGGCCGGCACCGGATGCGGCGTGCGCTCCGCCGCCGCCGGCGGGCGGTGGTGGCGGGGCTGGCGATGACGGCGGCGGCGCTCGCGGCGGCAGGCCCGCGCGGGGAGGCGCGTGCGGTACGCACGGAACGGGCACACACCCGGCCTGAGCCCGGCGGGACAGTCTCGGCGCCGGTACGGATCGCCGACGCGGCGGCGGTGCGGCTGCTTCGTCCGGGCGACCTGGTGGATGTTCTGGCCGGGGCCCGCGTGGTCGCGGCGGGCGCGCCGGTCGTATCCGTACCGGACATGTCCGACACTCCGGGGGCGGCGGACAGCGGTGACGAGGGGGCGCTGGTGGTGCTGTCGGTGCCGCGGGAGACGGCGCGCACACTCGCCGGGGCGGCGACATCCACCACACCGCTGGCGGTCACGATGCCGGCACCCGGAAGCGGGCCATCGCATGCCTACCGCTGAGGCCCGGCGTCACTTTGTGCTGACGGCAACTGTCGTCTATTTTCTGGTCATCCTGCCGCTCAACGCCTGCGACCGCCGTACGGAGATCCGCGGCCTGTTGGCGAATGCCATTGAGTGGGCTCACCCATACGAGAGGACCAGATCCTTGAAGGGCTTCAAAGCCTTCCTGTTGCGCGGCAATGTCGTGGAACTCGCGGTCGCGGTGGTCATCGGTGCCGCGTTCAGCAAGATCGTCGACAGCTTCGTCAAGGGGGTCATCAACCCGGTCGTGGGTGCCTTCGGCACCAAGAACCTCGACGGGTACGCCTGGTGCATCAAGTCCCCCTGCACGGTCGTCGCCTCGACCGGTGAGGTCAAGGCCGGTGTCGCCATCGCCTGGGGCTCCGTGCTGGGCTCGACATTCACCTTCGTGATGACCGCCGCCGTGGTGTACTTCCTGCTCATCCTCCCGATGAACAAGCTCAACGAGCGCCGCAAGGCGGGCCAGCCGGAGCCCGCAGAGCTGGTCACCGAGCTGGAAGTGCTGACCGAGATCCGCGACCTGCTCGCCCGTGAGGCCGCGACCGGCCGCGGCTCAGTACCCGCTCCGGCGGACTACAACGCGTACAACAAAAGCCGCCAGTAGTAGCGCGGCAACGCCTCACAGGTGGTGCGGCGGCTTCTCGTCGAGGAATCGCGCGAGGTCGTCCTGGCCGCTGCCGCCTGTGGGGCGCTCACCCCAGCCCGCGTCAGTGTCGTCACCGCTCTGCCGGTCCAGCGGATCGTCGAAGATCAGTGCGGCGGCTGCGGCGGGTTCCGGTGCGGTGGTCATAGGCTCCAGCGTACGGCCCCACGCGCTCTGCGGGTCTGCCCTCACGCTGACCACGGACTGACGCACCCGCAGCCTCGGTGAGCTGCGTCACATCAGGGAAGCGCGTGCGGCAAACCGCTTCTCGGCGTCGTCAGCAGGGCGAGGACTGATCCGAACATGAACAGACGCGTGCCCCGGGCAGCCGAGCCGAGCCGGAGACCACGGTGGACGTAGCCGACGCCCCATGCAGGCAAAGGCCCGGCCACGCGCCGAGGGGAAGTTCGCGCGTGGCCGGGCCGGTGGGAGGGGGCGGGGTGTCAGGCAACCACCGGGATCTTGGCGTCGTCGACGGGGGCGGGTATGGCGGCCTCCTGCTCGGCCTGCGCGGTCTTGCGGAGGCCCTTGAGCAGGACGACAAGGCCGGCGGTGACAAGGGTTCCAGCGGCGATGGCGATCAGGTAGAGGAACGGCTTGCCGATCAGGCCGATGACGAAGATGCCGCCGTGCGGGGCCCGGAGGGTGGAGCCGAAGCCCATGCTGAGGGCACCGGTGACGGCACCGCCCACCATGGAGGAGGGGATGACGCGCAGCGGATCGGCGGCGGCGAACGGGATGGCGCCTTCACTGATGAAGGAGGCGCCCAGCACCCAGGCGGCCTTGCCGTTCTCGCGCTCGGTCGGGGTGAAGAGCTTGCCCCGGACGGTGGTCGCGAGGGCCATGGCCAGCGGAGGGACCATACCTGCGGCCATCACGGCGGCCATGATCTTCATGCTGTTCTCGCTGGGGTTGGTGACCGCGATGCCGGCAGTGGCGAAAGCGTAGGCCACCTTGTTGACCGGCCCGCCGAGGTCGAAGCACATCATCAGGCCGAGGATGATGCCGAGGAAGACGGCGTTGGTGCCGGAGAGGCCGTTCAGCCAGTCGGTCATGCCCTTCTGGGCAGAGGCGATCGGCTTGCCGATCACCACGAACATCAGGAAGCCGACGACGATCGACGACAGCAGTGGGATCACCACCACCGGCATGATGCCGCGCAGCACCTTCGGGATGTTGACCCGCTGGATCGCCAGCACCACCGCGCCCGCGACCAGGCCCGCCGCCAGACCCCCGAGGAAGCCCGCGTTGATCGTGACGGCGATCGCGCCGCCGACGAAGCCGGGGACGAGTCCGGGGCGGTCGGCCATACCGAAGGCGATGTAACCGGCGAGAACCGGGACGAGGAAGCCGAAGGCGGCGGCGCCGATCTGGAACATCAGCGCGGCCCAGCTGTCCGCCTGGAGCCAGGCGAAATGATCGATGACGGACGGAGCCGACTTGACCTGGTAGCCGCCGATCGCGAAGCCGAGTGCGATCAGCAGACCGCCCGCAGCGACAAACGGGACCATGTAGCTGACGCCGGTCATCAGCCACTTGCGGAGCTTGATACCGAAGTGCTCATGGGGCCCGGCGCCGATGTCCATCGGGACGCCACCGCCGGTGGCGGGCGCGGTGACCTCGCCGCGGGCGGCCTTGCCGCGCACCTCGTCGATGAGCTCGCCGGGGCGGTTGATGCCGGCCTTGACGCCCACATCAACGGTCGGCTTACCGGAGAATCGTTCCTTCTCCCGCACCTCGACATCGTGCGCGAAGATCACGGCGTCGGCGGCGGCGATGACCGACGGGTCAAGGCGGGTGAACCCGGCCGAACCCTGGGTCTCGACGGTGATCTCGATGCCCTTGTCCTCGCCGGCCTTCTGCAGCGACTCGGCGGCCATATAGGTGTGCGCGATGCCGGTCGGGCAGGAAGTGACGGCGACGATACGGAACGGCGGCGCCGCTTCCGGGGCAGCCACGCTGCTCGCGGGGGCCTCGTCGCCCGCGCCGGGCGCCGCGCTCGCCGCGGGAGCATCCTCGTCACCGCGGATCAGGGCCGCCACCTGCGCCGGGTCGTCCGCCGAGCGCAGCGCGCCGGTGAAGTCGGCGTCCATCAGCCGGCGGGCCAGCGCCGACAGGATGGTGAGATGCTCCGAATCGGCACCGGCCGGAGCCGCGATCAGGAAGATCAGGTCGGCCGGACCGTCGGGGGCGCCGAAGTCGACCTTCGCCGCACTGCGGCCGAAGGCGAGGGACGGCTCGGTGACGTGCTCACTGCGGCAGTGCGGGATGCCGATACCGCCGTCGAGGCCGGTCGGCATCTGGGCCTCGCGCGCCGCCACGTCGGCAAGGAAGCCGTCGAGGTCGGTCACCCGGCCCGCGGTGACAAGCCGTACGGCGAGTGACCGGGCGGCGGCTTGCTTGGTGTCGGCGGTCAGGTCGAGGTCGACCAGATCCGCGGTGATCATGTCGCTCATCTCGCGGCTCCATTACTCGCGATGCCGCCCAGGGGAAGGGCGGTGGGGACAAAGGTCACGCCGGCTCCTTGAGGAGGCGGTCCAGCGGGACATCGGCAGTCGTGAGGACCGCCGAGGGCTTGAGATCGGTCGGCGCCGGCATGACGCTGCCGGGAAGCTGCACGGCGGCGGCTCCATGCGCGACGGCCGAGGCCAGCGCGGCCTCACCGGCCCCGCCTGCGACGAGGAATCCGGCGAGCGAGGCGTCGCCCGCGCCGACATTGCTGCGTACGGTGTCGACCTCGGCGTGCCCGTAGTACGTACCGGTGTCGTCGACCAGCAGCTGGCCATCCGCGCCGAGGCTGGCGAGCACGGCCCGCGCGCCCATGGTGCGCAGCTCGTCGGCGGCCTTCACCGCGTCGCCGATGGTGGCCAGCGGACGGCCCACGGCCTCGGCCAGCTCCTCCGCGTTCGGCTTGACGACTTCGGGGCACTGGCGCAGGGCCGCGAGCAGCGACGGGCCGGAGGTGTCCAGGGCGACCTTGGCCCCGGCGCGATGGGCCCGCGACACCAGCTCGGCGTACCAGGAGGGCGCGAGGCCGCGCGGCAGGCTGCCGCAGCACGCGATCCAGCAGGCACCGGCCGAGTGGGTGCGTACCGACTCGAGCAGCGCCTCCGACTCGGCCACGCTGATCTGCGGGCCCGCCGCATTGATCTTGGTGAGGGTGCCGTCGGGCTCCGCCACCGAGATATTGACCCGGGTCCGGCCGGAGATCTCCACACCCGCCACCTCGATGCCCTGCTGCACCAGCAGCCGCGCCAGCAGCACACCCTCCGGGCCGCCCAGCGGCAGCAACGCGACCGTACGGTGGCCTGCGGCCTCGACCGCCCGGGAGACATTGACGCCCTTCCCGCCCGGGTCGACCCGGTCGACGGTGGCGCGCAGCACCTCGCCACGAGCGAGTGACGGCACCTCATAGGTGCGGTCCAGACTGGGATTGGGAGTAACGGTAACGATCACGCGCGCACTACTTCCACGCCCTCGCGCTCGATCGCGCGAGCATCCTCGGGGCTGAGGCCGTCATCCGTGATGAGCAGGTCCACATCGGAGAGCGCCCCGAAGCGGGCGAAATGCGCCTTGCCCGACTTTGTGGAGTCCGCGAGCAGCACGACACGCCGTGCCGCGCCGATGATGGCCCGCTTCACGGCCGCCTCGGCCAGGTCCGGAGTGGTCAGTCCCTCTTCCAGGGAGAAGCCGTTGGCTGCGATGAACGCCACGTCCGCGTTGATCTCGCTGTACGCGCGCAGCGCCCACGCGTCGACCGCCGCCCGCGTACGGTGCCTCAGGCGGCCGCCCACCAGATGGAGCGTGAGCTCCGGGAACTCGGCCAGGCGGGCAGCGGTCGGCAGTGCGTGCGTTACGACTGTGAACCGTGAGTCCAGCGGCAGCGCTGTCGCGAGGCGCGCGGTCGTCGAGCCCGCGTCCAGCAGGATGCTTCCGGTTCCGTCCGCCGGCAGCTCGGCCAGCGCGGCGCGGGCGATCCGGTCCTTCTCGTCCGCCGCGGTCGCTTCGCGCTCGTTCAGATCCGGCTCGAAGTCCAGCCTCCCCGCGGGGATCGCACCACCGTGCACACGCCGGATCAGCCCGGCCCGGTCCAGCGCCTTCAGGTCCCGGCGGACCGTCTCCGGCGTCACGTCGAACTCCTCGGCCAGCGCCGGGACTTCAACGCGACCGCGGTCGCGGGCGAGCCGCAGGATCTCCTGCTGGCGCTCGGGTGCGTACATTTCTGTTTGCGTCCGTTTCATGTCCGTACCTGTGGCTTCGGCGCCACGCTACGCCCGCACTGCGGGAAAGTAAACACATTCAGACGTCGCCCTCGCCGGGCAGGCCGAGGCGACGCCGGGTACCTCCGGCAGGGTTCCGCACCGTCTGCAGTGGTTGCCGCTTTGTCCTCAAACGCCGGACGGGCTGGGTTTGCGTTGCTGGGCCGGCACGGTTCCGCCCCCTCTGCCGGGCGTGCCGGTTCCTCCCGGCCGAAGGCTGGGGGAGGTAGCTGGTGGGGGCACCTCCCGGCCGAAGGTTGGGGGAGAGTCACCCCGGAGGCGACCCCGACCCAAGAACCGGCAGACGCCGTCAACCCCGGTGTGGGGCACCAAAAGCCAGCGCCGCCCCGGCCGGCCCGGCGAGGGCAAGGCCGAGCCCCGGCGCGGGGGGGGTAGCGCCAGGGCTCGGGTCGGGGGGCGGCGTTGCCGCCGCGGATCAAGCGGCTTCGTACTCCAGGCCGCGGTCGCGCGCCATGCGCTTCAAATCGGCGAGGGCATGCTTCTCGATCTGGCGGATCCGCTCACGGGTGAGACCGTGCTGCTTGCCGACTTCGGTAAGCGTACGCTCGCGGCCGTCCTCGATGCCGTAGCGGGCCCGGATGATGGACGCGGTGCGTTCGTCGAGCCGGCCGATGAGGCCGTCGAGCTCCTCACGGCGCAGCATGACAAGCACGGAGTCCTCGGGGGAAGCCGCAGAGGTGTCCTCGACGAGATCCCCGAATTGGGTCTCGCCCTCGTCGTCGACGGCCATGTTGAGGCTCACGGGGTCGCGGGCCCAGTCAAGGACATCGGAGACACGCTCGGGGGTGGACCCGAGCTCGGTCGCGATCTCCGCGGGCTCGGGATCGCGCCCGTGTTCGCGGTTGAACTCGCGCTGGACGCGACGGACGCGTCCGAGCTCCTCGACGAGGTGGACGGGCAGCCGGATCGTGCGCGACTGGTCGGCGATGGACCGGGTGATCGCCTGGCGGATCCACCACGTGGCGTATGTCGAGAACTTGAAGCCCTTGGCGTAGTCGAACTTCTCGACCGCCCGCACCAGGCCGGCGTTCCCCTCCTGGATCAGGTCCAGCAGCGGCAGCCCGCTGCGCGGATAGCGCCGCGCCACGGCCACGACGAGCCGGAGGTTGGACCGTATGAAGACGTCCTTGGCCCGCGCACCTTCGGCGGCTATCGCCTCCAGCTCCTCACGGCTGGCCCCCGCACCGGGGGTGCGGCCGTCGGCGAACTCCTCGCCGGCGAGGATCTGCTCTGCGTAGACTCCGGCCTCTACGGCCCTGGAGAGCTCAACCTCCTGCGCGGCGTCGAGCAGCGGCGTCCGGGCGATCTCGTCAAGGTACATACCGACGAGGTCGCGGTCCGCCACCTCCGCGCGGCCTGCGCGAGCGCTGCTGGTCCCGTTAGCGTTACGACGGGCGACGGCGCGGGTTGCCATGCGTGCTCCCTTACGAGGTTCCGATCGGGTATGGGGTGGACTCTTCATCCTTCGGGTGCCCACTCGAAAAGAGATAACGACTGGAATCCGGACACAATTCCCACCCCGACCACCGATTTTTGTGATCTTGCAGTACCCTGTCGGGTCGCGGAGAAAGGCGAGTATGTGCCAGAGGCCACAGAAGTGCAGGTCAGGCCCGCTGGGGAGGATGATCTGGCGGACCTCACCGAGATCTACAACCATTATGTACGGGAGACGCCGATCACCTTCGATCTGGAGCCATTGACGCCGCAGCAGCGCCGTCCGTGGCTTCTCTCCCATCCGGAAGACGGCCCGCACCGCCTTTTGGTTGCCTGCGGCGGCCCGGGTGGCCGGATCCTGGGCTACGCGACCAGCGGCCCCTTCCGGCCCAAGGCGGCATACGCGACTTCCGTCGAGACCAGCGTCTACTGCGCGCCGGACGCGGGTGGCCGCGGTACCGGCACGCTTCTCTACAAGGCCCTCTTCGAGGCGCTGCGTGAGGAGGATGTGCACCGCGCGTACGCCGGGATCGCACAGCCGAACGAGGCCTCGGTCCGCCTGCACGCGCGCTTCGGCTTCCAGCCGGTCGGTGTGTACCGCGAGGTCGGCCGGAAGTTCGGCCGGTACTGGGACGTGGCTTGGTACGAGAAGGACCTCAGCCCCGGGACGGGGGCCGGCACCCGCCGTACGTAGCGCATCAGCGCCGGCGCCGGGGCGCATCGCGGAAAATGCCCCGGCGCGTTCCGCCGGCTCCTAACGTCCGGGGGAGGCAGAGGAGGCTGATGTGGCGGACCATAATCACCCCGGAAGGCCGTCCGGCCGTACGGTGATCGAGCCGACCCGGGTCATCGGGCCGCTCAGGACGAGCCGGCGACTGGACGACGACGATCTGTTCCGCCCGGCCGACCCCGCGCCCCGCCTCGAGCCCGCTTCGGCACTCCCCCCGCCCTCCGGCTCCGAGGACGACACCACGGAGCTGGACCTCGGTCTGGACAAGGCCGGTCCGGCAGCCGGAGAAGCCGCTCCCGAGCGCCACGCAAAGCAGCGCGGCACATGGCAGGGCAAGCGGCTGCACGCGGTGGTCGCCGCGAGCATAGCCTCCGGGTTCGTGCTGGCGATGGTGCTGACGGCCCGCATCGTCATCCCGGCCTCCCCGACCACCCCGCAGGCCGCCGCGACGGCTTCGGCGACACCGACGCAGCCAGTGGCGTCGCAGGCCGCCCAGCCGAGCGCCGCCGCCGTCGTCGTACTGCGGCAGGGCGACAGCGGGCCCGAGGTGTCCGACCTCCAGTCCCGCCTGCTGCGGATCCCGAACGTCTACCCGGACGGGAAGGTCGACGGCCAGTACGACGCCGTGCTCACCGAGGCGGTGGCCCGCTTCCAGCTCTGGTACGGGATACGCGGCGACGAGGACGGCGAGTACGGCGATGCCACCCGGCGCGACCTGGAGTCACGTACGTCGTAGCCCGGCCCGCGGGCGCTAGCGGAGCCACGGCAGGTCCGCCGGTCCCCCGGACTCGGGCTGGAGTCCCTGCGTGATGATCCGGCAGATCTCCCCGAGCTGCGTCACCTGCTCGGGCGTGAGCCGGTCGAAGATGGCGGTGCGGACCTGCTCGGCGTGGCCGGGGGCGGCGGCCTCCAGCGCCGAGAAACCCTTGTCCGTGAGGACGGCGAGCTGTCCGCGCCGGTCGGACGGGCAGTGTTCGCGGCGCACCCAGCCGCTTTGCTCCAACCGGGAGATGGCGTGTGAGAGACGGCTGCGGGTAATCTTCGAACGCTCCGCGAGATCGGTCATACGCATGCTGCGACCAGGGGTTTCGGAGAGCCAGACCAGCAGGGTGTAATAAGCGTGTGGCATGGCGGCGTCGCGCTGGAGCTGTCGGTCCAGGGCATCCGAGACGAGTTGCGTCGATGCCATGTAGGCGCGCCAGGTGCGCTGTTCCTCCTCGTTGAGCCAGCGAGGTCCGGGTGTTGTCATGGTCGCTACTTTACCAAATTCGCTTGAATTTTCAAGCTCTTCGACGTATCGTCACCCTGTACTGACTTGAAACTTCAAGCATATCCGGCACCGTCCAAGGAGCCCCAGATGACCACCGCACTGGAGCGGATGCCCGCCCTCTATCTGTCGCACGGCGCCCCGCCGCTGGCCGACGACCCGGTCTGGCCCGGCGAGCTGGCTGCCTGGTCGTCCGGCCTGCCGCGCCCGAAGGCGATCCTGATGGTCTCCGCGCACTGGGAGGAGGCCCCGCTCGCCCTGGGCGCGACCACGAGCGTCCCGCTGGTGTACGACTTCTGGGGCTTTCCTCAGCACTATTACGAGGTGAAGTACGCCGCCCCGGGCGCGCCGGCCCTCGCCGAGTCGGTACGGAAGCTGCTGCGCGGCGCGGGCACCCCGGTGCAGGACACGCCCGACCGCGGGCTGGATCACGGCGCATATGTGCCGCTCGTCGAGATGTTCCCGGATGCCGACATCCCCGTACTCCAGATCTCCATGCCGACACTGGACCCGACGGGCCTGTTCGAGATCGGCCGGAAGCTGGCTCCGCTGCGCGACGAAGGCGTGCTGATCATCGGAAGCGGGTTCTTTACTCACAATTTGTCCGCTCTCAGGCATGCTGGACAGGGCGTTCCCAGCTGGTCGACGGAGTTCGACGACTGGGGGCACCGCGCTCTGGACGCGCAGGACATCGACGCGCTGCTGGACTTCACGCACAAGTCCCCGGCCGGGCGGCTGGCCCACCCGCGAACGGAACACTTCGCACCGTTGTTCGTCACCCTGGGCGCGTCCGAGAACGACCTCGGCAACCAACGCAGCGTCATCGACGGATTCTGGATGGGAATGGCGAAACGCTCCGTCCAACTCGGCTGAACGGACCTCCGCACCACCATGAGCAGCGACAAGAAAAGCAAGGCCGCCACCGAGGACCGCCACGCCCGGCTCGCGGCGATCCGCCGGCAGGCTGAGCGCGAGCAGGCCCGCCGCAGGCTCATACGCCGGATCGGCATCGCCGCGGGCGTGCTGGTGCTGACCGGCGGTGTCGTGGGCGGCGCTATAGCGGCGCACAGCGGGGGCAAGAGCAGCAGCGCCTCCGCGGCGGCCACGAAGACGGACAGCGTGAAGAACATTCCCACCGCTGCGCTGACCCAGGTCAAGGGCGCCGCCACCAGCCCGCCGTGGGCCGCCCCCGCCGATGTCGCGACCCGGGTCGAGACCGCCGGACTGCCGATGCTGGGCGCAGAGGGTCAGGTGGAGCACATCCACGCCCACCTGGACGTGATCGTCAACGGCAAGGCCGTGACCGTACCGGCCCTGATCGGCATCGACGAGGCGGGCCAGCAGATCAGCCCGCTGCACACGCACGACACGTCGGGCGTCATCCACATCGAGTCGCCGAAGCAGGCGGACTTCACCCTCGGCCAGGTCATGACCGAGTGGAATGTGGCGCTCACGAAGGACAGCATCGGCGGGCTGAAGGCCGGAAACGGCAACGAGCTGCACGTGTACGTCAACGGCACGGAGCAGAGCGGCAACCCGGGTGCGATCAAGCTCGCCGCCCACCGGGAGATCGCGGTCGTCTACGGCAAGGCGAGCGACAAGGTGACGGTGCCGAGCAGCTACGAGTTCCCGTCCGGCGAGTAGCCGAGCAGCCGAGCAGCCGAGCAGCCGAGCGCGAAAGGCCCCGCCTCCCGGAAGGTTCCGGGAGGCGGGGCCCTGGTGGAGCGCGTCAGTGCGTCAGTGCGCGATGACCGGGATCGCCAGGTCCTCGACGCCCTCGTCCTGACCGTCACCCGAGGCGACGGCCGGGCCGCTGTCGCCCTGTCCGGTGTTGATCAGGACGGCGGCGATCGTCGCGGAGACGACCAGGATGCCGACCGCCCACCAGATCGCGGTGGCGTATCCGTGCACCGCGGCCTGGTTGATGAAGTTGGTCTTGCCCAGCTTGCCGGCCTGGGCGGCGTGCGAGGTGACCCAGGTGGCGGTGGCGCTGGCAGCGATGGTGTTGAGCAGAGCGGTGCCAATGGCGCCACCGACCTGCTGCGAGGTGTTGACCATCGCGGAGGCGACACCCGCGTCGCGCGGCTGGACGCCGTGCGTCGCCAGGCTCATCGCCGGCATGAAGGCCGTACCCATGCCCAGGCCGAGCAGGACCTCTGCGGGCAGGACCAGGGTCGTGAACGAGCTGCCGACCTGCAACTGGGTAAGGATCAGCATGCCGATCGCGGCAGTCACGAAGCCCGGCGCCATCAGCATGCGCGGCGGGACCCTGGTCATCAGCCGGGCGCCGATCTGGGTGGATCCGGTGATCATGCCCGCGATCATCGGCAGGAAGGAGAAGCCGGTCTTGACCGGCGAGTAGCCCCTGACGATCTGGAGGTAGTACGTGAGGAACAGGAACAGGCCGAACATCGCGATGACGGCCAGGCCCAGCGACATGTACACACCGCCGCGGTTACGGTCGATCACAACGCGGAGCGGCAGCAGCGGTGCCTTGACCTTGGACTCGACCAGCACGAACGCGGCGAGCAGCACAACGGCGGCGACGAACAGGCCGATGGTCGCGCCGGCCCGCCAGCCGTCGGTCTGGGCGCGGGTGAAGCCGTAGACCAGCGAGACCAGGCCGGTGGTGGCCAGGATGACGCCGGGGATGTCGAGGCTGGAGCTGTTGTGGCCGCCGGCCGGCTCGCGGATGACGAGGACGGCACCGGTGACCGCGACGATCGCGAACGGGATGTTGACGAAGAAGGTCCAGCGCCAGTCGAGGTACTCGGTGAGCAGACCGCCGAGGATCAGGCCGACAGCACCGCCGCCGCCGGCGATGGCACCGAAGATACCGAACGCCTTGGCACGCTCCTTGGCCTCGGTGAACATCACCGCGAGCAGCGAGAGCGCGGCCGGTGCGAGCAGCGCGCCGAAGGCACCCTGCAGCGCACGGGCACCGAGCAGCATCTGCTCGTTGACGGCGGCACCGCCGAGGGCGGAGGCGCCCGCGAAGCCGATCAGGCCGGTGATGAAAGTACGGCGGCGACCCCACATGTCCGCGATGCGGCCGCCGAAGAGCAGGAGTCCGCCGAAGGCCAGGGCGTAGGCGGTGATCACCCACTGGCGGTTGGCGTCGGAGATGTCGAGGCTCTTCTGGGCGGACGGGAGAGCGATATTCACGATGGTCGCGTCGAGTACGACCATCAGCTGGGCGATGGCTATGAAGGCGAGCGCCTTCCAGCGCCGGGGGTCGAGCTGAGCCGTTTCAGGCATGGGTTAACCCACATTCGGTGCGGAGATGGACGAATGACGAAGAAAGGCGTGAACAGGACTTATTCGGGACTTGTTCGCTGTTTTTACACGTCGCTGGAAGATCAGGCTGGTTTCCGAAGCTCCTCGATGGTCGCCGCCGAACCGGGCAGGATGGAGCGCGCCGGAGCCTGGAGTCCGTCCAGGAACACCTCCAGATGCCGGTGGACGAATCGATCGAAGTCCACGCAGCACCTGCCCGGCAGCGGGCGGGTGAGCTGGCTGAGCGCCAGAAAAAGGTCACCCGCGGCGACATCGGCGCGGAGTTGGCCGGAGCTGCGCGCTCTGACCATGACATCCTCGGCTGCCCGCTCCAAACGGTCACGCGCTTCCAGGACATCGGGGTCGTGGTCGTTGACGCTCCCGGAGAGCAGCAGGCACAGCGCGCCCACCCGCTCGTCGGCCGCCGCGTGCACATAGCGGCGCAGCGCCTCGAACGGGTCCGCTTCCTCGACGACCGCCGTCTCGGCCCGGTCCGCGAGGCGCCTCATGACCGACAGAGCCACCTCCCGGCTGAGCTCCCGGCGGTCGACGAAGTGCCGGTAGACCGTGGCATTGCCGACGCCCGCCCGTCGCGCGATCTCGTCGAGCGGCGCATCGGCCCCGTACTCGACGAACACCTCGCGCGCGGCGGCGACAATCCGCTCCCGGTTGCGGCTCGCGTCCGCCCGCAACCTGGGGATGCGGCATTGTCCGGTCTTGAGACCCACGTCGGCACTCCCCCCTCTGCTTCCGGGGACTAGTTCCCCGTTTCCTGGTGACGTAGATACAAACGGGGAGCTGGTCCCCGGATATTTCATGAGGCTATGTGACCTGCATCACATTAGAGTGGGAGATATGAACGACCCCGACCTCACGGCACTCGCCAACGAGCACCTCGCCAAGGCCCGCGCAGACCATCACGGCCGCAGCGCTCATCTGATCCTGCACGACGGCCCTTTGCGCCAGAGCGTCATCGCCCTTGCGGCCGGGACACAACTGCACGAACACAACGCACCGCCCGCGGCCAGTCTGCAGGTCCTGCGCGGCCACGTCCGGCTCACCACCGGTGAGGGTGGCCGCGAACTGCGCGGCGGCGAGGTTCGCACCCTTCCGCGCGAGCGCAACGGGCTGCTCGCGCTGGAGGACTCGGCGGTGCTGTTCACCGCCGTGACCGGCATCGGGCACAGATAGGGCGGCGCGGCTGGCCCTGTGCGTACGTCCGGCCCGGCAGGGGCCAATGGCCGCCCTGCCGGGCCGGATGGATATGCGTTCCCGTCCCCGGTTACTCGATGACGAGCTCGACGGGGATGTTGCCACGGGTGGCCTTGGAGTAGGGGCAGACCTCGTGGGCCTGCTTGACGAGAAGCTCGCCGGTCTCACCCGCGAGGGCCTCGGGGAGCTCGACGCGCAGCGTCACGGACAGGGCGAAGCTGGTGTCGTCCGGGCCTATGCCGACCTCGGCGGTGACGGAGATGTCACCGGTGTCGACCTTGGCCTGGCGGCCGACGAGGCCGAGAGCGCTCGCGAAACAGGCCGCGTAGCCGGCGGCGAAGAGCTGCTCGGGGTTGGTGCCCTGACCACTGCCGCCGAGGGCCGGCGGCATGGCCAGGGCGAGGTCCAGCTGGCCGTCGGAGCTGACAGCCCGTCCGTCGCGGCCATTGGCGGTGGCTACGGCGGTGTACAGCGCGCTCATGAGAAACCATCCCTCTCGAAGTACCGGGCGGCCGGACCGCCCCACAACCGCAAGTAGAGCACACAACTAAATTGTGCACAACTAAACGGCACGCGAGATACTCTGGCCGTATGACCACGAGCCTGCCGGACATCCCCGACGAGGAGCTGCTCCGCCTCGACCACCAGATCTGCTTCTCCCTGCACGCCGCTTCCCGGGCCTTCGGCAGCCTCTACCGCGACCTCCTGCGCGACGTCGGCCTCACCTACTCCCAGTACCTGGTGATGCTGGTCCTCTGGGAGCACGGCGACCTGGCGGTGAAGGCCATCGGCGAGCACCTCCGGCTGGATTCCGGGACGCTCTCCCCGCTGCTGAAGCGCCTGGAGTCCACCGGTCTCGTACGGCGTGAGCGCAGCGCCACCGACGAGCGCTCGGTCACCATCCACCTCACCGCGGCCGGGACCGCCCTGCGCGACCGTGCCGCGCTCGTCCCGCGCAGGATCTCCGCCGCGACCGGCCTGGACCTCGACGAGATGCGCGACCTCCAGGACCGGCTGCACCGCCTCACCGCAGCCCTGGACGCCGCCACCGGTGACCAACCGGCCGGAAGCCGGTAGCCGGCGCGGGAGCAGCCGAAAGACGTTCCCGGCAGGGCATTACCACACCTTCTGCCGCCACGTCCCAACCCAGTGATCACCCCTTGTCACTGTTGTCACACGCGTGGAAGGATCCGGTCACCCTCGGCCTATCTACGGTCACCGTCGCCAATGAGAGCTTTTCATCCTGAATTCGCAGGTGGGAGGCGCTGGTTTGGGGGCGGTCAGGCGTGATCGCGCTGGTAGACGGCCGTGATCATTCGGCTTGATCATCCGGCACCTGGTCGCAACCGAAAGTG
>NZ_SUMC01000067.1 GCF_005047355.1 Actinacidiphila oryziradicis
GCGGGGCGAGGGGCAAGTCTGGCAAGGCGGAGGAGGGAGGCGACGCGGAGCGTCGTTGACCGACGACAACGCCGCCAGGCGCCGCCCATCGGCACGCGACGCCGCCCCACCTATTCGCGCGGCCTCTCAGACACGCCTCTTACGCCGGACGGCCTGGGAGCCCGGGATGACCTGGAGGGACCGAACTCGCTCGCGGAGGTCGCTACCGGGTGGCGGTCGACGTGGCGGCCGCCGACGTACACGATCCGGTCCGGCTCACACCCGGCGAGCTCCACCACGCGCGCGAAGAACTCCGGGGACGGCTTCGTCACGCCCCGCTCCCCCGACGTGGCGATCGCGTCGGCCGGCAGGCCCAGTGCTCGCAGCGGCTGAGCTCATGTTGCTCTTGGATCCCACCTGGCATTACTTCCTCTGGGGCTGACTCGTCGCAGTCTCCAAGTGTCCAACTCCAGGGGAAAGATCAGCCTTTCGGCACCCGCACCCGCCCGACGGCGCAGCCCGAGCTCACCGCGGGTTGCCTGAGCGCGGTTTCAAGGGTGGCCGCCCACTGGCGTACGATCTGCTCCCGGCGCGCCGAGTCGTCGGTGAGCAGGTCGGCGAGTCCCAGACCGCGGGCGAGGTCCAGTGTGGCTTGCACCAGCCGGTGAGCCACCGGATCGGTGTCGTCGATCCCGAGCAACTGCACGGTGATGTGGTGCACGGTCCGTCCGAACTTGGCCTCCAGCGGCGTGATCCGTTGCTTGAGCGACTCATCGGCCGCGGCTGCCGTCCACACCTGTAGCGCCGCTTTGAACAGTGGGTCTGTGAAGTAGTCGACCATCCGCATGACCACTGCCTCGGTGCGCCCCGGTCCGTCGGCAAGGTTGGTGGCCTCCCGGATGAGGGCCATACGGCTGTCGAACATGTACTCCAGCGCCACGGTGATCAGGTCCTCGCGGGTCGGGAAATGGTGTTGCGCGGCACCGCGGGAGACACCGGCGTGTTCGGCGACCACGGCCATGGTGGTCGCGCTCCACCCGCGCACGGCGAGGCACTCGATGGCGGACACCAGCAGACGCTGACGGGTGGCGCGGCTGCGCTCCTGCTTGGGTTCACGGGTGCTCAACGTCGGCCTCTCCGGGACAGCGCGCGCGATGGTCATCGGGCCCAGCTCGGTCGTCGTTTCTGGAGAAAGGCCTTCATACCCTCCAGCGATTCCTTGCTGCCGAAGAGCCGGGCCGACTGCGCCGCGAGGCTGTCCGCGGAGCGGTCGAACTCGGCGAGGATCGCCGCGGTGGTCAGCGCCTTCGACTCGGCCAGTCCCTGTGGGGAGGCGAGGCGCAGCTGTTCCAGGATCGCTGTGGTCGCCTCGGCGGTGTTGTCCGCGGTGATCGTGACCAGGCCCAGCCCAGCGGCCTCCTGCGGGCCGAACTTCTCGCCCGTCAGAAAGTACCGGCCGGCGGCACGCGAGGTCAGCCGGGGCAGCACGGTGAGCGAAATGATCGACGCGGCCAGACCGAGCCGCGCTTCGGTGAGCGCGAATGTGCACGAAGGCCCGGCGATCACGATGTCGCAGGCCCCGACCAGTCCCATGCCGCCGGCTCGTACGTGACCATCGATCCGGCCGACGACCGGCTTGGGCAGTTCGATGATCGCGCGGAGCAGCTCCACCATCGACCGCGCGCGCCCGGCCGCGAGGGCGGCCGGGGCAGCGGCATCCGCGGCGGCCGGGTCGCCGTCGCCCGGCGCCGCGCTCGCCTCCGTGAGATCGGCGCCCGCGCAGAACGTGCCGCCGGTGTGTGTGAGCGCGACCGCGCGCACGGCCGGGTCGGCGGCGGCGTCCGCCAGCCCCTGCCTCAGCTCGGTGACCAGGCGGGTGGACATGGCGTTGCGGTTGTGCGGGGAATCCAGGGTCAAGGTGGCGACGCCGTCGGCCACCCGGTACTGGACATACGGGTCGGTCATGTTCGGCTCCTCAGTACGACTTGGGCAGCCCGAGGCTGTGTTCGGCGACGAAGTTGAGGATCATCTCCCGGCTCACCGGTGCGACCCGGCCGACCCGGACCATGGCGAGCATCGCCGACAGGCCGTGCTCCTTGGTCAGTCCGGCGCCGCCGTGTGTCTGGATCGCCTGGTCCAGTGCACGGATGCTGGCCTCGGCGGCGGCGTACTTGGCCATGTTCGCGGCCTCCGCGGCCCCCGTGTCGTCGCCGCTGTCGTAGAGCACCGCGGCTTTCTGCATCATCACCTTGGCCAGTTCGAGCTCGATCTTGACCTGCGCCAGCGGGTGCGCGATGCCCTGGTGCGCCCCGATCGGGGACTTCCACACCTGACGTACCTTCGCGTATTCGACCGCCTGCGCCAGCGCGTAGCGGCCCATGCCGACGGCCGTCGCCGCGCCGAGGATCCGCTCCGGATTCAGGCCGGCGAACAGCTGTGCCAGGGCCGCGTCCTCCCGTCCCACCAGCGCCTCGGCGGGCAGCCGCACGTCGTCGAGGAACAGGGCGAACTGGTGCTCCGGCTGGACGATGTCCATCTCCATCCGCTGCGCGGTGAAGTTCTCCGCGTCGGTGGGCACGATGAACAGGGCCGGCTTGAGCTTGCCGGTCTTGTGGTCCGCGGTGCGCGCCACAATCAGCACCGCGTCGGCCCTGTCGACACCGGAGATGAAGACCTTGCGGCCGTTCAGGAGCCACGCGTCGCCGTCCCTGCGCGCGGTCGTGGTGATCCGGTGGGAGTTCGACCCCGCGTCGGGCTCGGTAATACCGAACACCATCACCTTGGACGCGTCCGCGATGCCAGGCAGCCATTGCTGCTTCTGCTCGGCGGTGCCGTACTTGGCGATGATCGTGCCGCAGATCGCGGGCGACACCACCGTCAGCAGCATTCCGGCACCCTTCGCGGCCAGTTCCTCCTGGACCAGCGCCAGCTCGTAGATGCCCGCCCCGCCGCCGCCGTACTCCTCGGGCAGATTGACCCCGAGGAAGCCGAGCTTGCCTGCTTGGTCCCACAGCTCACCCGGGAACTCACCCGCGCGTGCCTTGGGCAGCACGTAGTCGGTGTAGTTGAAACGTGCGGCGAGCCTGGCCACCGAGGCCCGCAGATCCTTCTGGACATCGGTCTCGATGAAACTCATGTGCGCTCCCCGTCTTTTGGGCCTGTTGTCTGCTCGGCTGTGCCGGCGGCTGTCTCGTCCACGACGGCCAGGACCACACCCATATCGACGGACTGGCCGACGGTGACGTCCAGCGTCGTGAGCACGCCCGCTGAGGGCGCGGTGACGGTGTGCTCCATCTTCATCGCCTCCAGCCACAGTATCGGCTGGCCCGCCGTCAGGTGGTCCCCCACCTGGGCGGCGACGCGGATGACGGTGCCCGGCATCGGTGCCAGCAGCGACCCGGCGGCCACCTGTGCCGACGGGTCGGTGAAGCGCGGCCGCCGCGTCAGCGTCACCGGCCCCAGTGGGGAGTCGACGCAGGTGAGTGCGGAGTAACGTGCCACTTCGAAGTGGCGGCGGACGGTACCCGTCCCGCTTGGCACATCCAGCACCACCAGCTCGGGCGTCGCCGAGACGAAGGAGAGCTCGTCATGACCGTCGACGCGCAGTCCGGCCCGCGTGAACCGGTAGCGGATCTCGATGTCGGCGTCGGGTCCAGTGGCTCCGGGGCCGGTGCCGAATGTCTTCAGCTGCGCCTCGCCGGGCAGATTGCGCCAGCCGCTGGGCAGCCCGGCGTTGACTTTGGCATCGCGCCGGTTCCCGGCGGCGTCGGCGAGGGCCGCGGCGACCGCCGACAGTTCCACGGATTCCGGCGAGGCCAGCGGGCGCGACAACACGTCCAGGCCGTGGGTGGTGAAGAACGCGGTGTCTGTGTCGCCGGACAGAAAGGCCGGATGCCGCAGCACCCGCACCAGCAGGTCCCGGTTGGTGGCGAGACCGTGCACCTTGGCCCTCGCGAGCGCTGACGCCAGCAGACGCGCGGCCTCCGCGCGGGTGTCCGAGTACGAGATGACCTTTGCGAGCATCGGGTCGTAGTGCACCCCGACGAACGACCCGCCGACGATCCCTGAGTCGAGCCGCACCCCCGGCTCCGTGAGCAGCCCGAACTCGGTGAGTGTGCCGGGGATTTCGAAGCGGTGCACGGTCCCGCTCTGCGGCTGCCATTCGTGAGCGGGGTCCTCCGCGTACAGCCGGACCTCGATCGAGTGCCCGCGCGGCGCGGGCGGACCGGCCGGCAGCGCGACCCCCTGAGCGACCTGGAGTTGGAGCCGCACCAGGTCGAGGCCGGTGGTGCACTCGGTGACCGGATGCTCCACCTGCAGGCGGGTGTTCATCTCGAGGAAGTAGAAGTCGCCCTGCTCGTCAGCGAGGAACTCAACGGTGCCCGCGCCCTCGTAGCCGATGGCCCTGGCCGCCAGTCCGGCCGCCTCGAACAGCCGCTCCCGCATGCCTGCCGTGCGCTCCACGAGTGGCGAGGGCGCTTCCTCCACCACCTTCTGGTGCCTGCGCTGGATGGAGCATTCGCGCTCGCCCACCGCCCAGACGGTGCCGTGCCGGTCGGCCATGACTTGCACCTCGATGTGACGTCCTGTTTCGAGGTAGCGCTCGCAGAACACCGTCGGATCGCCGAAGGCGGACTGGGCCTCGCGCCGGGCGGCCTGAAGCTGACCGGGCAGCTCGGCGAGCTCGCGGACCACTCGCATGCCGCGGCCGCCGCCACCGGCGGACGCCTTGATCAGCACGGGAAGGTCGGACTCGGTCACCGCTGCGGCATCCAACTCGGCGAGCACCGGCACACCGGCCCCGCCCATCAGCTTCTTGGACTCCACCTTCGAGCCCATCAGCTCGATCGCCTTCACCGGTGGTCCGATCCAGGTGAGTCCCGCGTCGAGGACGGCCTTCGCGAAGTCGGCGTTCTCGGACAGAAAGCCGTAGCCGGGGTGGATCGCGTCGGCGCCCGAGGTGTGTGCGGCGTCGATCAGCAGCTCACCGCGCAGATACGTCTCGGACGGTGCGCTGCCGGGCAGGCGGATCGCGGCGTCGGCCTCCCTGACGTGCGGGGAGTCCGCGTCCGCGTCGGAGAACACGGCGACAGTGGACAGGCCCATGCGCCTGCTGGTGGCGAAGACGCGGCGCGCGATCTCGCCACGATTGGCAACGAGTACGGAGGTCAGCACGGAAGTCCTCACATTCGGAAGATGCCGAAGTTCGCGGCACCCTGGACCGGGGCGTTGTGGACGGCCGACAGGCACGCTCCCAACACCGTGCGGGTGTCACGGGGATCGATCACTCCGTCGTCGTACAGCCGGCCGGACAGGAACATCGGCACCGACTCCGTCTCGATCTGGTTCTCGACCATCGCGCGCATCCCGGCGTCCGCCTCCTCGTCGAAGGGAAGGCCTCTGGCCTGCGCCGCGGCGCGGCTGACGATCGAGATGACGCCTGCCAGCTGGGCCGGGCCCATCACCGCGGACTTGGCGCTGGGCCAGGAGAAGAGGAAACGCGGGTCGTAGGCGCGTCCGCACATGCCGTAGTGGCCGGCCCCGTAGGAGGCGCCCATCAGCAGCGAGATGTGCGGCACCGTCGAGTTGGAGACCGCGTTGATCATCATCGCGCCGTGTTTGATGATGCCGCCCTGCTCGTACTCCTTGCCGACCATGTAGCCGGTGGTGTTGTGCAGGAACAGCAACGGGGTGTTCGACTGGTTGGCCAGCTGGATGAACTGCGTTGCCTTCTGCGCCTCCTGGGAGAACAGCACGCCGTGGGCGTTGGCGAGGATGCCCACCCGATAGCCGTGCAGCTCTGCCCATCCGGTGACGAGACTCGATCCGTACAGCGGCTTGAACTCATCGAAGTCCGAGCCGTCGATGATCCGGGCTATCACCTCGCGGGGATCGAAGGGGACCTTCAGGTCGGGGGGCACGATGCCGAGCAGGTCCTCGGGGTCGTACAGCGGCTCGATCACCTCGGCACGCGGCGGCGGACCTTCCTTGCGCTGGTTGAGCCGTTTGACGATCGCGCGGCCGATGCGGATCGCGTCCTGCTCATCGACGGCGAAGTAGTCGGCCAGACCCGATGTGCGCGCATGCATCTCGGCCCCGCCGAGCGACTCGTCGTCGGACTCCTCGCCGGTGGCCATCTTCACCAGCGGCGGCCCGCCGAGAAACACCTTCGAACGGTCCTTGATCATCACCGTGTGGTCGGACATGCCGGGGACGTAGGCACCGCCGGCGGTCGAGTTGCCGAACACCAGCGCGATCGTCGGGATGCCCGCGGCCGACGCCCTGGTGAGGTCGCGGAACAGCCGGCCACCGGGGATGAACACTTCCTTCTGAGTGGGCAGGTCGGCGCCACCGGACTCGACGAGCGAGACCACCGGCAGCCTGTTCTGCAGGGCGATGTCAATCGCCCGCAAGTTCTTCCGCAAGGTCCAGGGGTTGCTGGTGCCGCCCCGCACGGTCGGGTCGTTGGCGATGATCACGCACTCAACGCCCTCGACAACGCCGATGCCCACGACGACCGACGCACCGACCTGGAAGTCGCTGCCCCACGCCGCCAGCGGGCACAGTTCGAGAAACGGGGAATCCGGGTCGAGCAGCAGCTCGATGCGTCCACGGGCGGTGAGCTTTCCGCGCCTGCGATGCCGCTCCAGCTTCTCCGCTCCGCCGCCGCCGATCGCCTTGGCATGCTCGGCGTCGAGTTCGGCGAGCTTTGCCGCCATCGCCTCGGCCGCGGCCAGATAACCTTCGGACCCGGTGTCGAAGGTGGACCTCAGTATCGTCATGCCCTGTATCCCCATCTCCCGGCCGCCAGGCCCGTCGTGATCACGGTCGTACCGCCGAACAGCCGCACGGCCCGACTCGCCCCCCGTAGGCAACGGACCGTCGCGCGCCGCACCCGCCTCTCCTCGCTGTCGGGATGTTCACGGCAGCAACTCCTCCGGAATGGCGATATGCCGGGAGCGGAGCCATTCGCCCAGTCCCTTGGCCTGCGGATCGAACCGGGCCTGGTAGGCGACGCCCTGCCCGAGGATGCCCTCGATGACGAAATTCACCGCGCGCAGCTTCGGCAGCACGGTTCTGGTGACCGGCAGGTCGGCGGCCTCGGGCAGCATCTGCTTGAGGCGCTCGACCGTCAGTGCAGCTGCCAGCCAGCGCCACTGGTCGTCGGTGCGCACCCAGACGCCGATGTTCGCGTTGCCGCCCTTGTCGCCGCTGCGCGCCGCGGCGATCGCGCCGAGCGGGACCTTCCGCGTGGGCCCGGCCGCAGGCGGCTGTGGCAGCGCCGGTGCGGCGACGTCCTCAAGCGCACGCGTCCCGGTGCTGGGGGCGATGTCCACCCGGGTACCGTCCGGCAGCACCGCGACATGCGGCACCTCGGCGGCGTCGACGTAACCGGGAGTGAACACCCCGTACACCGATCCGGTGCCGGGCGACGACGTGAGGCTGAACCCGGGGTAGCTGGACAGCGCCAGTTCGACGGTGAGGCTGGAAAACACGCGCCCGACGACGTCCGGATCCGGGTCGCGCACCACGCAGCGCAGGATCGCGCTGGCCTGCTCCTGGGTCTCCGCGTCCGCCTGGTCCAGCCGCGCCAGCGTCCACTTCAGCTCGGCGGGTTTCGTCGTGAGAGCGGCCTCGAACTGCTTGCGTACCAACGCGGCCTTGGCCTCTGCGTCGAGCCCGGTGAGGATGAACGCCATCTCGTTACGGAAGCCGCCGATCGCATTCAGCGACACCTTCAGCTGCGGCGGCGGGGCCTCGCCGGTGACCCCGGTGATGCGTACCCGGTCCTGGCCGTCCCGTGCCAGCTCGAGTGCGTCGAGGCGAGTGGTCACGTCCGGTCCGGCGTAGCGCGCGCCGCCGATCTCGTACAGCAGCTGTGCGGTGACGGTGCCGACGGTGACCTCGCCGCCGGTGCCGGCGTGCTTGGTGATGACGCTGGACCCGTCCCGGTGGATCTCGGCGATCGGGAAACCGGGGTGGGCCAGATCCGCGATCTCGGTGAAGAAGGAGTAGTTACCGCCTGTCGCCTGGGTCCCGCACTCGATGACGTGCCCGGCGGCGACGGCACCGGCGAGCCGGTCGTAATCGCTTCTGCCCCAGCCGAAGTGGGCCGCGGCCGGGCCGACAGTCAGCGAGGCGTCGGTGACCCGGCCTGTGACCACGACGTCGGCACCGGCGGTCAGGCACTCCACGATGCCCCAGGCCCCCAGGTAGGCGTTGGCTGCCAGCGGTTTGCCGAGGCCCAGTTCCGCTGCCCGCGCGGTCAGGTCGTCGCCTTCGACGTGCGCGAACCGGGCCGCGATATCGAGCTTTCCGGCGAGCTCCCGCAGTTTCGCGGTGAGGCCCGCCGGATTGAGACCGCCGGCATTGACGACGATCCGGACGCCGCGGTCGACCGCCAGCTTCAGACAGTCCTCCATCTGCCGCAGAAAGGTCTTGGCGTAGCCGAGTTCCGGGTCCTTGCGCCGATCACGGCCGAGGATCAGCATGGTCAGCTCAGCGAGGTAGTCGCCGGTGAGTACGTCGAGCTCCCCGTCCTCGAGCATCTCGCGCATCGCCGAGAGCCGATCGCCGTAGAATCCCGAGCAGTTGCCGATCCGGATCACCTCGGGGCTCGCGGCCAGTCGCCGCGGGGTGGGTGCCGTCATGACGTCAGCCCCGCCTGCCCATGCACGGCGCCCTCGCCGGTGGCCTCCAGCGCCGAACCGCTCACCCGCTGAGGGGCATCCTCGGGGCCCGAGGTCCACAACTCGCAGTCCGGTGCGCTGATCTCGACGTAGAGGTCATCCGCCTCAGCCCGCCGGTCAGTCAGCATGGCGCTTGTGTCTGTCACGCGGACCACTCTCACAGCCGGAGAGAAAAAAAACAATCATGATTGATTTGTTAGAGTCCTTGCCGCGACGGGCCGCGACAAGAGCCGGCACGCCGTCGCCGTGCTGAGCCACCCACGTCCCGGGTACGAGGCAGCAACAGGTCGGTGGAGTGGGTGTGGCCGTCGTCGAGGTTCGTCCGAGTCCGGAGCGGTGTTCGGTGCAAGCTCGGGTTGTCGGCGAGTTTGCAGTGCCACGCGCGCGGGCCGAGCTCGTGAGCCCGGTCGAGGTACCTGACTTTGAGCCAGTGACGCGGCGAGCGGGTTCGTGGTGGCGAGCAGCCGCGCGCCGAGATCGGTTGCGGTCCGCCCGATGGCTTCGTGGGAACTGCGGGAGTCGGTGCCCAAGCCGTGCCCACCGTAACGAGACGGCTAAGAAACCTTCCCCGGGTGTGTGGCCAGGAATAGCCGAACCCCCCGTTACGGTTGCACGGTGCATGTACTTGGGTGGCGCAAGCCACCCCTACAGCGCTGAAGCACGTCATCCCGCCCGTATCCGTTGCCCGGCACCAGTCCCGCACCACGGACACTCGGCACCCGCCCCGTGCCGGTCGCCGGACCGCCGCCCTGCTCTGCCTGCCTTTGGGAGAACGCGCGTATGACCCGACCGACGAACCAGCACACCGGGCCGGCAGCCCCCCGTGCTGCCATCCCACTGTCGGCGCTGCCCGACGACCCGGACGAGGAGCGGAAAGGCTCAGGAGGCCTCGTCCCGGTCCTCGCCTTCGCCGGCATCGTCGTGGCGGTCATGCAGACACTGCTCGTGCCGGTCATCAAGGACCTGCCGGCCCTGCTGAACACCTCGCCCAGCAACGCCACCTGGGTGCTCACGTCAACGTTGCTCTCCGGCGCGGTGGCCACACCGATCATGGGGCGGCTCGGCGATCTGTACGGCAAGCGGCGGATGCTCGTCACCAGCCTCGCGGTGATGGTGGTGGGCTGCCTGATCGCCGGTTTCACCAGTGATCTGCTCCTCATGATCGTCGGCCGTGCCCTGCAGGGCTTCTCGATGGGCGTCATCCCGCTGGGCATCGGCCTGATGCGCGACGAGCTGCCGCGTGAGAAGCTCGGCTCGGCGATGGCCCTGATGAGTTCGTCCATCGGCGTCGGCGGCGGCCTCGGGCTGCCCGCGGCTGCGCTGGTCGCGCAGCACACGGACTGGCACGTCCTGTTCTTCGGCTCCGCCGGGCTCGGCGTCCTCTCGATCGGGCTGACGCTGCTGGTCGTTCCGGAGTCCTCGTTGCGGGCCGAGGGCCGGTTCGACATCGCGGGCGCGCTCGGCCTCTCCGCCGGTCTCGTCCTCCTGCTGCTGCCGATCACCAAGGGCAGCGACTGGGGCTGGGGCTCGGTCACCACCCTGGGTCTGTTCGGCGCGGCGGTCGTGGTGCTCCTCGGCTGGGGTGCGGTACAGCTGCGTATAAAGGCCCCGCTGGTCGACCTGCGGACCACCGCTCGCCGTCAGGTGCTGCTCACCAACCTCGCCTCGATCATGGTCGGTGTCTCCTTCTACGCGATCTCACTCGTGCTGCCCCAGTTGCTGCAACTGCCCACATCGACCGGCTACGGCCTCGGGCAGTCCATGGTCGTGGCGGGCCTGTGTGTAGCACCGCTCGGCCTGACGATGATCTTCACCGCTCCGGTGTACGCACGGCTGTCCGTGAAGTACGGCCCCAAGACGACCCTGATACTGGGCATGTTCATCATCGCGATCGGCTATGGCGCCGGTCTCGGTCTGATGAGCGCCGCCTGGCAGACCGTCGTCATCTCCGTCGTCGTCGGCGCGGGCATCGGCCTGGCGTACTCCTCGCTCCCGGCGCTGATCGTCGGCGCGGTCGACGCTTCCGAGACGGGCGCGGCCAACGGTCTCAACACCCTGATGCGGTCCATCGGCACGTCGGTGTCGAGCGCCGTCATCGGAATGGTGCTGGCCAACACGGCGCAGCACGCCGGCTCTGTGGCGGTGCCGACGATGCACGGGTTCCGCATCTCATTCCTGATCGCCACAGCCGCGGTCCTCGTGGGACTGCTGCTCGCGGTGGGCCTGCCCGCCCGCGAGAAGGGAGCCGGACAGCAGCAGCTGCGGGTACCCGCTGCGGCGAGCAGTGAGCTGAGTGAGGAGGCCGCCCGGGGCCGGGCCGTCCTCCCGGCGGTCGTGGCCCGCGACGGATTCCACGGCCGGGTGGTGGACGCCGGCGGCGCCCCCGTGGCCCGGGCGACGATCATCCTGATCAACGGCCGGGGCCGCAAGGCCGGCTCGACACTCACCGACGACGAGGGCTACTTCGCACTCGCCGCACCGGCCGTCGGCCACTACGTCCTGTCCGCGCTTGCGGCAGGCCACGCCCCGCACGCCACATCGGCGTCGTTCCTCACCGAGGACCAACGGGTGGAGGTTGATCTGCGGCTGCCGGTCGTCAGCGCCGTACCGGCCTTCAGCGTTCCGGAAAGTCGAACCGTGCGCGCCGCTGAGCAGTGAAGGCCGGAGCCGGCCGGCAGTTCCCTGGAGGACGTTCCGCCAGGAAGAAGGTGGTGGTGCCGCTCTTCAGGTGGTTGAGGAGCGCGGTGCCGTCGGGGACGCCGAGGCCGGTGCAGGCGTCCCAGCCGGGGGCGGCCTTGTAGGCGCCGTTGCCGCCCTTGGTGATGTCACGGAAACCGGGTCCCGTCGTCCCCGGTGCGGCGCCCGGGTAGAGAAGCGGCTGGAGCAGGCCGAGACGGTGACCGAGGGCCTGGACGAGCCGGCAGGTGAGCGCGGCCCAGAGGGGGGCGACGGCGCTGGTGCCGCCGATGACCTGCCGCTGGCCGTCGACGAAGACCTGGTATCCGGTGGCGGGGTCCGCGACAGCGGCGACATCCGGCACGCCGCGTCCCGTGACGCCCGTGGAACCAGGGGGAACCCCGACGCCCTTCTGCCAGGCAGGCAGCGGGAACACGTCGCTCACGCCGCCGCCGGTACCCGCGCCGTTGCTGTTCCAGACGGTCTCGGAGGCGACGGTGCCGGTGGTGGGGTCGGCGTCCAGCCGGGTGCCGCCGCAGGCGAGTGCGTACGGGCTGGAGGCGGGGAAGTCGGTGTGCGCCGTTCCGTCCGTCGCGCCGTCGCCGCTGCCGTTGTCGCCGGCGGCCACGCACACCGTAACCCCGAGGGCAGCCGCGTCGGAGAGCCCCTGGTTGAACGCATTCCGCCCCTGAGCGGTCCAGCTGTCCTCGTTGCTGCCCCAGCTGATGCTGACGGCTGCCGGGGTGGGGGTGGCGTGCACCGCCGTGGTCAGCGCGTCGACGAAGCCCTGGTCGGTGTTGGGCGCGAAGTAGACGATCTGGTGGGCGCCGGAAGCGAGGGCTCCGGCTACCTCGATGTCCAGCAGTACCTCGCCGTCGGCGCTGTTGGGGTCGCCCTGCGGAGTGTTGGCGCCGCCGTCGACGCCGGCGGCGACGACGCTCGGGGCAGGCGTTATGGACAGGCCGGCGAAGTACTGGTCCAGGTCCCGCTGCGTGAAGCCGCCGCCGAGTTCGAGGATCGCGAGGGTCTGGCCGGTACCGTCCGTGCCCTGAGGGAAGCGGTAGACGGTGGCGAGGTCCGGTGGCGTGTAGCTGGTGGCCGCGGCGGACTTGGCGTGGCGGCGCAGGTGGGAACGGGCCTGCGGGCGGTCGTCCAGGCCGAGCACGCCGACCACGGCGTGCTGCCAGTCGGCGATGATGCGCAGGCTACCCCCACGGTGCCGGTGCCGCACCGGGGCGCCGGTGTGCGGGTCCGGGCTCTCCACCCACTCCAGGGACTGCGGTTCGACCACCGCGCGCAGCTCGCCGTACGTACCTGCGATTCTGACCCGCCGGGCGGCCGGATTCGCCTCGGTGACCCGCAGCCCGTGCTGCTCGGCGGTGCGCAGCACCAGATCGACGTCGGCCGGGTCGGCACCGTAGCGGTCGGCTAGTTCCTCGGGCGTGATGGTCTCCAGCCCCTCGACGAGATCGATGGGTATCTCGGCGCGGCGGCGCAACACGAGGGTGATCTCGATGGGTTCCGCGTCGTCCACCGCGCCGACGGGGCGCGCGCCTACGACGAGTGCCCGGTCACTCCCGGGGAGAAGGGGCTTGGGTGTGCTGTCCACGATGGGCATCTGCCTTCCGGTGATCGGCCCTCGCCGAGCCGCTCGGCGGTCCTGCCCACCGCGATCCCATGGTTCCGGACCGTGTGAGCAGGGCCGCTTCATGTAGGGACTGGAGAACGTCACCGCGAGTGACGCGTCAAGCTGCAGCAGATAATAGGCTGTTGTCCGCGGGGGACTTCGGGCCGGGTTCGCCGCCGACGCTCCGCCGGCCGCCCGCAAGGCCAACCTGGCGCCACCGCCACCGCCAACGGCACCTGGGACCCGGACACCATAAGGCCCTTGTCCGTAACGGGACGGACAAGGGTCGCGACAGCCTGGCTGACGTGCATTTCTGGCTGACCGTCAGGTGGGGCGAGTGGGACTCGAACCCACGACCGACTGATTATGAGTTCGAAAGCGATCGTGGTGGGCCCTGCCGCCAGGGGCCACCGGATCCTGCTCCGCCTGGTCGGAGGAGGATTCCACGATCACCCCTGACGCGTCCCGCCGGTCGGTCCGAAGGCGTCCGCGCTCCCTTCTTCGTCGCGCGTTGTGGTGGGTAGTCAAAGTGCAGCCGCGAATGTTGGCCTATCCGTGGCCAAGCCGCGCTTTGGCCGGTCAGTGGGTTTGCCGGGTGCCCCGCGGGCAGGCATCGCGCCCACCCGCGGGGCACCCGGCGCATCACATCATCTGCGAAGCGCTACTTGCTGGTGGTGAAGCCGTCGAAGTCGACCTCTCCGGTGGTTTCCGGGGCGTGCGAGGTGACGGCGAGGCCGACGTCCTGGGTGGCCGCCGCCGTCGGGACGGTGACGGTGCCGACGAGGTTCCAGGTGGTGTCGTCGGTGGAGTAGTAGCCGCTGTAGGTGGTGCCGTTGCGAACCAGCTTCAGCCAGGAGGGGTAGGTGGCCGTGCCGATCGAGTCCTGGGAGTCGAGCCGGCCGTCACCGTTGCTGTCCCAGTCGAGGAGATAGCCGTTGCTGGGGGTTTCAACGAGGGCCAGGTAGCCCGGTGAGGTGTCGGCGCCGGTGATGTCATTGCGGACCATGATGCCGGCCTTCGCCCAGACGTCGGTGCCCGCTTGGGAGTTGATCTTCACCGTGGTCGTGGAACCGTCGTGCTCGGCCCCCGGCAGGTAGATGGAACCGTACTCGTTGGTACTGTCCCACAAGTCCGCGCCCTGGGCGCGGATACCGAGTTGGGTGCCGGACTGGCTGAAGTCGGACGTGGTCGCGGCGAACGTCTTGTACGGCGCCAGGACGGCGTGGTTGACGGTGATCGTGTCACCGACCGACAGCTGAGCGGCCGTGCCGGAGACGTACCGGTACGTCGCGGACGCGTGGAACGCGCTGGAGGTGAAGAGCGCGGTTGACGGTGGGATGGTCACCTTGAAGGTGGCCCGCGCCGTACTCCCGCCCTTCACCTTCCTGACCTTGGTCCTGGAACTGGTGGTGACCGTCACACCGGACGGCCCGGTGAGCTTGAGGCCGACGCTCGTGACGGGTGTCGCTCCGTTGTCGGCCAGCACCTCGGTAACGGTGCGCTGGGTGCTGTCGCCTGCCGCGGGCGCCCAGTTCAGCGCGAGCGAGACGTCGGGGTTGACACCCCGGAGGACGTGATCGAGGGCGTGGACGCGATACAGGGCCACGCCGTGCGGCGGGACGTCGGCCGCGATCGTGCCGGTCGACTCGGTCTCCTTGTGGCTCCACAGATCCGACAGGGAGTAGTCGCGGGCCGCGGGCAGCCCCAGCGCGGCGACGGTGGTGGAGACGGCCCGGGGAGCCGAGCCCGTGTTGAACAGGCCGACGACCACGTCACCGCTCTTCTCGGTCTTGGCGAACACCTGCGAGGCGGAGTCGCTGGCGATGCGCTTCGCGCTGATGGCGTCCTGGTCGACCGACAAGACGTCGGTGTTGTGCAGCAGGCCGAGGTCGGTGGGGTCGAGGTGGGTCAGGTCGGTGCCCAGGATGAGGGGCGAGGAGGCCAGCGACCACAGGCTCATCTGCGTCTGGCGCTCGTCCGGCGTCAGGCCGTCGTTGGCGCCGTTGCCGATCTCCAGCGAGTCGTAGTCGTTGAAGCCGCCGGGGCCGCCGTAAGGCGCCCAGTTGGCGGCCTGGTTGAAGCGGGAGGAGAGGGACGACCACTGCGTCAGCGGGTAGCTGCTGCCACCCGGCCCGCAGTAACACTCGATGTCACCGCCGGTGCGCCAGCCGTTGGACAACCTCGCCCACGTCGCCGCGTTGTTGATGTCCAGGCTGTTGGACAGCTCCAGGCGGATGGGGCGCCCGGTCTGCTTCAGGGCGTCGGACCACGCCTGTACGTCGGGGATGTCGGGGGTGCCGACGCCGTCGATCTTGACGTAGTCCACGCCCCAGCCGGCGAACTGGTCCGCCCAGGAGTTGACGAACTGCTGCGCGCCGGGCTTGGTGTAGTCAATGCCCACCATCCCGCCGCAGTTGTAGTTCTGCTCCGCCGTCGTGGTGGCGATGTCCTGGGCGTGGTACGGGGTGCCCTCGATCGCGGTGTTCTGGGCGACGGCCTGCTTGGAGATGCCGGGGGTGACGTACAGACCGAACTTCAGGCCCAGGGAGTGGACGTAGTCGGCGACGACCTGGACGCCGTTCTCCGTACCGCTGGGCGGGAACTTGGTCTCGTCGGTGACCCAGCGGCCGTATGCGTCGACGTTCGGGCCCTGGCTGCCCGGACAGTGGTACCAGAAGTCGTCCACGTTGGCGTAGATGAAGCCGGCCTTGGTCAGGCCGCTGTCCTTCATCGCCTTTGCCTGCGCCTCGATGTTCTGGGCAGTCGGGTTGCGGCGGATGAAGCTCCAACTGCTCCAACCCATTGCGGGCTGCGCGCCGAGGCCGTTGCCCTCGGCCTTGGCCGTCGGTCCTCCGACCGCGGCGATCCCCGTGGAGAGCAGGAGCGCTCCGGTGAACGCGGCCAGCACTCCGCGGATTGGTTTTCTCATCGTTTTTCCTCCAGTGCAGCGCCCTTACAGGACGGCAGCCGTATGACGAGCAGGCGATGAACACGATGCGGGCGGTCAATCGCCCTTGTCACGGGGGAAGTTCGCCGCGTCGAGTACGCCGAGGACGTCAGGCCCGATCCCGGCCGCGCGTTGTCGACAGCGCCGGGCAAGCCGTACCCGGCGAAGAGCGGCTCCTTTCGCCCCAACGCGAAGAGGTCTCGCCCGCGTTCAGCGACTGCGACGCGGCGAGGGCCCACTGACACCCAGGAACGGCCACAAGGCAATGGGCATCCTGAATCCGGCGGTCCGGCGGGGCCGCATGTGACGCAGCACAACCTATGGCTAGCGAACAAAAAGCACCCCGCAGCCCTCCCTGCGGAGCAACGAAGTGAACACAACCAAACGGTACCAGTCAGATATCACCAAAGGGACATAGTCATGTCAAGGCTTTCAGCCAATCGCGCCGAGACCCGCGACGCGGCAGCCGCGCTGGGGGCCTTTTAAACCTCGGCCTGAGTTGCTGCGTGACCAACGGCAACGACCCCACCTAGGGCTCTCTGTCATCGGACGCCGGCTGTTCACCTGACTGGTCGGCCCTCCACTTCACCACGTGGGCTGCGTCCTGCGGGGGACGCGGGCTGAGAGTCGTCGGCCCCGGCCAGGGGAATGCGTTCACGCCGCGGCCTCTGACGGCGGCATGCCGGTGCTTATCGGTCGTGTCCCGCCTCGTGGTGTAAGCGACCTTGCTCGACGCGTTCCGGTAAGCCACGTGTCGGCCATCCCATGGGCCACGGCTCTCGCGTCGCGCGCGGCTGACCTGCCGTCAGCGCCATTGGCGGCCCTGAACCGCGTCAATGCGGCGATGACCTGCGCATTCCGAGTACTTGATCGGCTACACCATCTGGCGGGACGCGATCTGCTTATCCGTGACGGACATCGGAGATCAGGGGCTGAGGCCCCGGACGGCCGGACGTTCACCCCCGCTCCGCCGGTCGCGCAGGTGGCGGCGGTGCCGTCCGCCGCCGAAACCCCTCCCATCTCACTCCTATGCCCGCTTGGGAGCGACGGGGGGCAGTGGTCCGCCGATGCTGGGACTGGCAGAGGTGCGGTGCGCTGCTCATCCAAGAGCCGGAGTGCGCAGCGAGGACGTGGCGCCAGCCCCTCGCGCGGTTTGTTCGGCCGGGCGGGGGTCTCACGGGAACAGCGCTGTCGCACTGCCGGCGAGACACCGGAGCCAGCCATGCCCTTACGGTGAGAGGGAGAACTGTTCCTATGCGGACAAACGGTGTGCGGTCGCGCCAAATACGCCCCGAGCGGATACGGATGCGGATACGGAAGAGGGCGGCGCTGGCGGGCGGCGCCATCGCAGTCGCCACTGCACTGGTGTCCGCGGCTGCTTTGGGCCTCGCCGACAGCGACACCGCCCGGTCCGTCGGCCACGGCACGGCTGTGGGCGGTGGACCACCGCCCGCATCCCCCGGAGCGACGGGCGGTGGACCAGCCACGCCCGCAGCCCCCGGAGCGACGGGCGGTGGACCAGCCACGCCCGCAGCCCCCGGAGCCGACAAGAACCTCTTCCCCTTCGGCCCGCCCACCGGGAACGGCGACTTCCAGGTCCCCGCACCGCCCGAGGCGCCGACGCTGGTGCCCACCATCGGCACCAAGACCACGCAGCGGCTCTACGGCACCGACGCCTTTCAGAAGGCGGTGTCGGTCACCCAGCACGTGTGGCCTGCCGCGATCCCGGCGAACGCCCCCGGGGAGACCGACAACGTCCCCGACCGGCCGTGGGGCGTGACCCTGGTGACCCCCGACGACCCGCTGACCGCCATCACCGCCATCCCGCTCATCCACTTCCCGGACGACGCGCCCATCCTCTACGTCACCAAGACCGGTATCCCCCAGGTCACCCTCAACGAGCTCAAGCGGCTGGGTGACACAGGCATCGTCCGCAACCGCAACATCGACGCGTTCCTCGTGGGCGCGGCGGCGAATCGCGGTGTCCGGGCGCAGCTGAAGGCCATCGGCATGACCTTCCAGAGCGTCACCGCGCCGAGCATCCCCGGGCTCGCCAACGCCGTCGACAAGGTGTACGGCGGCATCCAGAACCCGGACACCGGCGTCCCGCAGATGGGCACCAGCGCCAGCAGTACGGGCGGCGGGATGATGGACGTGATGATCGGGCCCATGGACGGGGAGGACTGGCAGTACGCCCTGCCCGCCACCCACTTCTCCTCCCACATGCCCGTCGCACTGCAGTGGGTCCACAAGGACAGCATCCCTGACGAGACCGTCGCGGCGCTTCAGCGCCGCCAGGGCCATGCTCAGATCTACCTGATGGGCGGACCTGAGCAGATTTCCCCTAAGGTGGCCAAGAAGCTGACCGCATACGGTTCCGTGTCGCGCATCGACAACGACGACGCCGTCGCGTTCAACACCCCGCCGAAGAACACCGTGACGAGCAGCGCTCTTGCGTTCGCCAAGATGTGGGACCCGGCGGGCGAGATGGGCTGGGGCATCAGGGGGCCGGGCCACGGCTTCACACTCGTCAGGCGGGACGACTGGCAGGGCGCGGTGGCCTCGGCGCCGCTGTCCCACCTCGGCTTCCACTCCCCGCTGATCCTGACCGACCGCGCGGACAAGCTCCCCCCAGCGGTCGACGCCTACTTGAAGCAGGTGGCACCCAGCTACCTTCAAACACCCGCTGAGGGGCCCTACAACATGACGTACGTCATCGGTGACTGGAAGAACATCACCTGGCCGCTGCAGGCACACGTCGACTACATCTCGGAGATGAGCAACCGGCAGATCTGGAACAACGCCAACGGCAGCCGCTACAGCGACTCCGGACAGCCCTGACCGGCGCCCATCGGCCGACCCAACCTGCCGCGGTCGCACCGCCCCATGGCCCTACCCCACCATCCGGTGTCTTCCCCAACGGCCGGCGACGGCCGTTGCACGACGCCCGCCACGGTCCTGATGATCCTCGACATCTCGGACACCGCCGTGGACAAGGTGATGGGCTGGGAGCCCGGGGAGCGATGCGCCGCCGGTACCAGCACGCGACGGGCCCCGTGTTGGAGAGCATCGCCGACAAGCTCGGACGCACCCTCTTGTTTGGTCAGGGTCCCGCCCGCCAGCGTGCTGCTTCGACGGCGGCGGGGAGGACTCCACTGATCAATGCGGCGGCGATTTGGATGCGATGTGTGCGGGACAAGGGCCGAAGTCGTCCGGGTGGTCGGTGTGTGCGTCGTTTGCGGAACGCGTCGGGGTTCCTCCACAGGTGCGGGCATGGCGGTGCCCCGCGGCCGAGCGGGCGGCCGCAGGGCACCGGGAGGGGTGGACAGAGTTAGCGGTGGCAGAGGAGCTCTTGGCGATATTTCTCGCGGACCGCTTCGAGGTAGCCCTGGGAAACGCCGTGAGGACCGTCCTGACTGCCCGGCGGGGACGAGCCGCCTGAACGCCGGCAACCGCCCTGCGGCTTGGACAGCTCGAAGGCCGGTGACAGTGCGAACCGGCTGTGTAGCAGGCCGTCGGTGGTGACCTCCAGACGCAGCATGGCCTCAGGTTACGTCCTGGGACGAATTACTCGCCGGACACCGCAGCCATGGCCAGCCCGGCGACGGGCCGACCCGCTGATCCACCTACGAGCCCCGGCCGCTGATCACGCGGTCGGGGCTCACCCACGTCCGCCGGACGGCCTACCGTGCCTTCCTCCAAGATGCCGGAGACTGCGAAGCGTGCCAGGCTTGAATGGGCGCTGCGGGGACGTCGATGCCCTCAGCCCCCACAGGCCGCCCGCCGAGCCCGCTCCCTCCCACGCCGGGCATTGCGGCGGGCCGCACGGCCCCGGCCGCTTGGTCGGCCGATTACAGCGGTCGGGGCTCATGTCCGGGGAAGGGAACGTCATTACTAATGACGGTGGGCTTACGGGGTCGCGTAAGCAGGTCCGAAAGGGGGCGCACCAGTGCGTACCCCCTGGCGGCTGAGGAGGGCGTGCGTTCAACGCAGACCCTTCTTCGGTGGTCGCCGGAAAAGCCTGGTCAGACCGCCCGAAGGATGCTTGTCGACCGCCCCGTAGCCGTAACCAGTCCGGCGAGGTCACCCGGCCAAGTCGGTGAGGCAGTCGCAGCCGCATTCGTCGTCCGAAACCGGGCGGCGCCGGGCTACGGCTGCCAGGTCTCCGTGCACGCCAGGCACCGCACTTGCAGCCCCCACGCCGCCCTGGCCGCCTCCGCGGCCTCCGTGCGCTTCCACATGCCCGCGCCCCACAGTCCGCCCGCCAGCAGCACGCCCAGGCCGGCCAGGACCGCACCCGACGCCACCGCAGCGATCCCAACGACCGCCACGCCGACCGCCCACGCGAACTGCGACTCAGCCGCCGCCGGCTGCGCCAGGGACTTCTTCAGCGGCGAGTCCGACGGCAGGCTCTGCCAATACGCCGACAGCAGCTGGATGTTCGTGGACCCGCACCTGTCGCTTCGGCATTTCATGGCGACCCCCTCTGTCGACAGCAGTGGGCGACATGCTGACGATCCGGGCGTCTTGGTCACAACGCGGACGGCGGAGGTGTGAGCGGCGTCACCGCGGCGGCGTCACGTGGGCCACGGGAGGCGCAGGAGTTGCTACCGGCCGGCCCGGCGCTTCACCACCGTCGCAGCGACCAGCAGGCCCGTCATGCCGACCAGCCACGAACAGCCCTCCCCGGCGGCCGGGGACTCGACTTCGATGAGGGTCTCGAGATGGCCGATCGCGGTGAGGGCGACCAGCGGGCGCTCGGCCGCCAACTGGTGGACGAGGCGGTCGAGGGGGGTGCGGCGAGGTGCTGCCATCCGGCGCATCCGAACCTCGGCCGGCATCACGCGTCACCCTTTCGCCGCGGGCCCTTGACGGCCAGCGCCATCCGGAGCAGCTGCTCGACCTGCTCGAAGTGGGCGCGACGCGCCCCGGTGGCCTGCGGCAGCTGCTTGGCGATCCGGTCGGCCTTGGTGCGCCGCCTCTCCTGCCGGTTGGACCATGCGCGGCGGCACGGGGGACTGCACAGCCGCGGCAGCGGTCCCCGGGCAGGCCGCTCGAACTCCCGGGAGCAGTAGCCGCACCGTCCGGAGGCGTCCGGGCTCCCATCGGGCTCCCCAGCTATCCCTCCTGCCGATCACTACCACCTGGTCCGCATGAGTCCGCCCGGAGCCCCCAACGGGGCTCCGGGCTTCCAGCCTGGTTCGGCGCCGCCAGGAGCGGCATGAGACTCAACCCGACCGAAGCTACGACTCGGTCGGCGGTCTCTCCCAGAACCGCGCTCAAGCGAAAGAGCATGACCGCCATAAATGCGCCACCCTGTGCGGATGGCGGCCCGGCGGTCTTCTCGGAGGAGGAGCTCCCCGGCAACGCCGAGCCTGCGCTAGGGCAGGCGCCCGGGGAAGGCTCACTCCGACACGAGCGGGGACAGCGGTTCGCGGGCGGCGTGCCAGGCCGGGGGAAGGGCGGCGACGCCCGTGCGGGCGGCGATCACCCCGCCCGCGATGGCGCAGGTGGTGTCGATGTCGCCGCGCCCGGCGACCGTGAACCACAGGCCCTCGTGCAGGTCGTCAAGGTGGCTCGCCGCGCACCACAGGGCGTACGGGACGGTGTCGGGCCCGGACATCCGGTAGCCGGAGCCCAGGACCTCCGCGGCGTGCCGGACCGAGGTGCGCTCCGGCATCCGGGCCGCGACCCGCACTCCCGACCGGACGTCGCTGTCGGGGAGGCGTTCGGCGACGGCGTGGAGGAAGTCCGGGCGAGCCGGAGCGGGCTCGCCCCGGCCGCGTGTTGCCATGGCGGCGGCGAGGGCGACTGCCACCGCCGCGGCCACCGCCTCCGGGTGGTGATGTGAGACAACGCCCTGGCGGGCGGCCTGCTCGGCGGCCGCGTCGAGGTCGGCGGCGTGCCAGGCGCCCAGCGGCGCGGCGCGCATGGCTGCGCCGTTCCCCCAGGAGCCCTGGCCACCGAACTGCCCGGCGACCACCTCCCGCCAGGGCTCGCCCGCGCCGATCCGGCGGAGCACGTCGTGCATCGAGGCTCCGTAGCCGCGGTGCGTGTCGCCGGCGTAGGCGGCCGCGAAGCGCCCGGCGAGGCGGTCCTGGTCGACGGCGCCACCACCCACGGCAAGTTCCTGGACGAGGACGAGCGCCTGGGCGGTGTCGTCACTCCACCGCCACAGCGGTTCCGCGGGCAGAGTCCGCGCCTCCAGGGCCGCCGGGCCGTCCCGGCGCAGGATGCCGAACCAACAGTCGCCGAAGGCGTCCCCGAAGGCGAGTCCGTGCAACGAGTCCAGCACAGCGGCAGGTATGGTGATCATCGTGGCAGTTTCGCAGCGCAGTGGCGCCCCCCGCACCCCGGTTTCGGTGCGGGCATGCTCGGTGGCTTGATCGACGGCGTCCGCGGCTCGGCCTTGCCGTAGGCATGGCGGACCTGTCCAGTTCCGCCCCTGCAATGGCTGGGGTTGCCCGCGAGACTTCCACCCCGAAGGTCCCGGCAGCACCGGCGACATGTGCCTGCGCGCCCTCGCCGCCGACGTCCCCGTCTGGCTGGTCCCCACCGCCGGCCTGCCTATCTGAGCGCGGGTGTCCTGATCACGTAGGGTCGGCGGATGGCGAAGTATTTCGACGTGCACCCCGAGAATCCTCAGCAGCGCAGCATCAGCAATGTGGTTGACCTAATCCGCTCCGGCGCGCTCGTCGCCTATCCGACGGACTCCTGTTTCGCACTGGGATGCCAGCTGGGCAATCGTGACGGCATCGGCCGGATCCGTTCGATCCGGAACCTCGACGATCGTCACCACTTCACCCTTGTGTGCCAGAATTTTGCGCAGTTGAGTCAGTTCGTGCACGTCGACAACGACGTGTTCCGCGCGATCAAGGCAGCAACGCCCGGCAGCTACACCTTCATCCTCCCTGCGACGAAGGAGGTGCCGCGCCAGCTGCTGCACCCGAAGAAGAAAACAGTCGGAGTCCGCATTCCGGACCATGTCGTTGCTCAGGCATTGCTCGCCAACCTCGGTGAGCCACTACTTTCCAGCACGCTGCTCCTACCCGGCGAGGACGAGCCGATGACGCAGGGCTGGGAGATCAAGGAACGGCTCGATCACGTGGTGGATGCCGTGGTCGACTCGGGTGACTGCGGCACCGAGCCAACCACGGTCATCGACTTCTCCAGCGGCGAAGCCGAGATCGTACGTCGAGGGGCAGGTGACACCGCGCGCTTCGAATAGCCACGCCGATGGCATCACCACGTGACGGCCACAGGCCGCTGGCGCACGGGTTCTTGCCGGGTCTCGGAAGTCCGGGGGAAGACGCGCTGCCTGCCCTCCCGGAGGTAGTGCCGTTGCTGGCCGATGCCCGCAGCTCGCTCTTTGCCGTCGGGCTGAGTCCGGCCGCTGCGGGCACGACGGTCTCCGGCAGGCGCCACGGACTGGCTGGCCGGTGGCGACTGCGGGTGCTCAGGCGATGAACACCCCGGCACAGCAGCACGCAGGACACGGGGCTCGATCTGCAAGCGAAGTGGCATACCTCGACACCAGGCGTCCGCAGACGGCGGGCGCACCGCGGCCGATCACCGATCGCCAGGAAACCGGATGAAGCGGCCAGGATCCTGGTAACCACCGTTTTCAGTGATCTTCCAGGGCTTCGCGCGGTGGGGGCAGCCGGCCAATGGGCGCGACAACTGTCCGCGTTCGCGGACACGCCCACACTGCCGTGTCGCCGTCGACAGTAGCAGCCAGCGGATGTGAATCCGGGTGGGCTGGACACTCGGGCCACACCGCGGGCGAGCCCTCTTCCCACAGTGCTTCGACGGCCCACTCCTGGACCCGGTCTGCGAGCTCGACAATTTGTTCAGAGGCATTGAGGCCGCTCGGCGTCCAGAGGTTGAGCCCGCTGCCGCCGGGTGTATATAGCATGACGACGGGTTCTTCCTCTCCGGCGACATCGTCCTCGCGGACATGGGGACGGACGGCACAGTGTGAGTGGAGGTCCTGCAACACGGTCTCCAGAGCTGTGGAGAGTTCCTTGTTCACCTGGTGATTATGGTTCGCTCCCAAGACCGTCGCTACTGTGACCCACCACCTGCCCCAGCACGGCACGGGCGCCCTGCCCGCCCGCGGCTCCGGCGTTTCCCGGGCTGGGCCCGGTCTCAGCAGGTCTTCCGGTACGGGATGCCGGACAGGTACGTCTTCCAGTCGGCCCGCGACAGGCCGGTTCCGGCGCGCTCGCACACGTCGGCGGCGACCCCGGGCGAGCCGATCTCGTACCGCTGGAGCGGCACATGGGTCCCGGCGGCGTAGAGGGTTCCGCCGTCCGGGCTGAAGCCCAGGGACAGCAGCGGGTCACCGGGGGTCGGGAGCGCGGAACCGAGCAGCTGGTGGGAGGCCACGTCCCAGAGTTGAATGGCCCCGTCGGAAGAGGCTGCCGCCAGGGTGCTCCCGTCGGGTGAAAACGTGATCGCCGCCGCATCGTCGATGCCTCGCGAACGCGCACCGGCGGAGGTGGAGACGCTGGACAGTATGCCGAGCCGCTTGTGCCCGCCGGCACCGTCCCAGAGAGCGATCCGGCCGAATTGATCACCTACAGCCAGATATTTCCAACTTCTGTTCAAGGCAAGTACCTCCGATGGGTCATCAGCGTTGAAGAACGCGCCGTGAGTGACCTTCGCTGACCGCAGGTCGACCACCGTGCCGTCGTCCGACATGAGGAGACTGTCGTCAGCGCGAAGCAGCAGTTGTCCTTGCCCCTGCTCTCCTGACGCGCCGGCCAGTGTCTTCGTCCGGATCCGACGACGCACATCCCACGCTTCAACGGTAGAGCGCTGCCAACTGCCGTGAGACGAAGAGGGTGCCGCCGTCGGCGCTGAGCGCGATTCCGGTGGTACTCGGCGCGTACTCCACCGATTCGGGGAGCTCGAGGACGGTCCGTTTCCGGCGTGCCGCCACATCCCAAACGGTTATCCGTTGCTTGCCTCCGGTGCCGTCAGATTCTTCGTCCGCCTTGCCGTACGCGAAAAACCTGCCACCGGCGCTGAACGACATGAGTTCAGCGCACGCCCCGCCTAGAGTCTCGGCGAGCCCGCTGTCCTGCACGACCGTGGGCAGGGGACCGCAGGGCTTCCCCGGGAGATCGGACACGATCCGGCCGGTCTGCGCGTCCAGCAGTTGAAAGCCTGCTCCGTCCCCGGACCGGTGGACGGTGGCAAGAGTACGGCTGTCCGCACTGAACGTCGCCGAGTCGACCTCGTGGTCCTGCCAACGGGTAGTGGTGGAGCCGGCCAGATTCAGGGTGACGACCGTGGAACCGGCGCCGCTGAGATAACGGATCACGTTCGCGGCGAGATCCAGTCTGAGGTCATTGGGCGTGTCGTTGACCGGAGCGTAGCTGAATACGGGCGCATCCGGAGCGACGAGCCGCCACAGCAGAATCTGATTGTCATCCGTGGCTGCGACGAACTTTCCGTCGTCACTGAACCGCATATCGTTGATCGACGCGTCCTTCAGCTGCGGCATTTCCTTCCCCGAGTGAATGTCCCAGGTGCGGATCCCCGAGTTGGTGGCCACCGCCATCTTCCGGCTGTCCGGCGTGAATTCGAACCTGCCATCGAAGCAGTTGTCCTTTCCCGCCTTGGAAATCCACGGCGTGGACAGCTTCCGCTGCTCGGCCACATTCCAGATCTCCAACGGGCGGCCGCCATCGCACACTGCCAACAACCGGTCGTCCGGGCTGATCACCTCCCCCTGCAGTCCGGTGGCACCCGACCAGTGATGTGTCAGCAGCAGCCGTCGGCTTTTCACATCCCAGAGCTGGAGCGCATCCCCGTAGCCGAAGTTCATGAGAGTCCGCCCGCTGGGGCTGAATCCCGCGCTCGCGGAGGCGTCCCCCAAAGCCCCTCCGATCTGGTGCCCGGCTGCTATGTCCCACAACCGCACACCGTTGTCCGTCGTCATCGCGAACGTCCGGCCGTCCGGGCTGACCGCGGCACGGTCGTAACTGACGTCCTTCCCGAGTCCTTTGTAGGAACCAGTCTGTCTATGACTGCGGACGTCCCAGGTGTCGATTCGACCATCGCCGATGGACATCAACGTCCGCCCGTCCTCGGTGAGGTCGTATCCGGCTGCGGCACCGGAATCGCCATCGGGAGGGGTGAACACGTCTTCTTCCTTCTGCGTCATCGCGCCCAGTAGCGCCGACCGGGTCTCGGTCGTATGGGCGAGCCGCCACGCGGCGACGCTGAGCTGCATGGCCTTCACCGGATCGGAGAAGCGCATGCTGTCGGCGACGGCGGCGATGCGGCGCGCCTCGGCCTGAGTGTGCTGACGGTCGTTCGTACGGTTCTGCTGCACGGCGACGACAGCGGCCAGCACAGCCAGGCCGAGCAACAGGGACAGGGTGGTAACCAGGCCGCGCAGCCGGCGGCGTTCGCGGGTGCGGCCCGCGCTGCTGACGGTGAGGAAGGAACGTTCCAGGTCGGTGAGGTCCTCGGCCCCGGCTCGCACGGGCGCCGCGAACAGTTCCTCGGCGGCGCCCAGCCGGGTGCCCCGGTAGAGGGCGCCGGGGTCGCGGCCGAGGTCATTCCAGGCCATGGCGGCTTCGGTCAGTTTGCGGTGGGCACGGAGGCGTTCACGATCCTCGTCGATCCAGGAGCGCAGGCGCGGCCAGGCGGTGATCAGTGCCTCGTGGGCGAGGTCGACCGTGTTGTCATCGAGGGTGACCAGCCGGGCGCGGACGAGGCGTTCGAGTACGACGGTCGTGTCATTGGACTGGTCGGTGTCGAGTTCGGCGCGGTCGGCGGGTCGGCGGGTGTCCTGGGTGCCGTCGCCGGGGGTGATCAGCCTCAGCAGTATGCGCCGGGCGATGTCGGCCTGGGCAGGGGTGAGCTGGGTGTAGACGTCCTCGGCGGTGCGGGCGATGGCGCCGTGGATACCGCCGGCGGCGTCGTAGGCGGCTTCGCCCAGGGTCCGTCCCTTGCGGCGGCGCCAGGTCTCCAGCAGGGCGTGGGACATCAGCGGCAGTCTTCCGGGCTCGTCGGTAACCTCTTCCACGATCCTGGCGGTCAGCGCCTTCTCCACGATCAGACCGCTCGCCATGGCCGGCTTCACAACCGCCTCGCGCAACTCCGCGGGGTTCATCGGGCCGACGAGCAGGCTGGTGGCGCCCAGGGCCTGGGCCAGGGCGTCGTGCTCGGCGCAGCGCCCGTAGAAGTCGGCCCGTACCGCCAGGACCACACGTAGCCGGGTCTCCGGTTGGAGGGCGGTGAGTGCGAGGTCGATGAACGCTTTTCGCTCGGCGGGGTCGGTGCACAGGGTGAAGACTTCCTCGAACTGGTCGAACACGACCACCGTGTCGCCCGGTCCGTCCTTGGGCGTGAACAGGGCGGTATGGGTACGTGCGGGGTGCGGCCCGGGGCTGAGGATCCGGATGGCGGCCGGGCGCAGTCGCGCGGAAGGTTCGCTCTGTAGGGCGGGGATCAGTCCGGCGCGCAGCAGGGAGGACTTCCCGCTGCCGGACGGCCCGAAGACCGCGCTGAACCGGCGGGCCCGCACCAGCGCCAGAACCTCGCCGGCCAGCCGTTCCCGGCCGAAGAACCGCTCGCTGTCACCCGGCTCGAAGCGGGCCAGGCCCTGGTAGGGCGGATCACTGTCGTCGGCGGCCACCGCTGCGACGGTGGCCTCCTCGTCCACCTCCCGCCAGCGCCGCTCCCATTCCTCACCGTCACCGCCGCACGCGGCCACATAGGCCAAGGTGACCGGTAACGACGGCAGCTGCTCGCCCGCGGCCGCCCGCGACAGTGTCGTGACGGAGTAGTCCGTACCGCGCGCCATGGCCCGGTAGGTGATCCCGCCCGCCTCCTGCCGCAGCTTGCGCAACTCGAACGCGAACCGCTGCACCGGCCCGGCACCCGGGTCCAACGGACTCTCCCGTCGTCCCATCCAGCATCCCCCGCCTCCGCGCCGTGTGCATCGTGCGGTCAGCCTCGCGTCAACCTACGCACCCCGGCAAGTGGCCGCAATGCTGCGTCATCCGCTGGATTTCCTCAGCGACCATCGGTGACCTGCGGCGCGGCTTTTGTTGCGTGCGGAGACAGGGGGCTGCGCAACAACTACCCGGCCGCGAAAACTCGGTGACAGACGAGGCGAACAAGCTGGCACAGCAGCCCAGGCACAGGCCTCGATCTGCAAGTGCAATCCTCCGCGCCGCCGCCACAGTCGGCAGCGTTCCCAACAGAAGGGACACATGATGTCGTTCAAAGCCGCAAACAAGCGGATCGCGCTCACTGCGGCCGCGGTGACGCTGGGCTGCGGCCTCGCCGGCCCCGTCCAGGCCCACTCCCCACAGTCTCATCCGCAGGCAACCACCGGCTGGGTCTATTAGGCGCGACGTCTGCTCCGGTCCGGGGTCCAGCCGCCCGGTGTGCGCTCACGGGGGTGCACACGCGGGGCAGGCCGACCCAGGTCCCAACTGCCCTGGCTCCGGCGGGTCCGCCAGCGCCGGTGGCGAATTGCCGCCGTCGCCGTGAACCGCGCGGGGCATGGCGGAGTCAAAGCGGCACGCGATGCGTCAAGCGACGCGACGGGCGCCACAGCGAGCGGTACGGCGGCACCGGAGATCAACGGGCGGGCAGGAAATTATCCGAGGGGGACGGTATGAGGGCCATCGCACGACAGATGGTGCTGGACTGGGCGAGCGCTCTGGTCGGCACGGCCGCGTTGGTCGCGGTGGTGCTGCCGCTGCGTGCGGCAGCCGGGGACGACGGAGTACGGGAGGTCCCCTACGCCTCGTCCACCACGGCGTCGAACGCACCGGGTTCGTACGGGCTGCGGACGGCGGCCGCGCCGGCGGGCCACCGCAACGATCCGCTGACAGCGGACGAGATCGAGCGGGCCAGGAATCTCGCGCTGACCGGCGACCGCGCGCTGCGCACGATGAGCGAGGACGTACGCGGCCGGGCCGGGGCACCGCAGTACGTCAGCACGGACCTGGCCGAGGGGACGGCGGCCGACGGCCGGCGGGCGGAGGTGTCGTTCTACGACTACCGGGACGACACGCTGATACGGAGGACCGTCGACCTGGCGACGGGTCAGGTCGTACGCACCGAGACCGCATCGGGCGTCCAGCCGGTCCCGTCCGGGGCGGAGGCCCGCGAGGCCGCGGCCATTCTGCTCCGGGACCCGTCCGGCGGCGGGGTGAAGCAGGACTTCGAAGCCGCCACCGGCGTGCCGCTCACCGACGTGCGGCAGTTGAGTGTGCAGGCCATGGCCTACCGCGGCGCCGCCGGGCGCCGGGGACCCGACGCCGAGTGCGGCAAGCACCGCTGCGTACGGCTGTTCACCCGAGTCAAGGACGGGCCGTGGATCGACACCCGGCACTACGTCGTCGACCTCAGCGCCCGCACCACGATCCGGCTCCCGTAGCGCCGGTGCCGGCCTCCCGGCGCGTCAGGTGAAGCAGGCGGTTGTGGCTACAGGGCTTGGGCCTGAGCCAGGTACAGGGACGGCGGGTGGGATCCCGCCGTCGGCTTGGGCTCCAGGCGGCGCTGCAGGCGCTCGTACAGCGCCCGCGCGTCGGCCTCGTCGAGCCGGTCGAAGTCAGCGGACCGCATCGCGGACCCGACCGAGGTGGCCGGGTTCGCACCGAAGTTCACGACGGACACGTCGCCGCGGTGCAGGTCGACCTCTTGGATGTCGCGCTGGTCGTAGTCCGGGCTCCACATCTGGCGCGTCACCTGGGACGCGAAGCTCATCTCGTCGACGTCGCCGTCCTTGATGGCGGCCAGCATGTCGCCGACGTCGCTGCGGGCCGGGTTGACGTCGGCCTCCATGTGCAGGCCGGTGGCGTCCTCGGACAGGCGCAGGCTGCCGGCCTTGGTGTACGCCATGGCCAGCCCGGCGTGATTGAGGAGCAGCTGCACCTGCGGGTTCTCGCCGAGGGTCTTGGCGAACGAACCCTGCCGGACGACTTCGGTGTACGAGCCGAAGGGGTCGAACATCTCGAAGGGCTCTTCGGTGACGGAGGCGTAGCCCTCCACGCGGGACGCACCGCCGTCCGTGGCCGGTGCCCGCACCTCCAGGAGACCGGCTGCGCGGGCTCGACTCTTGGGGTAGGACGAAAGTGCTACGGGAGTTGGACGGTCCGGGCCGTGCAGGGGCTCTGTGACTGTGCCGATGATGCCGGTCATCCGGGTGGCTGCTCACCACGCCCAGCACCCTGTCCTACGCCGCCGGCGACAGCTCCTTTCTGCCTGGGATCGAAGGCCTTGGCTGCGATGCTGTCGACTCCAGCTCCAACCAGCCCGAGCCGAGCCCAGGGAAGTCGTGGCGGATATTCTCTCCATCACAGGCAACCTCACCCGTCTCTGAGGGTGTTCATTACGCGAAGGCCTATGAATCTCGGCTGGGGCCAGGAAAGGGACGGTGGCGATGGCTCGTGCGCCGAGGCCCGCGGAGGCCGACTTCGCCGAGTACATCCGTGCGCGTCGGGATCACTTGGTCCGCGCCGCCTACCTGCTCACCGGCGACCTGCACCAGGCCGAGGACCTCGTGCAGACCGTGCTGGTCCGGGTGTGGCCACGCTGGCCCAAGATCAAGGAAATGGAGAACGTCGACGCCTATGTCCACCGCACACTGATCTCGCTGTTCTCCACCAGCGTGCGCCGCCGCCGCTGGCGTGAGGTCAGCGCCGACCCGCAGCAGGACGGCACGTGGACCACGCCGACCGCGCCAGACCAGACCATGGCGGTCGAAGCCCGCGCGGACCTGCGCACCGCGCTCGGCTCACTGGCGCCGCGCCAACGGGCGGTCCTCGTGCTGCGGTACTACCTGGATCTGCCCGAGGCGGAGGCGGCGGACATCCTCGCCTGCTCCGTAGGGACCGTGAAGAGCCAAGCCGCCAAGGCCGTCAAGCGCCTGCGAGAACGGCAGACCAACAACGCCCTGACTGACGAGAGGGGCACCACATGAACACACCGTCGCACGAGGACGAGATCCGCTCCCTGCTCCACCACGAGGTGGAAGGCGTTCACGCCTCCGCAGACCTCGACGCCAGAGTCTTCCGCGGCGCCCGCCGAGTCCGCCGCGTCAAGGCCGGAACCATCGGAGCCATGGCACTCCTGGCCATGGGTGGCCTCTTGCTGGTCGCCTTGCCCAAGGCGCAGACCAGCACCGAGGCAACGGTGCGGGCCGCGCCGCCACACTGCCCGACGTCGATCCCGGTCGGCAGCGTCACGCCCTCGCACCGCGAGGGCGCAGACCGCACCCTGGTGCCGGGTACGCCGACAGCCGCCGTCGCCTGCACCTACCAGGTGTCAACGGCCTCGGACGGCACCCCGCAGGCCACGCTCGTCACGAGCAAGGCCCCCGTCCAGCTCACCGGCGCCACCCTGAACGGCGTGGTCGCGGCGCTGAACCAGCCCGTCCACGGGTACGCGTTCCGCTGCCCATCCGCCCGTTCGTACCGAGAGCTGATGCTGCGCTTCGACTACGGGGCCGGGCCACAGGTCACCGTCGTAGCGAACCTTCACTGCCCCGGGCTGAGCAACGGCACACTCAGCGGAGCGTTCAACCCCCAGGGGACGCTGCCCCCGGCCCTGACGGCGTTGATCACCAAGAACTGAACCTGCGTAGCAGGGCACTCCTGTTACGTGAGGGCGTGGACCTGCCCGTAGTGTGTGCTTCTCTGCTGTCCGCACCCCGCGCGGCCCGATGACGCCACATCACCCACCCGAGCGACGCCACACGACGATCAACGAAAACGTCGAAAGTCGAGAGCGACCGAAGAGCCCGAAATCTCTAGCACCGGACCCAGTGTCGGCGAGGCGCTCATGGACTGCATCCGCCAACAGGCTGACGGCACCACGACCTTCCCCCAGAAGGCCAAGACCTGCCAGTACAACATCATCGGCCTCATCCAGACCGAGCACCTCACCGAACGGGGCGTCAACGGACGCAGCCGCTTCATCGTCGGCGTCGGCTCCGGCGGCAACTGGGACGCAGTCGAGAAGGCGTGGAACGCCGGTGACCTCACCCCAGACGACCTGGAGGACCTGTTCCTCGTGCACGTCGTCGTCGAGGACATCTCGGGAGACGACACCGACACGTGGGGATTCCCCGGCGACGACTACACAATTGTCGCCACGCCCTTCTCCTGACACCAAGCAGGCGAGGCCCCGTCGTCACCGCACGATGAAGCCCCCGCCGTTCTTCTCCGCCGTGGCCCGCCGGGTCCTGCGGCACGGCGACTTCCCCAGCCGCGAAGACTTGATCGACAAGCTCGACACCTACATGATCAACCGCAACGAGACCGCCAAGCCCTACCGCTGGACCTACGACGGAACCCCCACTCAAGGTCACGTAGATGATGATGAGCAGCATGGGTACTGACGAGCAGCTTCCCGAGAACCTCACATTGGACGAGGCATACCGGGCGGCCTACTACATGGTGGAACAGTACGTCGCGCTGGAGAAGCAGCCAGACGTCGGATTGGTGCTGCTCGTCCAATACATGGAGTCAGACCCGGCGAGATGGATCGACTGGATCGCGTCGGTGCGGCGAGGACTCAGCGATGCGAGCACCATCAACCCACAAAAATAGCCGGCCGAACTACGGCCGCCGACCGCCCCTCTCCGAACTTCCGCGGAGACGTACTAGCCCTCCTCCGGCGAGCCGCATGCTGCGCAGGGGACCGTGAAGGGCGTGCCGTTGGAGTCAATCACGACGATGGCTCCCCGGCCCTCGCAGTTGGCGTTGGGGCACTCGGGCGTCTTGCTGCTGGGCAGCGCCGAGACCTGCACCCGCCGGAGGGCGGCCAGGGCTTTGGTGTAGCGGGGGTTGATCCACTGCTTCACCGAGGGCTTCGCTTTCTGTCGGAACGTGGAGAGGCCCCGACCGCTGACACAGGCGGCCGGGGCTCTTGCCGCCCCACGGGGGTGGCCATTGGGAGTGGCCGGGGCGGCTGCCGTCCCACGGGGACAGGACGGCGGTCTATGGGCGCCTGGCGTGGCCGGAGTCCCGGGCCTGCCGCCAGGACTCGTACAGCGTGGCGCCAATATCGCAGCGGGCATCCGCCGTCGCGCACTGACGACAAGCCGAGTCGTGCGCGGTGTAGAGCGTGTACCTCTCCATCAGCTTCGCCCTGGCCCTCGACTCGGCCGACTCGGGACCAGTGGCGACCATGGCCCCGCCGCTGCCGGTCTGCATCCAGCGCTCCATGCGGTCCGTCACCGTGCTGCTCCCTTCGCCGGGTAGTACTGCGGGCGTCCGTCGCCGATGTACTTCCAGTCGGCCATGGGGACCAGCCGGTTGACTTTCCGGCAGGCCGGACAGGCGCGGATGGTGCCGCCCGCGCTGTTGTCCTGGCCGACGATGCCGACCGGGATGAGTGCGCCGTCGGTGCCTCCGCACTGGTAGCAGCACGCGCTCACCGGGAAGCCCCCTCTGCCGGTACGGCTCGCCACGGCCGGGTGATGACCTCGCGGTAGGTGTCGTGGCGGGTGAGCCCGGCGTGCTGGAGGGCCCACAGCTGGGCGGGCTCGATGTCCTCCTCGAACGGCAGGGACTTTTCGCCGCACGCCGCGCACTGCATGGCGTGGGTGATGGGCTCCGCGTCCGACTCCCTGTGGGGTGAGATCGTCCAGGCCACAAACCGCAGCACCGATCGCGTCACTGGCCCATCACCCGCAACCGCACGGCCGTGTCCCGCACGGACAGCCGCGCCTTCAGCTCTTCCCGCGCTGTCAGGGGCCGGATGTCCTTGGGCTTGGCGTCCCACTCGGTGCCGCCCTTGATCTCGCGCAGCTGGATGTAGGTGCCTACGGCGGCCATCACGACAGCGTCGCGCTCTCGTCTGCTGTCGCGCACCCACGTCCCGACCGGCGGCACGCCCTCTGGCCACTGGTGTCCCTCGGTGGTGTTCACCGGGCCGCCTCCGCTCCGGGAGCGGCCAGTGCGCTGCGCAGAGCCATGGGGTTGGTCAGGCGCCCGGTGCCGTCGGGCGGAGTGATCCAGTACGTACCCGGCGAGGCGACGCGGTCCGGGGTGGGGAGGAGCATGGATCGCACGCGCCAGCGGCTGCCGTAGACCGTGATGCCGGGCACCGGGAGCCACCAGGCGGCAGTGCCGGGAGGTACGAGTACCCACAAGGTCTCGGCGCCCGGGACGTGCACGACGGGGCCGGTGACGCCGAGGTCAGCGAGGGCTCGTGCGGACTCCAGCCCGAAGCCGGGGAGTTCGACGGCATCCCAGTTGCGGCCGGTGATGAATAAGGCCATCCCGCAGGCCGCCCACTGCTGACGAATGCTCCCCGGGTCGGGCTGGGCTGTGAGCAGCCACTCGGCGCCGGTGACGGCTCCCTCCGTGGTGCGCGTAGGGGCCTTGGGGGGTTCGGAGTGCCCTGCGGGGCGCGGCGTAGCAGTCACAGTGATCAAAACCTCAGTGGGTTTGAGTTAGCGGCTTCGATTCAGTCAACGACAGCCCGCCACGCAGCGTGAGGAAAAGTCACGGCGGTGTGCGTTGCAGCCGACCGGAAATTTCTCGGTATCGGGCTCCACCCAGAGGGGCCGACTGGCTACCGTGGGTATGTGCAGGGGAACGAGGGCCTCAATAGCGCGATGCTGAAGGTGGGGTTCACCCAGGCCGAGTTGGCCGAGGCGGTGAACTCCTATCTCAGATCTGTCGGTCATGAGGGAACTGTGAGTGACCGGACGATCCGCAACTGGCTGACCGGAAAAACGCGCTGGCCGCACCCTCGGCAGCGGGAAGCGTTAGGGGCAGTATTCGGATGTACCGCCGAAGACCTGGGCTTCGCCCCACCGGCGGGCAGACACAGCCCCACAACCCCACCGGAGCAACCTGTGCGGCGACGCGACTTCCTCACCGCCACCACCGGCACGGCAGCCGTCGCCGTCCCCCTTGCCGCTAGCCGGCCAACCTCGGTCGGCACCTCGGACGTGATCCGGCTCCGTAGCGGTCTGGACGCCCTGATGGCCCTGGACGACTCGCGGGGTGGTGATGAGGGACTGGAGCGCGCGGCACTGGCCGGGGCCGCTGAGGCCGTCGAGATGCAGAAGAGATCGGCCTCCCAACGCGTCCGGCAGCGTCTGTTCAGCGTTGCGGCCGACTACACCGCCACCGCCGCCTGGTCCGCGATCGACGCCCGCCAGCCCGACCGGGCCCAGCAGCACCTTGACCGGGCGCTGTACCTGGCGGGCATGGCCAAGGACTCCATCGTGGCGCTGCGCGTCTGGAACTCGTACGCCATGCTCGCCCACCAGCGCAGCCTTCACACCCAGGCTATGGACGCTGGATATGCGGCCCAAACGACCGCCATCACACGGCGTGACCCGCTATTCGCCTCTCTCGCCCACGCCCGGACCGCCGTCGGCCACTCGAACCTCGGCGACAGACAGGCCGCCCTGCGGTCCCTGGGGTGCGCCCGGGAGGCTATGGGGAAGGCGTCCCCGGACGACCCCCGGCCGAGCTGGGTCGACTTCTACGGGCCTGCCGAGCTGACGGCCATCACGGCCATCGTCCAGGACCGGATCGGGGACTCGGTGGAAGCCGAAGCCGCCTCACACAAGGCCCTGTCCAGCATCCCGACCCAGTTCCGCCGCAACCGGGCCCTGGCCACGACACGGCTCGCCCTGGCCCAGCTCCACCAGCGCGACATCGACCAGGCATGTGCCACAGCCTCGACCGTCTTCGAGCTGATGACCGGAAGCCCGATCCCCGGCCGGATGCGGTCCCTGCTCGGCGACTACTACCGGGACTTGATCACTCTCGCGCCGAATGCCACCGTGGCCCGAGAGTGGGGAGACCGCTACCGATTCGAATGGAGCCGAGCTTGATCGCCGCCGACCTGGACGTCCGCCACTTCACCCACGACGACCTGTCGCAGATCCGCCAGGCCCTGATCGACGTGCACGCCGACGCCTACGCGGACGCGATGGACGACGAGTTCAACCAGCGCTTCCCCTGGTTCGTCGACCACTGGGGCGGTAACCCGGGCTTCGCCTGTGTGATCGCGTACGACGGTGACCAGGCGGTGGGCTTCGCGTACGGCGCTCCGGCCAATCCGGATCGCGAGTGGTGGCGCGAGCACCTCGACCCAGCGCCGGAGAAGCACCGCACGTTCTCGTTCTCCGAGATGGCCGTCCGCACGAAGTACCGCAAGACCGGGGCCGCCGCGCTGCTCGCCCGCGCCCTCGTGGAGGGCAGGGGCGAGGACCTCGCCGTTCTCCTGGTGGACACCGAACACCCCCGGGTTCAGGCGTTGTACGAGTCCTGGGGATACCGCAAGGTGGGAGAGCGCCAGCCGTTCCCGGACTCCCCTGTCTACGCCGTGATGCTCACCGAACTCCCGCTCAGCTGACCCCGGGAAACGGGAAAGCGCCCCTGCCTTCCGTGAAGGAGAGCAGGGGCATTCGTGGCGTTGGGGGGGGCGGCGGGAGGACTCGACGGGCACCACGGGGATGATGGTCAGGAGGCAACGCCGCGCGCAGATGTATTCTCCGCCGCCATGGGATTCCCCTGGTCCGAGACCATCAATGGCGTCATCGCCGCACTCGCCGCAGCCGCCGCCGGAGGCTCCTGGAAAGCGGCACACCGCTCCAGCGCCACCGCCGACGCCGTGGCCCGCATCGAACGCGAACGGTGGCACGCCGACCTCACCCCGCAGTTCGACATCACCCTGGCTCAAACGGGCGCCAGCGTGGCCTACCTCACCGTGCACCTTGAGGGCCCTGACCACCTGAGAGAGCTCGACGAAGTGACCATCGCCGTCGGCAACGACGACATGGAACACACCGCCCTCCACCCCGGTCCGCGAGCAACGCAGGCCGACTACGACGCCTTCGTCTGGGGCCCGTACCGCTTCCAGCCACGCACCGACGGAGCGGATGAACACGGCCGGAGCCCGTCCCCGTTCCCACTGGTCGTAGGCCGGGGGCGCCCGTTCTTCATGGAGCACACCCGGCCCGGGGGCTGGATGATCGGCACGACCGAGGAGATGTGGCAGCAGGAACATGCGAACCAACCCGTCCGGCTCATACTGACCTGTCGGCGCGGCCACGAAGAGTGGGTCATCGCTCGCAGCCTCGACAACCCCTCCACCACGTCCCGGGCATGACGAAACACCCCCGCCCTCCGTGAGGGCGGGGCCTTCGTCATGAGCCGTAGTACCGGTGGTACTACCGCCCTCTGACGGGTCATGAATCCTGCTCTGACCAGGGCAGATACCCTCCCCGGAGGGTATCCTTGACTCATCAGCTGGAGAGGCCGGAGCCCCTCATCCGATGGCGGGAGAGCCATGTCAGCAGCGAGTTTGACCGGGATCCCCGGAGTGCCATCCCGGGAGCTGGCCACCATGGCGAGGAGCATCGCGGCTCACCTCGGCAGGGACGGCCGGACACGGGAGGAGGCCCAGGAGTTGGGCATCCCGTTCACGCCGCTCGACCCCGAGACCCTCCTCGTGAAGTACCGCTCGCTGATGCGGCGGGCCGCGAAGGAACCGGACCGAGTGGTCGAGGTGGAGCCGGTGATCATGGAGTCCGGCGAGGCCGTGGTCCCCGGAGAGGTTGTAGACGGTCACCAGACGTACACCGAACTGAGCGACATCTCCGAGCTCCAGCCCCCGGACCTCGCTCAGGTCCTGCTCGCCGCTGCTGCTCAGGCCCTCGCGGCAGAGCACCGTGCGGCAGAGCACTTCGCAGGGTTGGTGGGCCTCCACCGCCGGGCGCAGCGGAGCGTACGCGTCCCCTCCCCGGCTTTGCACTAATACAAAGAATCCGGGGGCCAGGTATCACGAGGTCTTACGAATTCGAAGCAAAGTGGCACCTTGCTCCTGCGATCCCCAGAGCGAGGTATTCCGTTGCAGGATGCAATGAGATCGGAGGAGCTGGATGAGGACCACCTACAGAGGGCCGCTCTCCCCACGATCGAGGCCCTCCACCAGGCCCCGGGCGTCGACCCCCGGAAAGCTCGGTAAGGAGGGGCTGCTGCACGACTGGGGGGCACCGAAGCAGCCCGTACCCAGGGTGCTTGGCTCCCGGGTCCTGGTGTCCGCCCGTGGACTCCAGCGGGCCGTCCAGCCGTACGAGGAGGCACTCCGGCTGGAGGGGACCAGGTGGCTCCCCTCCGACGGGAAGCTGCTCCCGGAGACCCTCCGCCAGGGACCGGCTTCCAAGACCTTCAGGGAGTCCCTGCTCCTCCTGGCCGCTGCTCGCACTCCGGGAGAGGTCTGGGGGCGGGCCCGGTACGTCCAGTGGGCCATGGAGCACGGGGACCCGTCCTTTAGCCGGGAGGACGAACGCCTGGGTGATGCCCTCCACGTGCTCGCGGTGGCCGTAGAACACGTGGAGGGGGTCCGCAGGACGTCCCTGGAGGACCAGAGGGCAGCACACGGAGACGACCGAGACGCTGACGAGCTGTGTGGGGAATCTGGAGGCGGTGGAGGAGTCCATCAGGGCCTTCAACAAAACCACCATCGAGGACCTGTGCCGAGAGACCGAGCTGATTCACACCCCGCGAGGGGCGATCTACGAGGTGGGCGGGGCTCACGCCCGTGCGCTGTTCCACGACCGGCAGGGGCAGGCGTACGCGGACGCGGTCCTGGTGATGGAGTCGCTTGACCTGCCGCCGGAGGACTCGGGGTGGGTCGAGGTCTGGTTGGAGGCCTACCGCCTGACCGTGGTCTCGTTGAGCAGAGGGAGGCACCTCGCGAGGGTGGTCGAGCTGCGCCATCTCGGCCAGGTTCTCGGGGACGTCCTCCCTCAGCCGGCAAACATCCGGCTGGCTCATGCGAAGTGGGCTCGTTCCTGGAGCACCCCGCCGTCTGTGATCGATCGAGAAGCCCTCGCTATCGAGGGCCCATGAAGGAGGACCAAATGCCCACGCAGCCCCGTCGTCCCGCCCAGGTCGAGCCCAGGGAACCGCGGACCCCCATGCCGGTCTTCCGGCCCCGAGCGGATACCCCGACCTTCCAGCGGATCCCAGGTCGCCCGGCGACCACCAAGCCGAGGGGAGCAGTTCCCCGCTGAGAGCCACCCACCCACCTGATGACTGACGTGTCGGCGAGGTCGAGGTGTTCCAGCCCGGAGTGAAGAGCGAACTGGATCACGTCCACGATGGAGAACGCCTGGCCGACCGGCTCCCCGTTGACCAGCACAATGCGGAACGGCGGCTCGCCGTGCTGGACGCCGGACACCACGATCGGGATGCCTGGAACCCCGCTCTCGGTCATACATCTACGGTGCGGCTGACGCGGCGCCGACGCACGTCAGCAGCCGTCGGACGAGGCGTCGGCTGCCCTGCCCAAAGGGCGGTGGGATGGCGGAGGCCGACGTCTATGGCCAGTACAGCTTCACCGAGTCATCGGCCGTGGAGGCGACGGCACCGCAGGCGGCGCCACTAACACGACCTGCTGGGCTTTGCGCGAGAAGCTCCAGAGGGCCCGTCCGGCAGGGCGTACGGCGCTATGTTGTGTCGATCACTCTGTGGACACCACCGGCGCGTTCGATGGTGTCCTCGCCTGCGGGGACGCGACTCGCTGCGGCAACGGTGGGCGATGAGGCGGCGCCACCCGTCTTCGAGGGGGACTCCATGTACGTACCGTCAGATGGGCCTAAGGACCGCTTCGTACCACCGCCTGGTGCCATGCCCCGACTCCACCTGATCGACTACCAAGGCGGCTTGCGGCCATGCGAGGACTCCACCGGTCTCCTTGTGGGACCTACTGATCGGCGGCTGCACCTCGCGGGACTGCACGTGACGAACGTGAGGGGCGAGAAGTACTACTCGGACGCCGCGCGAAACGCCGACTTGCGGCCTGGCCGGCGTCTGCGTCTGGTCCGAGAGCCGGACAATCCGCACGATCCTTTCGCTGTCGCGGTCTACCCTGAGCAGGGAGAGGGCCCGGTGGGCTATGTGAACAAGCAGAAGGCTCGCTCCTGGTCAAAGCTGATCGCCGACGGCGCGCAGCTCAGTGCAGTCAGCTTGCGGGGGACAGGCCCTGGAACCACGTGCGACGCGGTCGCGGTGCTCGCCGCCGAGCCCCGGGTGGTCGATCACCTACTCTCCCCTCGGCCCGCGTCGTTTCCCGTGCCGGTCTTCCTGCGAACCAGGTGATCAGGTTAGCTGTGCCAGCTTCACGCGGCGAGAAGGCCGCCTATCAGACAGTCGCCGCTGAGCGCGTGTGGCCGAAGTGGGCACCACCCGCGTCACCCGCATCCGCGACGACCAGTGGGACACCGTCGGCGCGCGATGGGTGCTGCACGAGAACGTCTGGAGCAAGGAAGCCCTGATGGCCACCGAGAAGCCACCGCTGGAGTCCACCCGCGAAGTGCTGATGGCGGAGGAGATTCCCCCGCCGAGCTTCCTCACCTACGAGGAGTTCCTCGCAGGCACTCCCCTTCGGGACATCCGCTTCTGGTGCAGCCGGAAGGCGGTCCGCGCCAACCGGGAGCGGCTCATGAGCGGACGCCCCGCCGAGAAGATCACCACGGACGACGTCGTCGCGATCCTGACCAACGCCAGAGGCCGCTGCGCCTACTGCCGGTCCCTCGCCGTACAGGGCGCCCCCAAGCACCCCGAGACCCGCAAGCCCCCACCCGACGCCGACAGACCACCGGCCCCGCAGGCACGGTGACCGCCCGGGCGAACGTCTGCGAGCATGCGCCACCAAATAGGGGGCAAAAGGCGTACATGGGTGCCCGCAGATTCTTGGTGGACCGCCTTCTGAAGCAGCCATCGGGCCGCGGGCTGGTGGCGATCCCGCTCGTGCTGATCCTAGTGATCGCCGTGGCTGCCATCCTGTCCCCACCGGATGTCCGCCTGGCTGCGCTTCTCGTCGTCGCGCCCGCCATCACGCCTTCGTTTGCAGGGCCCCGGCTGACCGCTCTCATCGGGGTCCTGGCCGCAATCGCCCTGGTGGTCATCGACGCTGTGCGCGGCATGTTGGGGACGATGAACAGTCAAGCGCAGATCGTCGCGCTGGTGGCGGTCTCGTCCGCGGTGGTGTTCTACTCCTTCACCCGGGAGTGGCGTGACAGCAAGCTGAGTCAGGTGCGGTCGGTGTCCGAGGCGGCGCAGCGGGCCCTGCTGCGGCCTCCGCCCAGCCGGGTCGGGCCGTTGCGGGTGGCCTGGCTGTATCTGGCGGCCGAGGACGAGACGCAGGTCGGTGGTGACCTGTTTGCGGTCGCCCGCGCCGCCCATCCGTGCACCCGGGTGGTCATCGGAGATGTCCGGGGCAAGGGCCTGGGTGCCGTCGGGGAGGCCTCGGTGGTGCTGGGCGCGTTCCGTGAGGGCGCTCACCGGTGCGCCACCTTGCCCGTGCTCGCGGCGGCCCTGGAAGACAGCGTCTGCC
>NZ_SUMC01000068.1 GCF_005047355.1 Actinacidiphila oryziradicis
TGGCTACCTGCCGGGCCGGCGAAAGCATCGCCCAGGAGGCCGACGACGACCCCGGCGCGGACCTGCTCGGCTCCATCCGCCGCCACGACGAGGAACTGCTGCAAAAGCTCGCCGACAGCCTCCAAGAACAGGCCGGGGCGGTGGTGGCCGCCGCGAACGGCGGCCGCCGTGCGGAGTGGGTGGGCTCCACCGGGGCCGGTGAGGCGGTCCGTGGTGGTTGGAGCCGCCTGCGGGAGACGGTCGAAGCTAGCGGGCGGCAAGCCGAACAGTGGGAGCAGCAGGCCGAACGTACCCTCGAAGGTGCGGTCGGGCGGCTGCCCGGGGTGACCCGGATGCGGGGCGAGGTGCAAGGGGCCGCGGCCGCGGAGGACGAGCTGCCGATTCCCGGCTACGGCGAACTGACCGTCGTCGAGGTCACCGGCTGGCTTCGGCACCTGTCCCAGGCCGAGCTGGCCACGATCGACGGCTACGAGCGGGCCCATGCCGGCCGTACCACGATCCTGAACAAGATCGCGGACCTGCGCGGGGACGAGCCCTGGCCCGGTTACGACTCCATGAAGGCCGACGAGATCCGCACCCGGCTGCGCGAGGCCGACACCGACCTCGCCCGGCAGGTACTCGACTACGAGCGCCGCCACCACGAACGCACCACCGTCACCACGGCCGCCGACCACGCCGCCACATAACCGGCCGCAGTGACCGGTGACGGCAATCACACACGACAGGTCCCCTGACGGTCTCCCATGAGGCATCGGGCCACTCACGCGGCCCGACGCCCTCATGGCCGAGGTGGGCGGCGGCGAACGCGGCCACCCGCCGGCCGGGGCCGCGCGGCCCGAGTTTGTCGGCCGGATGCCGCCGGTCAGATGCCCGGACGCGTGGCATTCGAGGCGGATGGTGGATCCTGGGCCTGCGGCGGCGAGTGCTCTGGCGTCCGGGCGCCGGCAGGGACAGTCTGCGGGGGACACGGCTGTCCGGGCGGCCGTACGCGGCCGGCGACCAGGAGGCGGTGCTCGCGCTGGTGGAGGCCGACCGGCTGCCAGGGCAGCCGGAGGCAACGCCCGCGATGCTCGCCGAGGCACCGGCCAGGCGCTCGCCGGTGGACGGCGGCTGGTGGGCGGAGTTGGACAACGTCCTCACGGATGTCGCGCACGACCCGTCCGGGCGGGTGCGGGGTGTCGTCTCCTCACGCGACGCGTCCCGGGGACGGGGCCGGACTGATCCTGTGGCTGCACAGCGAGGAGGAAGACCAAGCAGTCGCCGAGGCCCTGGCCGGCCACGCGCTCGGCCGGCTCGGGCCGCGCACGGTGCACGCGTTCGAGTTCGCCTGCGCGCTCACCCTCGGACTGGAGGGCCTGCCGGTGCGCAACCGCTCCGCGACCCGCCGGGCCCTGGAAGCGGCCGGCCGATGTCCTGGGCGCCGGCCGCCTCGAATGGCAGACGCCCGGCGGTGGTGGAGCCGTCCCTTCGACAGAAGCCAAGAGGTGATCGCCATCGTGTCCGTGCTTCCCTTCGTGTTGCTGGGCCTCCTGCTCGCTCTGGACCGTTACGAAAGACGCCTGCTGGTCGCGCGCTCCGGGGCGGAACCGGCATCAGCTCAGGAGTGATCCCCGGCGGCAACCGCTGTTGAGCAAGCAGAGGCGATTCTCAAGGGCGCCAAGGAGCGGCGACGGGCATAGCTTTCCCGCCGCTTGCGAGGTCGCGTCCGCCAGCTTTGTCCGCCTTGCTCATGGGCGGAACCCGCCGTCCTGCTTCGCTCCGGACTTATCCGTCGCACAGGCTGCCTGCTGGCCGTCGCCTCCCCTCATGCGGTGAGGGCTGCATGCGGTTCTTGCCTTCCCTTGGCCGACGGCGCACCGTCGCGCTCATACAATGACGTTGCTGTACCCCGCCGTCCGTCTTGTGGGTGGCCGGGGAAAGGGAACGTCACTCAGCGGCACCTGAGGTAGGGGAGAGAACGTGACGGCTTCCCGTGGCATGGACGGATCGGTCCCGGTGCCGTCGCGCAGCGGGGCGCTGCTGGAGGTGGGGCCCTTGTCCGGTCGCTCTGGGATCCGCGCCACTGGAGAGATCAGCGTGAGCACCCGCGCATCCTGGGACCAGGCATTGCAGGGTCTGGCGCGGAAGCATACGGACGTCTCCTTCGTGGATCTCTCTGGCGTGTCGTTCATCGATGTGGGCGGCGCGGCGGCTCTGGCAGTCACAGCGCAGCATCTGGGCACGGGCCGGATCGTCGTGGACCGGCCGCCGCCGGAGCTGCCGCGCATGACCCGTTCCGGGGCATGAAACTGGTAAGCCCAAAAGGGGCCACGGGATGATCTTGGGGAGATCCTGAAGTCGCTGGAGGGGCTGGACGAGGAAGCCAGTGCGGAGCAGGTCACGGACCGCTTGGAGGGCAAGGTCTCGCTCGCCTTCCTCGCCCTGGCCAGAGCGCTGACGGTGCAGGCCGGCGGGGTAGGGGCGGTGACCGCCGCGGTGGAGGGCTTCGGCGGGTTCGCCGGACAGTACGAGCAGATCGAGAAGGTCCCCGCCCACCACGGCAACAACTGGGAGATCCTGCTGTACGGGCAGCTGCGCAAGGACCGCTCCCTGATGTTCGACCTGGCCGCACCGGGCCGCCTGGAGCTGACCTCGACCTCGGAGGACTGGCGGGTGCTGAATGCCCTCGCGCACGCCAAGGCCCACAAGGCCGCCCGCGACTACATCCCCGAGCTGGATGCGCAGGGGAAGGTGGTGGACGTTTCCTTCGCCACCCTGAACTGGCAAAAAGCCATCCGGGACAAGGACCGGCCGGGCTACTTCGTGCGCAGGCACTTCGAGGCGATGGTCTTCGCGAACCTCGCCGACGAACTGCGCACCGGCGACATCGCGGTACTCGGCTCCGATGAGTACGCGGACTGGTCCAAGCAGCTGCTCGGCTGGGAGACCGTCAGGGACAAGCTCGGCGACTACCTGGTGGAGGTCGGCCTCAAGGAGCCCGGAGATGACACCCCGTACGACGCGGCGTCCTTCCACCGACAGCTCCAGGACATGCTCACGCGGGCCGCGGCCGGGGCGGATGCCGGGTATCCGGACAACGAGGGGCTGTTCATCGATCCGAAGACCGGCATCCCCACCCTCACCCCGCACAAGGCCGACGGGCAGCGGGCCAGCGCGAGGAAGCTGGAGCAGGAGATCAAGGCGCGGCTGCCGGAACGCTCCCTGATCGGGATTCCTGGCCCGCACCGCGTTCTGGGTCGAGTGGTGGCGCCGCTTCGGCCCGGCCTCCGGCAACGAGCCGAAACTCCAGGACCCCTTCGGCCGGTACGTCATCACGACCTTCGTGAAGGGCACCAACCTCGGCCCGTACGAGGCCGCCCGGCACATCCCCGGGGTGTCCGGCCACGAGCTGTCGCTGGCCGCGAACCGGCACTTCTCCATCGCCCTGCTCAACGAGGCGATCACCGATGTCGTCAACGCGCACGCCAAACTCGACATCTCCCAGGCGTGGGGCGACGGCACCACGGTGGGCGCGGACGGCACCCACATGGACACCTACCTCAACAACCTGCTCTCCGAGACCTCGGTGAGGCTCGGAAAGTCCGGCGGCATCGCCTATCACCACATTTCAGACACCTATATCGCCCTGTTCACGCATTTTATTCCGTGTGGCGTGTGGGAGGCCGTCTACATCATCGAGGGACTGCTGAAAAACGCCTCGGAGCTGAAGCCGACGACGATCCACGCCGATACGCAGGGGCAATCTTATCCGGTGTTTGCATTGGCCCATTTGCTGGGCTTTGATTTGATGCCAAGAATCCGGAATTGGAAGGATCTCACTTTCTATCGACCGTCCAAGCAGAGCCAGTATGTGCACATCGACACACTGTTCGGCGAGCCGGGGGCGAATGTCATCGACTGGGGCCTGATCGAGTCGCAGTTCCGGCACCTGATGCGCGTCGCGGTGTCCGTGCGCGAGGGGTTGCTGTCCTCCACCCTGCTGCTCAAGCGGCTGCGCTCCGGCTCCCGCCGCAACGGCACCTACACCGCGTTTCGTGAGGTCGGGAGGGTGATCCGTACCGTGCATATGCTGCGCTACCTCTCCGATCCGGCGATGCGCCGGCGCGTGACGGCGGCGACCAACAAGGTCGAGTCGTACAACCGGTTCATGCAGTGGCTCTATTTCGGCAACCGCGGCATCATCGCCGACAATGACCCCGTCGAGCAGGAAAAGGCAATGAAATTCAACGCCCTTCTCACCAACGCGGTCATCTTCCACCAGGCCACAGACATTGCCATGATCGTGCGAGAACTACAGGCCGAGGGGTGGAAGATCGAGCCCGAAGACCTGGCGGAGATATCCCCGTACATCACGGAAAACATCAACCGGTTCGGCGAATACTCCACACACGAACTCGCCATCGTCCCCGATGCCTACGAGCCGCACCTGGACATCGATTTCACCAAATTCCGCGACGGCTTCGACGAGGCAGCCTGGCCGAGGCGGAGCAGACGGGGTACATGCGGCTGCACCAGCGGATAACGTGACCCTGCCGGGAAGGGATGCTGAGATGGGCAGTCCGTGCCGGTGGAGCCACCGGCCAGATAACTCCGCAAATCTATGCGAAACGGATATAACGACACCCGTGATAGCCCGGCAGACCCGTGATCGGTAGGGGCTATTGTCAGCAACGGGTGAAAAATCAGCCGTTGCGGAATGGCGCTCCGGTGACAGAGCAGCTGCCACTACTCCCACGCGCCAAGTCGAGCGCCATTCGGTGTTTGGCCGTCCGGGGCTTCGCCCGCGACACAATCGCTGGGCTGGAGCCAGCCACCATCGCGAACCCTCCGGCCAGCACACTCCATCCCAGCGGGCCCGCGGCAACCGTCCAACCAATGACAGCTGGGCCAGCAGCCTTCGAGGCACCGTCCGCGATGAGCTGCCACACCCCCTGGTACTGGCCCAGCAACTCATCGGGAGCAAGATCGTAAGAGAGGATCCAGCCAGCGGTGGCCCCGAGGATTTCCCCCAGCGAGAGCGTCAGGCAAGCCACGCTCAAGAACATCCACAGCGCATATCCCGACGATGCCCCGCCCCCGGCAAGCGCGGCGCAACCGCCAGCCGTGAGGACACCTGCCATGAGAAGTGATCTACGGGCCCCCTGGACGTCTGTTGCTTGTCCGCTGAGCGGCACTTGGAGCCCGACCACCACGACGGTGTTGAGGACCATCGCAGCTGAGACCGCCCAATGTGGAAGTCGCGAGCCGTAGACAACCCAGAGGGGAACGCCGATGGAGACGACAGCCCGGTTCAAGGTGTGCACGGCATTCAACAACGCCACTGAGAGATAGCCGGGGTCGCCCAGAGCGTCGGCAGCGAGGCCGCGTCCCTTCGCGCCGCGGCTGGCCTCGGGCAGCCTGGCTGTGGCAAAAGCGCCGAAGCAGAACGTCGCGGCGTCGAGGGCGAGCAGCAGATAAAGAGTGGCCGCACTGTCCGCGGCCAGTGCGAAGCCCGACCCGAGCGCTCCGAGCGAGAAACCCACATTGGTGACGCTGCGCTGGTAAGCACGCAGCGTCGCGCGTTGCTCTGGTGGGACGAGCTTACCCATCAGGGTGGAGCGGGCCGCAGTGTTCCCGCTCGTCGCCAGCTGCTTTATTGCCAACGCCAGGGCGCACGACCACATGTTTCCCGACACCATCAGGCCGCAGGTGGCGACAGCGCACACCAGTTCTGCGGTGATGGCCACTATCCGTGCCCCGTACCGGTCGCTGAGCTGCCCGAGTGGCACTGCGCCCAGCACCCCGATCAGACCGCTGACGCTGAGCAGTGAGGCGGCTTGGGCCAGCGGCAAGTGCTTGACCTGGGCTAGGAAAACCACCAAAGCGGACATGGAGGCCCCGGTGCCCGTCATGTTGACAAGGTTGCCGAGGGCCAGCCAGCGCTGCGTGCGGTCGGCAGGTACGAAGCGCATCGTCATACCCCCAGGGGAAACTGTGCCAGCCGCGTCACCCGGCGACCGGTGACTGTGAGAACGCGAGTGCCATCAGGTTGGTTGCACAGGCGAACCGTGGAGGTGCCGCCCGGGTGCCCGACTGAGAGGTCTGCGTAGCCCGGTGCGATGTCGGCCACCAGGGTCGCGACCGCAATCAGACCGGTGAGGGCGAGGCCGGGATGCCAATCGTCGGCCGACAGTGCTCGTACGTACATACCGCCGTCCTCTGTATGTAGCAACAGAGCAGGTTTGGGCAGGACTTGAGAGTCGGCCAGCCCAAGCCGGGGTGCCAGTTGGGTCCGGACTTCCCGAAGCATGGTGCGGGCGTCGTCCCCGGCCGTCATGAGCCCGTCCTTGCTGCTGATGCCCAGGGCGGACGCGTCCACGAACGCGTACGGATTGCCGCTGTCTACGACGGTGACCGGTAGCGCAACCCCAGCGATGTCGAGCACCAGCGGCACCTTGCCCAGCGGGAAGTCACCGCCCCGGTCGTCGAGCGGGAAGCCGAGCCCGGCGTCGTAGACTCCAGCCTCCGCGTCGAGGGTCCTGATCTCGCACTCCACGATGCGCCAGATCCCTGAGCGGTGGGTGAGCAGCAGCAAGGGCCCGCGCCCGGCAGGGAGGCGTCCGCTGGCGTGTAGATGGGTAGCGGTAGCGAGCATGGAGTGGCCGCACTCCGGGGTGAGGTCCAGCACCTGGCAACCAGCTTGCTCGACGACCTGTGCGAAGACATATTCGGCGTGCGCCGTGGGGCCGTCGGCAGCCGGATGAGCGAGTGCCACCTTCTCGACCGGCCGGCCGATCGTGGCCACGGCGGTTTCCAGAACGGGCAGTGGGTCAGCGAGTCGGCGGGAGCTGGCGACGACGAGCGTCGGAGCGGCAGCTCCGCCGACGCTCCACAGGCCGATGTCGACGCCGATGGCCCGGACCCGTCTGACGGCGAGGGTGGTCACGACCGGCCTCCGGTGATCTCCCTCAGCCACAGCTCCAGCACAAGCAGTGCCCATACGGTGTGTGCCAGTGGCTCGCTGGGCCGCTCGTCGAACTGGGCGAGGACTTTCTCCACTTGGGCTCCCTCAAACGATCCGCGCTGCGCGCTGGGGTCGGTCAGCACCTGTCGGGCCCAGTCCAGGGCGGTTCCCTGGTCCTCCAGCAGATTGTCGGAGAGCCGGAAGGTGAAGGGCTGTTTGGGCCTGTTCACGATCACCTCGGGCGCCCAGCGGTGGCGGGTCGCTGCGGTGCTCAGGGTGCGTTTCACGCTGTTGCCGGGGCCCAGCTTGTCTGCCAGCCCCAGCGAACGGCCGAGGCTGGTGATGCCGTTCCGGCAGAAAGGGACGCGGGCCTCGACGGAATGGGCGGCGCTGAGATGATCCAGGCGCTGCAGGTGGTAGACGGGCAGTCGATGCCGCAGTTCGAAACCGGTGGCGTCCTCGGCCGGGGTGACCTTGGAGGGCCGCGGGCGCGCCCAGGGGCCGTCGTCGGGACGCCGGTGCTCATGAAGGGCCTGACGGGCGTCCTTGGTGTACAGGGCCTCGCGCCACATAGCAGGTACTCCGGACAGGGCGTCCCGGTAGGCGCCGGTGTCCCCGCTGCGGGCCAGTGCTCTGAACCGGTCGTATCCGCCGAAGAGTTCATCGCTGGCATCGCCGGTGAGCGCCACGGGATACCCCGCTGCGCGTACCGCCTCGAAGAGCCGGTAGGTGCTGACGATGATGGGGTCGGAGTTGGGCTGCCCAAGGTTGCGGACCACTGCGGGCAGGAGTCCGGGTAGATCGGAACCGCCGATGGTGACCTGTTCCAGCCTGGACCCGGTGGTCTTGGCGACCAGTTGAGCGAAGGGCAGCTCGTCGTACGCGGACGGGTGTTTGGGGACGACGGTGAATGCCTGAAGTGGCCCTGCCGCGCGAGCAGCCAATGTGGTGATCACGGAGGAGTCGAGACCGCCGGAGAGCACCGCGCAGTACGGCACATCCGTCGGCAGCATCTCGGCGACCAATCCCGGGAGCCGGCCGGCGAGGTCCTCCACAGGGTCGGAGAGTTCCTCGGGGGCGACCGAGGCCACCGCCATCACCGCGGGCACCCCGCCCGGCACAACTTCCAGGGCGTGGCCGGGCGGCAGTGAGCGGATCCCCTCGATCAAGGTCGGGTCGCCCAGCGCACCCGGCTCGGGCACAGCACCGTAGACCGCTTTGAACCGCAAATAGCGGTCGAGCGCGTCCGGGTCCAGCCGAATTCCGCCACCGCGCAGCCGCAGCAGCGCGGGGATCTCTGAGGCGAATCCGAGCCGTCCACCCTCGGAGAAGAGGTAGAGCGGCTTTAAGCCGGACTGGTCCCGGACGAGGGTGAGCCGTCGGGTACGGTGCTCGTACGCCATGATCGCGAACATGCCGTCGAGGAGTCGAGCTGCAGCTGCCCCGTGCCTGGCGAAGAGCGGTGCGAGCACCTCACCGTCACAGCGCGTACGAAATTCCACGCCCGTGGCGACAAGCCCCCGGCGCAGTTCGGGCGCGTTGTAGATCTCACCGTTGTAGAAGACGGTGAAGCCCTCGGCGGTGAAGGGCTGCCAGCCCGACTCAGGATCGGAGATGGCCAGCCGAGTGCCACCGGCCAGGATCCCGTCGAAGACCCGGTGAGAGCGCCCGTCGGGGCCGCCATGGTCCAGGAGTTGCGCCAGTTCGTCCCCCCGCCTGTGCAGCTCCTCACGGCTCAGGCGGGGGTCGAGCAGGCCGAATATGCGGCACATGGGTGCGGGACTCGTCCTTTCAGTGACCGGTCAGGTCGGTGTGCTGCGACAGGAAAGCCGCCCAGTCCGGATTGGCGTACCAGGTCTCCAGGGTGTCGTCGGCGGGGCAGCGGCGCCGCTCCGCAAGAGACCGCAGGGCATTGAGGGCCTTGGTGTCCAGGCCGTGGTCGGCGAGGCCCTTGGTGGCCCGGTCAAGGGCGTCATCAACGAGGGCGCCGGCATCCACGGGTTGGAAGTGCCGGTCGAGGAGCGGCGCCTGGTAGCCATGCACACTGGCCAACCGCATGTTGTGGTCCGCGGACGGGCTCGCGACATGTTTGAACGTTCCCTGCTCCAGCATCAGGCCTGTGACCAGCGCGGTGTAGCCGCGCACCAGGTCGAGCCGGTTAGTGATGTCGATGCAGGTGATCTCCTTACGAAAGTGCTGATCGTCACGGAAGTACATCGGTCGCCGGGTGAAGCTGCGGCGGTAGGAGCGCTCGGACTTACCCACGACTCCGTCGACGGTCCATGGTCCTTCTCCCCTTACCGGAGTGTTGGCGCTCAGAAGGACGAGTGCCGGGCCGAACCAGTCGAACTTCGCGTGCAGATACTCACGGTCGAGGCGTGCTTCGACTTCGTCGGGAAAGCTGACGTTGACGTGTATGCCCCAGGTCATCATTGCCGTCTCGGCGGCCGCCCAGCCCTCGATGCCGCGTCCGCCGCGCGGGCCCCGGTACTCCTCGGCGGTGCGGTGAGCTCCGTACACGCTGCCGCGCAGTCCGATTTCGGCTAGAAGTGCCTGCATCTCCTCGTAGTGCTGGACCAGGTATTCCTGCTGCCCATACACGTCGGAGGCGATCGGTGTGCTGATCTCGATGCCCTTGACGTGCAGGTCGGTGAGCTGGCCCTGCTCGTCGGTGAGGTCGTAGCCCTCCAGATAGAAGCTGCGTTGGTCGGAGCCGGGGTACTTCACCACCATGTAGTCGTTGGAAGGGGCGTTGGATTTGGCGATGACGTCCTTCAGGAGCGGGAAGGACAGTTCCTTCCAGTGCTGCGGTTGCCCCTCGGCGTCCACGAGCTGGTATTCGAACTCGATGCCCATGCGGTAGGCGGTCGGGTCATATCCGGGCATGGCGAAGAATCCCTTCATGAAGTGGGCATGACGTAGCGGGTTGCAGTTTCAGGCGGCGATGATGCTGTCGAGGAACCAGCGGTGCATAGCCAGCAGCCGCTCGGCTGTCTGCGAACGGTCCTGGCCGAGCGCCACCCCGCTGATCAGATATGAGGAGGAAGCGACGTCGGCCGTGCCGCCCGAGGAGCGGGGCAGCACGGTTTCGTAGTGGCTGATGCCGGGCAGCGGGCACTCGGCCGGTGCCCGGCCGCGCACACCGGCGTGGTCATAGGCGATCAGAAATCCCCCGGTGGGAGCGGCTTGCCGGGGCACGAGAGACTCAGGGGAGGAGTCAGTCTGATGGCGGGCGGCCAGTTCCACGAGGTCGACGCCGTGCAGTCGGCGCAGTGTCGGCTGGATACGTCCCCCGCCGATACGGCTCGCCGCCTCGTTGACCACGATCCCCGTCCCGGTGTCGAAGAACTCGATGTGGAAGGCCGTCACCGCAGGGGTGGGCAGGGCACGCAGCGTGTCCTCGGCGAGCCGCACCACGGTCTCCCGGCGCGGATCGTCCCGGTCCAGGGTGATGGCCATGGTGGGCACCGGGGCTTCCACTATGTCCAGGAACGTCGTGGACCAGGACCAGACCTCGGTGAACACCGCCCGCCCCGCGACGAACACTCCGTCACAGTGCAGGAGTTCGTGCGGAGTGAAGGCCTCGGCGAGGTACTCGTTGAGTCTTGGGCCCTGGCTTGCGGCGAAGGCAGCCGCCGCCGGGTCGTCCTCGATACGGAGAATGCCCCGGGAACCGGTGCCTGTGCGAGGCTTGGCCAGGATTGGGTAGCCCACGTCTGCGGCGAAGCGCTCCAGGTCTCCAGGACGCTCCAGCGGGATGTACGGGACAACCGGCAGCCCGGCCTTGTCCAGCAACCGCTTCATGACCAGCTTGTCGCGGTATGCCTCGGCACTGCTGGCGCTCTGGCCTTCGAGGCCGAACTCGTCGCGCAGCCGGGCCGCGCGCAGTACGTCGTACTCGGAGAAGGCGATGACAGTATCGATGTCGTACCGCCGGATCCATTCCCGGGCGGTTTCGACGACCGCTGGGTTGGTGACGTAGTCGTCGAACTCAGCGATGTCGCGGTATCGGGCCCGGATCACGGCGGCTTCGGGGCGCCTGTCGACGGCCCGTGTGGCGCAATTGAGCAGGAACAGCTCGTGCTCGGGTGCCAGCCAGTGATGGAAGGCAGCGGACTGCAACCGGTAGCGGTTGAGAATCAGAACCCGGTTCATCTCGCGGCTTCCCCCGTCAGCGGGCTGGTACGGATGGTCACATTCGCGGCGAGCGCCTCAGCGGCCGTAACCGCGTCCTCTCTCCGTTCGGCAAAGGCAACGACGGCGGCCCGCATCTCATTGCCATTGCTGATCGCAGTCAGCCGGTCACCCGGGTGCACGAAGCAGCGAGTGAGCAGATGCCGCCCCATTACTTCCGGGGGCAGCGCGCCGATCTCCACGGACTCGACCAGGCCCTCCGCCTCGGAGACACACCGGCGGACTGCGAATCCCCGCTTCTCGTTGGCAAGGCCGGGAGCCTTGCCGTGCAGCACGTCGTACCAGGCTCGGTAGAGATCCACACCCGTGACCGCGTACACCATGTTGCTGATGAAGACCCCTCCGACTCGGCCGTTGACTTCCACAATGCGTGGCCCTTCGGCAGTGAGGCGGACCTCGGTGTGCGCGGGTCCGTCCAGCAGGCCGCAGGCCAGGACGGCATCAGCCGCGACACGCTCCACCGCCGCCCGGTCGCTATCAACGAGCCGGGCCGGGATTTCGGCGTCCAGTTTGAGCACCCCGGTTCGGCCGCCGATGCCCTTGCTGGTGACCGCCACCGTAGTCACCACGCCGTCCGCTGCGACCGCTTCCACACTGAACTCGGGGCCGTCCAGATACTCCTCGACCACCACGTCCGCGCCCCAGGACTCAATGAGCGCCGCCTCCACAGCCGCGTCCAGCTCCGCTTCGGTGTGCACCACGAAGACCGCGCAACTGGCCGCCCTGTCCGCAGGCTTGACCACAACTGGCCATCCCGCCGACTTGGCGAAGTCCCGGGCTTCTGCCGTGCCCCGGCAGGGGGCCCAATGCGGCTGAGGCACTCCGGCCGCATCCAGGGCCGAGCGCTGAAGCCGCTTGTTGGAGCATGTCAATCCGGACCACTCGGTGTGGCCGCGCAGCCCCAGGCGCTCGTTGAGCCGTCCGACCAGCGGCAGTAGGTAGTCGTAGTCGGCCATAACGGCTGTCAGCGGGTACTGGGCGTGGAAGTCGAGTATGCGAGTCTCCAGTTCCGCCACCCGGTCGGTGCGGAAGGCGGCCGGCACGTGTGGCAAGGGAAGCTGTACGTCGGCGAAGCCAGCCAGATCGTTGTCGGGGTGGTCGGCAACGATGATCTCGGCCCCGGTGCGGGCCAGAGTGCGCAGCGCCGCTTCGCGTTCTTTGGCCGGGCGTATCACCAGGACTCGGGGGGTGTGTGACATGGTGCGTTTCTCTTCCGTTGCCTTTTACAGGTAGGGCAGCACTTCCGTGCTGAGCAGTTCCACCGACTCAAGTGCCTCTTCGATCGGGGCTCCCGCCCAGTGCACGCGGAGAATCAGCTCGGTAGCGCCCGTCCGTTTGCGCCATTCGCGCAGGACGAGCAGACAGTCGTCGGGGTCGCCGATCGCGAATCGGTCGCGGGACAGCTCGGCGAGCTCGGCGTCGAAGCGGTCGCCTGGGGGCAGCACAGTGTCCTGCCCCCAGCTCCTGTAGACGTCGTACTTGGCTGCAAGGTGGCGGCGGGCACGGGCAGTGGCCGTGGCCTGGTCGGGCGCACAGACAACCTCCCGCATCAGCGGCACATCGACCGGCTCCGGCAGCCCGGCCTCGGCCCGGACGGAGTGGAACAATTCCAGTTGCCGCTCCACCGTCGCCATCGCCGCATGCGGATTGATCATCCAGGCGTCACCGAGCAGTGCCGCCCTGCGTACCGCATTGTCACTGTTGGCCGCGAGCCACACCGGCGGCCGCGGTCGCTGTACGGGTAACACGGACAGCCGGGCGCCGTCGAGCCGACACCAGGGCAAGTCAGCGTCCACTGCCTCGCCCGCCCACAGCCGGGTCACCAGATCCAGATTGCGAGTAAACCGGTCGACGCGTCCGCCCGCGGTCACCCCAAAAGCCTCATATTCCACATCCCGGTAACCGAGTCCCGCTCCGAATACCAGCCGCCCGCCGCTGAGAACGTCTGCCGTGGCGTATGCTTCGGCCACGTCCACCGGATTCTGTAGCGTCAGCAGGCAAATGCCCGCACCCAGCCGCATATCTCCGGTGACTGAGGACAACAGGCCCAGAAGAGGAAGCGGCTGGAGATGGGCCATCCCCTCACTCAGATAGTGCTGAGCAACGAAGACAGAATCCCAGCCGGCTGCACCTACCGCCTCGACTAGGCGCAGGTGATCCCTCAGCGCCGTGGACGCGGACTCCGTCGGCACGTATTGCAGGGTGAGGTTCAGCCCGATACGGACATTTCTCGGACGCTCTGTCATGAGCGGTCCGTTCCAGATCGCCCGCTGAGCAGCTGTGACACTAATCGCCAGACACCAAGCATGTTCCCCCGCTCCCCGACTGCGGCCAAGTGACCATGTCGCCTGGCTCGATCCTCGACCCGCACACATCATTCGTTCAGCTATGCAGCGAGACGAGAATCTATACGACGTGCACGATCCGGGGCAGTGGGTTTTTTTTCGGCCAACAGGCCAACCATAAGATATTCACAGATAAAGGACAGAAATAGCCTCAGGTCGAGACCGAGGCAGCACGCAGCGGCCTGTACCGCAGACCCATGCCCAGGTAGAGCCGCAGAGCAGCGTGATTCCAGTCGTTCACCATGAGTGCCGCCGCCCCGTGGAGTCTCAGCGCCTCGGCGAGGAGGAAGTTGCAGACCTGTCGTCCAAGTCCTTGGCTCCGGGTCTGAGGCTGTACGGCAATGCCAGCAAGAAATCCGACAGTTGGCGCGGACCAGGCGAGAGCACCCACCGCGGCGAGTCGGCCGCCGTCATCCCGCACCCCGGCCCACCGCTCGACGCCTGGAACCCCTGGCTTCGCGTACGATGCCGGGAAGCTGGCCTCCACCAGTGTTTCCACTTCCGGCAACGTGGTCTCCGGCAGCCATTCGGCCCTGCTGGGGCCCGGCACGGAACAACCGGCTGGACTCGTACAGTCCATCCAGCCAAAACTGCCCACATGATTCAGCGTTGGGATCCCATGGACAAGCGCGTCGATCAGAGCGCTGTCGCCAAGCGGTCTGTAGGTCGGGCCGACTTTGGCCAAAACTCGGCGCACCAGCGGGACCGCGGCGTCAGACGCTCCCCAGACCGCCAGCCGATCCCGCGACGATAGTGCCGGTCCGGCAATAGCTACCGCACGCCGATCCTCGCTCGCCCACGCGTAGCTGTAGCCATCGAGCCCCTGGGCAGCCCACATGCACAGCATGTCGTTACCGCAACAGGCTTGCAGGTCCTCACAGCTGTTGATCTCCCTCATGGCTCGATTCTGCCGAAGACCCCCAGCGGTAGCGGGCCCTATGCCAACTGCGGACCACAGTCGCGGTAAATACCGGATTTACCGCGACAGGGCCTCTACCCTCGGATCGGCACCCCCGCGATGGCCTCGCGTGTTCGATCGAGCATGATCATCAGCACCGGGGGCGAGGTGTACGCATTTACCGCGACAGTGCTGGAGGGCGGACGAGAGTGGCGATCGAACATGCGGCCGCGTCGGAGACCGGGGCGCGCTCCGTCTTCCGCGCGCCCGTGTCGTGCCCCTGGCCGCCGGTCCGGCGACGTACGCCTCGGCGATGGACCGGTACCTGACGGCGGCGGGAATCACGAAGGGCTCGGCGCGGGTCTACCGGATCTCGCTGACGAACTGGGCCTGGATGCTGGCCGGCACCCCGACCCCGATCGGTCCGGCCCGGCGCGGCGCGAGACCACCAGCGCTGGCACTCGCCGCGCTGGACGACCCCGGCCTGCCGGAGGTCCTGGCCGAGCTCGCCGCGGCCCGCGCGGACGAGATGGACGCCGACACGGTGAACCGCGAACTCTCGGTGGTGCGCAAGGCGATCGGCTGGTGGCTGCGGCAGGGCTGGATCAGCGTCGACCCGACGTTCGGCATCGAGCGTCGGCCCTCCCCGCCGGACAAGACCAAGGCGCTCTCCCTCGCGCAGGTCGCCGCCGTCTGGCGCCTGGAGGACGTGAGCTTGCGGGACAAGACGCTCTGGCGTCTGCTGTACGAGTCCGCGGCCAGGGCCGAGGAGGCGCTCTGCCTGAACATCGAGGACCTGTTCACCGCCGACAAGCGCGGCAAGATCAAGGCCAAGGGCGGCGCGATCGAGTGGATCCACTGGCAGTCCGGCGCGGCCCAGCTACTGCCACGCCTGATCTCGGGCCGTACCGAGGGACCGCTGTTCCTCACCGGGCGCCGGGCCCCGGACGGCACGCCCAGCCTCGACGTCTGCCTGGCCACGGGGCGTGCCCGGCTGTCCTACCGGCGAGCGGAGGAGATCTTCGAGGAGTCCACCCGGCTGCTGGCCAACCCGCTGGCCCGGCCCGAGCAATGGGCTGATCTCCAAGGCTGGACGCTGCACCGCTGGCGCCATTCGAGCCTTACGCACGACGCTGAGGGCGGCACCAGCACACCGATGCTGCTGGCCCGCTCCCGACACGCCTCCGTGCGCTCGCTGGAGCGTTACGCCCGCCCCGGCGTCGACTCGGTCGCGCGCCACGTCGCCTCCCGGGACCCCGCTGCAAGGCGCCGCTAACCAACCGCCTGACCTTCAAGATCATCTCATTGCCCCTTTTGGGCTTACCAGCATCATGCCCCGTTCCGGCCATCCGGGATGATCGAGTGGCCGACGAGAGTGTCGAACATCCATTGGAACTGGTCAACGACCCACTTCACCGAAGCGCTGATGGCGTCCACGAACTTCGTGATCCAGCCGATCACCGTTGTGAGGACCGGTACCAGGACCCCGATCGCCACCGCCAAGGAAGTCCTGAATGGATCTTCTACACCGCCCGAGCCAGGTGTCCGGCGGCATGGCCCAGCGCGCCGCTCTCGCCCCGGCTGGTCCGTGGCGGCCGCACCCGGCGGTGGGAGCCACGCCTGCCGGCCGCCCTCGCCGCACCGCAGAGCGCGGCCGCCCCCGAGTATCCGCGGGCGGCCCGGTTTGCCCCGGCTGCACCTCTCGACCAGACGGTTTGCCAGGTGATCAGGTTCGGCCGGATGGCCTCAACGGGCTGTGCACGTCACTCCGCCCGATGGGGCTTGTGACCGGCGACGCGCAGTCGTGCCTCGGTGGGCAGGCCGGTCGAGCCGATGGAGTCGTGGGCGTGCCGCAGCGGGCCGTCGCACAGCGCGTCGAGGACGGAATCGGGTGACCCTTGCGGGGTGAGGGTGAGGTCGACGCGGGCCTGGGGATGGGCAGACCGGCCGGTGATGCGGGCGTCGGCCCGCTGGACGCCGGGCAGGCCGCCGGTTTCGGCGGCGATCGCGTAGCCGAGGGCGCGGTCGCGCACTTGGACGCCTTGCTGCGGGGGTGTGCCGCCGACGGGCATGCCGCCGGGGTGGGGTCGGCGCAACTGTGCGATCAGCCACCACAGCGCGAGCAGGGCGACAAGGGCGAGGGCGGCGATGACCGCCGGCCACCACCACCAGCCCTGGCTGCTCCAGCGGGCCTGGTCGGCCGAGCTGAGCAGGAAGTCGTTCGGTGAGGTGAGGGGCCAGCCGGCGGGCGGGGTGAGATGCCAGTGCCGATAGACGTCCAGTCCGGTGGCGAGGATCAGCAGACTGCCGCCGAGCAGCATGAGTCCGGCCAGGGCCAGCAGGATTCGGTTGAGCACGGTTCGCAGCTTCATGGTTTCGGCTCCGGGGGCGGCGTGCGCTGGGCTTCGGTCAGGTGGCACGTCGCCGTGCGCGCACCACCAGCCGTGGGGGACGGCACAGGGCGAGCCGGTCGCGTTCCTCCTGGAGGGCGGCGGTGAGGTCGTCCTGGACCTGGCTCGGGTCGCGGAAGCGGACGTCCGCGCGGGCCTTGATGCGGTGACGCCGCACCCGGACCCGTGCCCGGCTGACGCCGGGGACCCGCAGCGCAGCGTCGCGCAGCAGACAGGCGGCCCCGTCGCGATCGAGTGTGGCCCGCAGGCGGGGCCGGGGCCAGCCCGCGGGTGTCCGCAGGGGCAGCCGGCGGCGCAGGCCGGGGGTGAGTGCCAGGACTATCAGCCACAGACCGAGGACGGCGGCGATGGCGGCTCCGGTGAGCATCCACACGTCGTCGACCGGGCGGGAGGCCAGTTCGTCGGCCAGGTGCCGACGCCAGGCCGCCGCCGGGCGTCCGGCCCGTACCGCGATGACGTCGCACAGCACCGCACCGGCGGCAGCGAGGATCACCAGGGCGACCAGGGCGGCCGGGACGCGGCGCGAGGCCCAAGGCCGGTGCGAACCGCGGCGCCTGTCACCACCCGGCGCCGGGCCCGCCCGCGGCACGTCGTGTTCCGGCGAACCGGCCCCGGCCGGCTCCTTGGCCAGAGCCACCTTGTCAGGCCAGGGCGGTCCGGAGGCTGGGGTGGAAGACCCCGGGGCGGAGGTCATCGGGTCCTCCTCTTCGCGCGGCGGGTATAGGCGGCTGTATGGGCCGCCCGGCTGGCGGACGACGTCACGCCCCAGCGACCGCCGACGAGCACGCGGCTCACCTGACACGTCCTCGGTCCGGACGACCGCCGGTCACCAGCCGCCGGACGGTCAGGGTGACCTCGGCTACGCGCAGGCCGGTCAGCCGGGTCACCCGCTCGGCGACATCGCACTGTATCCGCTGGGACACGCGGGCGATGTCGATGGGATAGGGCAGGTCCAGCGACAGGCCCAGACGCGCCGATCCGCCGTGCGTAGCCGCGGAGGCGTCGGGCAGGCCTGTCCCGCGGCGGCGGTCGGGGGACAGGCCCGCCCACTGCGCCTGGGCCGTACGGGCTGCCCGAGCGGCGACGCGAGCCACCACCCTGTCAGGGATGACGGTCGCGCCGCGTTCGGCTGGCGGCGGAAGGTGCCCGGCCTGCACCGGTTGGCCAGCGGGTCCGGCGCCGGGGATACCGGCGGAGCGGGCGTTCACCGCTGCCGCCGCAGGTCGATGTCGCCGCGCAGGACGAGACCGACGAGCAGGCCGATCCCGCCCAGGAACGCCACCAGGACAAACGCCCAGAAGCCGCCGAAGTAGCCCGCGAAACCCAGAGCCATCCCCGCTGCCAGGCCCACAGTCACTGTGTCCATCGCTCACTCCCATCTGACGCCCAACAGCTCGTGCTCGCCGCCGCCGGGCCGGGGCGCGGCGGCGGACCGTTGCAGCTCATCGCACGCGGCCCTCTTCTGGTTCGCCCTCTTCGTCCTCCTCGGGCAGGTGCACGTCGTCGACGACGATGTTCACCTCGACAACCTCCAGACCCGTCATTCGCTCCACGGCGGCGATTACGTTGGCGCGCACGTCCCCGGCGACGTCGACGATGGAGACGCCGTACTCGACAACGACGTCCAGGTCCACGGCCGTCTGACGCTCCCCCACCTCGACCTTCACTCCGCGGGTGACCCCCGCGCCCCCACCGGGGACGCGTTCCCGGACGGCGCCGAAGGCCCGGGCCAACCCCGCGCCGAGGTTGTGGATGCCAGGTACCTCACGGGCAGACATGCCGACGATCTTCGCCACCACACCGTCCGCGATGGTGGTCTTCCCCCGTGTCTCCGGAGGTACGTCGACGCCGCTGCGGCCCTGCAGCGTCGCTCCGCCCACCCCGGGCCGGCGCTCTTCGCCGGCGTTGATGCGATTGGTGGTCTCCGTCATGGCAGTCACCTCGATCGGTCGATGGGGCACCCAGCGTGATGCCCGTCGAAGGATTGGACACATCCCGGCGCTGGCCATCACACAGTCCAATGTGCGCGTCACAGTTTTCTGGGCGGGCACGCGCCTGAACGGGAACAGGGAATCGGCGCCACCGCGACAGCGGACGGCGCGCGTATTGGTCTCCCGGGATGGGAGCGGGTGATGAGCGAACTGGCCGGGCCTCCCCCGCCGGAGCCCGAACTCCCCGACACACTGCTGACGGTGCGGGCCGCCGAAGGCGACGAGGACGCCTTCGCCGTCCTCGTGCGACGCCACGGCCGCCCCCTCCTCGTCCTGGCCTTTCACATGCTCGGCAACGCGCAGGACGCCGAGGACGCCGTTCAGGACGCCTTCGTCAGCGCCTGGCGGCGGCTGCCGGAATTCCGCCGCGGCGCGGCGTTCACCACCTGGATGTACCGGATCACCGTCAACCGCTGCCTGAACGCCCTGCGCCACCGGCCGCCGCCGCTCCCGCTGGACGCTGTGGCCGAACCCGCCGCGGTCGAGGCGTGCAGCTCGCCCACCCGTGCCGCCGAGCAGAACGCGGTCACGGACGCCCTGGCCACCGCGCTCGGCGAGCTGGATGCCGGACAGCGGGCCTGCTGGATCCTTCGGGAACTGCACGGCCTGCCCTACAAGGAGATCGCTCAGGTAACGGGTACCAGTGAACAAACGGTGCGCGGCAGACTGTTCCGAGCACGCCGGTCCCTGAAGGAGGCGATGGCCCCATGGCGCTAGAGGACCAGTATCCGCAGACACCCGGCACCGGCCCGCCGGGGCGCCCCGAGCCCTCCGACGGCTCGCCCCTCGACGCCGCGGCCCCGCTCGCGGGCGACGAGTCGCTGACCTGCGGGCGCCCGCTCAGCCACGCCTGGGAACAGGCGCGGGACGCCGGGCCGACGGCGGATCCGCACACCGCCTCCTGCCCGTACTGCCGCGAGGCCGTCGAGGGACTGGCTGCCTTGAACGAGGCCACGCGGGCGTTGCGGGCACAGGAGCCACCGAGCGTCCGGACCCTCGCCGACCGCATCATGGGCATCGTCCGGGCCGAGGTGCGGCTCGGACGGATGCTGCCGCTGGACGACCCCGCGCTGGATCTGCGGATCGCCGAGAACACGGCGGCGAAAGTGCTGCGGCAGGCCGCGGACACGGTGCCGGGGGCGAAGGCTGCGAGCTGCCGTCTGGTCCCCACCGGTGACGGCACCGGCGTGCATGTGGCCATGACCGTGGCAGCGGCCCTGGACCACCCGCTGCCCGACCGCGCGGAGCAGGTGCGCCGATCGGTCCTCGACGCCGCCGGTCAGTCCCTGGGACTGGCCGTGACGGGCGTCGATATCGAGGTGGTCGACGCACTGGAGCCGCCCGTGCCCCCGGTCCGGGCAGACTCCGGACCAGCCGAGTCCGGCGGTACGTGATGACTGCCCCCGACACCGTTCGCAGCGTCGCGGCCGAAGCCGCACTCACCGTCTCCGGCGTGACCCACCTGCAGCCCGGCCTCGCCCACCGGCTCGCGGGAGCCGCCTCCCGTACGTGGCCTGACACGGCGGCGGCACTCTCCCCGCCCGCGGCGGGCGTCCGCGTCGACCGGCCACAGGACGCCTCCGGCTGGCACGTGGAAGTGCGCTGCGTCCTGTCCGAAGGCCACAGAGCGCTCGACGTCGCCCGGAACGTCCACGCCCGGGTCCGAAGCGCTGTCGTCTCCCACCTCGCCGCGCAGGGCGCCCCGGACGCCATCGCCGTCACGGTGACCGTGACCTGCATAGCACCGGACGGCCGGCACCTCAGCCGGTGAACGGCCCCACGAGGCGGCAGCGCGCATTGCCGTTGACCCGGGACACGAATGTGGACAGGCTGATCGTGTGACGGCCGGTGCAGACGATCTCCGCCTGTGGGACGCGGCAGCTTCTACCTATGCTCAGCAGGTGGCGGCGCGGTCGACAGCTTCTACCGACGTTTCTCCGGCTTTCTGTGGGACCATCTGGGAGATGTCTCCGGTCTTGACATCCTGGATCTCGGATGCGGCCACGGCTGGTTGGCCGAGGAGCTTCGACCAAGCGGGAGCTAACCAGGTAAAAAGTCCCAGGTCGGGCGAGGCCAATTGGCCCCGATCCGCGGGAAGCTACACGGAACGCCCTGCTCGCCGCCGTCACCACGCACCAGCACGTCGCCGTCGACTTCTCCGGCCTGACCTTCTGCGACTGCGCCGGGCTGGGCGCGCTGCTGAGCGCCGCCCGCGCCGCGAGAGCCAGCGGCGCCGACCTGCACCTGCGCGCAGTGCCGCGCGCTCTGGCCCGGCTTCTTCGACTGTCGCACACCGGCGGTGTGTTCACGATCGAGTAACGACGATGGTCGCAAGGTGACGTGAAGAGGGCTGTTCTGCCGCTCAGACGCCACCACAGCAAGTGGGAGCACCTGGCCGAGGCCATCGACGCCGTCGCGTCCCTGGCCCCGACCGCGCTGCCATGCGGTCATCACCCACCAGCCGGACCGCCAGGCCAACCGCTCCAACCTCAGCCGCGAACGTCGTCGTGAGCGGACGTGCGGTCAGGACATCGCCGGTCAGATGCCCGGACGCGTGGCATCGGCGATTCGAGGCGGCGGATGGTGGATCCTGGGCCCGCAGCGGCGAGTGCTCTGGCGTCCGGGCGCCGGCAGGGGCAGGCTCGGGGGGAGACAGCCCAAGGGAGACGCGAGCGTGGCGATCACCATCGTCGGAGCGGCGGCACAGTTGTCCGCGCGGGCGTACGGGGCCGGCGACCAGGAGGTGGTGCTCGCGCTGGTGGAGGCCGACCGGCTGCCGGGGCAGCCGGAGGCAACGCCCGCGATGCTCGCCCAGGCACTGGCCGGGCGCTCGCCGGTGGACGGCGGCTGGAGTTGGACAACGTCCGCACGGATGTCGTGCACGACCAGTGCGGGCGGGTGCGGGGGGTCGTCTCCTACGCGAAGCGCCCGGGGGACGGGGCCGGGCTGATCCTGTGGCTGCACGCCGAGGAGGAAGACCAAGCAGTCGCCGAGGCCCTGGTCGGCCACGCGCTCGGCCAGCTCGGGCCGCGCACGGTTCTGTAACTCGCGGAGGACGGCGTAGAGGGTCAGGCCGGCGCAGGGACTTTTGGGTCGAGCCGCAGGAGGGCGCAGAAGGCCTGGGCGAGGGCTGCGAGGGTTACGTGCCGGTGCCATCCGAGGTGGCTGCGGCCTTCGAACGGACCTCCCCCTGCTGCCTCACCTGCCCGGGCTCCGTCACATCCCAGTGTCCGCCCAGCCGCGTGGAGACGAGCAGGTCAAGCCCGCGCGGTCGTCACGCAGTGACTCACGCTGTCACCGTCGCCACAGACCGCTGCGGACAAACCAGCGGGCAAGGCCGAGGGAATGCTCGGGCCCCTTACGACCTCGGGGGAAATAGTGATCGGCCTGGTGGGGCCGTGACATGAGAAGGACCGCACGGGTTAGGTGAGTTGTGAAGCTGACCTGGGCCCGTGCGGTCTGTTCCCATCCTGCCCTCTCCGGTGTCTCCCGCGCGGATCCGTGGCCGGCCCTGTGCCCTTGCGCGAGGTGCCCGGCGCGGCGGACGCCGGGCCGGACCTCGATAAACCGGGGCCGGCGGTCACGCCTTGAGCCGCCGCAGGAAGTGCGGGAGGGAAGGCGACGCCAGCCGGGCGTCAGCTGGCGTGCCGGTGGGCGAGCGCGGCCGGGATCACGGTGCCGGGCCCGAAACGATCACTGGCGCCGGTGGAGTCGTCAGCTGGTGAGCTCACCGAGGAGCGCCGCGAAGCGCTGGAGGAGATCGACCCGTCCTGGTGCGGGCCTGGCCCGTCACCTGGCAACGCTGCTTGCACCCTGCCGCCTCCGCCTGGCGGCACAAACAAACCAGGAAAGCTCACCAGCGGTTGGGCCGGGACAAGCTCACGAGGGCGCAGCAGTCGATGTACCGAGGACGAGCGAGAAGCCCGCGCCGAAACCCAGCCACGCTGACAAGTGGGCCGTCAACATCGCGGCCGCCGCTCAGTTCCGCGAGCGCGAAGGGCACCTGACCCTGCTTGGGAAGCACATCGAGGTTTTGGACGACGGCCGGGCGGTAAAGCTCGGCATCGGACTCGGGATCCGCTGGACCTGAAGTGCAGCGCGATCCAGGAGCGGCCTGCTGGGAGGCCCGGCGGGCCGCTGTGGTGTTGTCAGTTGTTGCGTCGGTGGTGCCGCACCTGCTCGTTGTTCCACGCGATGGCCCGGTCGAGCTGCTTCCGGGTCAGGCCGGTGGCCTCGATCATGTCCTTGATGCTGAGCCCTTCGGGATGCTGGTCGAACACGCGGCCCATCTTCCCTGCCCACTGCTCCTCTTCGATGAAGGGGCGGTGTTTGTATTCTTCTTGGAGCTGAGTCATGTGCTCAGCGGAGCAGGCGGTGAGGCGACGCTTGCCGTCGAACTTCGGGTCGAACGGGTGGATGAGCGAGGAATCGGGCGCGAAGCCGTACAGCTCGGAGCCATCGGAGATCGCCATCCCGCACAGGTCACACAGTTCCGGCAAGGCCTCGCCGGTGCTGGCGTCGTCGTCCATATCTCCTGGTGGGTTCGCGAGCGCCAGGTCCCGCCAGGCGGGACCCGGGCCGGCACCTTGCTCCCTGGGTCGCTTCCAAGGTCGCTTTCCGGGTTGCCACGAGATCCGCGCGGCGGCCGCCGAATCCCGGCCTGTGAAGCACTGGAGGACCAAGGCGGGCCCGGAGCACGCGGCGCTTTGGCCGTCTCGTCCGGCGAGTCGGACGATCTCGGCCGCGCGTAAGCCGAGGACGGTGCCCGCAGACGCTGCCGGAGCAGCCACCTGTGCTCGGTTCATGCCCTCAGGCGTGATCGACCAGGCTCGCGTGGCCCTTCACGCGCGCGCAGTGGGCGCAGCAGAAGATCTGCCCGTCCGCTTGCAGACCATGGCCCAGAATGCGGCACTGACAGTTTTCGCAGATCGGCGCCAGCCGTTGGGCCGCGCACTCAAGACTGTCGAAGGTGTGCACCCCTCCGGCGGTGCGCACCTCGAACGTCAGCTCGTAGTCGTTGCTGCAAACCTCGCACACGGCCATAAACAATCACACCTCGCTACACCGATGGGCGGGAAGCCCGTTCACTGCCCGACACCCCGCCGCAAGAATGCGGGAAACTAGGCCCCGCTCTTCGGCGGCGCGAAGGGCTCCGCCCCCAAGTGGCTCACCGCAATCACTCAACCGGCTGCGAACTGCCGGCCGTGTTCACGGCGGCTGGCCATGGGAGCGCGGCCCGTGGAAAATCGCCAGGCACCGTTCACATGTCTCGAACCCTGCTTGGATCCCTGTCCGGAAACTTCGGGGCGCCTCAAGACGGCATTTGCGCTCCGTCCTGGACAAGGTGGTCCGGACCGAGATCCCGCGGGTGCTTCCCAGCGGGCGTGGTTGACGAAGGCGTAGTCGGCCTCGCCGGTCGGCTGGAGCACGGTGGAATTGTCCAGGCCGGTCTCCGGCGCGTACCAGCCCGCCAGGTGCTCCCACCGCTCGAGAGCCACCTCGGGGTCCTCCGCGACGAAGTAGTTGAACAGGAACAAGCCGGGACGGCTCTTGTCGACGTCGCCGATGGACCTGGCGCAGCGGGCGGTCATCACATGGGTGTCGCCGGCCGCGCGGGGCTCAGTGCGTCGAGGAGCGAGCGGTACGCCCCGGCATCCGCCACTTCGGCGGCCGTCTCGGGCGGCCCCAGCTGCGGCAGATCCACCACCGCATCAGCTGGGTCCGGACCGACGGCAGATACGCCGGGAAGCTCGTGACCTGGGCAAAGGACAGACTCGCGCTCACCGTAGAGATCGTCAAACGCAGCGACGATGCCAAGGGCTTCGTCGTGCTGCCACGCAGATGGGTCGTAGAACGCAACGGGGACCTGCTGGGGCCCGGGCCCTGGTCCGTGGCGGTCCGCGACGCCGAACGCGGCCTCGCCCAGTGGGCGCTGGCCTACGAGCGCCGCCACCGTCATCGCGGCCGCCCAGCGAGGCCCCACCTGACCCGCCCCGATCCAGCGAGACCGCCGGCAGCTCATAGCCCCAGGGCCAGGCGTCCCTGGCTCCGCTTGCGGGCGCCCGCTTGAACCCCGGCCGCCCCATTTCTTGCCTGGCCCAAGCCGGGTGCCGGGAGCGATCCGGGTGGCGGGGCGGCGCCTGCCTTCCGCTGGCGTTCAGGGCCGGCGGGATGCCCGGGCGCTGCAGGCAGTCCGAGCGGGGTGGGGGCGCCGCTGTTCGTAGGTCCACAGCTGGTCGATGAAGGCGAAGCCGAAGGAGTCGAAGAGCTGCGGGGCGGCCTGGCTGTCGGGGACCGTCTCCGGGAGGTCTTCGACGACGAGGGCGACCTCGGTGGCGCCCTGCTCGGCCAGCAGGGCCAGGGCCTGGCTGAGCAACTGCTGGGCCAGGCCGCGACGGCGCCGCGCAGTCAGGGTCTCGATCCACCACACGGTCGCGGTGTGGCCGGGCCCGACGCTGACCAGGGTCTCGGCGACCGGCTCGTCCGCCTCACGGATGATCAGCCGGTAGCCGGGAGGGAATTCGCAGGGGAAGACGTCGGCGACCAGCTTGGCGGGCAGTGCCTCGACGGGCAGCGGGCGGTGCAGGTAGCAGCCCTGGCGGCGACCGGTGAAGCCGGTCTCCAAGAGCGCGTCGTGGGTGGCGGCGCGGCAGGTGCGGGACAACCCGCCCGGGCCCAGGGTGTCCGGCGGGGCACCGACGAACGCCTCGACCAGCGGGCAGCCGGCGAGCACGGCCAGGGCATGACGGAGCAGGGCACGCAGGGCGGCCGGGTCCTCTCGGGCGTGCAGCCAGCAGATCAGGCCGACCGGTACATCAGGCCACGCCAAGAACACAATGACGCCGTGGGGCCGGTCCTGGGCGTCGGCCAGCACACTGATGCACGGCTGGGCAGGTGCCACCCAACCAGCGAGGCGGGACGGCCCACGCGCGGCGTCAGCAAGCATGTCCCGGGTGCAGCATGGCTGACCCGGCAGCCGGTCGGCGTTGATCAACTCGCGCACCACCGGCTCGTCCTTGGGGTGATACGGGCGCACCGCCGACCCGCTCGCGGGGCGGGGAGAAAAGGTTCCTTTGTCCTTTCTCATGCTGCTGGCCCTCTTCCGACAGCTGCAGGACTTATGTCTTTCAGCGTGCCGCGTTCAGCTTGTTCGCAAACGGGGGCCCGCCGCGGCAATCTGCAGGACGTGGGGTCATGCGGCGGGCGTGACCTCCTGGGTTTCGGTCAGCACTGCGCGGATCTCGTCGCTGACCGGCTTGTGGATGGGCAGCGTCAGGTGGCCGACGCCGTGGACGAGCACGTTGCGGGCCTGAAGGTCGGGGTGGTCGATGCGGGCCCTGCCGGCGGGGATGACGGCCTCGTCCAGGTCGCTGTAGAAGGCGACGAACCGGGTTCGGCAGCCCGCGGCCGGCTCGACGAGCTCGGCCAGCAGTTCGCTTCCCGGCCGAAGCTGGCGCAGCAGCGGGTGGGGTGGGGCCAGCAGGGCCGTCGCAGTGCCGCCGTGCGGCGTCCCGAGCGTGATCACCAGCGGCACATACGCGTCTCCGCCGAGCCGCTGCACGTAGTAGCGGGCGATCAGCCCGCCCAGGCTGTACCCGATCACGCAGACGGGCTGCCCGCCGCTGCGGGCGCGCAGCCGCTCGACCTCATCGCCCAGCGCCCGGGCCGCCACGCGGATGTCCGGGGTGAGCACGCTGTAGCCCACCGCGGTGACCGGGCCCGCGCCGCAGCCGCGCAGCCCGCGCCGCAGCAGCGTGAACACCGACGCTCGATCGGCCAGTCCGCGCACCAGCAGCACCGGCATCCCCGATTCGGCCTCCGGCTCCTCGACCGGACCCGGCGGCAACCAGGAGACGGCCGGGCCGAGCCGCCCGGTGAGCTGCCGCAGACCCCAGCCGGCCAGCTCCACCGAAATCCCGGCCACGCGCCGCGCGGCCCATCCCGCCTCCACGCCGGCGCCGCGCGCCGTCGTCAGCCACGGCACCCACAGCTGCGGCCTCCACAGAATGCTCGTGGCGTCCACCTTCTCTAAACGACCCCCACGTTAATACTGCGTAAATTCATGATTACACGCGCTGCCCTGGACGTGCATCCCTCGAGTGATTACCCGCCCCAAAGGCTTTGCGCTACTCGGTGACGGCTTGGACACAGGAGTGGTGGACGAGCACCTCAGCTGGATGGACGCACCGCTCTGGGCGCCATACCCGGCCGGGATGCTCGCCCCGGTCCTCACTCCCGCCGTGGTCACGGCCGGCACAGGCGGCAAGAGGGACCACGACCGATCGACCGCTTCCCGCCGCCAGTACCGTGGAATCCAGGAGACGCTGGAGGCGCCCACCGCCCACCGCGACCACCCGCCGCCAACAGTCCCTGCCGACGAGGTAGGGAGACCCTGATGACCGCGAGCGCACGCCCCCACCTGCAGCTCGTACCGGACCGCATGGATGCCACCGGTGTCGGCGACGATGCCGACGACCGCTGCCAGCTGTGCCAGGACCCCTGGGTGCTCGTTGCCAGCGGGGCCAAGCACGACAAGAGCACACTGTTCAACGTACTGCTCGGGCGTGACGTGCTGCCGACCGGCGTGGCAGCGGTCACGGCCCTGGCCACCACGGTGCGCGTCGGCGGACCGGAGGGCCTGGTCCTCCGGTCCGCCGACCGCCGCGTGGGGCAGCACGGCGTACAAGACGGTCCGTACGCTCTGCTGGTCGCTCTGTCGGCCGCGGCCGGGATGGTCCGCGGCAACCTCACCCTGCTGCAGGCCACCGCGATCATCGGCCGGTGGGGAACCACTCACTACGGCCGCCTGTCCGGGCTCCTCGCGGCGCCCGCGACCACCGCCTCCGCACTCGCCCCATTCGCCGGCGCCGCCCTGGCCACACCGCTGGGCGGCTACCCCGTGCCTGTTCGGGCTGCTGGCCCTTCGTCTCCGGGATCGCCGCCCTGTTCGCCCTCGGGGCCGTGCCGCGCCGCCCTTCGCCAGATCGGTAACGGCAACGCCGAACCTGCGCGCCGAACCCCCGCACACGGCATCCGAGTTCCCGTACAACCACGTCCTGGATTCGGCGAACCCGCGCTTCGCGTGCGGTGACAGGAAGCAGCACGTCAGTGCTGACACCGCTCGCGGCCGCGACTCCGGAACAGCGCTATGAGCCGGGCGCCCCACCGAGAGCCCCGTAGCGGCGGGCGCCAGGCGCCTCGCGGCCAGCGCACCGTCCCGCGGACCCGCCGCGAGCTTGCTGCGGGCCCCGAAGGACACCGCGTCAATGGACACCGGATCGAGGTCCGGCAGGGAGAAGAACGAGACGGGGTATCGCTCTCAGACGATCTACTCCGCACCCTATGGCTGACCTGCGACAACCAGATGGCTATCCTGAGTACGTATCAATTGTGATGGTTCCATCGGGGATCCAGCCTCCGATGTACCCGTCCAGAAACGTTCCCAGCTCGCGCGGATAAACAACGATCGAGGCTGCTGAGACATGCGAGATCGGCCACCAGCGTACCTGCGGGAACTCGGTCACGGAACACGCCGGACCGGGCATTTTGAGGATGTAAAGGTGCGATCCTGTGTGCGCAACCTCGCCGGTGGCAGCAGAATAGCTCGCTACGCGTCCGACCACTCGTCCAATACGCGCAGTCCCCGCTATTGGGCTCTGCCGTCGAAATTCCCACAAAACTTCCACGTGTGAGGCTCCCGGATCAACATCCAACTGGAGTGGACGCCAAAACGTTCCGCTGCAGATCCACTGCAGCAGGACTTGGTTGTCACTCGACAACAGTGCGATGAGAACGACCCGTCGATGAAATCTATTCACGTGTTCACCATCACCCTGCTGCTGTACAACGGCGCATTATCTTGAGTCAGACAGGGGAAGAGCTGAGTGATCGTCAATCTACTCAAGCAAAGGTGCCGCCTCGATCGTCAGGAGCGGGCTTTGCCCTAGCCCGCCGGCGTGACGGGCTCGACCTCAGCCGGGGCCACCGACCAACTGCGGCGGCTGCTCAACATCGGCAGCGCGCGCCACACCATGCTCGCCCGCTCCTGGCCGACGTGTCCGGCCGGCCCCTGCCAGCCCTGCCACGTAACCCCCGCGACCGGGGACGTACGGCCCGCCCCGCACTCGATTGCCTGATTCCCGCGGCCTGAGAGGGCCGCATCTTGGTCTGCGGCCACCGGGCAGCCTTCCTGCAAAGGGCCGCGCTCGCCGGCGTCCCACCGCTTGGATGTCCGGCGCCCCGTCCCCCTGTGTTGCACGCGCGTCGGCATGCTGTCCGGACGAGGAGCGAATGAGCCAGCGGCGGCCCCGGTCTGGGCCCGGCATTGACGCAGGCAGGGGCCATCGCTAGGCAGCGGCGGTCGATCAGACCGGCGCGACTCCTGGTCGAAGAAGATCGACAACGACGAGTGGGCCATCCTGACCGCGCTTAGCGAGACCGGACCTGGCCGACGAGGGCGCCGTGGACACTCGGGGGCACGTTGTATGGGCGATCTTCAACGGTGACTGAGACCGCCGGCAGAGTCGATGAGGGGGAGCGCGGGCTTGCTGCCGGTTGGCGGACGACGGCCGCACAGTGCCCTGGGAATGCTGACCTCCGGATGTGCGATGGTGGGCGCCTGATTCACGCGCTGGCCCCTCGATGCCGGTCGCGTCCGCCTGCGCACGTGGTGGGGAGGCGGCGAAGGCGCACCCTAGTGCGCCTCCTCTGCGGTGCCGAGTGCATCGAAGCGCGTGTGAGTGCATCACCACTGTTCAGATGGCATGTGCGGATGCTGCGCCAGAGCGGTGCACCAGCTGCGCATCCGACGAAGGATGCACATTCAACAGTCATGCAGACAAGCGGAGTTGTTGTTGTCTATGCTGTCGCGCAAGATCACAGGGACTGGGAGGCGAGGCAATGACAGACAGCGACGCCTCCGCGCACCATTTCCTTCAGCAGATGCGCGAACAGCTCGAGGCCTTCAGGGAGAGCGCCAGAGTCGCACGGCGCCAGCGCGACGAGGCAGACGCCCGTCTCGCCGATGCCGAGGCAAGGGCGGCGCACATGGAGGTAGTCGTGCGCACCCTACTGGTCTACGGAGAGGGCGCTGAATCTTCCGAAAAGGACGAGGCAGGCGACGGATCGATCGGCCATGAGAGCTCAGAGGCCCCATCGATCGAGGAGGCCATCCTCCAGACCCTGCACAAGGGCGTTGCGCTGTCTCCTTCCGAGATCGCGCGGAGCGTCGAGGCACTCGGTGTGAGCCAGTCTCCGGGCAGCGTCCGGGCCAGGCTGAGCAAGCTCGTCAAGCAGGGGATCCTCCAGCGAGACGACAAGTCCAAGTACTCGATCAACAAGGTGGGATCGGAGGCTTTTCAGGGCTGACGAAGAGTCACTGAACAGAGATCGGCCGCCGCAAGTTGCGAGCCCACGGCGGCCGTTGGCGCATCCCCAACAGAGGGCTCACGCACCAGCCGACAGCTTAGGCTATTCGGTCGGTTCTGCGTGAGCTCTTCCCCGATCAGCCGCTGATCAGCGCGGCAGTCAAAGGACAGGACTCACGACTTGAGTACCAAATCGTCCGCTTCCGCCGGACGCACCCGGGCACGAGGCGCACAGCGCCCCCGAAGCGGAAGTGCCACACGCGCCCGCGAGGGCAAGCCGATCCCCTACGCTCTCCCGCCCGTCGGCATCCAGGCAGTCCGGCAGATGGACGTCCTGGTCGCCGCCGTCGCGACTTGCGCGACCGGCCGCTCAGCCGTCAGAACTCGCGACATCGCCCAGGCGACTGACCTGGAGCGCCGGGACATTCACCCCACCTTGCGGTTTATGACCGGTGCAGGGCTGCTGGACTCGAGCCCGGCCGGGTGGACGCCCACCGTGTCGGGCGTGCGCGTCGCGCAACCCTGGACCGCAGACCGCGCTGCGGCCAGAGCCGCCCTCGCGGAAGTTTGGCGCGACTCCTGGGCATATAACCTTCTCATTCGCTCCATCCGGCCGGGAGTCGCGCTCAGCGCGGAGGACCTCGCCGACGCCATGCGGCCTTTCAAGACGGCCAGGCTCACGCCATGGATGCAGCTCGTGGACTGGCTCGAGCTGGCCCAGTACGTCGAGCGTGGTGACGACGAGAGCCTGCGCCTGGCAAAGGCTCTCCACGGCGATCCCATGGCGCCGGATGAGGCCGGAGACGCCCCCGGCAAGGAGCAGAAGGAGCAGGATGAGGCGCGGGCAACGCCCGGCGCCCCACCGCCCGGGCTGGTCCCCCCGCTGACCATGGACCAGCTCCTGGCACTGTCTGCCGACGACTTCGGGGCAGTCACGCGCTCCCTGGCGACGATCTACGAGGTGCTCTCCCGCCAGCGGACCTAGCCGCCCTCCGGCCAGGCCCCGCGACCTGCCTCTTTCACCTTCTTGCGCGCGAGCATTTGCGCCTCGGGGGAGCCCTTCCGAAGCTGGTGTGAACTTGTACCAGTGGAGGTTTCTTCATGCCTGGCCCGCGTGCGCCCAGACCCAACCGACCCGTGCCCGACAGCGCCAGCGCGTCCGCCGCCGCGTCAGCGGACGTGACGCTGGCGTACGCCGTCGAGCAGACTGTCTCCCTCTGGACCGACATGACTTCCCGTGGACAGATATCCCCCCAGACCAACCGATCCTTCGGACAACTCCTCGGGCGCTACCAGCACTACGCCCAGTCGCGCGGTGCGCTCGCCCTCGACGACACCACCGCCGACCTCGCCGAGGATTTCGTCTTCGCCCACGGCCGCACCCGTCACGGACGTATCGGCGCATCAGCCACCGCCACCCTGCACCAGCGCCGCGCAGTCCTGCGCTCCTTCTACCGAACGCTGCGCGAACTCGGCCTCACCGACACCGACCCCACCCGGGACATCCTGCTGCCCGAACGCACCCGCACCCCCATCAGGCCCCTGGACGAGGACGAAGCCGTCGCCCTCCGCCACGCCGCAGAATACGTGGCCCGGCCCAGCCGGCACGCGGCGGCCGCGGCCCTGGCACTGTCGGGCGGCCACACCGGCGAGATCGGCCACATCCGCATCCCGCGACCTTGACCGGACCGCCGAAGCGGTGTGGATACACGGATCTACCCGCACCGACGCCCGGTGGTGTCCACTGGACCTGTGGGCGCTGCGCATCCTGTCGGCCAGGGCCGCCTTCGTAGCAAAACAGCAGCGCAACCCCGAGGACGTCCCCGAGGCCCGGCTCGCCGTCTCCTCGGCCCCGGCACCCGACGAGCAGCTCCAAGCCCGGGCCTGCGTCGCCCTGTCCGACCTGATCCGCCGCATCGGGCTCGGTGCGGACCCGCAGGTCAAACCCTCCTCGCTAACCGCTCATGCCGCAGTGCAGATCTTCGATGACACCGGAAGGATCGAGGACGTCGCACGCAGACTCGGACTACGTTCCCTGGACCGGGCCGCCGACCTCGTCGGGTACAGCTGGACCCGGTCCGCAGCCGAGGGGCAGGACGCCAATGCCTGAGGACATCTTCGGAGACGCCGTCCCCCCGGCCCAGCGCATCCCCCGCAAGCGCACCTTCAGCGACAAGGACCGCCGCACCCTCTGGGAACGCCTCCACGACTGCGCGCACAACCCCGACCTGTACGAACTGGCCGAAACCCTTCCGAAGCCAGACAGAATCGGCAGGCCCCGCGACTACCCGGACCTGGCGTTCCTCTTCTTCCTGACAGCCCGCAGCGTCCTGGCCTCCGCACGCCGCACCGCCGCGCACCTCGAGGACCCAGAGGTGTGGACCATCCTGGAGTCAGGGGTACGCGCAGCACTCGGCCCCGCAGAGGCCGCCCGGCTCCCCGAAGCAGGCCCGACCCGGTCGCAGTGGCTCCACGCCCAGCGACGGCTGCGCGACCATTCCCACGAGCTGTGGGAGGCATACCGCCCACTCGCCCTCCAGCAGGCACTCGACCAGGGAATCTTCCCCGAGGACGAGACCCGCGCCTGGAGCAACCCGCAACGGCACCAGCTCATCGCAGCCGACGGGACCGTCCTCAAGTCCCCGACCCTGGCACGAGCTGCCCAGAGCGTGGATCTCGCGACCGGCGAAATCCGCTGCCACCGGATCGACCCAGCCTCCGTGACACAGACCGAGGGCGGTGGCAATCAGGTATTCGGCCCGAAATACGTCTTCTTCTCCGCCAGAAAGGACGCCGACTACATGACCCGGGTCTTCCTCGACTCCCGGTACGTGCCCCACCTCCACCCCGGCGGAGAAGCGGCCGTAGCCGTCGACGGGGTAATCGACATCATGTCCGCCGCCCCCGGGTGCATGGGAACGCTCTACGACGGTGCCATGCGGGGCGTCCACCGTGACACCATCGCCCGATTCGGCGGCCTGGTCATCAACAAGCAGCACAAGGGAAACGACCCGCAGTTCTACGAGACCCTGCGTCGCGGTCGCTGCAGCCACGAGTTGTGGGCAGCCAACGGGCGCATCGCGGAGAAGGTCCATTTCGCCGACGGAACCACAGAGCTTGTCCCCGCGCCGGTCAGGAAACTCGAACGGCGCGGAACCCGCATCTTCCGTTGGTATCACGTTCTAACCATTCCCTGCCGCCACGGCCGACATGAATACCGGGTAGCCGTCGGGACGACGAGCCGCACGAGCGAACGACCACCCGGTCAAAGCGACGAGGAACGCGGCTTCCACCGCGCCGAGCACCTACAACAGATTCCCGAATTCACTCGCAACCACCAGTTGGTCTACCCCTACCGCAGCGACGCTGAGTCGGGCCACGCACAGCTCGACGCCTCACTCTGGAACGGGCGGCTCATCTCCTACGGAGTCGAAGCCCAGCAACTGCTCACCCTCGGCTTCGTCCTCGCACAAAACTCGACCAGCCGCGCACTGCACCAGACCGGCACCGTACTCCAGCCCACAGGCTGACCCCATCCCCCGTCCAACCACAACGCAGCGCCCGCCCGAGCCCCGATCCGGTACCCTGTGGATCGAGCGCACGGACGGGCGCTGCACTGTGTCACGCGGACCCCTCGCACCGGCACACCGCAGCCGCTTGATCCAGACGCTCACCGCTTGGCCGCGGGAGACATGGGCACGGTCTGTTCATCGACTTCCGTGCAAGGTTTCGCGCAAGCCCCGCCTCAGTAGCTCAGGGGATAGAGCACGGCTCTCCTAAAGCCGGTGTCGCAGGTTCGAATCCTGCCTGGGGCACAATGTCAGACCCTCTCTGACCAGCAGTATCGTCGGTATTACGGCCGACTACGCGGCCTCGGACTCGTCGTCCGGGGCCGTTTGCGTGAGCGGTGTGTGAGCGGACGGCTCATCCTCATCGGCCGTCTCAGCGGACTCGGGCGCATCATCCGCCTTGCCCGCGCGCGGTACGAGGCGGGCTGCGGCCTCGGCGATGGCCAGGTCGGTCTCGGGCAGCAGGCTCGTGTACGTGTCGGCGGTGATGGTGATCGAGGAGTGACCGAGCATCTCCTGGATGTCCTCCAGATCCGCACCTGCCGCATGGGCCAGCGTCGCCGCACCGTGCCGCAAGTCGTGCGGTGCCAGATGGCGAAGCGGGTGGTCATCTCGGCGCGGTAGTTGCTGCGAGCGGGGGCTCGGCGCAGCGACAGGGCGAGGTCTTGGCATGGTCTGCCGGGCAGGGCCAGGGAGCGATCGGGTTGCCCAGCCACCGGGTCCCGGCCGGTACTCGCTCCCCGCGCATCACCAGGGACGCCGGCCCTACCACTGTGCCGGCCGCCAGCGAGGCACCGGGCAGCGCGATGGAGTGCGGCCCCAGTGTGGCTCCCGCGTCGAGTCGGATGTGGTCCAGTTGCAACACCCGGTCGTGGAAGAGATGCGTTTGCACCACGCAACCGCGGTTTACCGAGGCGCCGTCTTCGATCCGGACCAGGTCGGTCTCGGGCAGCCAGTGGGTCTCGCACCACACGCCGCGGCCGATCCGGGCGCCGAGCGAGCGCAGCCACATGTTGAGGAACGGCGTACCGAGCAGGAGCCGGCCGAGCCAGGGCATGGCCAGCTCCTCGACAAAGGTGTCGTAGAGCTCGTTGCGCCAGACGAAGGAGCTCCACAGTGGGTGGCGGCCCGTCATGAACCGCCCCATCACAAGCCATTTCGCTGCGGTGGTGGCCAGGCAGGCGAGTATGCCCGCGCACAGCAGCACCACTCCCGCCAGGGCCGCGGCCGCCGGCAGCCCGTAGCGTACGGCGAGCATCTGGAGTGTTATCGCGGTGAGGCTGCCGATGAGGGCTGTGCACATGACCGGTACAAGCCGGCACGCCTCCACGGCAGCCCGGGCGAGCACCAGCCTCCGCGGCGGCGCCCAGGTCCGTCCTGGATCCCCCTGCTCCCGTACGCGGGGCAGTGAGAAGCCTGGTCTGCCCAGCCAGGACGATCCGGGGTCGGCGTGCGCGGGAACATCTGAGAGCACCCCGACCAGGGCGTCTTGGGGAAGCTCCCGGCCCGGGCTCACGATCCCGGAGTTGCCGACGAATGCACGCCGCCCGACGCAGGAAAAGTCCAGCCGGAGCCAGCCGCCACGCAGCTCGAACGGCGCCACCAGGGTGTCATCGGCGAGGAACGCCTGGTCGCCTACCCGCATCAGTGCCGGCAGTCCCAGCACGGTGGAAACCTCCGCCTGCCGCCCGACCCTGGCCCCGAGCATACGCAGCCACAATGGCGTCAGCAGGCCCGCGTAGAAGGGGAAGAGCGAGGTCCGGGCCATGCCCATGAGCCGTGAGACCAGCCAGGCGCACCAGGCGACCCTGCCGCCTGTGGGGTGGTGCCCGGGAGTCAGAGCTCGGCCCGCGAGCCGTACCAGCAGCACGGTCAGCGTCGCATAGCAGCCCATCGTCAGCAGGGCGAGCAGCGGGGTCAGCGGCAGCAGGTCGAGCGCCACGGCGCCGAGGTCCTGTTCGTCGCCCACGAAACGGTTCAGGACAAGCAGCGCCGGCAGGGAAGCCACCAGTGGCAGCAACCCCAGGGCCAGCAGGGCCGCGCTGTAGGCCAGTTCCCAGCGCCTCGAACGTACCCGGACCGGCTGCGGCCAGTCGTGGCCCGCGCGCGGGGAACCGGATATTCGCCGTGCCGGTGAGCCGTACCACCGCTCATCCGCGGGCACTTCGCCATCTACACAGCTGCCGGGTGCGACATCCGCTCCGCTGCCCACCTTGGCACCGGGCATCAGCATGCTGCGGGCGCCCACCCGGGCGCCGTACCCCACCTCGACCCGGCCCAGATGGAGCACATCGCCGTCCAGCCACCAACCGGCCGCGTCCGCCTCGGGCTCCAGAACGCATCCGGATCCGAAACGGGCCATTCCGGTCACCGGCGGCATGGCGTGCAGCTCCACGCTCCGGCCCACCGAGCAGCCCAACGCCTTGGCGTAGCGGGCAGCCCAGTGAGTGCCGAGCAGTGAGGCCGTACCGAGTACGGTCCCCATGCGTTCAGCCGCCCACAGCCGCAGGTGCACCAATCCGCCACGGGGGTACGTACCGGGTCGGAACCCGGCGGTGAGCAATCGGCCGACGGCCGCCCCGACCACAACGCGGCCGGGGGCGCTGGACAGAGCCAGCCAGCCCGCGGCGATCAGCCACCATGAACTCTGCGGGGCCCAGGGCAGCGGACCGACGAGATTGCCCAACGCGGCCAGTACGACCAGCAGCCGTATCCCCACCACACTGCACAGCACGGTCACCACCACGAGCTGCACGGCACCGGCCCGGCGGGGCGCGGGAAGGACCTTGCGGCCGAGATCGCCGCCGCCCTCCAGTTCATTCAGCCGTGCGGCGAGGTCCAGCAGCCGGGGACACTGGTAGACATCGGCGACGGAAACCCTGGGGACGCGTTCGCGCAGTGTCGACACCAGTTGCGCGGCCGACAGGCTGGTACCGCCAAGAGTGAAGAAATCGCTCTCCTCCTCGGGGCGGAGCCCGAGCAGGCTCTCCCAGAGGTCGGCCAGCCATCGTACGGTGCCGGTCGGCCCCGGGGCGGTACCTGCGGGGACGGCCTGCCGCTCAAGCAGCGGCCAGGGCAGGGCGTCACGGTCGACCTTGCCGGACGTGTGGGTCGGAAGACCGTCGACGACAGCCAGCAGGGGCACCAGCGGCTGGGGCAGCCGGGCGAGCAGCAGGTCCCTGGCGGCGGCGGTATCGAAGGACTGGCAGCCGTCCCCGTGCAGGACCAGATACCCGACCAGGACCTGGCCACCCGCCGGGGTGGCGCGCACAGCGGCCGCGGCGGCACGTACCCCGGGCAGCGACTGGATCGCGGCATCTATCTCGCCGAGTTCCACACGGCGGCCGGCCAGCTTCACCTGCTCGTCCGCCCTGCCCATATACACCAGTCCCAGCGGGTCGGCACGGACCAGGTCACCGCTGCGATAGGCACGGGGGCTACGCAGAAAGGGGTGCGGCTGGAACTTCTCGGCGTCCCTGGCAGGATCCAGGTAACGGGCCGTCCCGACCCCGCCAATCACCAGCTCGCCGATCTCGCCCCAAGCCACAGGTCTGTTGTCCGGGCCCACGACGGCCAGTTCGCAGCCCGCCAACGGTGCGCCGATACGCACGGGCTCGCCAGGGGCCAGCCGGGCGGCACAGGCCACCACGGTGGTCTCAGTAGGACCGTAGGTGTTCCACAGCTCGCGCTGCGGAGCGGCGAGCCGGTCGACCAGTTCGGCGGGGCACGCCTCTCCGCCCAGGACGAGCAGCCGCACTCCCATGAGGCACTCGGCCGGCCACAGAGCGGCCAGGGTCGGAACAGTGGAGACCACGGTGACACCGCGCTCCAGCAGCCACGGCCCCAGATCGGCACCGGCCCTGACCAGCGAGCACGGCGCCGGAACCAGACAGGCGGCGTGGCGCCAGGCGAGCCACATCTCCTCGCAGGAGGCATCGAAGGCGACGGACAACCCGGCCAGCACCCGGTCGCCCGGTCCCAGCGGCCGGTGCCGGAGGAACAACTGTGCCTCCGCGTCCACAAAGGCGGCAGCTGAGCGGTGGGTCACGGCCACACCCTTGGGACGCCCTGAGGTACCGGAGGTGAAAATGACCCAGGCTTCGTCGGCCGGCCGTGGCAGACCCGCCTTGCCGCACGGCACGCGGCCGGGCCCAGGACGCACGGTCCCCCCCTCGCCGATGACGGCGCAGACCTCCGCGTCCGCCCAGACCGCCGCGGCACGCCGGTCCGGGTCCTCCGCGTCCACCGGAACATACGATGCGCCCGTGCGCAGCACCGTGAGCACGGCGGTGTAGAGGTCCACGGTTCCGGACGGCACCTGGACTCCGACCCGGTCCCCCACGCCGACACCGAGCACAGCGAGGTCACGTGCCAGCAGGCCGACCCGGTCCCACAACTCGCGATAGCTGAGGACCACACCGTCCGCGTCGAGCGCGGGTGCGTCGGGGTACGCCCATACGGAGCACTCCAGTATGTCGAGCAGCGTACGCGGCGGCATCGCCGGCCCGGCGGCCCAGACCGCGCCCGGCCCATTCCGCCAGTGCTCCGGGGAACCCTCCTTGCCGTACCCGTTGGCAGGTCGAGGAGGCCGTCCATCCGGGCCGGGGCGCGGATATTTCCAGTCGGTCCACCCCTGTTGCTGAGGCGACGTGGTCATCCAGACTCCTTACGGAGGGGGCGCGACGCTCTACGAACACATGCGGCGGGCGCGGGGATGAGGCGAGGCCCACGGGGCGGAGGGAGCCACAAGCGGCGCTCCACCGACCGCGACGGCGCCCAGCCACGCGGGCGCTGCGGCACCACAGTCCCTCTCAGGTCCAACGGCCCCTTATCAGGCCCAACGGCCCCATATGAACACACGCCTTCGGGGCCCGCATCCTGTGCGGTGACCCGGCAGTTGTTCCAGGACCGCCTGCGGGCGGCGCCCGGACAGCGCGCCTCGCAGGTCGTCGCGGCCGTTTGGGCTTTCTCTGCAGCTCAGCTCAAGCTGGTTCCGAAGGCACGCGGACATGCAGGGTTGGAGGACCGGCACCAGCGGCGGCGTTTGTCGACGATCCTTTGAAGGGCGCACCTCTTGCGAGGCTGCCTGCCGCCGGGAAAGAGCACACGAGGATCGAGCGTGGCCAGCCTCGCACCCTGGCCACGGTGTTCGGGAAGGTGACCGTGACCCTGATCGCCTACCGCGCCACAGGGGCCGCGGATCTGCACCCGGCCGACGCGGTGTTGAACCTTCCGGCAGGGATGCACAGCCACGGGCTGGCCGCCTGGCCGCGCTGGAGTCTTCCCGCGGCTCGTTCGACGGGGCCTACGAACGGGTCAACACCCGCAGCCGGAATCGGCAAGCGGCAGATCGCCGAACTCGCCATGACCGCCGCGCCCGACATCGACGTGTTCTACGACGCGCCGACAGCGAGACTCTCCAGATGACACAACAAGTTGCCGGGCCTGATCCAGACAAGTGGACTTTGTTGGATTGGGAGTTCGTCGCCAACCCCTGACAACGCCGGAGTCCGCCCTCTCAAGATCGGTGCCAGTGGCGGTGCGCGGAAAAACCCAACTGCGGACGCAAGTCGCAGCCCGCCCGCGCGCCGCCCGACCGCCGACGGCACGGCGGGCCCCCGGGGCATCTGCGTCTCATCGCCAGTCCAAGGTGAGCGGGCCGTCCGGCAGCCGCCCGTCCAAGTAACCGTCCACCACCTCCGGCAGCTCCGGCGGGCGGACCGGCACCCCCGACTCCCGCAGCTCGGCCGCCGTCCACCACCGCGCGGGCAACGGACCGGCCTCGGCGAGATTCCGCACGGCCTGCGCATCCAAAGGGCCAGCCGGGACCGCCAGCAGCAGGCGGCGCTCAACCCGCGTACCTGACCATGCAGGTCCGGTGGCCCACACGTGCCCGACCACCGCCCCGTAACGCACCTCTGCGGAGCCCGTCCTCACCCGCGCCACCGCCGCCGCCGCCACCTCGTACGAGGACCCGAACCCGACCCCGCCCGCCAACGGCGCCCATGCGCCCGCCCACTGCACCAGCAACGCCGTCCTGCGACAGCGGTCCAACAGGACGACGAGCGCGACTCGCCGCAGACGCGGAGCGGGAACGACCATAGGCCCACCCTGACCTACTGCCATTCCGATAGCACCCGGTGCGACGCAGAAGGGTGATGGGTCCCTGCCGCAGCGCGGCGCACGGTGCGTGCCGCCCTGCAAAGGCGACTGCGCACGGGTAACGCCCGCATTGTTCACACTGCCGGAGCAGACCGACTTGTTCTCGACAGCGCTGCGGGAGATCTCCCGGCGGTTCCGTATCTGACCCGCCCCGGCGCGCCACTCGTCCCAACGGTGACATGCGCGGCCCCCGAGATTGCCTGCGTCACGTTCTCGCCGAGTGTGCGGGCGTTCTTCCGCCGGGACCACCGCGAGCGCGAGGGCAACTGGCCCTCCCCCAGTTGCGGCATTCGATCCCCCCGGGCGCTCTCGGCACCGCGGGGTCGAACGCGACCCGGTAGTACCAGCGGTACAGGAGGCTGCTGGCGCTCAACGAAGCCGTGTTCCTTCAGCAGTGCCGGACCTGCGGCCCGCGCCTCGCCGCCAGCGCCGAGGCGCGCCCACGTGGATAGGCCCGGAGGGCACGAGGGAGAACCCGACGTGCACGGTCGCTTACGACGTCGTGCGCGGTAGCTGAGACCCCGGTCTGAGCATGCAAACGGCCGTGCGAGACGATCATGATTGTGACGTCAAGAGGGGCCCGCACGGCCTTGAGCCATCGTATCTGCACCGGGATC
>NZ_SUMC01000069.1 GCF_005047355.1 Actinacidiphila oryziradicis
CTCGGCCCCGGCCGAGGCGGTCGGTCCCCGCCGCGTCCCTCGGGTGGGGCGATGATGTCGTGCGGACGACGCACCGCGGGATCGACATCGAACACGCAGGCCAGCGTGGCCATACGTTTCCGGTTCGATTTCTCGCCCGGCGCCAGCCTCGTGCGCATCGCCTGTTTCTTGTCCCGGTGCGCCTTCAAGGTCGCGGGCCGCAGGGCTTCGGGCCGGTGAGGTCGGCTCACGGGCGCGGTGCCGGTCTGGTGACCGGCCCGTTTCCCGTGAGCCTCCTCCCGAACCGGACGTGATCGTTTCCGATCATCCGGCTCTCCAGCTATTCATGCCGTAGTTGTGGCAGGCGGATCGGCGTGGATGGCGTCGTGGCATTTGCCGCAGACCACGAGGGTCTTGCGTCGTTTCTTTGCCATGAGCGTCGCCCAGGCCGGTTGTTGAGGGACGTCGGGGTATTGCAGGTCGGCAAGTTTACGGACGTGGTGCACTTGAACATTGTCTGTATTCCCGCACAGTTCACATTCCCCGTGGCGGAGCCGTCGGATCAGCTCGCCACCGACTGGAGTGCCCCATACTGGACGGCGATCGATGACCTTCGCCGTCCGTTGTCTTTTCAGCGGGATCCCCCCGAACGTCGCGACCAGGGGATTCTTTCCTGGACCGCGATCGACACGGGCTTGTAAGCAGGTCCGCAGCCCATCCGGTGTCTCGATTTTGACCTTGAACTTTCGAGACATCTTAGTGACCTTGGAGTTGTGCTTATGGGCCAGCGTCTTGAGCAGGGAGGTTTGCATCACCCAGTGCAGCCTGTTCAGCCAATGGACGTTGTTGGCGAGCAGGTAATACTGCACCATGCCCCGGTATTCTGCCCCGAACCTGGCCACGATGCTGTAATCGCTGCCACGCAACAGTCGGGTCCGGGACGCGGGTTTTCCGCGTTCCCGGTACTGGGCACACTTGGCGGTGATGACATCGGCCGGCACACGTAGTCCGATTACACCGTTGACCGCCCGCGTTCTGCGGGTTATCTGGTCGTCGGCATGCTGGGCGACGATATGGTAGCCGAGGAACCTCGCACCTTTTCGGGCGTGAGTGACCAGCGTCTTGCTCTCCGACAGTTCCAGTTTGAGCTCGTCCTTAAGGAACCGGCGGATCCGCTGTTTAATTTCCTCGGCCTCGACCGCGGGCCCGCTGAACCCGAGTAGAAAGTCGTCGCAATATCGCACGTATCGCAGCCGACGGTATCCGGGGTCTTGCGGATTCCCGTACGGAATATGTCGGCGTTGCTGGCTCAGCCGACGGGCGGTGTTGTGATCGCCCTCTTGCCGTGCCCGTGCGATGGCTGGAGCGAACTTTCGGTATGCGGGATTGGTGACCCTTACATTTCCTCGGGTGTATTGGGGCACGAGAACCGTTTCGACAAATTCATCCAACCGATGCAGATATATATTCGACAGGACGGGTGAGGCGATACCGCCTTGTGGCGCGCCGGAGAGCGTGGCGTGCCATTCCCAGTCCTGCAAGTACCCCGCTGAGAGCATCTTGTGTATCAGCGCGAGGAACCGGCCATCGTGGATCTTCGCACTGAGCGTCGCGAGCATGACGGTGAAGTCCAAGCTCCCGAAACAGTCGGCGATGTCTCCTTCGATGAACCAGTATGTTCCTTTCCAGGTTTCAGCGACCTCCCGCAATGCGGTGTGGCAGCCTCGGCCTGGTCGGAACCCATGTGAACGATCGGAAAACTGGATGTCGTAGTACGCGTCGAGCAGCATGCGCACCACTTCGGCCACCAGCTTGTCCGACCAGGAAGGCAGTCCCAGGGGGCGCAGTGTCCCGTTCTTTTTCAGGATGAACGTCCTCCGTGCTGGGCTAAAGACGTAACGCTCGTGGCGCAACGCATCGATGATGCGCTCGATCTTGCCCAGGGACATGCCGTCCACGGTTTCCTCGGTGACCCCTGGCGTCATCGCCCCATGATTGGAGTAGATCCGCCCGTAGGCCAACAGGTAGAGCTGCGGATTGAACAGTTGTCGATACAGTCGTTCCAGCGGCAGGCCCTCCCTGCCGCGTTTACGGAGGATGTCCAAAACAGTCTCGGCGCTCTGCATTACGCATACCTTCGACGTTGTGAGTATCCGAATAGCCTGGCCCCCTTGGCCTTGCGGGCGGCTCTCCCGCCCTCCCTGGCAGGACGTTACCCCTGCGACTACTACGGGGCCTCCGTCACCATAGGGCCCTTTGCCCCTTAGGCGATCCCGGGTCCGTCCTCTGTGTACGTAATAGCGCGACTTAGGCATCCCATTCATCCCCTTGAATCCCTTCGTTAGGGATCGCCCCATGCTCTGGAGGTTGCGTCGACCGTCATGCGGAGTCGTCGCAGGGCATGGCACCGGTTCCAGACGTCTTTCCGATGGGTGGGCGTATACACCTTCTGGGGATTGGGCTTCAACCAATCCAGGCTTTGCCATATCACGCGGGTCCCCCAGCGCACCGTCCCAGACGTCTGGACCCGGCCACTGATTTTCTGGCATGCTGCGGTCCCCGTCACCTTTCGGCTCTGGGTAAGCCATTGGACCCAAGAACTTTCCTCCAAGTTCCTCCCGACTGAATCGGGAATACAACAGAGGCGCCTTACCGGCGCACCATGACGATGCCCTTGCCGTCGACCTGCAGGACCAGCGCGGTGGACGCGGTCGCCGGCATGGGCACCCTGGCGAGGTAGAAGCTGTCGATGTCGCGGGCCGCCTCGACGACCAGGCGCTCCGCCTGCCGCTTGCCCAGCACCTTCCCGCACCGCCGGTCGATCGCCTCCTTGGCCTGGTCGTAGGACCCGCGGACGGCCTCGGTGACCGCGAGTCGGCGCAGGCCGTGCGAGTGCAGCCCGGCGGGCAGCGAGAGGTCCGCATCGAGCGGACAGACATTGTTCATCGACCTGCCCCGCCACGCGGTCCGCGTCACGGTGACCGTGCCGAACACGCAGGCCAGACGCCGGCAATGGTCCCGGCTCACGATGCGGGCGAACCTTGCCGTCCGCGCCCCGGACCGGCTCCAGGCCCGCCCGCTCCGTGTGTTCCCGCTCCCGCCGCTCCCGCAGATCCAGATGGGCCTGGAACAGCAGCCGCAGCAGCTCACGGCCCCGCACCTCGATCAGATCCTCCAGATCATGGTGGGGCAACGCCGCCGACTCCGGGTCGGCCAACACCCCTGTCAGGCAGTCGAAGGCCCTTGCAGAGAGAAGAGCCTTTATCCTTCTGCGAGTTCACCGATTTCACGTCCCGGCCCGGGTGGGCCGCCGTGAACTGCCCCGGCGCGTCTTCCACCAGCCAGCCCCGCTCCACCAGCCGCTTCAGCTTCCCCCGCGTCCCCTCGATCTTCGCGGTCACCGCGGGCAGCCCGATCCTGGGCACGATCTGCTTCGCCTGCACCGGCTTCGCAGCGTCCATGACGACCTCAACGATGTCCCGGTACACATCCGGCAACACATCCACCGAGAGCCCCTCACGCCAGTGCGGCACCATGATCGCCCCCACCACCCGCACCCCGGGCCCCACCACACCCTCCGGCTCCGAACCCCCGGCCACCGGCGCAGCCGTCCCGGACCCACCCAGATCCGTGATCACCTCGGCCACCGTCTCCCGAGTGATCCGCAACCGCGACCACGCCTCCCGCTCGCCCTCAAGACGCCCGGTCAACTCCACGATCTCCGCTTCCAGCGCCTCCACCCGAGCCCGGGCCGCCGCCTCCCGCGCCTCCAACTCCTCGATCAACGACCCCATCAGCGTCGCCTCCTCCACCCCCACGGTAGAGACCCGACCACGCCACCATCACCCAGAAGGGCGTTCTCCCAGCTCAACCCGTCCCCCGAAGGGAGCTACACCCAACGTGGAAGAGGTCGGCGGCGAGTAGGCCGGAGGCCTGGGCGCGCAGGAACTCGCGCCAGGTCGGTGCTGCGCTGGGACTTCGCCCGGGTGCGGGGCCGAGGCCGGCGCTGCGCAGGATGCGGCGGATGGTGGAGGCGCCGACGCGGTGCCCGAGGCGCCGCAGCTCGCCCTGGATGCGGGTCGAGCCCCAGGTGGGGTTTTCCCGGGCCAGGCGCAGGATCAGGCCGGTGAGCTCTTCGGAGGTCGGCGGCCGGCCGGTGCGTGCGGGTTTCTGTCTCCACTTCCGGTGCAGCAGGCGGCGGTGCCAGCACAGGAGGGTGCCGGGGTGACAAGGCGGTGTCGACGCAGCCGACCCGGGAGGTGCTGGGCAAGGGCGGCGAGCACGGCGCGTTCCGGCCAGGTCAGCCGCGGGCGGACCCCGAGCTGGCGGCGCAGCACCGAATTCTCATGGCGCAGCGCGAGCAGCTCGACATCTTTGGCCTCCACTGACCCGGGACAGCAGCAGGAGTAGTCCGAGGAGCCGGAGGAAGATCAAGTACAGCAAGCGCAGCGCCGTGCAGTCCGAGCCTGCCATGATCGTCCCGCAAAGTTCCTGATCAGAGGCTGTGCGTGACTTTCGGCACCCTAAAGGTGTCGTGGAGGAGAGTGAGATGGTGAGCCCGCCAGCAATCGAGCGCCCCTTACCGTAGATACGTCCGCCAGACAGGCGAATGTGCCCTCCGATTGGGAGGACCCGGTACCGGACCGGTTGCGGCTCTCGGTATTTCGCTGATTACTGAGATCGTCAGCATGAATGGGTTGCACCGCCACCCTGGCCACATTGTTGCTCGACAACCGTGAGGAACAGGCAGTCGGCGGAAGCGCGCGACGCCCCTGGAGAGACCATGAGCTATCAGCAGGACCTCATAATCTGCCGCGAGCTCGGCGAACGCCACGGCGAAGGCCGGACGCTGAACAGTCTCGGCACGGCGCTGCAGCAGGTGCGGCGGCTTGACGAGGCCATAGCGGCCCACCAGCAGGACCTCGTTATCTGCCGCGAGCTCAGTGAACGCCACGGCGAAGGCCAGGCCCTGAACAACCTCGGCACCGCCTTGCAGCAGGTGCGACGGTTCGACGAGGCCATAGCGGCCCACCAGCAGGCCGCCGCCCGTTTCACCGAGCTCCGCGACCACCACAGCGAAGGCCAGGCCCTGAACAACCTCGGCACCGCGCTGCAGCAGGTGCGACGGTTCGAGGAGGCCATCGACGCCCACCAGGGGTCCGCTGCCCGTTTCGGCGAGCTCGGCGACCACCACCGCGAAGGCCAGGCCCTGAACAACCTCGGCACCGCCTTGCAGCAGGTGCGACGGTTCGACGAGGCCATCGACGCCCACCAGCAGGCCGCCGCCCGTTTCACCGAGCTCGGCGACCACGAGGGCGAAGGTCGGGCCCTGAACAACCTCGGCACCGCGCTGCAGCAGGTGCGACGGTTCGAGGAGGCCATCGACGCCCACCAGGGGTCCGCTTCCCGTTTCGGCGAGCTCGGCGACCACCACCGCGAAGGCCAGGCCCTGAACAACCTCGGCACCGCACTGCAGCAGGTGCGACGGTTCCACGAGGCCATCGACGCCCACCAGCAGGCCGCCGCCCGTTTCACCGAGCTCGGCGAACGCCACGACGAAGGCCAGGCCCTGAACAACCTCGGCACCGCACTGCAGCAGGTGCGACGGTTCCACGAGGCCATCGACGCCCACCAGCAGGCCGCCGCCCGTTTCGCCAAGCTCGGCGACCACGGCCGCGCAGGGCGTGCCCTGAACAACCTCGGCACCGCCCTGCAGGCGCGGGGCCTATGGCGGGTGCTCACGGGCAGGGGCCATAGCGATCGAATGCCGCCGCCTGTTCTAGATGCCCCATTGTCTGCGGCACTCGCTCCAAAGCCGTACGTCCTTGTGCTCCCACCCGCGGACCAGGTGCCGCCGCACGTGGACATCGAGGTAGACGCCGAGAGCGGCGCACGCCGCCGGAAGATCATGGACCACTTGTGGTCAATTGACCCGCAGTGAGGCAGCCGGGCGGATCGCAGCCCCTCCTTGGTCCAACTAACCGGGGCGCGTTCGTACACAGCGATCGGACAGTGGGCACGCAGCGCGCCGCGCGACTCCCTGGCCCGCCTCGCTGCGCGGGTCGCCGCGGTGTTCCAGGGCCGGATCGCGCCGAGCGCGGCCACCCCCCGCCGGATCACCGGCTTTACCTCACGGGACGCCTTGCCGACCGGAACGGCACCGATCAGGTCGGCAGCGCCACACCGGCCGTCGACCAAAAGCCCCCGCGGACAACGCCGCGGCGAGGTTCCCGCACCCACCTGCTGCCCGCGATGACCGGGGGACGGTCATGCGGCCCCCCAGCTGTGGGTGCCGCGCAAGACGAACGTGATCACCTGCTTCGCCGCCCCGCCCAAATAACGAATTCCCGCGCCACATGACGGGGGAATTCGCTGTCCACAACACGGCCGGACAACAATCCCCGGCCCCGGCCCCGGCCCCGGCCCCGGCTGTGAAGACTTCCCGCCGTATGCCCGATGTGCGTACGGTCCCCGCCACCCCCCCGGGGTCGGTACAGCGTCCGGCGGGGCATGACACCCAGACACCACCGCCTCGCGGGCCGGTGCCAGATCATGGAGTACCCGCCCCCACCCGCACGGAAGACACCCTTCCGAACACCGCGGGGCGGCTCTCACGCGGAACCTGTCGACGACGCACCAGCGCCGCCGAGCGGACCGGCTTCCACCACCTGTACGCCACCGGAGTCCACACCCTCACCCCGAGGTTCGGACCCCACCGCGACGACAGACGGCCACGCCGCGCCCGAAAAGCCTGAATCACTCAGGCACACACAGAGTTCCAGAGACGCTATCTTCCGACGTACCGGCACCACGACGCGGTCATCCGTGCCGGCGCGCCCGCGCGAGGTCACCCAGCAGTTCGGTTTCCACGTCGAACAGGCCCTTCGGCCAGTGAGACAGCTCGCCGGTGCGCCGGACACGGATCGTCTCGGCCGCAAAGCCCGCACCACCGGAAAGATGCGCCACCTGGACGCCCTCCGCGGCCAGATCACCAGTAGGATGTGGCGGCGGCCGGATTATCGACTCGCCAGGACAGCCGCCTACCGACCCGCTGCTCCGTCCGACATGGCGGTGGTCAACTCGTCGACGGCCTCGCGCCACAGGAGGGGCAGCCGGTCCGCGAAGGGCACCGCCTTGTCGCTGATGACCGCGATCTGGGCGGTGTCACCGAAGGTGGTGAGGCAGACGTTGAACGGATGGCCCGGCGGAAGCAGGGTCAACGGCACCATGTCGGTGATGCCCATCGAGGCGACCATGCCAGCGTCGTCACAAGGGACGTTCGAGGCGACCACGGGTGCGTACCGGGGATTCAGGATGCAGTGCGTCCCGAAGCGGACGAGGAACGACGGCGCGGTGAACAACATGTCCCGAGCGGCTTGACGATCCTGCGCGGACTTCAATCCTGCGGTGGCGATCACCGTACGGCTCAGACGACGCAATGGTTCTTCCTCTTCACAGGGCAGCCACACCCGCCGCACCAAACAGTAGTTGCCCCAGCCAGGCCGCTCTTGGGGGTTACGCAGATTGATGGGTACGGTCACGGCCACGGGCGCGGGCTGTCGGCCGATTTCCAAGCTCCACGCACGGATCGCCCCGGACACCGCAGCCAGGTGGACGTCGTTGACGGTTCCTCCGCAGGCCCGGGCGACATCGCGCAGTGGAGCCAGGGGCGCGGCGGCTGTGGTGACGCGGCGGTGTCCCGACAGGTGCCATCCCGAGACGGGTCCGCGAGCGGCTGGTTGCAGGACCTCGCCGAGGATTCTCGTCGCCATGGTCATGGCTCGAACGCCTCGAAGCGCCCAGTGTTCGGTGGGGCATGGCGGGGGGCGCTCCTCGGATGCCATGGGGGAGAAAATGGCCAGAAGCATCTGGGCGATCGCCACGCCGTCCTGCCAGGCGTGATGCACCCGGTAGTACAGGCCGTAGCAGTCCTGCGAAGGGGAACTCACCAGCCACAGCTGCCACGGTGTGTCCGGTGGCAACGGTTGCTCCAGCAGCCGGTGTGCCGTCTCGGCCACCCCGTCTCGGCCCGGCGACTCGGCGATCGCCTCGACGACATGCCGGTCGAGACGAAAATCGGGAGTGGGCTCCCAGCGTGCCGACGATGCCGGGCCACCGAGGCGGTGAGTCAGAACGGGTAGCCGGTCCAAGGACGCCTCGACGATGTGCCGCAGGTCGTCGAGGCGGGGTGGCGCACCGGTCATATAGGAGATCAGCCCGACATCCATGCGGGTGCTGGGGTGGCTCGCGCCGAAACCCAGGAAGGCCCGGTCCAAGACGCTGTCTCGCATGTCTGGCAATACCCACATCACGGTTACTCTCTCCCCATTGGAAGTGTCGTCGTGTGCTCGCGCAGCATGACGTCCGCGCGGGCAGAGTCCGGATCCGCTGGCGTCCACCCACCGCCAGCAAGCCGGCCGAACACACCGAGGCCGAAGATTCCCAGGCCGATCGTCACCGGCACCGTCAGGAACACGTGTCGATGCCTCGATAGCATTTGCACCAGCCGTTCGGTCCGCCGCAGTCGAGTTCGCGGATCCGCCGCCTCGATGAGCGTGCCGGTCATCCCGCGTCCGCGGAGCGAACGGTGACCTTGTCCGACACTCGGACCACATCGACGGCATAGCGCCGCCCCGGCCGCGACGCGACGCGGGCGGACCGGAGATCCTCGCTCACCTCCACAATGGACGGATGCACCGCGGCCAGACGACCCACGTGGTCCTTGACGGCGATGACCTCCGGGTGGTCGCTGGCTCGAGAACCGGGCGGCAGGCCCCACGCGCGAGCCACGGTGCCTCGCAGCCAATCCACCTCGTCGACCTCTCCCACGACGAGTTCCGTCGTTCCGTCCACGGTCCTGGACAACCCCAGCCCCTTCACCGCACGACGGTGGGCGAAGAACTCCCGCCGCTCGAACAGCGACGCAGTGGAGAACGGCCCGATGGGCAGCAGGACGCTGATCAGCCGCAGCGCCGCGGCGACCCGTCCGTCCACACAGAACTGCAGGTCGATGGTCGGCAGCGACTCGTCGCCGGATTCGAAACCGGCGAAGCGAGCCTCCACCTCGGTCTGACCGACCTCTGGCAGGACTTCGAACACCTCCAGCGAGACCACCCGGAGGGGGAAGCAGCCGTTGCCATTGCCGATCTCCGGTGCCCATCGCCACATGGTGGCGTGCGGGATCGCCTGCACGCCCGCGTCCATCAGCCCCTGGTTCAAGCACCCCTTCGGCACCGTTCCACGTCCGGCGTCGAGGACACCGGAGGATCCGGTCGGCCCGATCGCCAACGACGTCAGGTACTGGAACGACGGGCCGTGGAAGAGCTCGGCCGACGCGTAGGGGTCGGGCTGGACCACGGCGTCCGGCAGTGGAGTGAACCTCTCGGGCCGGGTGTCCGGCCGCACACCCACCTCTACGGTCGCGCGCGCCACCTCGTCGAACCTGGACAACGCGGCCATTCTGGCGTCCCGCCACACCAGCAGCTTCACCACCAGCCCGTCCGGCCCGTGCTCCACCTCGGTCTGCAGCCGGACGGCCGCGGTGAGGGGAATCCAGCGCCGGAGCGACACGTCGCGCACGGCGACCACGTCCTCGCCGGTGTAGTCCGCTGCGGCTTGGGCGAGCCGGTCGACGACGGACATCATCGGCAATGTCGGGACCGTCCACGTCGGGCAGTGGTCGGTCACCCAGGTCTCGACGGCTGGGTCGAGCGTCTTCTCCACCACCGGCACCGTGCCGCCTCCCGGCACGACGCGCATACCGATCCCTCGGGCGTGGTAGATGCACGTGTCATCGCCCCAGAGCCGAGCCTCGGCGAGCGCGTAGCACCCCCGCATGTCCTCGCCGACCTCCAGGATCTCCAGTTCCACCCTCATCAACCGGTTGGCCGGGGTGATCTGACCCCGGTACTTCCAGATCACCTCGTGGTCGAGCATTACGGGCTCGAACCGGGGATGCGGCACACCCGCGGTGAGCCCTCGCTCGATCAGGTAGAACTGGAGCAGCTGGCACATGGCCTCGATTCCGAGTGAACCCGGTTGAACCGGGTCCTGGAAGAAGTGCGCCTTGAAGAACCACTCGCCCGCGTCGACGTCCTTCTCCGACCGCAGCCGCCCCAGCCCCGCGATGCCTCCTTCCGGCCAGTAGCCGGTGATCCGGTCGAGCATCAGCAGCATGGGGCCGGGCAGCCGGGCAGGGCCACCGAAGTATCGGGCGGGACTCGTCGTCAGATCGACCGTGTGGTCGCAGGGAGCCTCCAGACGGGCCCGGTCGCTTTCCGAGACCGGTAGTCCGGTCTGGTTGTCGAAGGCCGACGACGGGAAGTACCCGAACACCGTCGACAGAGCGAAGACCTCTTCGTCGTCGGCGAAACACCGCACCGCGAACGACACGATGATCATCTCACCGCTCCGCGAGAGGGTGGTCAACGCGGCCTGGGTGCGCACGGTCCCAGTCGTCGGCGTGACCTCGCCGGTGACGGTTCCCGTCCCGTCGAGGTTACGGAAGAGCAGATCGATCTCGGTGGTCAGCGGGCTGCCGACGTAGCAGGCCAGCCACCCGCACGGTTGCAGCGCGATCTCCATGAGCACGGCGAACGGCATGACCGCGCCGCCGTTCTGCTCGAAGTACCACGCCTGGTCGGGCACGTCGTACTCGGCAACCACGCTGCTGCCCTGCCGCATGGCGCCCTGCGCCCCGTCCACCGAGACGATGCGGCTCATGAAGTGGTAGGGCGGCCCGGGCAACCGCGCGATCCTCCGCGTGCCGTCGAAGGCCTCGGCCGCGGCACCGAACGCCTCGCTCGGTTTTCCCCAGGCGCACGCCAGCAACGAGGGGTAGTCGAAAGCGAAGGTGTCGGATACGGCCACCGTCTTGGGCTCGCGGTGGCCGACCAGTCCGCCGAGGGAGGCGAGCGGTACCGGGGTGCCGCTGGTCTGCTCCGCGTGCCCGCCGAGCTGCCGCCAGTGCGACAGCGGCCAGTCCGGCACCAGTTGGAGCGCGATGTTCTCGCCGTGGAACGCCTTGATCCCGTCGACGGTGCCCAGCACGTCGGCGTACAGCGTCGGCACCGGCCCGGCCGAGACGCCGTGCACGAACACCTCGTACACGACCCGCTTGCTGGCCGGGGTGGCCTGCCCACGGCAACGGGCGGTGTAGGGCCGCCCGCCTGCCAGCTCAAAGCGCCACCCATCCCTGGCGACGGTGAAACCCATGGCCGTCAGGTAGAAGGCCATCGCCTGCAGGCCGCCCTGGAGCATCAGAGTTCCCGGCATGCAGGGGTCGTTCTTGAAGTGCCCGTCGAAGAACCAGTCGTCCGGTGAGACGGGTGTCTCGGCGCGAAGGTAGCCACGTCCCCACGGCCCGGCGGCCGGGTCGAACTCGGTGACCTCGTGCAGGAACAGCAGACGGCCATCGTCGATACGAGGTGAGCGCACGTGTGCCCTGGTGGCTTCCCAGCCGGGACCGAAGCAGTCCGCCGGCCGTCCGTCGGCGAAGGCCAGCACCTGCTCGGCGGTGAAGCTCGACGCCGCGCCGCGCACTGCCGGGGCGTGAAGGGGGACGTCGTCAGCCGGTGAGCAGTCGGTGGGATCCCAGCGCACTCCGTCGGTGTTGTCGAGCTCGGCCCTCGTGAAGAAGCCCGCTTGTCCGTTTCGGACGCTCAGCCGGAGCTCGTCGCCGACGTAGCAGTCGTAGTGGAAGAAGAACAGGCAGACACCCTCGTGCTGAGCGTGCCGGTCGATGTGGATCTCGTAGCGCAGCGTCTGCCCCGCCTGGGGCTGGCTGCCGTGGTAGGTCAGCTCGCAGCCGAGCAGCCGGTAGGCCCGCTCGCCGCGGTTGACCAGGTCGATCCCGAGCCAGCTGATCAGCAATAGGTCCGCCTGGCCCGCCTCGATCATCAGGCCCGCCGGGATTCGGCCGGTGGCGTCGAGATACCAGCTGTCGAGGCGGACGTCCGTCTCGGTCCAGATCGTGCCGGTGGCCTTCTCCGGGCCGAGCTCGGCCAGAGCCGCGGGTACGGCGTCGATGCCGGTGACCCGGTCGGCGAGCAGCATCGGCGGCTCGGGCATCCTGGTCTGCACCACGTACTCGTCCTGCGCGGCGAACTTCGGCCCGAACAGGGTGGAGATCCGCCTCGCGGCGAGGTGTTCCAATTGGGCCCGATCGAACTTCGGCCCCGGCAAGGACTTCGGCGGCCCGGAACTGACGGGGATGGCCGGAGGTGGAGCGACCGGGCACACGCGTGCTGAGGACGGCGGCATGTTGGTCCTCGCCGCGCGCACCAGTGCGGCGACGATCTGGGCCCTGGTCCGCAGGAATCTCTGGTGCGACTGGACGTGCTGGGCGACGACGTCCTGGTGCAGCGCGATCACGCGGTGGCTCTGCTGGGCAACGAGCGCTCGTATGTCCGTCGCCTGCGACACGGCGGCGACGGCCGTGACGGCGGGCGGACCCTGGACGTCGACCGCGACGAGCGCGGCGACCTCACGTGCCAGGGTCGGTGCCAGACTGGGAGCCCTCGGCATGATCACTGCGGGTTGTTCGAGCGAAGGCAACGTGATCTCCCAATGTGCGGGCACCCCGATGGTGGGAACGTTCTCTGCCTGTGTTGGTGCGGCCGCCCGGAGCTGTTCGAAGAGAGCCTCCGCGCGGACGGGCACCCCGGCGACGACGAGTTCGGCCACGGCGAGGCACAGCTGCCGCAGTCCCCTGCCCTCAGGGGCGTCGAGTGCGACGGCCACGTGCTCGCGGTCGCCGAGGATGCGCTTGATCCACCCCGTGCACAGGCCACGCGGCCCGTGCTCGACGAAGACCCGGACTCCGTCGGCCCACGCCCGCTCGATCGTGCCCACGAAGTCGATCGTGCCGACGCCCTGCGCGGTGACCGCGTCCGCGGCACGCTCGGCCGTGAGGGAGTACCACTGCGTGGTGGCCTCACTGTAGAACCGCACCCCCGGCACTTCGTTGGTGGGACGGTGGTGGAGGTTCCACCACTGGTCGCGGACCCCGGCCAGTTCTGGGGCGTGGGCGGCCAGGTCGTAGTCGATCGGAATGACGTTGGCGGCACCGAGCCGGGCCATGACGGCGGCGCACGCCCGCGACTCGCCGCCGACCACGCACACGTCGGGGGCGTTGACCGCCATCAGGTGAACCACGCCTTCGCCTGCGAGCTCCGTGCGGACCCGGTCGAGAGGGGCGGTGACCAGGTAGCTCGACCAGCGATCACCGTGCACGCCAAGGTGTTCCCACGCGCGGCGCACCGCTCGGAGCTCACCGGTGAGTTCCCTGGTGAACAGGCCGCTGTCCCAGGTGTCCCTGTGCAGGCCCGCGACGTCCTGCCACGCTCCCAGGGCGACGAGGGCAGCCGACTCACCGGACGAGTAGCCGATGGCGGCGTCCGGTCTCAGCCCGAGCAGCCCTCGGGTGAGTTCGGTGTGGACAGCGGCCAACTCGGCGGCGCCCCAGATCTGGTCGAGCACGCCCGGAGCCGAACCGGACTTCGGCCGCATGGCGGCGGATCCGTACCTGGCTGTGACAGCCTCGCCGAGTGAGGGCAAGGCCAGAATCACCTCACGGCCCATGCCCGGATAGGCGGCCGAACCGTTGGTGAACACGAAACCGACCTCCCCCGCCACCGGCGCGTCCCGGTACAGCACGCCGGGTGGCTTGATTCCGCCCTCGGCGAGCCAGCGGCGCGCGGCCTCCCGGTGCGCGGAGAGGTCGCAGTCGGCCACGACGGCCAGCCGGGCGGGGCCGTCCGAGGACTCGGTGCCGGCTTCCAGCGCGGCCAGGACCTCCTGCCGGTCACGGCCGGAGAAGACGTTCAGTCGCGGCGCCGGTCCGGACGTCCAGGGCCTGGCATCACCAGCCCGCAACCGGACACGCACCGGGGGTGCTTCCAACGGCGAGACCACAATCTCCGCGGTGCGCAGAGCCGGATCAGCCTCGGCGGGGACTCCCGCCCCCGGCAGCGCGCGATGCCGAAGGGCGGTCGCCGCGACCGCGACCGCCAACAGTCCCTGAGCGGCATGAGCACGACCGAAGATCTCGGCCGGATCGAATCGGGCGTCCGCGCCGTCACCGAGGATCAGATCCGGCTCGGCGGCGGGTTCGTCGTCGAGTACGGCGAGCACGGAGTCGCCATCCCGGCGGGCATCGCCGAGGCGCTTGAGCACCACCACGACGGCGGCGTCCCCCGGGGTGGCTTCCCGCCCGAGCTCACGCAGGGCTGCCTGGTGGACCGGTTCACAAGAAAGGTCGACGGCGCCGACGAGCGCGGCATCGGCCTCGCCGGCCCTGAGGGCACGAGTTGCGAGGTCCAGTGCCACCAGGCCGGACGCCTCCTCGGCCGAAACCGTGAACCCGGGGCCAGCGAGGTCCAGTTGAGTGTTGATCCGGTTCGCCACGAGGTTGGGCAGGCTTCCGACGACGCGCTCCGACACCATGGGCGGAGCGAAGGCGTCCCGGACGCGCGCGACCAGTCCCGAGTCGGCGGAGATCCCGGCCTCTTCCAGCCATGACGGCGCCCGCCAACGCGCGGCCACGCGGGCGACTTGCGCGTCCACACCCGCCCCGACAAGCACCATGGTCCTCTCACGCGGTAGGGCGACGTCCCGCACTGCTTCCCGCGCGGCCTCAAGCACCAGGAGTTGCTGAGGAGTCGCACCTTTCATAGCCAGCGGAGGAAAGCACAGACCCGGCAGCGCCACGTCGAGCTTCGTCGCCGGACCGCGCCGCTCGCCGTCGAGTACCGCGCGGCGGAAGTCCTCGGTGTCGGGCCCGTCGCCGACACGGGCGCCGATGGCCACGATCGCCACCGGCACACGGGGAGCCGGCGGGGTCATCAGCCCTGGCGCCCCGGCGCCGCTGTCACCGTCCCAGGCGTCGACGATCAGATGGGCGTTGGCGCCGCCGAAACCGAACGCGCTCACCGCCGCACGGCGAAGCCCTTGCCACTGCTCGGATTCGCCCAGCACCCGCAGCGGCGTGCCGTGCAGCTCGGCGAGGGGCTCCTCGGCGGCGAGCGTCGCCGGGCGGATTCCCGCCCGCATCGCGCCGAGCACCTTGAGCAGCCCGCTGGCGCCTGCCGACGCCAGCAGGTGCCCGACGTTGGACTTCACCGAACCGATGGGCACGTCGGTGCTGTCCGCGAAGACTCGTGCCATGCTGCGGGCTTCCACGGCGTCCCCGACCGGGGTCCCCGTCGCATGGCACTCGACGAGCGAGACGCTTTCGGGGGCGACGCCCGCCATCGCGTACGCCAGGCGCATCGCACGCTCCTGGCCCTCCTCCGCCGGGCTGAGCAGCCCACGGCCGCGTCCGTCGTTGGACAGCCCGATCCCCCGGATCACCCCGAGAACGGGGGTTCTGGCGGCGAGCGCGTCACGCAGCCGCATCACAGCGACGAATCCGGCGCCCTCGCCGTGCAGCAACCCGTCGGCGTCGCGGTGGAACGGACGGCTGCGGCTGGTCCGGCTCACCGCGGACAGTCCGCAGAACCCTACGTGCAGGAACAGGTTGTCGACCCGGTTGACCGCGCCGGCGATCATCACGTCCGCGGTGCCGTCGTGCAGGCGGTCGCACGCCAGCTTGATCGCGTACAACGACGAGGCACAGGCGGCGTCGAGCGCGAAGGCCCCCGCACCGAGCCCCAGCGCCTTGGCCGCGAAGTGCGCGGGAAGCCCAGAGGAGAACCGGTTGCGCGCGTCGGGCCTGGCCCGGTGCTCCGCGGACAGCAGGGACGGTTGCCCACCGGACAACCACACGTGCTCGGCGAAGGCCGAGCCCGCGCTCGTGGGGTAGGACAGGTTTCCCAGCACCAGTCCCGCGCGCGGCAGCGGCCCGTCGTATCCGGCCTCCCGCAACGCCTGCCGGGTGCCGTGCAGCACCCAGTGGAACAGCGGGTCCAAACTCACGATCTGTTCGGGGTCGACAAGAAACCCGTTCGGGTCGAACACCGACGCGAACTCGCGGACGTAGCCGCCGACGTCGGTCCAGGTGCGGTCGAGGTGGTCGTCGACCGTGCCCATGGCCCACCGGTGCGGCAGCCGCCACCTGCCGTCCGGAACCGTCGACAGGCTGCACCGGCGTGCAGCGATGTTGTCCCAGAACGTGTCCGGGTCGAGCGCGTCGGGGAACACGCACCCCCGGCCGACGATGGCGATCGGTTCGAATCCCATACCAGTCTCACTTCACGAACACGGATGGATGCCGGCGGCACGGGCTCAGGAGGGGCGTCGCACGAGTTCCACACCGAGCAACTCCACCCTGGGAGCTCCGTCCTGGTCGATGAGTGCCAGGTCGCACCGCGCGCCCGTGTCGTGCACCTTCCGAGCCCGCACCACGCACCGCACGGTGTCCTGGATCGGCCCGCGCCGGTGCACCAGGCACTCCGCGACCGCCATCGGCAGGCAGGCGTCACCGAGTGCGCTTTGGGCCCACAGCAGCGCGAGTTGCAGTCCACCGTCCACAGCGGCCGGGTCGAGCTGCCATTTGTCACCGCCCCAGCCCAGCTCGAGCAGACCGGTCACGGTCGCCTCGGCCCCGTGGGCGCCGACCCCGTGCACCGAACGGATGGCGTGGAACCGCGGTCCGTGGAAGAGCACCCGGCCGTCGTAGATCTCGGTGCGCTGCAAAGGAACCAGCCCCTGCGGGGTGTCCCAGTTCGCCGAGTGCGGGGCGCCCGTCTTGAGTTCGACTGCGGCCCGGAAGCGCGGTGTGCCGTCGTCGCCTAGGAGTTCCGCCTCCAGCGTCGACGGTGCGCCGGTCATCGCGCGACGACCCTGCAGGGTGAGCCGGTGGCCTCCGCTGCCCAGGTGTGGCAGGACGACCTTGCTGAACACGCGGAGGTCGCGCAGAACCACGCCGTCGGCATGCGGCCGCCATGCCGAGGCGGCGCCGACGAACCAGTCGAGGACCATCGCCACCGGCAGTACCGGTACCCCGGCGATGTCGTGATCAGCGAGGTAGGGGTGCGTGCGCGAGCAGATACGCACTTCCGCGGTGCCGGGCTCGGTGACGGCGGCCATCGAGCCGAAATCGCGGCCGGCCGCGACGACCACCCGCGTGCCGGCGGCCGGACCGCTCAGCTCGGCAGTGAAGGCCGCGGCGCCCTGTCCAGTGGGGATAAGAGCGACGCCGGACCGGCCGAAGTGCTCGGCCAGCGCGGGGGTGACCATACCTCCGCGCCATGGCCCCCACGCGATGGAGCGCACCAGGCACTCGGGGCGCCGGGCGCGTTCGGCGGAGGCGACGTGGTTGAGCACCTCATTGGCCATGGCGTAGTCGCTCTGCCCGGCGTTGCCGAAGACGGCGGCCACCGAGGAGAACAGGACGATCACGTCGAGCGGATCACCCGCGGTCGCCGCGAGCAGCGCTCGCATACCGCCGACCTTGGTGGCCAGAACCTGGTCGAACTGCTCGTCGGTCTTGTCGGCGATCAGCTTGTCGGCCAGGACTCCCGCGCCGTGCACGATCCCGGTGATCGGCCCCCAGGCCCCGCGCACCTCGTCCAGTACGGCGGACAGCGCCCCGATGTCCCGGACGTCCACCGGCACGTACCGGACCGGGGAACCGGCGCCCTCCAGCGCCGCCAGCGTCGAGCGGACCTCACGCGTCGCCAGGATCCTGCGGGCCTCCGTCACGATCGCAGCGGGAGCGACGCCGCCGGAGCGCTCGGCGAGTGCACGGGTGAGCGTGGCCTCGTCGGTGGCCGTCGCCAGTCCCGCGGGTTCCGCGGGCAGCTCGGTGCGGCCGAGCAGCACGATCCGGGGCCGGTGGGTCCTGGCGAGGTCCAGCAGTGCGGCCGCGGTCACCCCGCGCGCTCCCCCGGTGGCCACGATCACCGAGTTCGGCCCGATGTTCGCCCTCGGGCCGGGCTCCACCGGCGCCGAGGCCGCGCTCAGGGTGGCGCGGGTGCCGTTCGCGCGGAGACCGACCTCCGTCGCCGGTCCACCGCCCAGCAGTTCGCCGACGATTGCCTCGGCGACGGCGTCGGCGTCGCGACCGCCGCGCTCGCAGTCGATCGCCTTGACGCAGGCTGCGGGCCACTCCTTGGCCGCGGTCCTGGCCAGCGCGGCGATACCGCCGAGCCATGCCCGGTCGGGCTGCCTGCCGTCGAGTCCGAAGTCACCACCGGTGTCCTGCACGGTCACGAACACCCCGCCCTGAGCGGCGAAGCGCGGCGCGACCGACCGCGCCACCCGGAAGGCGTCCCGCTGAAGCTCCAGCGCGTCGTCCGGCGAGCCGATCTCGGCGAGGCCACCGAGGTGCACGACCCCGCGCGCATCCGCTGGAACGCTGGGCACGACGGTGGCGTGGATGCCGTGGTCGATCAGCTTGTCCGCCACCAGCTCGGCGATCCCGGATCCGTCCTCGGTCACCGCGAACGGCCCCTCGCCGAGACCCGCCATCGCGAGGCCGGGCGCGGGCGCGTTCAGCGTGCGAACGGCGAGCCTGCTGAGCACGACCTGTTCTTCGAGTCCTTCGAGTTCACGACGTACGGCAGGGATCTCCTGGACCGCAACGGATTTCCGGACAGGACTGGCGCTGGTGGTGAACGCGTCGACGATCTCCCTCAGGGTGCGGAGCTTGCCCAGCTCGGCGACATCGCCTTCCGGCAGGTCGCCCACCTGCTCACGCACAGCGGACAGAATCTCCACCCGCTTGATCGAATCGACTCCCAGATCCGACTCAAGCTCCATATCCGCGTTCAGCATCTCGACCGGATAACCCGTCCGCTCCGCCACCACCGACAACAACAACTCCTCGAACCCCACCGAGGAATCAACCGGCGGCGCAGCCGGGCCAAGTGGAGCCGGGGGTGCCAGCGGCACGGCGGGTGCCGCGGCAGGTACCAGAACCTCAACGGGTGTGGCCGCTTCGGGCAGCGTGGGCAGCACCGCCGGCAAGGACGGCACCGCGGGCAGTGTGGGCATCGCAGGAGCGACCGCACCTTCGCCGCCCTGTGCTCCCAGCATCGCGGCGAAGGTCGTCTCCGTCATCTGCAGAAACGCCATGTGGCTGTCGATCAGCATGCGGTGGACGGCCGCATGGGCTTCCGCCGTGTGCCGCTGCGCACTCTCGATCATGGTAAACCAATTGGCGTCCGCAGCGGACGCCGCAGGAGCGGTGGCCGTGGGCACGGCGGCACTCATCGGTGCCAGGGTTTCCGCGGCGGGTGGGGACACCTCGAGCCCACGAGGCGGATTCGGCGCGGGCAGCTCGGCGGCCCCACCCGCGGGCGGGTAGGACCGACCGTAGTTTTCGCCGTTGATCTGCACGGTCATCTTGGGCTTGTGCTCCTTCGCTGCTGCCTCGGGCGGCGCGTAAGGCGCCCACAGGTCGTCGTGGTCGAGCTGGACACCACGCACGGCGAGCTGGCCGAGCGCATCCTGCAGAGTGATGATTCCGTTGCGTCCCTTGCGGTCCAGGCTTACCGCCAGGTGCTCGCGGTCACCGAGGATCTGCCCGACGAGGCCCGTCAGCGTGGCGCCGGCGCCGATCTCGACGAACGTCCGCACCCCTGCGGCGTACATCGCCTCGATCTCGTCGCTGAACAGCACCGGCGAGGCCAGGTGGTTGGCGATCCTGCGGCGGATCTCCCCGGGCGATGAGGGGTACGTCGACGCGTCGGCGTTGCCGTAGACGTCGATCCGGGGCTGCCCGACCTCCACCTCGCGCAGGAACTCGGACAGCGGTTCGCTCGCCGAGGCAACGACAGGGGTGTGGAAGGCGGTCGCGGCATTCAACCGTCGAGTGGTGATGCCGTCGGCGGCGAGCTTCTGCTCGACGACCTCGACCATCTCGGTCGCGCCGGACACCACGAACTGGCTCGGAGCGTTGTGGTTGGCCAGCCAGACATCCGCGGAGACACTGCCGGCGATGGCCGCCTCGACCTGGGCCCGGTTTGCCGAGACAGCCAGCATCGCACCCGGTGTGGTCGCCGCCTCGCGCATCAGCTCACCACGCCTGCGGCCGAGGCCCACCAGGGACTCGGCGTCCAGCGCGCCCGCGGCGTGCAGGGCCACCAACTCACCGAAGCTGTGCCCTGCCACGCAGTCCGGCTCAAGGCCGAGGCCGCGCAACACCTCAAGCAGGGCGAGGCTGTGCACCGCCAGCGCGGGCTGCGCCCACTCACTGGCGGTCAGCAGCGCCTGCTGGGCGGCTCGGTCCTCGTCGTTGAAGACCGGCGGCGGGAAGACCGCGCGATGCAGCGGGCGATCACCGAACTCGATGCTGCCCAGGCGGTCCCAGACCGACTGGGCGGCCGGCGAAAGCATGGTGACGTCGGCGCCCATGCCGACGTACTGGGCGCCCTGGCCCGGAAAGAGGAAACCGATCCGGCCGACGGAGGCGGTACCGGCGGCGTAGTGGATACCCGTCGGAGTGGAGAACGCCGTGTCCGGCTGCCGCCGGATCAGCGCGACGGCCTGTGCAAACTTCTTCGACAGGTCGTCGGTGTCGTACGCGACGACGGCAAGCCGTACGGGGTCACTCGCCCCGAACGCCGCCTGGCTCTCCCGCGCGACGTCAGCCAGTGAGCGGCCGCTGTCGATCTTCCGTTCCAGCAGGGCAGCGGGCGACGGGCCGCTGAACAGCACGAGCTCGGTGGGGGCGGTGCGGATACGCGATGGCGTACGGCCACCGGACCCCTCCGAGGGCCGGTACTCCTCCAACGTGACGTGGAAGTTGCTGCCGCCGAAGCCGAAACTGGACACCGAGGCCCGGCGCGGATGCTCGGCGGAGCGCACCCACGGACGCGCCTGGGTGTTCACATAAAATGGGCTGTCGCCGATCTCCATCGCGAGATTGGGTCGATCGACCTTGATCATCGGGGGAAGGACCTTGTGGTGCAGGGCGAGGACGGTCTTGAGCAGTCCGGCGGCGCCCGCGGCGCATTTGGTGTGACCGATCTGCGATTTGACCGAGCCGATCGCACACCACTGCCGATCCTCCCGACCGGACTCCCCGTACACCTGGCGCAGCGCGGCGAACTCCGCGGCGTCCCCCGCGCTGGTTCCAGTGCCGTGTCCCTCCACCAGCTCGACGGTCCCTGGGTCGTAGCCCGCTTCGTCGAAGGTCCGCCGCAGGGCTCGGGCCTGTCCCTCGGGCAGTGGCGCGTAGATCGCCGTGCTCTTGCCGTCCGACGAGGTGCCGATTCCCCGGATCACCGCGTAGACCCGGTCGCCGTCGCGTTCCGCGTCGGCCAGCCGCTTCAGCGCGTACATGGCTATGCCCTCGCCGAGCATCGTTCCGTCGGCCGCGTCGGAGAACGGCCGGCAGTCACCACTGGGAGACAACGCGGGCGTCTTGGCGAAGCACATGAACATGCCGATGTCGTTCGAGGTGTCGACACCACCGCTGATCACCAGGTCGGATCGGCCGAGCGAGAGCTCGCTCACCCCTGCGGAGAGCGCCGCGAAGGAGCTGGCGCACGCGGCGTCAGTGGTGTGGTTGGTGCCGTGTAGGTCGAACCTGTTCGCGATCCGCCCCGCGATGACGTTGCAGAGCAACCCCGGAAAGGTCGACTCCTGCCAGGGTGCGTAGTGGCCGGTGATGCTGTCGCACACGGCCTGCGCCTCAGCCTCGGGAATACCGTTCTCCCGCAAAGCCTTGAGCCACACCGGGCGCTGGAGCCGCGCGTTCATATGGCTCAGCAGTTCCAGCGAGGCCGCGCCGAGGATGACGCTGACCCGGGCACGGTCCATTCCCGCCAGCCCACCGGTGTCGGTGAGGACCTGTTCGGCCACCATGAGCGCGAGCAGTTGCGCGGTGTCCGTCGCGGGCAGCGTGTTCGGCGGGATGCCGAAGGCCAACGGATCGAACCCGACGTCCGGCAGGAACGCCCCTCGGCGGGCATACGTCTTGTCCTGCGCGGCGGGATCGGGGTCGTAGTAGTCCTCGACGAGCCAGCGGCTGGCGGGGACGTCGGTGATCAGATCCCGGCCTGCCACCACGGTGCGCCAGAATTCTCCGGCGTCCGGAGAGCCGGGCAGCAACGCGCCGATACCGACCACAGCGATGGGAACCTGCCTGTGCTGAGCGTCGGACATGGTCTCTCTTCCTTGGTGGTCAGTGCGGTCAGGCGAGGCGGTACGGCGTGAACGCGAACGCCGAGGCGGGTACGGACACGCCGTAGGTGCGAAGCTGGTGGGCACGGGTGGTCACGGCGGCGCCCTCGAGCAGGTTGAGCGCGATCTGCACCACCGAACGGTTCGCTGGTTCGGCCAGGAAGCTGCCTGCGGTCCATCGGTTGAACGCGCCCATCGCCGGGCCGCACCAGATCTGGTAGTCGGTGCGCCGAGCCGTGTCTCCGGTGATCGCCCAGCGGCTGGAGTTTCCGAGGTACCAACGGAAGACCAATGCCATACGGTGCTTGGGGTCGGCCTCCGCACGGGCGATCTCGGCCGGGTCGCGCTGCTGCCAGAACTGCCGGGTCTGTGACCAGACCTCGTCGATCGGGGCTCGCAATACATCCCGTTCGATCTTGGCGCGCAGCTGCGCCGGAATCTCGTCCAATGACGGATGCTCCCGGTAGGCCTCGTAGAGCTGAGCCGCCCTCGGCGCGAACATGGTGCCCCGTCGCAGTACCTGGAGCTTGACGCCCAGCTCGAACATGTCGGCGGCGGGAGCCATGATCACATCGGCGATGTCCGCGTCGGCCAGCATGGCCTTGGCCTCGTCGGAGATACCGGCCTCCATGGCGACCTGGTTCACCGACCCCGTCACCACGTAGGCCGCCCCGAGCGCGAAAGCAGCGGCGACCCCGCCCGGCGTCCCCAGCCCTCCGGCGGCGCCGATCCTGACCGCCCGCGCGTAACCGAAGCGCCGGGTGAGCTCGTCACGCAGGAACAGGATCCTCGGCAACAACGAACCCAGCGGCCGGTTGTCGGTGTGCCCACCGCTGTCAGACTCCACCGTGACGTCCTCGGCCACCGGCACCCGCGCGGCCAGTTCGGCCTCCTCGGCACTGAGCTCTCCCCGCTCCGCCAGCAGACGCAACAGGTCGGGCGGGGCCGGCGAGAGGAACTTTTCGGCGACCTCAGGTCGCGAGACCTTGGCGAACAGCCGCGTACGCCGGACGATCCGCCCATCCGCGTCCCGACTCAGCCCCGCGGCCGAGCACAGCACCACGGCCGGGGTCAGATCCATGAAAGCCGACGCCGAGATGCAGGGAACACCGTGCCGCAGCAACAGCTCGGCGACGCGGTACTCCAGCTCGGGCTCGCTGGGCGAGTGAATCAGGTTCACACCCCAGTTCGCCGTACCCGCGAGTTCCGTGGCCAGCTCCTGCACGGCGCGCTCAACCTCGGGAAACCCCAGACCACCCGCCCCGAAGAACCCGAGCATCTCGGCCCGAGCCATCGCGATCACCATCCGCGTCGTCGCGATGCCGTTCGCCATCTCCCCTGCCACATAAGGGAAACGGACGCCGTGGGCCTCGCAGAAGCTGCGCCCGCCCAGCCACTCGGGATACAGCGGCGGCAGTGTTCCGGCAACCTCGCCCGCGGGCCTGTGCCCCACCACCAAGCCCAGCTCTTGGCCGGTGGAATCGGCGACGATGTGCACATGTTCCCGAATCTGCCGAGCACAGGCCGCGATCTCCTCGGAGGAGAAGACCGGCGGAGGTGTGACGACAGCGTCAGGACAAGCCAAGACCGACAAGGGCGGGCTCCATCAAGGTGATTGTCTTGCTCTGAAATGGAAATTCGGGTCAATAAAGCGGCAGGCGGCGGGAGTCGTTCACCGCAGTACGGAGCTGGACGCCGTCGTCTGCTTCGAGCACACGCCGGCAAACAGGTAGTCCAGGTCCACACGGATCCCGGACAACGACGGCCCGAGCAGAGTCCGCACACGGGTGTCGTCGAAACGACGGCGGTGGCTGAGATACGGGGTGAATCCGGGGTAGAGGTCCGCCGCGGCCTCCAGCGGGGACGGGTCACCCGGCCTGTTCTCGACCAATTCCACTTTCACCGGCACGAGCTGCTCCATCATCGCGGTGATGGCCGTGGTCGGCACGTCGTGGTCGTGAACGACGTGGTAGGTGTCGACCCGCCCCGAGGGCTGTCTGCTCGCCAACTGGACCATGACCCTGGCCGCGTGTTCCACCGGCATCAGGTTCAGGTGCCCCTGGGGATGACCGGCCATCCGCACCACCGGCCGGCTCCCCTCGGGAATGTGCAACCCGGCGAGGCCGACACTGCGCAGTGAGGTCTGCACGATCTGGTCGATGAACTGCAGGGGATGCTCCGGCAGCTCCGGGTGCGGTGGCAGGTCAGTGACCAGGATGCTCGGCCGCAGCACCACGACCGGACGGCTATGCGCCCGTGACCATTCGTGCACCAGCACTTCAGCCTCGTACTTGGACCGCTCGTAGCCGTTCTCGAAGCCGTGCGCGTCGTCCAGCTCGTCCTCGTAGATCACGCCGTCGCGTCGCGCTCCGCCCACGAAAGCGGTTCCAATGTGGTAAATTATTGGCTTCCGGCAGCTGGCAGCGGCCAACTCCAGCACGTTCCGGGTGCCCTCGACGTTGACTCGGCGCAGCTTCGCGAGGTCGTCGTCCAGGTTGATGTTGCCCGCGCTGTGCCAGATCACGTCTAGCTCGTCGGCCAGCCGCTCGAAAGCGGCGGTGGCCAGTCCCATCCGCGGCTGTCCCAGATCGGTCTCCACGATATGGAGCCTGCTGGGAAGCTCTGCGATCAACTCAGCTGGCGCGTCGGTCAGTTCCAGGAATCGGGTGATGCGCCCGAGCGCGCCGTTGGATCCGGCATGCGCGAGGACGGTCAGCATGCGGTGCCTATGAAGCAGCTCACGAACAAGCCGCAGCCCGAGAAACCCGGTGGCACCGGTAAGAGCGACGTGCATCGGTAGCTCCAAAGCCTAAGAGGAACGTAGTACTGCGCGTCTTCTTCGACGAAGCGGGGGTGGAACACGGCTTTCGCTCGGGTCGTACCAGGACACCCTTGGCCCTGGCGAGTCGACGAATCATCAGGATCGCCAAATTTCACCTGCCGGGATCGAATTACAGGGTTTCTTCACCCAGAAGAGTGAGCCGAACCGGCTCACCAGCCCCTTCAGCTGTAGATCTTCGTGGTCGCTGTAGTTCGCCGATCATCGGTCGTGGGTAACTGGCCGATATGCAGGCGCAGATGCAACTGCCCTGGAGGCACGACTATGCGTTTCCCATCGAACTCCGCGTCATAGGAATGGATGGCCGACGAATCCAGCTCGTGTACGTAGCTCTCCGACTCATCGGAGACCGTCGTCCCTCAGAGCTCCAGCAGGACATCGTCTTCGCCCGATACGTCGTCCCCCCTCATGTCTACCTCTCGACACCCCCGGATGTGTGTGCGGGTATTTTTCCCCCAGGCCACCGCCATCCGCTACCGGTCTTGCGCGCGGAACAGGACGGGCAGGAGCTGGGCGGCGTTGCGAGTGGTCAGGGCGGCCGGCAATGTCTGCTCATCGACGAGCGGCGTCCGGTGCGGGCGATCGCCAGGCGGCCGGAGGCCCTCCTAGGGGAGCTACTTGGCCTCGGGTGGGTTGTCCATCGCTGACCGCCGTGCCAGGAGGGGCCCGGAGGCGGCGGTCAGTGTCGCGGCCGTGACAAGCGCGAAGGGGAGCGCGCCGGCCCACGCCGGCGCAGCCCAGCGCAGTGCCATAGCCGCTGCCGCGCCAGCAATCAGTGCCCCGAGCTGGACCGGCACCCACCGGTCAGGCTGCGCTGAGGCGCTGCCCAGACGCCGCACGATGTACGTGGCAAGCGTTCCGGTCAGATAGGTCGTGGGCGCAGCGGCCCGCCCGGCCGCGAGCATCGCCGCGGCCTGCCCGCCCATCGCCGCCGCCGCCCCGCACTGCATCACATGCCGGGATGTCTGACCGGGCGGGCCGCCCGAGGCCGCCCAGAAGCCCGCACCCACAGCCAGCAGCACCGCCTCACCGACCAGGCAGAACATCACGCGCGGCGGCCAGTGAGTGCCGATGTCTGCCCGGCCGTGGGTCACCCAGGTGACCACCGCCGCGCCCGCGCCGAACCCCGCCAGCGCCAGCAGCGCTGCGGTCACACCCGTTCCGCTGGCCCGGCCGATCGCCATTCCCAGCAGCGCCAGGTTGCTGGTCATGACACCGGCGAAAACATGGTCCAGTGCGGTGAACGAGATGGTCTCCACCGCGCCGGACGCAGCCACCAGTACCACCACCGCGATGCGCATCACCCTTCCCGGGCTGCCACCGAGCTCTGAATGGTGCTCCAACACGGCTCCTCCCGTAGGACACCGAACGTAACAGCGTGGGCGCCAATAGTCATCCGTGCTGGTCAAGCGTGCGTGGCGGTTCTCTTGCAGGACGCGGCCCAGTCGGCGCGGGGCGGGTGCGCTCCGCCTGCGGGCCCTGCTGGGCCTGGGTGGGGGCGCCGTAGGCGGCGGAGAGGTCGGCCGCCGCCCAGTTGCTGACGGCGACGGCCTGGTCGGCGTCCGCGAGCAGGGCCCGCTCGGCCTCGGCGAGATCGGTGGCGGGCGTCCAGACGGGTCGTCGAATGGCCGATAGGCAGGATGATTGAAGGTGTCGGCGGAGCGACCGAGCCCCGCGCCGGTTCCGGCGCGGCGCCCAGGCAGAGAGGAGTCTGTCATGCTGTTCCGTCAGTTGGAGTACTTCGTGGCGGTCGCCAGGGAGAGGCACTTTGCGCGGGCGGCGGAAGCCTGCTACGTGTCCCAGCCCGCGCTCTCAGCGGCGATCGCCAGGCTCGAGCGGGAGCTGAACGTCACGCTGATCAACCGGGGGCACAACTACGAAAGCCTCACACCGGAGGGCGAACGGCTCGTCGTGTGGGCCAAGCGGATCCTCGCCGAGCAAGACGCGTTCAAGGCCGAGGTGGCCGCCGTTCAGTCGGGCATCACCGGGACGCTGCGGCTGGGGACAGAACCCACGGCGTCGACGACCGTGGCGCTTCCTGTGGCCGCGTTCTGCGCGGCGCACCCGCTGGCCAAAGTGCAGGTCCGCTCCCGGTTGTCGACCAAGGAGCTGCACCGCCAGTTGTGCGAGTTCGAGCTGGACGCCGCGATCGCTCACTTCGCCCCCGACGACCGGGAGAGCTTGCAGATGGTGCCGCTGTACGAGGAGAGGTACATGGTGCTCCGACCCGTTCATCTTCGAGGCCGGCGACATGCTCGTGCTCTACACCGACGGCGTCATCGAAGCCCGCTCACCCACCGGAGACTTCTACCCCCTCGCCGAACGGGTCGCCTCCCTGCGCGCCTCCTGCCCCGACGCCCTGCTGGATCAGATCCACCGTGACCTGCTCGCTCACACCGGTAGGCGACTCGACGACGACGCCGCCCTCCTGGCCATCGAACGCACCCCCTCCCACCACCTCCACCGGCCGCACGCTACGGCCCGCCCCCATTACGCCCACCGACAGCTCCGCACCACCGGACCGCCACCACCCCCAGACCCCTGACCGCCGCCGCCCACCGGCCATGACGATCGCAGGCACAAGCACAACGCCGACAACTTGGCCACGCCGCCGCCAGCCTCTCGCGGGCCGGCCACTGGCCGGATACGCATCGTCTGCTACGGGATCAGAGACATACAGGGCTCCGTGCCCCCGCCTGTATTCCGGCGCGAGCGCCAGGCCGAGCAGCGTTTCACCGCGCTGCCGCGCGGCTACGGGAGTTGCTTGGCCGAGCAACTCCCGTAGCTGGGTGTCAGGGTCAGTCCGCCCAGTAGTGCGGCAGGTCCTTGAAGACCGCCTTCGGGATTTTCCCGTGGACGACCTTGGTGAAGTTGACGGCCTCGGCAATCTCGAAGTCCACCGCCACGCTGCACAGTGTGTAGGCATCCGCGGCGCTGAGCCCCATCTTCGTCTCCAGAAAGGTGACAGCCTGCTGGAGTGAGATGGCCAGGGCGCTGTCCAGGTCGACGTCGATACCCATGCTGATGAAGTGCGTCCGGCTTTCGGCCATCGGCCACGGCGCGTTGACGCCCTTGTGGACGAAGAACTGGAACGTGCTCGTCAGGGACGTCTCGATCGCCGTGCCATTGACCTCACCGTCGCCCTGCGCGGTGTGCCCGTCACCGGTGGAGAACAGCGCGCCGGCGTTGAAGACAGGCAGGTAGAGAGTGCACCCCGCGGTGAGGTCGCGGAGGTCCATGTTGCCACCGAAGGGGCCGGGCGGACGCGAACTCACCTTGCCCAGCGCGGGTGCGGGCGCGGTGCACATGATGCCCTGGAAACAAGCGATGGGAACGTGTACGTCGTCGGTAACCGCGGCGAGCATCTTCTTGAGGTCGAGGCTGATGACCTTGGTCGAAACCGCCTTCAGCAGGTCGGGCAGGACCCCGGACCCCGGCCCCGTCTTGTTGACGCCGTACGGAACACGGGCCTTGGAGTCGAGGACGCGAACCTCCAGGACGTCACCGGGTTCCGCGCCCTCGATGTAGACCGGGCCGGTCAGCACATGCGCGCTGAAGCCGGGCTCTGGCTGCTTCGCGGCATAGACGTCGATGGCGTCCTGCAGCACGTCGCTGCGCGGGATGCCGTAGGAGCCGAAGAAGGTGGCCGGGTCGGCTCCGTTGATCATCCCCTGGTGGGACAGCGTGTCAATGGTCACGACGTCACCGGGCTGAACGTGCAGGACGGGCGGGAGCGCGGCGTCCATGTACCCCCAGGCGACGGTCTCGGGGCGCGACGGCAGGTGGAACGTGGGCTTCGCTCGGCGGGATGCCGCCGGGGTAGGGCCGGGCTCCGCAGCGGCGGCAAAGCCTGGTGCGGCGACGGCGGTGGTCGCGCCCAGGGCCACGGCACTGGCCGCGAGCAGTGAACGGCGACTCAGCCCGAATTGTTGCGTTCCCTCGGGAACGGATGAGAAACCACTGGTGCTCACGTGACTCCTTGCAATTGAGGAACGACGCAAAAAAGTAGCTTTGTTTCATGCTCAACTAATTGCGGAATTGTTTCGACGCCGTTTCCGCTCGTAGTCGTAGTACCTCAGTTCCGCAGCTGTGGTGTTGCCCTAGCTAGTACGCGGACCAGGGTGCCGTGCGAGCGGCGATTTTCTTCAGGCGCGGTCCAGGGCGGCGAGCAGGCCGATGACTTCGAGCAGCCAGCGGCGCACGGTGCGGAGACGTCGTTGCCGCCCGCCCTATCGGAAAGCCGCTGGTCATGGCAGAGGACCGCCAAGGCGATCAGGGCGATCCGGCCGGGTGGGAGCTTGCGCCACCGCGAGCCGATCTTCTTCAGGTGGCCGCGGTCAGACGGAGACGAGGTCCAGGGTGGCGCTCGACACCGGCAGGGCGGCACTGGTAGACAAACCCGTCAGTACCCTCGGGCGGGGCTGGTGTTCTTTCGCATGCAATCCCCAACTCCCCTCGGGGGCGTACGTGTTACGCCGAAGTCCGGCCAGGTTCGGTCAGGCGGACGGTCGGGGCGGGGCGGTGAAGCGGCCTGCGGGGGTGCGGTGCAGCCAGCCCCGGTCCGCCATTGTGTGACCGCTGACAAGCCTGGGCGTTCTGGTCGTAAGGCCGCTACCGTGAGCGGGCCCGGTGGTGACGACGATGGAGGTTGACGTTGGTGGGGCGCATGGCGGACGAGACGTTTCGTATCGAACAAAGCTCGTAGAGATCTGTAACAACATGAGGGTGGAGAGCGCAGTACCGCTGCGCGCGGGACGCTGCGGCGCGCGACTCGCCGTATCCTGGTCGCTGCGGGCGCGGGGCCTTGGACGCCTGGAGGGCACCCGTGAGGCTGCGCGAACTGGTCATCGACGCCTGGTCGTGGATCAACTACAAACCGGCCATGGCCGACCGGTGGTTACGCCGGATTCCCCTCGGCGCCGGAGGTCGTGGATGTGAGAGCTTCGGCACCCAGGGCCCGGACCTCAGCCAACAGCTGGGCGTTGCTGACGCCGCCCTTGACGAGGTATCCCGCGATGCCGACCGCCGCCATCTCGGTGCGCGCGCCCTGGTCGCCATAGGCGGAGAACACCAGGATGCGCACGCCGGGGACGGCGCGGACGATCTGCCGGGCGGTGTACGGGCCGCCGCCGGGAAAGCGCACGTCGAGCACCACGACGTGCGGCCGTCGGGCGATGGCGAGCTGGATCGCCTCGTCGGCGTCGGCCGCGCTGCCGGCCAGGGTGAGGTCGGGCTGGGCCTCGACGACCTCCGCCAGCACCGCGCGCAGCATGTCGTTGTCGTCGCAAATCAGTACCCGCAGGGGGCCCCTGGGCGTGGCGGGCTGGGTCACGGCGGTCCCTCGGGGGCGCTCCGGGAGTCGAAGCTCCTGGCAGGTGCACCGGGTATCGGTTCGTCCAGCTGGCCGGCCGGCAGGTCGGGCAGCCAGAACTCGACGGTGGTGCCGGTGCCGGGCTCGCTGCGCAGCGTCCACCAGCCGCCGGCGGTCTCGGCCCGCTCGCGCATCTCCATCAGCCCGAAGTGCTCGTGTAGCGTGGGGGCGACCGCCGGGCGCCCGGTGCCGTCGTCGGCCACTCGGACCAGCAGGCCGCGGTTCTCGGTGGTGACGCTGACTCGTACGGTGCGTGCTCGGGCGTGCTTGCGCACGTTCAGCAGCGCCTCCTGGACGATGCGGAAGATGGTAATCGCGGTCTCGGGGGCGGGTTCCTTCTCCAGGGTGTGTTCTAGAGACGGCTCAAGACCCCAGCTCCTGACGACGTCGTTGAGGTGCTGGGACAGCGACTCGACCAGGCCGTGCCGGTCGATGCCGGGCGGCTGGAGCCGGAAGGTGAGGTTGCGCAGGCGGCCCACCGCCTCGCGCACCGACGCGTCGAGCTTGGAGAGTTCACTCGCGTAGGGCTCGCTCGCCCGGTCGGCGAGGAGCTGTAGCCGCATGCCGACGGCGACCATGGCCTGGATGGAGTCGTCGTGCACGTCCCAGGCGATGCGGCGGCGTTCCAGCTCCTGTGCCTGCACCAGGTGGGCGAACAGGCGGCGGCGTTCGGTGAGCGCCTGCTCGGCGGCGCGGCGCTCGGTCATGTCCCGGGTGACCTTGCCGAAGCCGCGCAGTTCGCCGGTCTCATCGAAGAGGGCGGTGATCACCACGTTGGCCCAGAAGCGGGAGCCGTCCTTGCGGATGCGCCAGCCCTCGTCCTCCAGCCGGCCGTCGGCGATGGCCGCCTCCAGCTCCAGGTGGGGTTTGCGGGCGGCGATGTCCTCGGCCGGGTAGAAGACCGAGAAGTGCTTGCCGATGATGTCCTCGGCGCGGTAGCCCTTGATCCGCTCGGCGCCGGCGTTCCAGGTGGACACGTAGCCCTCGGGGTCGAGCATGAAGATGCCGTAGTCGAGAACGCTCTTGACCAGCAGGGTGAACGCCGTCTCGGTCGGGGCGGGGGTGCCACTCTGTTCGCCGGGGCTGTTCCCGGTCACCGGAGAAGGCCCTCACGGCGGGCCACGGCGACCGCCTCCAGTTGGGAGCGGGCGCCGAGCTTCCCCAGGACCCGCTGGACGTGGTTCCTCGCGGTGTTGAGGGCGACGCCGAGCCGCTGGCTGATCTCGGCGGTGCCCAGGCCGTCGCCGAGCAAGCCGAGGGTCTCGCGCTCGCGCGGGGTGAGGGTGGCGCCCAGGTCGGCGGTTCGGCCGGTCAGCCGGTCCAGCGCCCCGCTGAGCAGGCCCTTGCTGTAGGCCACTTCACCCGCCGCTACCAGGCGTACACCGGCCTGGAGTTCGCCCAGATTGCCGACCTTGAGGATGAGTCCCGAACCACCGGCCCCGGCGACGTCGGCGGCGACCGCTGGGGTCGCCTCGCCGGTCAGCACCAGCACCCGGGTGCCGGGCGCGGCGGCCTTGAGCGTGGGGATGGCGGCGATGCCATCACCATCGGGCAGTCGCCGGTCCAGCACCACCACGGCGGGGCGTAGCCGGGCGGCGTCGGCCAGCGCGTCCTTCACGGACAGGCTGCGGCCTACCACCTCCAGGTCGTCGGTGCGGTCCAGGGCGAGCCAGATCGCTTCGGCCACCATGTCGTGGTCCTCGACGAGCAGGATGGTGATGTGCATTCCGGCGGTGCGCGGCACGGTATCCGGTGCGGTTTGCAGTGGCGAAGGCATCAGAGGGTCCTTGGTGGTAGACGCTGCACACTGTCGGCGAACACTTCGTCGGCGCCGGTGAGGGCGAGCAGTCGGGCCACCTGCGCGCGGGCCCCCTCCACGCACAGCTCGGTGCCGATCCTATCCGCCGTGACCTTGGCCTCCAGCAGCACGTTCAACCCCGCGCAGTCGCAGAAGCGCAGGCCCCACAGGTTGAGCACGACACAGTCGGACGGCCGCGCGAAGCAGTCGTCGAGGGCGGCGCGCAACTTCGCGGTACCGTCCAGGTCTAGCTCGCCGACGAGCCAGAGGCCGGGCACGTCGCCGTCGAGTGTGGTGCTGACCTGGAACAACGGGTCGGTTACCGTTACGTCTTCTCTCACGTGTAGTCCCTGCCTGGGTGGTGGGCACTAGGACAGGATAGTGAATCTGCACTAGAAGGAACATCGGGGTTCCCCGAACGGATCACCACCACGCACGGGCGGATCAACGCACAAGCGCAGGGGACGCGAACCCGTGAACGTCGGCTGAGTACTCTGCTGTGTGGGGGAAAGGCCGAGGGGAAGGCGCCCCGGCAGCACGACGGTGCCACCGGCAGCGGTGAGGTACCCAGTGGGAAGGGAGCCGGGATGGAACTCCCGCCGGCCACTCCGCACGACGCCTGTCCTCCGGAGGTGTGCGTGGACTTCGACGGCGTGGCCGGCTGCATCGCCGAAGCACGGGAAGCCGCCGTCGCCTTCCTCCGCCTCCACGTCCCGCACGCCCGCACCACCTTTCGCGACGACGTCCTGCTGGTCATCTCCGAACTGGTGACCAATGCCGTCCGCCACGCTCCCGGGCCCCTCACCCTGAAGCTCGGCCTGCTTCCTGGCGGGATCGGGATCACCGTGCGGGATACCAGCCCCAGTCCCCCGCACTCCCGGACCCCCGACCGGACCGGCGGACGGGGCTGGCCCATCGTCCAGAGCCTCGCCCGCCGGGTGCGCGTCGTCCCCGGCCCCAACGGCAAGACCGTCCACGTGGAGCTGGCTTGGTAGTCCCGCGCCGGGTGACGGGCCGGAAATCTCGGGAAGGTGCGCCTGCCTCGGTCGAGTGGACGTACGGGAGCCCCGGCGCCGGGGGATGGTGGTGCTCGTACGGTGGGTCTGTCAAACGAGGTCATACCGCGTAGTGCTCGCATCTGGCGGCGCCAGGTGACGATCAAGCGCCGGATGTCAGCCGCGCCTCCCTTCGACCTGGTCGGAGTGGCCCTCCTCCTGCCGCGGCATCACGGCAGGTGTGGTCAATCAGACTGGGCGCTCGGCCCATCGCTCGAGATGTCGACGCCGGAAGGGGCATCCGCCTCGCCCTGCAGGCCGGAAACGCTCTCGGCCTGTTGCTGCCCGCGGCGGCCACTACGGACGAGATCCTGACCGAGGCGCGCGAACGGGGCTACGGCGGCCGCGACCTCGCCGCCCCCTTTCCAGACGATCGCGCGTTGAACGGCGGGTCAACGTGCCCGGCTGCCCCTGCGCCGTCCTGGTGATCGGGTCGGGCAAACGGTCCACCCAGGTGGCGACCGGGGTCGACCGGTTGTTGGCTGGTGTGAGCTGGGCAAGAGAGGAGTCCACTTCGCACGTGGAGGCATGATGCGGTCCCGATCCAAGCTGCTCTGCCTCACCACCGGGCTGATCCTTGCCATCGTCGCCCTCATGAGCGGCTGCACGAGCGGACGGTCGGTGTCGCAGTCGTCCTCCCCTCCGCCGGCACTGTCGGTTGCGACAAGTTCCCTGCTGCAGGATCCGCCGCAGCTGGTGAGCCACAACGGGTTCCTGCATGTGGATCTGCTCGTGGCAAGGCGGCAGGTCGAAGTGGGGGGCCGCAAACTGTGGGCCCTCACCTACAACGGCCGGTACATGCCGCCCACGCTGCGGATCCGGCCGGGGGACAGACTGGATCTGACGCTGCGGAACAACCTGGACCAGGCCACCAACCTGCATACCCACGGACTTCATGTGTCGCCCAGCGGCCACTCCGACAACATCTTCGTCCACATCCATCCCGGCAGGGCGTTCCACTACTCCTACCGGTACCCGGACAGCCTGCGGCCCGGCACCTACTGGTACCACTCACACTCGCACACGATGTCCGCGCCGCAGGTCGCCGGCGGCATGTCGGGCGTCCTCATCGTCGACGGGCTGCGGCCCTACCTCCCGCCGAACCTGCGTCACATCACCGAGCACGTCATCGGGCTCAAGGACTTCCAGGTCCAGGGCGACTCCGTCAAGACCAAGGACCTGCACATCGGCGCGCCGACCAACCGCACGGTCAACGGCCAGCTGAACCCGAACATCCTCATCCGGCCAGGTGAGACCCAGCTGTGGCGGCTGGCCAACATCAGCGCCAACATCTACTACAACCTCCACCTGCAAGGGCAGCGGTTCCACGTGATCGCCCACGACGGCACCCCCGTTGACCAGGTCTGGACGGCCGACTCGCTCCTCCTCGCGGCCGGCGCCCGCTTCGACGTCCTCGTACAAGGCGGTCCGGCCGGCCGTACCCAGCTGCAGACGCTCGCGTACAACACCGGGCCGGGCGGTAACAAGTTCCCGAAGGCGACCCTGGCCACCCTGGTCTCCGAAGGTCCTGCCCAGCACCCCGCCGCACTGCCCACGTCGACCTTCGCCCCGACAACGGACCTGAGCCACGCGAGGATCGCCGTGCGGCGCACCATCGTGTTCTCCGAGAACAAGAAAGGCACCAAGTTCTACATCAACGGCAAACAGTTCGACCCGAACCGGGTGGACGTCCGGGCCAAACTGAACACGGTCGAGGAATGGACCGTACGCAACGTCAGCGACGAGGAGCACTCGTTCCACGTGCACACCAACAAGTTCCAGTTGATGAGCATCAACGGCCATCCTCACAACGGACACGGCCTGCAGGACACCGCGAGTATCCCCGCCCACGGACGGTTCGTGATCCGGACACGCTTCAACGACTACACCGGCAAGACCGTCCTGCACTGCCACATCCTCAACCACGAGGACGCGGGCATGATGGCAGTGCTGGAGATCGTCAAGTGACAGTTCTAGCCATGGTGGCTGCAGCACGGGATGGGCTTGGGGACCTCGAAGGCTGCGACACGCCCGCGCAGTAGCAGCCGGGCCAGCACGACGAGCTGTGCCGCGCGGGCCGGGCGCAGCTACGGGAGGTCTTCCAGGCGTGCCAGAAGCCCAGCTGCCATCCCACTGCGGCCACCGCGAACCACAGGCCAGCGCGCCCCCGGGAAGCAGACAGCACAGGTGGGGGTAAGCGGCGCAACCCCCTTGTGGGTGCCGCTGGTGATGTCGGGACATGCCGAGTCCGTCAACGGGGTTGGGCGCAGCCCTTCTGAAGGGTGAACCGCCCCGAGGTTCACGGACAGTGGCGATGCAAGAGATACTTATCGCGAACGAAGGATAGGTAAGTGACAAAGCGCACACGGCCGTACTCCCCGGAGCTCAAGGAACGGGTAGTTCGTGAGGTCCTCGACAAGTCACGTCCGCACGCGGCTGTCGCGAAGGAATTTGGCGTTACTCAAAAGCTCACTGAGCCGATGGGTCGCCCAGTACAGGAAGGTTCACCTCTCCGGCGGGTCCGTCGCGGAATCCATCGAGTCCGACGAGCGCGTCCGAGAACTCGAGAAGAAGTTGCAGGAAGTTACTGCGGAGCGGGACTTTCTGAAAAAAGCGGCAGCCTGTGTGTCCTGAACGCGTCAGCGCTCTCTTGATGGTTTGGGCTGCTGGGCCGAGCCGTTCGAGCTCGCCTCGCCGGTCCGGTCGTTCGCCTCGTTCAAGGGGCAGAAGAACTTCACCGGTGAGTACTGGGCGGCGACCTCGCGGACCCAGGTGGGCTATGAGTCCTGGGTGGAGCGGGACGCGGCGATGGCGCTGGACTTCGATCCCGCTGTCGTCGCGCTGTCCTCGCAGCCCTTCCGACTCACCTGGACAGACGGTGAGCGGGAGCGCGGGCATACCCCGGACTACTTTGTCCGGCTACGGGACGGCACCGGTGTCGTTGTCGACGTGCGACCGGAAGACCTGGTCGACGAGGACACCGCCGAGGTCTTCGCGTTCACCGCACGGGTCTGTGAGGAGGTGGGCTGGCAGTTCCGTCACGTCGGCGACCTGCACCAGCCCTACCGGGTGAACCTGCGCTGGCTGTCCCGCTACCGCCACGGCCGCTGCTATCACGCGCCATCGGCTGACCGGCTACGGGAAGTCTTCGCCGAACCCCTGCCCCTGCTCGCCGGGGCTGAGCAAGTCGGCGACCGGCTGGCCGTGCTGCCGGTGCTCTACTACCTGCTCTGGCAGCAGGAACTGACGGCAGACCTGGTGACGGCCCCGCTGGGCACCGACACGCTGGTGCGCCTGGCGTCCGGGGGCTGCCCGTGACATCCGCGCGCCCAGGTCGACTGCGGCTCGGCGACCGGGTCAGGTTCCAGGGGCACACCTATACCGTGGTCGGCCTGACCGGGATGCGGGTCCGGCTGGCCGACACGCACGGCACCGGCATGCTCGTCGACCAGGTCCACCTGCAGTCGGCCGAGGACTTCGCAGTCCTCGGGGCCGGCAACCGCACCGCCCTGGGCTCGGCCGCGCTGCTGGAGCGTCTGCCCGGGCCGGTGGCCGCCCGCGCCCTATGGTGGCAGCGGCACCTGGTCGAGCTCCTCACCGGTCTGCCGCCCGACGCCCCGGCGGGGGTCCGGGTCAAGCCTGAGTACGACCCGGCCTGCCGTTCGCTGGCGCAACGCGAGCGGGCGAAGGCGGCCGAGCTGGTCGCGCTGGGCGAGGAGGTCACGGCGCGGACGGTGAAGCGCAAGCGCCAGCAGTACGAGGCCGGCGGGATCGCGGCGGTGGTGGACCACCGGCTCGCCCCGCACGCCTCGCTGGTCGGCCGGGCCGATTCGCGGGTGGTGGCGGCGATCCGGCAGACGATCGGCGAGAGCGTCCCGGCTTCCACCCGCACGATTGAGCACGCGCGCTGGCGGACCGAGCGGATCCTGGAGGCTGAGCACGGCCTGGGCGTGGTGGAGATGCCGTCGCGGCCCACGTTCTACCGGCTCTTCGACAAGCTGTCGCACGGAGTCCACGTCACAGGCTCGGCCCGCACCCGCCGTTCGTTGGCCGACCAGCCCGAGGGGCCGTTCCGCTACGAGTCGGTCGCCGCCCCGAGCGAGCTGATGCAGATCGACTCCACCCCGCTGGACGTGCTGGTGCGGCTGGACCACGGGGTCCCCGGGAGAGTCGAGCTCTGCGCGCTCATCGACCTGGCGACGCGGACCGTCGCCGCGGCGGTGGTGCGGCCGACCACCAAGTCGGTGGACGCTTCCCTTTTGCTGGCCCGCGCGCTGACACCGGAGCCGATGCGGCCAGGCTGGGTCCAGGCCCTGGCGATGTCCCGCTCGGTGCTGCCGCACCGCAGACTGCTGACCCTGGACGAGCGCCTTGAGCACGCCGCGGCCCGGCCGGTGATCATTCCGGAGACCATCGTCTGCGACCGGGGCAAGGCGTTCATCTCGGACAACTTCCGCTCCGCCTGCCGCACCCTGGAGATCACCTTCCAGCCCTGCCACCCGCGCTCCCCGGCGGAGAAACCCCATATCGAACGCACACTTGAATCAGTGGCCAGCCTGTTCTGCCAGTTCTTCCCCGGCTACCTCGGCCGCACCGCCGAACACCGCGGCCGAGACGTGGAGGACGAGCCGCTCTGGTCGATGCTGGAGATCCAGGAATTCCTCGACGAGTGGCTTGTCGCCAAGTTTACCGACCGCAGAAGCTCGGATACTTGCTCTGAACTGCGACGATTCATAGACTACATGTCCGTGACGGCGTGTTGGGGTCGTTGTTGTAGCTCGTCCGGGTGGTCTCATGGGCCGGCCCGTCCACCGGGACGGTGGACGGGCCGTGAGGTGGTCAGCGAGGCAGGACCACGTCGCTGTTCCCGGGTCGGGGACGCGGGCTTCGAGGTCGGCGACACGCCAGTCTTGGAAGTGGAGGTTGGAGCGGGCTGCCTTTGGCCTTGGTAGTCCTCGCCGAAATGCCGGGCTATTTGATGCGGTCGAGGAAGTCCAGCACTCGATGGGTAGCCTGCGTTGCGGCGTGTTCGTCGTGCGACGGCAGGCTGCTGTCGGTGAACAGGTGCCTGTCGCCGGGGTAGAGGAACAGTTCGGCATCCGCCGCCGTCGCGACGAGCGCCCGGGCTGCGTCCACATCGCCCTCCCTGGCGAAGAACGGATCCGCGTCCATGCCGTGGACCTGGACCGGGACATCGTGGGGCCAGGCGCCGCCGAACTCCGCGACCGGGACGCATGCCTCCAGCAGCAGCGCACCCTTTGCGCCGGGGCGGGTCTGGGCCAGCTTCTGCGCCGGCAGGACACCGAGCGAGAACCCGAGGTAGACGAGTTCCGCAGGCAGCCCCTCGGCGGCGGCGGTTCCGCGCGCGATGACCGTGCCGAACCCGGTGTCCTCGGCGTAACCCATGCCCTCCCCGAGGCTGTCGAATACCTGCCCCTCGAACAGGTCCGGGACGTGGACGGTGTGTCCGGCCCGTCGCAGCTGCTCGGCGAACTGACGGACGCCGACGGTCAGCCCGTGCCCATGGTGGAAAACCAGCACCTCAGCCATGTCGCTCCCCTCCTGCTGCGGCACCCGGGCGGCGCCGCAGCACGAGTATGGCCCGCACCACTGACATCTGCGGGTCGTAGCCGGACGGAGTCATGTTGAAGCCGGATCGGTGAGGCGGGCTTCGAGGTCGGCGACGCGCCGGTCTTGGAAGCGGAGGTTGGAGCGTGCGGCCTTGAGGCGCTCGTCGAGGGTACGGTTGTCGGTGATGAGCTGGCGGACCCGCTGCTTGAGGGTGGTGTTCTCGGTGGTGATCCGCTGGATGGCCTCCTCGGTCCACTCGGCCTGCAAGTCCCGGACCTGGCCGAGGAGTTCGCCGGTACGGGTCCGCTGGGCGAGGATCTCGCCGTGAGCTGCTTTGAGGGCCTCTTCGGCGTTCAGGGCACGTTCGCGCCAGGTCGCCACGCGCTCAATGTCCTGATCGGCGAGCAACTGTGTCCGGCGTTCGCCGACCTCGACCATCGCGGTAGCGACCGCGGTTCTGGCCTCGGCGTTGTCATAGAGGAAGGTGCGTGAGACGTCGGCGCGACGGGCGACGGCGGCGACGCTGACCTGGGCTTTCTCGCGCCGGAGTCGGGCGATGGCTTCGCGGACCCGTTGGAGGGCGGTCTCGGTCTTGTGGCGGCGGGCGGCCAGGGCAGCGGCTGTGCGGGGTTCTGGAACGGCAGCGGTCTTCATGCGATGTCCTGCTCGGGGTTGTTGTCGGTTGTGCACGTATCGCTGTACTTGCTCTGCTCGTCGGCGCCCGCGCCGGCGAGGTCGGCGGCGCGGAACGCCGTGGACCACACGCGGTGGAAGTAGTCCTGGGGTTTGCGCAGGTCCAGGGCGAGGGCGTCCTCGAGGAGGCCGAGGCCGGCCAGAGCCTTCTCCAGGCCGTCGATGGCGCGGGCGGTGGGCTCGAAGTAGCGGTGGAGGTAGTCGGCGGTGGCGTCGTCCGGGGCGCCCTCCGCCAGCAGCCGCCACTGTTCGCGCTTGCGCCGCCAGTAGAGGAGGTCGGCGCCGGAGAGGACGAACTTGTCGCAGTTGTGGCAGTCGAGGTTCCAGGGGCAGGCGCCGCCGTCGACAACGGGCTGGAAGGTGCGGAAGCCGCCCTCGGCGGGTGTGCCGCGGCGGGCGAGGTCGATGGCGAGGGCCTGGGCCTGCTCGCGGGTGAGCGGAGTGGTCGGCTCGGTGAGGACTTCACCGGGGCTGGGGCTGCCGGGGCCGGCGACCCAGACGTGCTGGAGGACGTCCTCCAGATCGGACTGGGTCAGGCCTCACGAATTCACGGCACCAGGCACTTCAGTGACAGCCAGTCACCTCATGGAGGAAGGGTGCTTCCGACCTGCGATGATTCAGCTTCTCTAGGACTGGATCACGTGCAGGGGAGGCACCCTTCCG
>NZ_SUMC01000007.1 GCF_005047355.1 Actinacidiphila oryziradicis
GCGAGTTTGGGTCGGCCCCGGAAGCGTCCTTTGACGGTGTGCGGGACGAGTTCGGCCCGTATTTCGGTGAAGGGGGTGATGGTGAGGTTGCCCTCGGGGACGGTGGTGGCCTCGGGGTGCTCGGTCGGCACGATCTGGACGGCGTACGGGTTGGGTCCGGCGGTGGCGTCGGGGGTGCGCGGCGGTGCGAAGGTGAGCTGCACGGTGCCGGTGGTGCCCGGGTACAGCCGGATGGTCGGCGGTTCTACGGTGATGTAGGGCGCGATGTCGCCGACCGGCGTGAAGCGGTACTCGTCGACGACGTCACCGGTGTTGCGCAGCCGCAGCCGTACGGTGGTGGTGCTGCCCGGGTCCACGGTGGCGGAGGCGGGCTCGAGGGAGGTCCAAAGGCTCACCAGCCAACGCTACGCGAGGAGTTGGCATCACATAAGGAGGCAACGGGGCAAGGTCACTGCCCGAATGGGCAGAACGCGGCTGCACCCAGGACGCAGCCGCACAACGAGGACTCTTCGGGATCGCCCGAGTACGCCTCACGCCGCTCGGGGGAGACGGCTTACGGGATGAGGCTGCCGAAGGTGGTCGTGTAGTCGTCCTTCTCGGCCTGGGAGGGGGTGGCCGGGCGGTTCGAGCGCAGTTGGTCCGTGCCCTCGGCGGTGCCGGTGAGCGCTTCCATGGTGTTCATGTCCATCGCGAGCCGCTCGATGTGCGACGCGTGCACCGGCCCGCGCATTTGGATCTCGGTCTCGTTGAAGAAGCCGACGTCCTGGGTCGGTCCGGCGAACGTCATGGCCAGCAGGCCTACATCGGCGTTGCCCTGGGTGCGGCTGTAGCCGTTGACGAACTGCGCCCGGTCCGCTTCGCCCATGCCGGAGGTCGACACGGCAGCGGACCGCGCCACAATTTCCGTCGGGGCGAACGGGATGAACGACGTCTGGCGGGTGTCGAACGAGGGGAAGTGGCCGGTGCCGAGAGGACTGATGACGCCCCGGCCGGTCACCTCGTGCCAGGTTGAGTGCCAGCGCGGAATGCCCCGGTACAGCACGATGCCGCCGTTGAGGTACCGCATCACCATGTCGGCGAGCCCGGCTCTGAGGACTCCGTTCCGCACGGCCTGGTCATGAATGAAGGCGGTGCCACCGTCCGGAGTGGTGAACCGGTAGAAGCCGCCCTCCCAGGTCATCGCGATCTGCTGGCCCGCGACGTCGATCTGTACCTGCGGAGGGCCGGCGGGCTGGGCAGCATGGCCGGTGACCTTGCCCTTGAGCTTGTTGAACATACGCTGTACGGGGACCTCGGAATTGAACGTCGAGGCCGCGCGCTGGACCACGGGTTCACCAGCCAGCACTCCTGCCTGCTTCGACCGGGCCGTGTCGGCAGCGGTCGGCATGCGCTGCACCGGGCTCACGTTGCCGCCTCTGGCGGCCCCGACGGTCTCACCCTCGGTCGGAGCGACCGGATCCGGGGACACGGGTGCGCGCATCGCCTGGACCGAGCTCGCCTCGGCATCCTTCTCGAAATCATCCGATTTATGGGAGACGCTGAATCCGTTGCCGTTGTCGGTTCCCGGGACCGGGCCTGCCGCTTGGTGTTCGAGATGTCTCATCTCGTGGGCGATGGTGGGCTTGTTCCAAGCGCCGCGACCGAAGACCATATGGCCCTGGGAGGTGAAGGCCTTCGCTCCCAATTCCTCCGCCGCCTGCTCTGCGAGGGGGCCCCGATGGACCCGGGCGGGTGGCAGTTTCCTGCCGAACCGGCCCTCCATCTCCGTCCTCATCGCCGAGTCCAGGTCCTCGCCCGCGGAGCTCAGCACTTCGTGTGCCGCGGACCGACGCTGAACCGGCGGTGCCTGTGCGGCGGACCGACGCTGAACCGGCGACTGCTCATGCCCGCAGCCCGCGCCGTGCTCATGGCGCTCCTCCTCCACCATGCGGGCCACCGCGGCGTTGCCCACGCTGCGTTGCAGGGACAGGATCCCGGCGGGGGTCATGCCTGCGGTGGGCGGCAGGTTCACGCCGGACGCCGGTTGCGTGGCAGGCTGCCGTGGACGTCCGGTCGCACCGGCTTCTTTCGGCTGCTCCTGCGCGTGCATGACCACCCTTTCAACGGAGGATCCTTCAAGATTACGTGCGCGAATCGGTGCGGGACAAGGACCGTAAGGGCACCCGCAGGGGGACACTTCGCGGTCAGGCGGGTGCCCAAGGTGCTTCTGCGGAGGGCCTGTGCCGCCCAAGTCCCCCGTTCCGGGGTCCCTTCAGCATCTCCTGCACCGCACGCTCGGGCATCCGGATGACCACCGGCGAGGGGAGCACATAGTCCCGCACGCTGGTGGAGCCGCTCGCGGACCGGACGCGCTGCGTGTGGCGATGGTGCACACGGGCCACGATCCGGAACTCCAGCGTGAACTGGACGAGTACCGACTTGTCCCTGGGCTTCTGCAAGGGCACCGTGCCGGAACCGTTGTCCGCGCTACTGGTGGCACTACCGGCGAGGTTGCCCGTTCCCACCACATTGTTCATCCCGGAGTAGTCGGCCCGCACCGGCCCCTCGCCGCCGCCGGGCGACACCGAGGTGCCGTGGCTCGCCGACTGCTGGTGGCCCCTGGCGGCCGCCCGGGGTGCGTCCAGGGTGCTTTGGGCGAGGGTCTCGAAGGTCATCTCGTCGCCCTCGAGGCGATCACCCTTGTCGTCCAGGGCTTCCAGCACGTGACCGTCGAAGAGCCGGGCGTGCAGGGAGCATCTGAGGTCCTGTCCCTCCAGCCCCGAGGCGTGGTTGGCAGGCAGTTCGGCTCCGGCTGACACCAGCAGCGGCAGTGCCGCGATGAGCCACTCGGTGGACACCGCCTCGCGCTGGGCGTAGGCGGCGGCGTTGCCCTTGCTGTGGAACTTTTCGCTCGCCTGGGCGTCCGTCACGGTCCGGCGGATCGCCGCCTGCAGCTCCGGCGCGCCCTGGAACCCGTTGACCTGTGCCGACATCGGCAATTGTGCCCCGGTCTCACGCCACGTCTTCAGCTTCTCCGGGGCGGCACCGGCGACGGGACTCCACAGGTTCTGGCCGGGCGCCCGTTTGTCCTGCACCGGCCGCAACTGCCTCAGAGCCCTGAGGTCCTTGTCCAGGGCCCGGTAGACCAGGTGCTGGTCCGTTCCGCCGAGCTTGACCGAGGCCACCTCGCCGTCCGCCGAGTAAAGCTTCAGTGAGGCCTCGATCGGAACGTTGACTTTGACCGCCGGAGCGGAGCCGTCCACGATGGTCCTGAGGCCGATCTGGCCACGTTCGGCGACGGCCTGCTTCGTTGAAGCGCTCTTTCCGACCCCCACCCCGGCGGTCCCGCCGGCGCTCCCGATCGCGCTGTCGTTGGGCTGGCCGGTGGCCGTCATCGACGTGTCGATCCCGCTTGCGTCGCTTTCCGCCCGAGCGGTCGTGCTCTGTGCGACGGCCACTGTGGCGTATTCCATCTCCCGGCCGCTGGTCGGGCCCATCACGGTGCCCGGGCCGGTGCGATCGACGTGGAACACCGCCCAGTAGGGGGTCTTGCGGCCGCGGAACAGCTCGACCGGTACGCCGCCGTCCATGGCTCCGGCGAGCAGGCCGGTGGCGCCGTCCCGGTCCAGTACCCGCAGCAGCCGTTGCACATTGTCGTTCGGGTCGGACAGCTGCTGTTGCGGGAGGAGTTCCTTGGCGAGGCTCTTGTCCTTGTTCCGTATCTTGTCGCGCAGCTTTCCGAGCAGGGGTACGAAGTTGGGCAGGTCCTCGATCAGCCCGACCCCCAGGGGCAGCCCCTGGGCCAGGGTCAGGGGTAGGGGCCGTGCCGCTCCGGCCGCCGAACCTCCGGCCGTCTCAGGTCCGTCGGTGGTCCGCCTGTCGTGCGAGGGCCCCGCCGCATCGGCGGCTGCGGTCGCCGGCTGCTTGCTCTTGGCCTTTTCCGACAATTCCGGGGCGGCATCGGGATCCTTCAAGCCGGCTGCCTTGAGCTGTTCCTCGGTGAGCCAGACGCTGACGGCGCCCGGCAGGGTCTGCAGAGCCGACGCGACGTACGGACCGCGGGCGTTGACCTTGACCTCGGCCACCATCCCCACCACCAGGTTGCACTGGACGAGGAAAAGGGGCTTGTCGCGCGGGGCGACGGCGTTGCGCTCGACCGTGCCGCTCAGCACGGCCGTCTCGGTGGTGGTGGTGGTCCGGGCACGGTGGGGCGCCACGGACTCGCCCAGCGACCAATGGGGGCCGTGCTCCGTCCCCGCGCCATTGACGCTCGCAGACTTGGTCTTGGCCTTACCGCGCTGGCCGGCGACCTGGTGACCGCCCAGGGCCATGTTCTCCATCCCGGCCCCGGTCGTTCCGGGCATGACGTGTGGAGCGGTGAGGGCGAAACGGGTGCCGACCGCACCGGTCAGCGCGGCGAGCCGCCGGGGATAGCGCAGGTTCGTGACCACCCAGCTGGAGGTGACACCCTGGCGCAGCGCCGCCGTAATGGCCTGCGGGCTGAGGTGCTGCTCGATGGCCAGCCGTGGCGCGAGCCCCTCTGCCTCGAACGCGCTGTCCTTCTTCGACGTCCGGTTGCGGCCGGCAGCCTCGCTCAGCACCTTGAAGGCCAGGTCCCGGATCGGCTGACCGTCGCCGACGGTCTCCACGAAATCCCACTCCCGGATGGCGGTCCTCACGCCCGGCAACCGGACCTGGCTGGTCAGTTCCCCGATACCGGCGGCAGGGAGGGATGTCGGCGTGCGGCGGACTTCCGACCGTGGCCGGGCGTCCAGCTTCTCCTTCGTGTCGCGGTCCACGGTGAGCGCGGCCGGGCTGGTCAGCGTCACGTCCGTGGGGTCGAACCGTAGCGGGTTGTTCTTGGCACGGTCGTCCGTCGAAGCGATCTGCTCCGCCTCGGCTTCGTCCCGCCCGAAGCTGCCGGGGGTCAGGGCCCGTTTGGCGGTCCGCTCCCGGGTGGTCATGGTGACATTGACAGCGAAATTCAATGTGGTGCCGAACGAACTCGTCTTGGGGTCACCGCTGTTCAGTGAATCGGTGCGGGCCGTCGGTCCGGCCTGGTTGCGCCGTGAGCCCCGCCGATGGCCCTCCACCGCGAAACCGGTGGCCAGCGTCTTCGGGATGATGGTGATCTGGGCGGCGGCCCGGACGCCGATCCCCCGGGAGCTGGAGCGGCCGCTCTGCCCGCTGCTGGAGACCCCGGAACTGCTGCGCACCAGCCAGTCGCCGGCGTCGCCGAGATACTGGATCCGGCCGATCGTGCCTTTGACCCGGATCTGTACGTCGTGGGCCTGCCAGGTGGTCTTGCGGCGCATCCGGACCCGTATGCCGCTGGAGAGCAGCTGGTCCTTGTTGGCCCGCAGGTTGGTCTCCGACAGCACCGTGACCAGTTCCCGGTAGTTGCGCCGCTGGACTTCGGCCTCCTCCGGGGTGACTTTGGCCGCAGCCGGGGCCGTCGCGTCGCTTGCGGCGGACCGGGCGGGACCGAACTCCGAGGGCAGGTAGCCGGCCAGCCGGGGGTTCTCGGCGAACAGCTTTTCCACCCTTTCGATCAGCGGGGCAGCGTCGAGGTGGTTGAGCGCCACGCTCGAACCCATCGCCCCGAACGGCAGATGGCGGTCCAGCTCCTTCGGGGTACCGTCCTCGTTCAGCTTCTCTGTGCCGTCCGCGTTCTTCTCGGTCTTGCTGTACAACTTGCCTGCGGTGACGCCGTCGGGCAGGGGGAGACCGAGGGACTCGGCCTCCTGGGCCCGCATGGTGATCCAGACGTCGAGCGGATGCCGCGCGGTGCGTTTGCCGGGGCGCAGCCGCATCCCGGGGGAGGACGGGCCGGTGCCCTGGACCGTGAGCCGCACCTGGCTGCGGTAGAGCACCTTTTCGCCCCTGATCTCGGCACCCTGGCGGGTGGACACGGTCTGGTCGGACGAGGAGAAACGCGTCCGCCGGGCATCCACCTGGGTCATCTGCGTCAATCGCGCGACAGGGACGGGAGCGCCCAGGCCCAGTGCCGGTCCCGCACCGAACGATCCGCCGAAGCCCTTCTGGGAAGTGTTGCCCCTCCCGTCCTGGGTCTGCTGGTGGGTGCGCAGCTGGGTGCCTCCGATGCCCCAGGCGGGCGTCATGGAGACGATCTCGGCGCGCATCCGGTAGGCGCCCTGGGCACTGCCGTCCTTGCTGCCGAGATCCTCGCTGCTCACCCAGCCCGCCAGCAGGCGGGGCAGGTCCTCCAGCACGGTCGCGGTGGAGGTGGCTTCGTACAGCCGGGCCCGCCCGGCGGATCCGGGCGAGGTCAGCGAGGGGTGCAGCACGGACCCGACCGTGTCGAACAGGCCCTGGCCGCCCGCGTGGGGGGCACCGGTGTCCTCCACCGCGAGCGGGGCCATGGAGGTGGCCAGCCGCACCTCACGCGCTACCTGTGGGTGCAGTTTCTCCCCGTGGTCGGGCGTGCGGGCGGCGGTGGCGGGCACCAAGTGCTCGTGCGGGACGCGCATGGTGAGCGTGCCGGAGCCGCTGAAGGCCTCCGCTGCCCCGGCTGTGCCGTGGTGCTTGACCCGCACGTTGTACCGCACCTTGCGCGGCACCTCGACCGTTCCACCGGCGCTGCGGAGCACACGTGGTTCGGCCGTGGTTTTCGTCGTGTGGGTGTCGGTGGAGGAGTGGATGCCGCCGCCGGCCGCGAGCGTCACGCCGGCCCACACCGCAGGTGCGGGTGTTGGAGCCAGAAAGGTGCCGGAGGCGCTGGCGCCGAACCCCCGGGAACTGCTGGAGTCGTGGGTCACCGAACCCGCGGAGCTGCGCAGGTGGTCCACCTTGGTTTTGGCGCCCTCGGCGACCGCGGCGGCCGCGGGCGCCATCGCGGCGGTCTCCGGCGCGCCCGCGCCGGGGAAGCTCATGGGCGTGTCGCCACGGCCCCGGCCGATGGAGACCGTGACGTCGTACCAGCCGTTCGGACCCTGTACGGCGAAGGCGCGTCCCCCGCCGTAGAAGGTCTCCGGCCGCCCGGCCAACTCGTCGCGGATCTCGGCCACCGTGCCGTCGGACCGTCCGATCCTCTCGCACAGCCGGTTGTACACGAACTCGTGCTTGGTCAGCTTGGACACGGTGGACAGCCCGGCCGATCGCAGCTCCCGCAGGTACGGAGGCAGCCCCAACGGGACGTGCGGCGGGGGGCCGACACCCGCTTCCGTAGCAGATGGCCCCCGCCGCGGCCGCCCCGGCGGGGCCGCCGGGCGGGCACGGCGGCCGGTCCGGCCCGCCCCACCGGGCCGGGAGGCACGAATGGGGTTCCCGTAGGCGTCGATCTGCTCGATCGCATCGGGGTCCGCGGCCTGGTCCGCTGTCCGGTCCGCCTCCTCGAAGACGGTGTCGAGCGCGGAGCCGGGAGCACGCTGGACCGGGGCTGGGCCCGGTCCGACAGCGCGGCCGGCGGACGGCCCCCGGCGCATCGCGCGGGTCGCGGCGGCGTTCCCCGCGCTTCGTTGCAGGGCCAGCAGTGCCTGCGGGTTCAGCGCGGTCGCGCTCGTGGCCGCCAAGGACGCGGCGGCCGGGGCGCTGCCGTCCTTGTCCACGGTGCGTTCGGCCCGGAGGCGGCCGAGGGCCGGACCGTCCCCGGCTGCCTTACTGCTCTCGCCGGATTCCTGCCGCGGTGTGCGCACCATGACCACCCCTGCCACGAGGCGGCGACCTCGTCGTTCAACGTCGTCGGACCATCGGGTTCGGCGCGTGCGGGGCACCTGGGTGGGTGTAGGGCCCACTTGCCGGGGGAGCGTAGCGCATGACATCCCGTCGTGCACAGGGTGAACCGGAGATGGCCACCGGCTCAAGTGCTGCTGCCGGTGGCCCTATGTCTGTGTGCGCCGCTCGGGCGCCGCGCTCGAAGCGCTCGGATACGGGCTGGTTCAGCCGCTTGTCCCGGTCCCCGCGCCGGCCCCTTCGGCGGGCGGCGCGAAGAGCTTGTACGGGTCCGTGAGGCGCGCCGGGCTTCCGGGGTCCGCGAGCATCTGCCGCACCGCGGGTGCGGGCAGCCGGATGACCACCGGGGTGGTGAGGACGAAGTCCCGCATGCTGGTGGAACCGGCCGCGGACCGTATGGACTGGGTGTGGCGATGGCTCACCCGCGCGACAATCCGGAACTCCACGGTGAATTGCGCCAGCACCGAATCGAACTTGGACTTGTGCAGCGGCATCGAGCCGGACGCGTTGGCACCGGTGTCGGTGGCCCCACCGGTGAATTCGGCGGTGCCCACCGCCTCGTTCCGGTACGGACCGGCGTCCAACCGCCCGAGACCGCCGTTCGCCCGCAGCGAGTTCTTGTGCTCCGCCGCCTGTTGGTTGTCGATGGCCGTCGGCCGGGACCCGTCCAGGGCGCTCTGGCCCACCGCCTCGAAGGTCATCGCGTCACCCATGTCCAGCACGCGGCCACCGCGCAGCCGGGCGTGCAGCGAGCAGCGCAGGTCCTGTCCCTCCACTCCCGAGGCGTGGTTGGCCGGCAGCTCGGCCCCGGCGGACACCAGCAGCGGCAGCGCCGCGATGAGCCACTCGGTGGACACCGCCTCCCGCTGGGCGTAGGCGGCGGCAGTGCCCGTCTTGTGGAACTTCTTGCTCGCGTTGGCAGCGGCCATGGTCGCGGCGATCGCCCCCCGCAGCTCCGCCGCGCCCCGGAAGCCATTGACCTGCGCCTCCATCGGCAGCTGTGCCCCGGTATCACGCCACTTCTTCAGCCTGGCCGCGGTGGCGTCCCCGACGTCCCGCTGCATGAGCTGCCCGGGGTTACGGTGCGCACGCACCGGCTGCAGCCTTTCCCCGGCCCTCCGGTCGTGCTCCAGGATGCGGTGGACCAGGTGCAGATTGTCGATCTCGACCGGGGTCACCGTGCCGGAGGGCGAGTGCAGTTCCAGTCTGGCCTTGATCGGAACCCTCATCCTGACCGATGCGGCACTGGCCTCCGCCATGGTCTTGACGCCGATCTGATCGCGCCCGACCGTGGTCCGTTTGGTGGAAGAGCTCTGCCCCATCCCCACTCCGCCGGTCCCGCCCGCGGTCGAGATCACGTTGCCCGGGTCGGTGACCGAGGGCCTGCCGGAACCTGTCACCTGCAGGCCGACCGACTGCCCCGCACCCTTCTCCTGGGCGTTCGCGGTCTGTGTGACGGCCGAGGTGATGTACTCCATGTCCCGGCCGTCCTTGGCATCCTCCACATAGGTGCCGTCACCGGTCCGCTCCACGTGGAACACCGCCCAGTAGGGGGATTTGCGGCCGCGGAACAGCTCCACCGGCACTCCGCCGTCCATGGCGCCGGCCAGCAGAGCGGTGGCCCCGTCCCGGTCCAGCACCCGTAGCAGCCGCTGCACATTGTCATTCGGGTCGGACAGCTGCTGCTGCGGCAGCAGTTCCTTGGCGAGGTTCTTGTCCCCGATGCCCTGGCGGAGTCTGCCGAGCAACGGTACGAAGTCGGGCAGGTCCTCGATCATTCCGAACCCCAGTGGCAGCTCCTTTCTCAGGAGCTTGGGGGCCGCGCCCGCGGCGCTCGCGCTGTCGGCCCGCTCCGGCCCGTCGGCGGCCTCCGGCTGTTCGGCCGTCGCCTTGCCCTTGCCCTTGCCCTTGTCGGGGGCGGGCTCGGGCTTCTTGCGCAGCCCCGCGGCTTCGAGCTGTTCCTGGGTGAGCCACACGGCGACGGCGCCCGGCACTGTCTGCTCGGCCGCCGCGATGTGGGTGCCGGTCCCGACCTTGACCTCGGCGGCCATCCGCACCGCCAGATCGCACTGCACCAGGGTGAGCGGGCGCTTGCGCGGGGTGTGGGCGTTGCGCTCCACCGTGCCGCTCAGCGTGGTCGCCCGGGTGTTGGAGGTGCTGCTGGACCGGCTGTCCGACAGGCCCTCGGTCATCCGCCAGCCGGCGCCGTTCTCCAACGCTCCGGCGGTTTTGCGCGTTCCCCTGCTCCTGCCCGTCCCACGCTGGCCGGTGGCCTGGTGTCCGCCGAGGACGAGGTTCTCCGTGCCCGGTCCCTCGCCCTCGTAGTCGTGCACGATCACCGGCCGGGTGAGGGCGAACCGGGTGCCGACCGCACCGGTCAGCTCGGCGAGCCGCCGGGGATACCGCAGGTTCTTCACCACCCAGCCGGAGGCGGTGGCCTGACGCAGCGCCGCGGTGACGGCCTGCGGGCTGAAGCGGTCCTCGATCGCCAGCCGGGGGGCGAGGCCGTCCGCCTCGAGCGCGTGGTCCTGCCGGGTCACGTGGCCTCGGCCGGCGGCCTGGGCCAGCAGCCGGAAGGCGAGATCCCGGACCGGCCCGCCGTCGCCGACGGTCTCCACGAACACCCAGTCCCGGACCGCCGTGCCGCCCGGCGACCAGGCCCCGGCGGTCACATCACCGATACCGGCGGTCTCGACCGGAGCCGGCAGACGGCGGACCGGCCGCCGTCGGCCGTCCAGGCCTTTCTTCTGCTCGGTATTCATGGTCAACGCGGTCGACGTGGTGAGCCGCACATCTTGGCCGTCGAGCTTCAGTGGGTTGTGCTCATCGGCGCCGGCCGACGACGCGATGTCCTCGACCTCGGGACTGTCCTGTCCGGGGCTGCCGGGCGTCAGGGCCCGCTTGGCGGTCCGCGCCCGCGTAGTCATGGTCACGTTGACGTCGAACGTCAGGGTGGAGCCGAAGGCACTGGCCTGGGTGCCACCGTTGTTCAGCGAATCGGTGCGGGTCGTCGGTCCGGCCTGGTTGCGCCGGGAACTCTTCGCGCCGATTTCTCCCATGTACCCGAGAGACATCGCCCCCGGGATGACCTGGGCCTGGACGAAGGCCCGGACGGAGGCCCCCCGGGAGCTGGAACCACCGCTCTGCAGAGCGCTGCTGACACCGGAAGAGCTGCGCACCAGCCAGTCGGAGGTGTCGCCGGCATAGCGGATCGAGCCGAGCTTGCCGCCGACCCGGATCTGTACGTCGTGAGCGTGCCAGGTGCTCTTGCGCCGCAGCCGGACCCGTATCCCGCTGGAAAGCAACTGGTCCTTGTTGGCCCGCAGGTTGGTCTCCGACAGCACCGTGACCAGCTCCCGGTAGTTGCGCCGCTGGTTCTCGGCCCCCTCCGGACCGACCTTGGCGGCCCGCGCGGCCGCGCCCTGCGGCGGGAGGAAATCCGCCGGCAGATAACCGGCGAGCCGGGGGTTCTCGGCGAACAGCCGCTCCACAGCGGCGATCAGCGGCCGGGCGTTCAGCCGGCCGAGTGCCACGCTGGAACCCATCGCCCCGAACGGAAGATGACGTTCGACCGTCTCCGGGTTGCCGTCCGCATCCGTCTTCTCCGTGCCGTCCGCGTTTTTCGCGTTCGGCTTGCTGAACAGCTCGCCCGCCGTGACGCCGTCGGGCAGGGCGACACCGAGAGACTTGGCCTCATCGGCCCGCATGGTGATGAGGGCTTCGATCGTGTGATGCGCCTCGGCCGCTTCGGGGTGCAGCCGCGTCCTGGGGGAGGTGGGACCGGTTCCCTCGACCGTGATCCGTATCCGGCTGCGGTAGAGCACCTTCTCCCCTCTGACCTCGGCACCCTGGCGGGTGTTCACCGTCTGATCGGCCACGGTGTACCGCCCTTCGCTGATCTCGAGCCTGGGCAGCAGCCCTGCTCGCGCGCTGGGGCCGACCCCGGGAGCGCCCAGGCCCATTCCCGGCCCCACGCCGCCCGACACGCCGGCGCTCTTGCCGGCGGAGTTGGCCGCACCGTGCTGGGCCTGCTGGTGAGTACGCAGCTGGGTCTTGCCGAGGCTCCAGGCGGGCGTCATCGAGAGGATGTCGGCGCGCATGCGGTAGGCGCCCTGCTCCTTGCCGCCCTTGCCTGCCAGGTCTTCACCGGCGACCCAGCCGCTCAGCAGCCGGGGCAGATCCTCCAGGATGCTGGTCGTGGAGGTGGCCTCGTAGAGCCGGGCGCGTCCGGCGGAGCCGGGGGCGGTGAGGGAAGGGTGCAGCACGGACCCGACCGTGTCGTACAGGCCGCCGCCGCCCGCGTGGGTGGCACCGGTGCCGGTCACCGCGAGCGGCGCCATGGAGTCGGCCAGCCGTACCTCGCGCGCGGTCTGCGGGGTCAGTGTCTGCGTGGCGGAGGGCGCGTGGGTGGTGGTGACGGGCACCAGGTGCTCGCGCGGTACGCGCATGGTGAGCGAGCCCGTGCAGTGGAAGGGCTCGGGCTGGGTGGCCGCGCTGTGCCGTTCGATCCGCACGTGGTACCGCACCTTGCGGTGCGCCTCGACCGTCCCTCCCTCGCTGCGCAGCACCCGTGGCTCGGACATGGTCTTCGTCGTACGGGACTCGGCGGAGGAGCCCATGGAGAAGCCCGCCGCGAACGCCGCACCGGCCCACACGGCGGGTGCGGGAGTCGGCGCCAGGGCCATGCCGGAGAGGCTGGCGCCGTACTGCGAGGAAGCGCTGAGAGTGTGGCTCACCGCGCCCGACGAGTTGTGCTGGGCGTCCATCTTGATCTTGCCATCGCCGGCCTTCTCCACCGCGCCGGGCACCGCCGGAAAGGTCTCCGGCCGGTCGGTCGTGTCCGGGGCGATGCTGACCGTGACGTCGAACGAGCCTCTGGGGCTCTGCACGGCGAAGGAGCGGCCCCGTCCGTAGAACGTCTCCGGCCGCCCGGCCAACTCGTCCCGGATCTCGGCCACGGTGCCGCCGGACTGCCCGGTGGTCCTGCTCAGGCTGGTGTACACCAGCTTGTGCCCGGTCAGGTCGTAGGCGGTGGACACCCCGGCGGCCTGCAGGTTCAGCAGGTACGGCGGCAGCTCCAACCGGCTCTCGTCGGCTTCTTCGACGGCGGCGAGGGGGGTGGGGCCGGGTGCCCGCCGGACGCGGGAGGCGCCAGGGGCGGCCGGTTGACGCAGCGCGCGGGTCGCGGCCGCGTTCCCCGCGCTCTGCTGCAGGCCCAGTAGCGTCTGCGGATTCCGCGCGGGTCCGGCAGGGAGGCCGCTGCGGGCCAGTAAGTCTGTTGCCTTCGCTTTGCCGGCTGCTCCGCTTTTGCTGCTCTCACCGGGTTCCTGCCGCTGTGTACGCACAATGAGCCATCCCTGCCACGAGGCAGCCCTAGAGCCTGATGCCGCTGGCGCGGCGTGGTCGCGGCGTCGTTGTTCCGTACTCGATCGGCCGCCGGGCTGAGCGGGGCCGGCCACAGAAAAGGCGTCCTCAAGCCGGCCGGAATCGGCGGGCGGAAGGTGCTTTGACCAGCCGGAATGCCCGCCTGCCAGGAGCGTAGGACACTCCACCGGCCAGAAAGGGGGACAGTTCGGACAGCCGAAAACATGGCATGAGCCGATAATCTTCCAGCCATCCGGACGACACTTGGCGGTCGCCGTCGCCGATCGGGCGCGCAGAGCTGCCCCTTGGGGCACCCCCAGGGGCACCGGCAATGCCCCCGGGCAGGCACTGGAGGACGTTTCCGAATCGGAAGCGGCCCGGAAAGGTAGGCCTGGTCTTGTCTCGTACCCCGAGGAGAGCAGAGCATGCCGTCGTACCTGTCGCCGGGCGTATACGTGGAGGAGGTGGCCAGCGGCTCGCGTCCCATCGAGGGAGTTGGAACCTCGGTGGCCGCCTTCGTCGGCCTCGCCCCGACCGGCCCGTTGAACGAGCCGACGCTGGTGACCAACTGGTCGCAGTACGTCGCATCCTTCGGTGAGTTCACCGACGGGTACTTCCTGGCGCACTCCGTTTACGGCTTCTTCAACAACGGCGGCTCCGCCGCGTACGTGGTCCGCGTCGGCGGCGTGCACGGCGGGGTGTCGGGCGGCGTCCCGGGGGAGGGGACGCAGGGCCGGGCCGCTGTGGCGGGCGGCAACAGCGCCGCCCCGGCCGCGCTGCCGCCCGGGGAGGCGAAGCAACTCGGCACGTTCAAGGTGGCGGCCCTCGCGCCCGGCGAGAGCGGCGGCACGATCAGCGTCGAGGTCGCGGACGCCGAGGGCGAAGGCCCCGCCGACCGCTTCCGGCTGGTCGTCAAGGACGGCGAGAAGACCGCCGAGACCTTCGATGTGACCGCGAAGAAGGGCAACCGCAACTACGTTGTCACGCAGGTCAAGGAACGCTCCAAGCTGATCACCGTGTCGGAGGCTGCCCCCGCCGGGCAGCTGGCCCGGCCGGAGAACCAGTCGGTCGCGCTCGAAGTGCCGACTACGGCAGCGGCGCCCGCGGTTCCCTCGCAGGAGGACGGTGACCAGGTCGGCATCGGCGAGTACCTGGGCGACTCCGCCGACCGCACCGGCTTCGGCGGGCTTGAGGCGGTGGACGAGATCTCGATGGTCGCCGTCCCCGACCTGATGGCCGCCTACCAGCGCGGTGCCATCGACCTGGAGTCCGTCAAGGCGGTCCAGCTCGGCCTGATCGCGCACTGTGAGCTGATGGGCGACCGGCTGGCCATCATCGACCCGCCGCCCGGCCTCAACGCCCGGCAGGTCCGGGTCTGGCGCCAGGACACCGCCGGCTACGACTCCAAGTACGCGGCGCTGTACTACCCGTGGATCAAGGTATTCGATCCGGCCAGCGGTCAGACCCGGATGATCCCGCCCAGCGGCCATGTCTCCGGCATCTGGGCCCGCAACGACTTCGAGCGCGGCGTGCACAAGGCGCCCGCCAACGAGGTCGTACGCGGCGCCGTGGACCTGGAGATGCAGATCACCCGCGGTGAGCAGGACCTGCTCAACCCGCTCGGCATCAACTGCATCCGCGCCTTCCCCGGCCGGGGCATCCGGGTCTGGGGTGCCCGCACCCTCTCCTCCGACCCGGCCTGGCGCTACCTCAACGTCCGCCGGTACTTCAACTACCTCGAAGAGTCGATCCTGACCGGCACCCAGTGGGTGGTCTTCGAGCCCAACGACCAGGCGCTGTGGGCCCGGATCAGGCGGAACATCTCCGCCTTCCTGGTGACCGAGTGGCGCAACGGTGCCCTGTTCGGCGGTACGCCGGAGGACGCCTACTACGTGAAGTGCGACGCCGAGACCAACCCGCCGGAGTCGGTGGACCTCGGACGGGTGATCTGCGAGATCGGTGTCTCCCCGGTCAAGCCGGCCGAATTCGTGATCTTCCGGCTGGCCCAGTTCTCCAGCGGTGGCGGCGAGTTGGACGAGTAGCCGGCACCCGAAGGATCAGCCGGCCCCACGGCCGCTTGCGAGTAACAGCCAGCACGAGCAGAGAGAACAGCTCACATGAGTCTCCAGCCCGGTGATGCCCTCACCTCACATAATTTCGGCCTGCAGATCGACGGCGTCATGGTCGAGTACCTGCAGGAGGTCAACGGCCTGGACATGACCCAGGACGTCATCGAATTCCAGCAGGTCTCGGCCAACGGCCAGCCGGTCACCAAGAAGCTGCCCGGCGTGAAGAAGGCCGGGGAGGCCACTGTCGTCCGTGGCATGACCCAGTCCAGCGCCTTCAACGACTGGATCAACTCCTCGGTACAGGGCGACATGGGCTCGGCCCGCAAGAACGCCAGCATCCTGGTGATGGACTACATGAACAACCCGGTGAAGCGGTACCACCTGCGCAACGCCTGGTGCAGCAAGGTCTCGGCCAGCACGGTGAAGGCCGGCGAGGCCGCCGCGCTCACCGAGACCGTGACTATCACCTACGAAGAAATGATCATGGAGTAATGCGCCGGGGAACGGCTACCCAATCCGCCGCCTCCGCCTTCGCGGAGGTGGCGGCCCCGGCGGGATCCTCGGCCGGGGCAGTCCCGGCGGCGGAACCGGCGCCCGTACGGCAGCAGTTGCGCACCGAGTTCGCGTTCGAGCTGCCCCGCGGGTACGTGGACGAATCCGGCACCGTGCACCGTGACGGGGTGATGCGCCTGGCGACCGCCCGGGACGAGCTGATCCCGCTGCGGGACGTACGGGTGCAGGAGAATCCGGCGTATCTGTCGGTGGTGCTGCTCGGCCGGGTGATCACCCGGCTGGGCACGGTGGCGCACATGCACGACGGCGTGGTGGAGAACATGTTCGCCTCCGACCTCGCCTTCCTGCAGGACTTCTACCGTCAGGTCAACGCCGAGGGCCACACCCGCGCCGGGGTGACCTGTCCACACTGTGAGCAACCGTTCGAGGTCGAGCTCGGCGGGAGCCGCCTGGGGGAATCGTGACGTACGCGACCGACCGTGTCCACGAGGAGATCGCGTACATCGCCTACCACTTCCATTGGGGCCTGGAGGACATCCTGGACCTCGAACACCGCGACCGTCGCCGGTACGCCGAGCAGATCGCCACGCTCGTGACCCGCGCCACGGCGGAGCGGTAGGGGGGACGCACGGCCATGGGAATCCTCGACCGACTGCGGGGACGCACGAGCGCGGGTGCTACGGGTACTGCTACGGGCACGGACCCGGACGGCACGATATCCGCGAGCGGGACCGCTCCGGACACCGTTTCCGTTTCCGCCGCTGCCTCCGGCCGCGGTGGGCGGCGCGGCTGGTCCGGTCTGCCGCCGATCCAGCGCGCTACCGCGGAGCCGTCGCAGCACGCCGTCGCATCCGCCGACTTCGCGAGTTCGCTGGCGTCCTGGCAGAACCCCTCCTTTACGGGGTCGCTGTCGCACGCCGTCCTCGACGGCGCCCCGACCGGCCTGATCCGCGACGCACTGACGCCCGCCTCGGCGGGGGCCACCGGTCCGTCCGGACGGCTCGGGGAGCCCGCGCTGTCCCTGCCGGTCGCCGTGGCGGAGGCCGACGACGCGGCAGGTCCCTCGGTGCAGCGGGTGGTGTCGGCCGCCCGCGCGACCGGCCCGCAGATCGCGCCGGTACGGTCCCGGTCCGCCCGTCCCGTCCCGCTGACCAGGGCGCCCGCCCCGCCCTCGGTCCAGCGGCGGGTCCTTCCGGCCGTGGCACCGGGGCCCGGCACGACCTCGCGGGCGGGTGAGCCTCCCGCACGGGAGTCGGACCCGGTACGCACCGCTGCCCCGGGTCGCGGTACGCCGTCGCCCGCCCCGGCCCTGGCCCCGCCCACGTCGCCCGGGCCCGGGCCCGGCGGGCTGCCTGCTGCTGCTTCTTCGTCATCGTCGTCCTCTTCTTCCTCCCTGCCCGTGGCCCCGGCCCCGGCGAGCGCGGCTCGCGTTCAGCGCCGGGCGTCGGGGCTGGGCGCGCCCAGCAGAGGCGCCGGGCATTCCACCGGCTCATCATCGGTGCCGGCACCGCCTTCGGCTCCGGTGGCCCCGGCCGGCTCCTCGGCACCGCGCCGCCGTCCGCTGCTCGGTGCCCCGTTGTCCGCCCCACCCCCGGGCACGACCCCGCTTACCGCAAAGCCGCTCCGCCCTGCTCCCGACGGAAGCGCGACCGCCGTACAGAGGTCGACGACGGGCGCCTCGACGCCTGTCCGTCCGGTTCCGGCTCACCAGGCGAGCCCTGACGTCCCGACACCCCCCGGGGTCAAGCGGCCCGTCGGCACGCCCGGTCCGGCGGTCGGCGTGCCGACGGTGAGCGGGGCTTCCGCGACTGTGCGTCCACCCCGGGCCCCGGCGGCCGCCGGTACGGACATGGGCGTGCCGTCGGTGCAGCGGTCAGCCTTGGCCGGCGGTCCGGCGGTCACGGTGCCGGCGGTCGTAGCGCCGTCGGTGCAGCGCTCATCGGTCGTCGGCGCCCCCGAGCCGGCGGTGGCCGGCGGTGCGGCGCCGGGTGCGTCCGGCACTCCGACGGCGGGTTCGGCGGGGCCTGCGGTGGCTGCGGGTTCGGGCACGGGTGGGCCCGGGGGTCGTCCGGGGGCTGGTTTGCCGCCAGTGCAGCGGTCGGCTTCGGCTGCCGTTGCCCCCGGGGCGGTGGCGGCCGGCGGTACGGATGCGTCCGGGGCGCCCGGCGCTCCGTTGGTGGGTTCGGCGCGGCCGTTGGCGGCTGGTGGTCCGGCGGTTGCCGTGCCGTCGGCGCAGCGGTCGTCGGCCGTTGGCGGTAGGGACACAGGTGGCCTGTCGGGCGGTGCGGCAGTTGCCCCGCTGGTGCACCGGCCGGCCTCGGGTCCTGGCGAGTCCGGGGTGTCCGGTGCTCCGCCGGCGGGTTCGGCGCGGCCGGTGGTGGCCGCCGGTACGGACACGGGCGTGCCGTCGGTGCAGCGGTCGTCGGTTGGTGACGCCTCCGGGCCGGCGGTGGTCGGCGGTACGGATACGGGCGCGGTGTCCCGTGCGTCCGGAGCTCCGCTGGTGGGTTCGGCGCGGCCTGTAGTGGCTGCGGGTTCGGGTGAGGGCGGGTCCGGGGGCCGTTCGGCGGTCGCCGCCGTGCCGTCGGTGCAGCGGTCGGTCTCGGCTTCTGGCGCTGCGGGGGTTCCGGCTGTGGGTTCGTCGCGCCCGGTGCCGGTTTCCGGGCCGGGGTCGCCGGTATCGGTGCAGCGGTCGTCGTCCGTCGGCTCGGCGCCGGTGGGCGGGGCTGCTGGGGGCGTGGTTTCGTCCGGGCTGGCGACATCCGCCGGTTCTGGGACGGGCAGCCCGACGGACGCGGTGCCGGTGCAGCGACTGTCCTCCTCCTCCGCCCCCAACGCCTCTGCGGATGGGTCCGGGGGCCGTTCGTCGGTCGCCGCCGTGCCGTCGGTGCAGCGGTCCGCGTCCGTGGGCGGGACTTCCGGGGCTGTGGGTTCGGCCGTGCCGTCGAGTGGTGGGGCGGCTTCCGGCGCGGCAGGGGCGGTTGCCGCGTCGCCCGCCGCTCGTCGCGTACCGGCGGCCGTACGCCCGTTGGCCCCGGCACGATCAATGGCGCCGATGGTGCGAGCCCTGTCCCTGCCCGCGTCGGCCGGTTCCGCAGCCGTACAGCGGCTGAGCACCTCGAAGGCGGTGCCGCTGCGCGATACCGCGTCCGCCCCGGCGGAGGGGCACCCGGCCCATGCCGCGACGGCGGCCACCGTCCGCGCGCCGGCACCGGCACATCAGGCACCGGCACATCAGGCACCGGCACATCAGGCACCGGCACATCAGGCACCGGCACATCAGGCACCGGCGCCGGCCGGCATCTCCGTACAGCGCTTGGCGGCTGCCCCTCGCGGCCCGCAGACGGTGCCGGGCCCCGGAAGCGGCGGCCCCGTGGTGCAACACCGTACGGCTGGAACCGTGCCCGCGTCGGGTCCCACCGTGCTCGGCGCGGCTGCCGGGGCCGCCGCCCGCCCCGCCCTCATGCATGGCGCCGGGGTCGGCCCGGACTCCACCGCTCCGCAGGGCGATGCCCCGGTCCAACGCAGCACCGACGGCCTACGGTTCAGCGGTGTGGCGCAAGCCTTCCCGGCCGTGCAGCGGTCGTCGGTCCCAGCTCCTGGCATCCCCTCGGTGCCGCGCGAACCGCGCGCGCAGGGGCGTGACCTTCCGGTGCCGCTCGCGGTGGCCGCACCCGCGCCGCCCATGGCGCTGCCGGTGCAGCGGACGCCCGCTACTCCCTCCCTGATGAACCGGATGCGTGCGTTCGTGTCGCCGGCCCGTCTCGCGGAGCCGCAGGTGACGCCAGCCGTGGTCCACAGTCGCACCAGCGCCGGAAACGGCGGCGGAAAGGACGGCGGAAAGGACGGCGGAGGCGGGGGTGGAGGCACACAGCCGCCCGCGTACAGCGAGCACAACTTCGACAGCCCGCCCGCGTACAGCGCCCAGCGCCCCCCCAACAACACCGGCCACGGCATCACCGCCCAGTTCGACGCCCGCGAGCTGAAAGACGGACAGATCGACGAGCTGACCCACCGGCTGATCGGCCCGCTGACCAGACTGCTGCGGACTGAGCTACGGCACGACCGCGAGCGGATCGGCAGGCTGCGTGACCCTCGCCGCTGACCCGCCGAAGCGCTGACCCGCACCCCCGCCCAGCGCGGCCGACAGGCCGCCCCGCACCATCTGTCTCGACCCCCCGCAGGAAGGCCGCATCCGATGCCCCAGGACGCCCTGGACCCCGGTTCCAGCATCTTCTTCAACCTGACCATCGACGGTGAGGACCTGGGGTACTTCAACTCCTGCGAAGGTCTCTCCTCCTCGGTGGAGATCCACCAGCATCAGGAGGGCGGCAACAACGGCTTTGTATGGCAGCTGCCCTCCCGGGTGACGTTCTCCAACATCACGCTGACCCGTCCCCTCACCCCCGACACCTCCAAGGTCGCGGCCTGGATCAGCTCCATCACCACCGGGGTCACCCGCCCCACCGCGCAGATCGCCGCGTTGCGCGCGGACGGCTCACTCGTCGCCAGCTGGGGGCTGATCGACGTGCTGCCGGTGAGCTGGAAGGGTCCCTCGCTGAACCCGGAGAGCCCTGCCGTGGCCACCGAAACCCTGGAGATCACCCACCACGGCTTCACGGATGCGGGGTAGCAGATGGCAGGCATGGGAAGCATAAGCGGAGCGGGCAAGAGCCTGGTGCGGGCCACGCTCGCCATTCATCAGCCGCCGATGGGCTACAGCACCACGCCGGGTGGGCTGATCAAGAGCTTCCACTTCGACTACAACCCGACCGAGCTGGCGCTGAGCCGCCGCGCCCAGTGGAAGACCACCCCGACCGCCGCCGTGCGCGACGGCGCGGTTCCGGAGTTCATGGGCCCGGAGCCCCGCGAGATGACGGTGGAGATCTTCCTGGACCGCTCGGAGGACCCGGACAGCAACGACGTACTCAAGAACGTCGAGGCACTCTTCTCCTGCTGCGAGACGACCGCTGCCAGCATCGCGGCGAAGCAGCCCTCGACCCCCTGGGTGGTCTTCCAGTGGGGGGGCTTCGCCACCGCCCGCTTCACCGCCTACGTCAGCGCCGTTGAGGCGCAGTACCTTATGTTCGGCACTACCGGCATGCCGATCCGTGCCCGCTGCTCAGTGCACCTGCACGAGATCCCGAGCAAGACCCTCGGCCAGAACCCCACCTCCGGCGCGCTCACCGCCCAGCGGGTGCACCGGGTCGTCGCGGGCGACTCGCTGCAGTTCCTCGCCTGGCGCGAGTACGGGGACGCCACCGCCTGGCGCACCATCGCCGAGGCCAATGGCATCGACGACCCGGCCCAGCTGCAGACCGGCACCGAACTCATGCTCCCCGCCGCTGAAGAGGTTGGCTACTGATGACCAAGATCGGCTACTCCAACGTCTTCAGCGTCAAGATCGCCGGAAAAACGCTGGACAAAAACGTTGCTCCGCTGCTCGTGGCGGGCTGGGTCGACTTCGGTGCCGGCGTGCCCGGCTCGTTCCAGCTCACCTTCCGCGACCAGAAAAAACTGGTACTCAGCCTGACCAACGCCGATATCGGCGCGAAGGTGGAGCTGGCCGCGGTCTCCGACGGCCAGGGCGCGCAGTCCCCGCTGCTCACCGGCGAGATCACCGCCCTTGAGACCGACTACGACGCCACCGGCACCTTCACCGTCATACGCGGTTACGACCTCGGCCACCGGATGCTGCGGCAGCGCCGGGTGGTCGCGTACCGCAACATGACCGCCTCCGACATCGCGCGCAAGCTGGCGGGTCAGGACAAGGTCCCGGTCGGCACCATCGACGCGACCAAGACCGTCTATGAGTTCATCACCCAGGCCAATGTCAACGACTGGGACTTCCTGGCCCGGCTCGCGGACGAGAACGAGATGGTCATGTCCGTGAGCTCCCGGGGCGAGTTCCAGTTCGTCAAGCCCGACCCGGCGTCCGGCGCGCCCGCGGTGAGTACTCCGGGCGACAACAGCGATCTTGTCCTGGAGGCGGGCCACGACATTGTGCGCTGCCGGGTCTCGGTCACCTCCGCCGACCAGGTGGGCAAGGTCGAGGCGCGCGGCTGGGACGTGACGACCAAGAAGCCCCTGGTCGGCCGGTCGACCGCGATCGGCAACCCCGGCATCAGGATCGGCATTACGCCCGCCACGTCCATCGTCAAATTCGGGCCCGCCACACTCGTCGAGACCGACACTCCCTACGACAAGCAGGGCGAGGTGAAGAACGCCGCCTCCGCCCTCGCCGACGACGTCACCGCCGCGTTCGCCGAACTGGAGGTGACCGTCCGCGGCAACCCCAAGCTGCGGCCCGGCGTCCCCGTCGCCCTCGCCGACGTGGGCGTTCCCTTCGAGGGCAAGTACACTGTGACCGGCGCGCGCCACACCTTCGGGGACCGCGAGTTCTACGCGACCTATCTGACCGTCAGCGGACGCCAGTGGCGCTCCCTGTACGGCCTCGCCTCGGGCGGCGCCAGCACCATGCCCCGGCTGCCGAGTGTCGCCAACGCCCTGGTCACCGACACCAAGGACCCGCTGCGCCAGGGCCGGGTCAAGCTGATGTTCCCCTGGCTGGACGGCACTTATGTCAGCGACTGGACCCGTAGCGTGCAGTTCGGCGGGGTGAACGGCGGCGGGCTGATCACCCCGGAAGTCGATGACGAGGTGCTGGTGGCGTTCGACCGGGGTGCCCTGGACCACCCGTTCGTCATCGGTGGCCTCTACAACGGCAAGGACAAGCCCGACCCCGTCGACGTCAAGCCCGTCGACCCCACCACCGGCAAGATCGTCCGGCGCACCCTGTCCGACCGCAGCGGCAACCGCCTGGACCTGCTCGACCAGCGCACCGGGACCAAGCGCGGCGTACGGCTCAGCACCGGCAACGACGCGCTCACCATCAACCTGGACCGCACCCGCACCGAGATCACCATCGACAGCAAGGGCGCTGTCACCATCAAGGGCACCCGGTCGGTGTCCGTCGAGGCGGGGATGGACCTGTCGCTGAAGGCGGGCGGAAACCTGTCGCTCAAAAGCGGCGGGATCCTGAACATGGAGGCGAGCACCATCAGCGCCAGGTCGCTCGGCCCGTTCAGCGTCAACGCGGTGAGCATGCTGACCCTGAACACGGAGGGGATCCTCGAAATCGGCGCGCTGGCCGCCGCGACCGTCAACGGCACTGGCTCCCTCATCCTCACCTCGGAGGCGAACATCCTCATGAGCGCCCCCAACATCGCGATGGCCGGTGGCCTCATCACCGCCAACGCGGTGCCGGTGATCTGATGGCAGAGCAATTCGTCGGCACCGGATGGGCGTTCCCGATGCGCATCGGCCCCACCGGCGGCATCGCCATGGTCAGCGGGGAACGGGAGGTCGAGGAGGCCATGCGGCTCGTGCTGGCCACCGCGCCGGGCGAGCGGCCGATGCGCCCCGAATTCGGCTGCGCCATCCACGACATGGTCTTCGCCCCCATCAACGAGGCCACCGCGGGCCGTATCCAGCACGAGGTGTACGTCAGCCTGGACCGCTGGGAGCCGCGCATCGAGGTGGAGGACGTCGCGGTGACCGCCGGCGACGCACAGGGTGTGCTCTACATCGACGTCCGCTACTCCATCCGCGGCACCAACAACCCGCGCAGCCTGGTCTTCCCGTTCTACGTAATCCCCTCCCACGACGAGCCGTCCTCGGACCCCGGACCGGCCACCGAAAGCGACCGCTGATGGCACTGCCCTCCCCCAATCTCGACGACCGCCGCTTCCAGCAGTTCGTCGACGACGCCAAGCGCTACATCCAGCAGCGCGCTCCGGAGTGGACCGACCACAACGTGTCCGACCCCGGCGTCACTCTCGTCGAGACGGTCGCCCACATGGCCGACCAGGTCGTGTACCGGCTCAACCGGGTGCCCGAGAAGAACCACCTCGCCTTCCTCGACCTCATCGGGATCACCCTCTTCCCGCCCTCCGCCGCGCGCACCGACATCACCTTCTGGCTGTCAGCGCCGCTGGACGAGGCCGTCCGGCTGCCGGTCGGCACCGAGGTCGCCACCTCCCGCACGGAGAGCGAGGAGGCGGTGGTCTTCGCCACCGAGCGGGAACTCAACGTCGTGTCCTGCGAGTTGTCGTACCTCGTCGTCCAGCAGAGCGGGAAGGCGATCGTCGACCGGACCTCGGACCTCGCCGAGGGCAAGGACCTGCTCTGCTTCTCCGAGTCGCCGGCGCCCGGGGACTGCGTGCTGCTGGGGCTCAGTGCCGCCGTGCCGCACTGCGCGGTGGCGCTCACCATCGACAGCCGGGTCGACGGCGTCGGCGTGGACCCCCGCCAGCCGCCGCTGGTCTGGGAGGCGTGGACCGAGGACGGCTGGACCGTCTGCGAGGTCGACCGGGACGGCACCGGCGGCCTCAACCGCCCCGGCGAGGTCGTGCTGCACATCCCCGGCGGTCACACCCTGTCCCGCACCGGACGCCGCGAAGCGGGCTGGCTGCGCTGCCGGGTCACCGACCCGCTGCCCGACCAGCCCTTCTACACCACCTCGCCCACCATCCGGTCAGCCGAGGCGTTCACCATCGGCGGCACCACCGGCGCCATCCACGCCGAGACGGTTCGCGACGAGGCCCTGGGGGAGTCCACCGGGCTCCCCGGCCAGCGGCTGCGGCTCGCAGGCGCCCCCGTGGTCGGCGACGTACCGCCGCTGCACCTCCAGGTCGTCGAGGACGACGGCTGGACCGACTGGGACGTCGTCCCGCACTTCGCCGCCTCCGGCCCGGACGACCGCCACCTCACCCTCGACGCGGCCACCGGGGAGATCGCCTTCGGCCCCTCCGTACGCGAACCCGACGGCACCCTGCGCCAGTACGGGGCCGTCCCGCCCAAGGGCGCCGTCATCCGCGCCCGCCAGTACCGCATCGGCGGCGGACGGGCGGGCAATATCGCGCGCGGCGCCGTTCAGGTGCTGCGCAACTCCGTCCCGTACGTCTCCGAGGTCACCAACCGCGAGGCCGCCAGGGGCGGCGTCGACGGCGAGACCGTCGCCGAGGCGAAGGCCCGCGCCCCCATCACGCTGCGCGCCCAGGACCGCGCCGTGACCCTGCGCGACTACGAGGAGCTCGCCCGGCGCGCCGCCCCCGAGACCGCCCGCATCACCTGCCTGGCCGGCGACGAGGAGGAGTACGGCGCCCACGCCGTACGGGTCCTGGTCGTCCCGCAGGCCGTGCCCGACCCCGGCGGGCGGCTGCGCTTCGAGCAACTCGTCCCGGGCGACGCCCTGCTGGACCGGATCACCCGGTACCTCGACGACCGGCGGCTGATCGGCACCCGGCTGGCCGTGGGGCCGCCCTACTACCAGGGCATCACCGTCGTCGCGACCGTGCACGCCTTCCGGGGCACCGACACCGACCGGGTCCGGAGGCAGGCCCACGACGCCCTCTACCGGCACCTGGACCCGCTGACCGGCGGAGCCCTCGGCAAGGGCTGGCCCTTCGGGCGCCCGGTGCAGGCGGGCGAGATCTTCGCCGTCCTCCAGCGGGTGCCCGGCGTGGAGCTCGTCGACGAGGTGCTACTCCACCCGGCCGACCCGCTGACCGGCAAGCGCGGCGACCCGACCGAGCGCATCGACCTCGAACCGCCGTCCCTGGTCTTCTCCTTCGACCACCGGGTCCGCGTCGTCGGGGACGCCTCATGAGGGGCTCGATCGACGGCCTGGGCTCGTCCGCCCCCATCGGCATGATGCTGCCCGCCGTCTTCGCCGACGACGACCTCGCCCAGCGCTTCGTCGCCGGGCTCGACGAGGTGCTCGCCCCGATCCACAACGTGCTCGACTGCCTGGAGACCTACTTCACCCCGTCGCTGGCCCCCGCCGACTTCACCCGCTGGCTCGGCGACTGGGTCGGCGCCGAAACCGACGGAGTGGACGGCGTGCCCCTGCTCCGCGCCGCCGTCGCCGCCGCCGCGCGCCTGCACCGCATCCGCGGCACCCGCCAAGGTCTCGCCGAGGCGATCCGGCTGGCCTTCGGTGTCGAGCCGGAGATCACCGAGAGCGGCGGCGCCGCCTGGAACGCCCGGCCGCTGGGCCCCGTCCCCGGCGAGCGCCGCCCGCGACTGCACGTCAGTGTGACGCTGCCCGACCCGTCCCCCGCCGACCAGCACCGGCTGGAGAGCCTGGTGGCGGCCGCCCGCCCCGCCCACATGCCCTACACGGTCCAGGTGACCGCAGCCGAAAGGACCCCCGGCAGATGAGCCCTCAGGCCTCGCAGCCCCCCAACGCCGACCCCGGCACCGAGTCCGTCGAGGGCCGGGCGCCGGACGAGATCTGCGCCGAGTGCGGTACGCCCCCCACCCCAGGGCAGTCCTTCTGCGAAGGCTGCGGCGCCGTCCTCCGCTGGACCCCGAGCGGTACAGGCAGCAGCGGCGTCACTCGCCGCTCCCGAGCCGACCGGTCCGAGGAGACCGACAAGGTCTCGGAGACCGCCAGGACCGCCAGGACCGCCAAGCTCGGGGACGCCGCCGGGACCACCGGTGCCGAGGCCGAGGCCGACACGGGCAGCACCGCCTACGCCAGGCCCGATACGACTGCCAGGACCGAGGCGTCCCGTGCCCCGAACCGGGCCCGTGGCCCGGAGCCCGCCCCGGCCCCGCCGGTCCCCGCCCCGCCGGTCCCGGCCCCGGCCGACGAGGATGCCGCCCCCGCCTACGCCGCCGCCTTCACCTCCACCCCCACCTCCGCCGCCCAGGCACCAGCACCGGCGGACCAGGACCCGGACCCGGACGCGGACACGACGCCGCTCCGCGGCGCCGCCAACGACCGGGCCCGGGCCCTGCTCATCCCCGTCGCCGACCCGGAACGCCGTACGCCGGAGGCTCCCTCCGTAGCCCCCGTCCTGCCCGGCCGGCCCATCGCCGCCCGCCCCCTCGTCCAGGGCCCCGCCGCGGTGCCCGACGAGGGCGGCACCCCCTGCCCCTGGTGCGCCACCGGCAACCGGCCCGACCGCCATTTCTGCCGCCGCTGTGCCATGACCCTGACCGGTCGCCCCGAGGACCCGGCCCGCCGCCCCTGGTGGCGCCGGCTGCGCTTCTTCAACCGGCCCGTGCCGTGGGCCGGTGAGCGCCCCCGTCTGCGCCGGGGCCTCGGCCGCATCCTGAGCTGGGCAGCCGGCGCCGCCGCCCTCGGCCTTCTCATCACCGGCGCCTTCCAGATCGGCAACGCCACCCAAGCCGTCCAGGACCACTTCACCAAACGGGCCTCCGTCGCCCCCGACTCCTGGCGCGCCTCCCATTCCTACTCCGGCCATGGCGCCGCGCTCGCCTTCGACGAACTCAACAACACCTGGTGGGGCCCCGGCGTCGCGCAGTCCGGCGACGGCGAATGGCTGGAGGCCAGCTTCCAGCAGCCCACTCGTCTCCTCGACCTGATCATCACCCCCGGCGTCTCCACCCGCGCCAGCGACCTCTCCCAATCCGCCCTCCCCCACCTCATCGAAGCCCGCATCACCGGTGCCGACGGCCGCATCACCACCCGCTTCATCACCCTCGACCGAAGCAGCGGAGGCCAGCGCCGCGCATTCCGCGTCGGCACCGTCAGCTCCGTACGCTTCATCATCCGCTCGGCCTACGGCGCCGCCGGCAACAAGCAGGTGGCCATCGCCGAGATCGAGTTCTTCGGCCGTTCCAACGGCTAGGTGTATTGACTCGCAGGGTTGTTGGCGCGGGTGATCGGGGGTTGGCCTCCGAGCAGGGTGTGGCGGCGATGGTGGTTGCACCCTGCTCCGGCCGCAGGGGCCGGGCATTGGCTTCCCCGGCCCGCACGGCCCGCGCTGAAGCAGGGGTCGCGCTGGGCGGGGGAGTTCGGCGGCCGTGACATCGCCGGGCTGCGCCGGGTCTGTGGCATTGAGCTGGTACTGAAGGGCCACTTCGGCCCGGTCACCGACGGGCGGGTGCTGACCGAGGCCACCGACGACGTATTCGACACCGGCCGGCAGCACCCCGTCCCGCTGCTGGCCGGCACCAACCTCGACGAGGGCTCGGTCTACGCCATCCCCGCCGCGTCACGCGAGCTGTCCGCCGGACCCGGCTTCGACGGCCTCTACCCGGCCGGTGACGACGGCCAGGCCCGGCGCTCGGGCCGCCGGTTCACCGGAGAGAGCCGCTTCGTCCACCCGGTGTGGCACTGGGCGAGAAACCACCGCCGGACGACCGGCGCGCCCACCTGGATGTACCGGGCTACGCCGCGCCAGCGGCCTGCAGCGGCCGGACAGGCCCTGGTCGCCGCCGTACCGCCGCGGGTGCGAAACTGTCTGCCGGCTTCCGTGCCATTGCGCCGATGAGGCTCTCCCAACTGCTCTGGGGCGTCGAGATGTTGGATCGTTCGAGCAGGTGGGCCGGTATGTTAACCGCGTGATCCCTAGTGACAGACAGCGGCTGATCGCCGAGCGATACCTGCTCCAGCGACCACTCGGCAGGGGCGGTATGGGTACCGTCTGGCATGCCACGGACCAGTTGCTCGAACGCGCGGTTGCGGTCAAGGAGCTGAACCTGGGGGATGGCGGTGGGGGCGAGGAGCCCGCCAGACGGCAGCGCCGGGCGATGCGGGAGGCCCGCGCGATCGCCCGCGTCTCCCACCCCAACGTGGTCGGCGTACACGACCTGGTCCAGTACGAGGACCGGCTCTGGATCGTGATGGAACTCGTGGACGGCCCTTCCCTCGCCGCCCACCTCGCCACCGCCGGCCCCCTGCCCGTGCCCCGCACCGCCGAGATCGGCCTGCAGCTCCTCGGCGCCCTTGCGGCGGTGCACGCCGCCGGTGCGCTGCACCGGGACGTGAAGCCCGCCAACATACTGATGCGCCCGGACGGCAGTGTCGTACTCACCGACTTCGGCATCGCCGCCCTGTCCGACGGTGAGCAGCTGACCTCCACCGGCGCACTGCTCGGTTCCGTCGACTACATGGCTCCTGAACGGCTGCACTCCGAGCCGGCCGGACCGCCCAGTGACCTTTTCTCGCTGGGCGCCACCTTGTGCGTGCTCGGCTCCGGCCAGTCCCCGTTCGCCCGCCCGGCACCCGCTGCGGTGCTGCACGCCGTGGCGTACGAGCACCCGCAGATCCCGGACCGGCTGGGCCCGCTGCGTCCGCTCGTCGAGAGTCTGCTGAGCAAGAACCCGGCGGACCGCCCCTCCTCGTCCGACGCGGCCGCCGTCCTGCGGCCGATGGCCGTCCCGGCCTCGCCGGCCTACACCAGAACCCTCACGGCCCAGATCCTCCCCACCTCCCCGCCCCGCCCACGACGCCGGCGCTGGCTGCGCTGGGCGGTGCCGACGGCCGCCGTGCTGCTGGCGGGCTCCGTCACCGTCGGGTTCCTGTCGGCCCGTACGCCGGTCCGGTCCCGAAAGGTGACGGTCTCGGCGCTGACGACCTGGCGACTGGTCGACCTGCCCATTCACAAGGGCGACCGGGTCAGCGTGCGCTACCTCTCCGGCACCTGGACGGTGGACAGCAAGCGGCCCCGCTCCGGCCCCGAAGGGTTCAGCAGCCCGCAGGACGCAGCCGTGACGGCCATCGCGGGGGGCTGCAAGGTGAATCCCGATGTGCCGTTCGCCGCCTTGCTGGCCCGGTTCTCGTACGAGAAGCCGGGCTCGAACCACAGCCTCCAGCAGCACCAGTGGGCCTACACCGCCGCCGCTGCCGGGCGGCTGGCGCTGCGCATCAACGACGGCGACGGCTGTCTGGCGGACAACGCGGGCACCGTCACCGTCCAGGTACGGGTCACCCCTTCATCGTGAGGCGTGAAGCGATGACGGTCCGGCCGGGTGGAAATCTATCGCGGCCACGGTAGACATCTCTGTTTGCCGGGGTTAGTGTTTTGCTTGTAGCCAGGACAGCGAGTGAGGCGCGGCAGAGACGAATCACCGCGCAGTCCCGCAGTCCCAGCAGTAACAAGGCTGACGACAAGGATCAAGGAGGCAGACGCCATCAGGACCGCCCGGGCGGGAGAGAGCCCGCCCGGGTACCGCAGGCCCCCGAAATGGGAGGTGGTCCCCGGTCATACATACGCGATCCCCGCACTTCCGCCCATCCCCCAGGCGGTTGTGCGGACGCAGAGAGCCGGCGCAGTAGGCCGGCTGATGGTGCTGATTCCTCGGGGCTCTGGTGTCGTACGACACCAGAGCCCCTCGACGCGTTCTACAACGAGGTGCAAGTGACCGCAGAAACCAATCCCAGCCCCAAGGACCGTCTTGATGATGACGACTACCCCGCCTACACCATGGGCCGCGCCGCCGAAATGCTCGGCACCACGCCTGCCTTCCTGCGGGCCATCGGCGAGGCCCGCCTGATCACTCCCCTGCGCTCGGAGGGCGGCCACCGCCGCTACTCCCGCTACCAGCTGCGAATAGCCGCGCGGGCCCGCGAGCTGGTCGACGGGGGCACCCCGGTGGACGCCGCGTGCCGCATCGTCATCCTCGAAGACCAGCTCGAAGAGGCCAAGCGCATCAACGCAGAACTGCGCCGCCCCGCCACCAAGCCCCGCCCCAGGACTGACGCCTGACGCCTGGCGCTCAGAGCGGCTGGGGGCGGCCGAACAGCAGATCGTAGCCCGGGGGAAGCTGGAGGAGAACGCGGCCCATCAGTTCCTCGTCGGCAGCGTCGGCCACGACACTGAGCACCGCGCTGACGTCCCATTTCGCGGTCTCTTCGGTGGCTCCTTCGATCCATGCCGCTGTCGCCCGCACGAACCGTTCGGGGGAGAGCGGCTCTGGTGCCGGGAGCGGGTTGAGAAGTACCAGCGCGTACGTCTCGGGAAGCCGTGCGGCCAGCTCCGCTCTCTCAGAACCCACTATGTGCGCGCCCAGGAGTCCGAGCACGACGCGACCCGCCCGCTCGGCTTCCTCCGGCGAGGAGTATTCGCCCCGTTCCTGGACCGCTGCCAGGAACGCGTCCCATCTCATCACCATGCCGGACCCCTTTCGGGTCTGTGCCGCTTCCGGGCAGTGCTCCGGTCGCGGGCCGGGGGCGCCGGGCCAGGACCCCGCCCTGCAAGCGGATGGTTCAGCTGCGGAGCTGCCTGGGGTTGTTGCCACCACTGACTTATATAACTCCCAGCAGCAAACTTGACAAGTCTCCACTCAGGTTGGGCGTGTTGCGGAACGGCCGGCGCGGATCGCCATATCGACCGGAGCGCCGGGCGACTGGGATCCACCGGCACGGTAAAGTTAGCGAACGGTAGCTCAATGCATCGGACCGGAGGGCGGCGGGTTATGGCGGACGCGGTCGCTGACCTGCGTGAGGACGGGCACACCGACTGGCGCGAGTACGGGCCGTTGGCGCTGCCGCCGATCCTCGCCTGTGCGCTGGACCTCATCGCGGAGCGGGGCTATCACGCTACGTCCGTACGCGACCTGGCCCGCCGGGTGGGTGTCACCGTGCCGGCGCTGTACTACCACTACGAGAACAAGCAGGCGATCCTTGTCGAACTGCTGATGGGCTCGATGGGCTCGGCGCTCGGCCGGTGCCGCACCGCTGTCGCGGAGGCCGGACACGATCCGGTGGACCGCTTCTCCGCGCTGGTCGAGTGCGTGGTGCTGTTCATGACCCACCGGGCCTCGCTCGCCATCCTGGACACCGAGCTCCGCAGCCTGGAGCCTGCCAACCGGGAGCGGTTTGTTGCCGCCCGCGACGAGCTGGAGGCACTGATGCGGCGCACCGTGCTCGAAGGCGTCGAGGCGGGCGACTTCACCACTCCCTACCCGACGGACGCCGGCCGTGCGGTGCTGGTGATGTGCCAGGCGGTGGCCCAGTGGTACCGCCCGGACGGCCCGCTGGACGCCCAGCAGGTCGCGGAGCGCTACGTCGCCATCGCCCTGGCCAGTGTGGGCCACCGGTCGCGTCCCGACGACAAGCGTCGCCCGGCCCGGAGCGCGGCGACTGCGGCTCGCTGAGCCGAGGAGAAATCGCTCGCGCTCGCGCGGCGCGGAAGGCCGGGCCGGTGAGAAGGATGACCGGGGCTGTTGCAGTGACAGAAGCGTGGGCGCGCCAAGCCGCCCGCTACCGGCCGTGGTTGTCCGCCGGGCCGCCCGTGTCCGCGGGGGTTGTCTCGCCTCCCGCGCAGGCGAGTACGTCGCTGACAATGGCGCACGCCTCGGCGGCCTGCGGCCCTTGGACCGCCAGCATGGGGCTGCTGCCATCGGACCGGCTGTCGGGCAGGGCGGTCAACTGGTCGTCGCCCGACTCGCTGATGGACATCTCCCGGACATCGCTCGAGTACGGCGATACTTCCGCCCACGCCGTTCCACAGGACGCACTGAACCGCAGCTGGAGGGACCGTCCCGCCACGTGAATCGTGTCTTCTGTGCGCGCATCCTGTTCGCAGTCAAAGTGATTGGGGTACTGCCCCTGGCAGCTCAGCCCCCGGCAGATCGCGGAGGCGGTGGAGTCGGCCGGTCGTGGCGGGGGTTGGTGGTGCCCGGCGGCCGAGCCCGCGGATCTCCTCCGCGATGACGCATTGTCGTCCGCCCAGATCGCGAAGACCGTGGCCGGCAGGGCAAGCAGAGCCGCCCCGATCACGGCGACCAAAGCGTTGCGTCGTGCGTGCCACCGCCGCGAGGTCACCGAGGTCACCGAAGTCACCGAGGGCTCCGAGGGCTCCGAGGGCTCCGGGGCCGGCGGGGCCGTGGGCTGCGGAAGGCCGTCGGTGGGGGCGGTCCAAGCCCGCTGCGCCAGGCCCCACAACCCCATGAGCCGGGCGGCGTCCGCACCCGCGAGCACTCCGAGCGCCTCGACGGCCTGCCGCGGTGGGAACTTGTCGCCGCTGAGATAGCGGTGCCATGCGGACTTGCTGTACGGAGTGCTCTCGGCCAGCTCGACCAAGCTAAGCCCGGTGCGCAACTTCAAGCGCCGCAGCTGCTCCACCAAGAGGCGAACATCGGGGTGCAGCGATTCGGACAGCGGCTGCCAACGGCTCATATCCCATCCCTGTACCTAATCTGCCGATCCTGTGGGACATCCCCGCACGGTGCGAGCTGGGACGTCCCACTTCTTTCCCTGAAACGTCGTGATATGTACCCCGATGTGTCGGCGTGGCAAAGCTCAACTCCGGAGGGATCACCCCCTAGAACCGAAAGGAGCATGGGACACCATGTCGATTTTCAAACGCCTGGCCGTCTTCGCCGCAGCGGTCGCCGCCGTTGTCGGGCTTTCCGGGAGCAGCGCGACCGCCGCGGCTCCGCCCCCGGGGCACCACGCCGCCGCCCACCATGCGACGTACCACCGGCACGCCGGCACGACACGTTTCGCGGTGCGGCACCACCACCACGCCAGGAAGCACGGGCCGCTCGGGTGCCCCGCCGGAGCGCTGTGCGCGTTCACCGGCGCCAAGTACACCGGCCACCTGGCCTGGGTCGCCCATTCGCATTCCAACCTGCGCCACGCGTACACCTTCCAGCACGTGAAGTCGCTTTACAACAACTCCCGGTGCCGCAGCGTCACCACCTACTCCCACACCCACTACCGCGGACGCCCGCTGACCCTGCGCCACGGCACGGGCGTTCGGCACCTGAGGCCGCACTTCCTCCGTCGTCACATCGACTCCGTGCGCTGGCACCACTGCTGACCCCCACCCGGTCATGAAGCGGCACCCGCCCTGTTGCGCGACAGAGGGCGGGCGCCGCGCAAGCACGTAACCGTCTCGCGGAGCGCTCCAGGCTTCGCCCTTGAGGCAGTCAGCCCCCAGCGGTCGTGGAGCTGATGCCAGTTGGCCGGCAGCGTTGACACCGTCCATGTCTCGAACTGCTTGACGATGGGAACTTCGACCATGACGGTGACGAGCAGAGCGACGATGAACAGGGCCAATCCCGTCAACGTCAGGTAGAAGGCCCGCGGATGCCCGCTGTACGCGAGCACCAGAACCGGGACCGCCGACAGCAGGGCGGCTGTCATGTTCCGGCACAGCCGGTGCACGATCGCGCGGAAGACCTCCGGGCTGAAGGCGCTCATGGACCTGGCCAGGGCCATGAGCGCGCGAACCCCCGGCTCATCGCCGTGGCCGCCGAAGTCCCGGCCCGGCGGGCCGGGATCCGGACGGCACCCGCACACCCGCACAGGTTCAGGAGGCGGTGACCGCCGACGTCCACCGCGCGGCCCAGCTCATCAGCACCGGCCTGAGTTCGTTCGAGGGCTTCGTGCAGGGCGGAGATGATCGTTGACCTTCATGTCATCCAGAGCCTTGACTTGATCAGGCCCTCCACGAGCGGTTTCAAGGTCAGTTTCTTGATTCGCGGCTGCCCCGACGCGACTTTGAGCACGCCTGCCGCGACGAGAGCGCGTTTCCAGCTCGGTTCGTTCCAGGTCCTGTAGTGGAGGAAGTTCCGCTGCGTCGCCAGCCGCCCCGAGGGTCGAGGACAGCCACGCCGCAAGGGATAGTTACCTTGCAGCGATGGGCCCGGCGCGGCGGACGGACGGGCGCGGCCTTCGCCGCGATACTTTTGCCATGCTGGACGTCTCCGCCCCGTCGGCCCGCGGACACTGGCGGCTGCCCTTCCGGGTGCTCATGGTGTGCACAGGCAATCTGCACCGCTCGCCGCTGGCTGAGCGTCTGCTGACGGCCCGATTGGGCTCGTCCCGGGAGATGTTCCAAGTGAGCAGCGCCGGCACAGCCGCCAGGGCGGGAACCCCCATGGACCCGGTGGCCGCGGCTCTCCTTGCCGGGCTGGGCGGGGACCCCTGCGGTGCCATGGCTCGGCGGCTGACCGCGGAGCTGGTGGAAAACGCCGACCTCGTGCTGGGCGCTGCGACGGAGCACCGCGATGCGGCGGTGCGGCTGTCACCCGCCTGGGCGCTGCGGCGGACGTTCACCTTGCGTGAGTTCGCCAGACTGCTGCGAGCCGAAGACGCCGACGGGGTGGCCGAGCCTGCGGACCGGGCCGCCGAGCTGGTCCGCGGCGCCGGGGCCCGCAGGGGGGCTGAGGGCCGCGGTGAGGACGACGACCTGGCCGACCCGTACGGCGCACCCGAGCGGGTGGCGCGGTCGTGCGCGGGGCGGATCGCGGAGTCGGTTGAGCGGATCGCCGTGGCCTTACTGGGCTGACCTGTACCAGCGGCTGTCAACGGCTGCACCGGGGGTACGGCCGCACGGTGGACTGCAAAGGCCGCACCAGCGGCTGGCGCAGCACGACCGGCGCCGGCGTGGCAGGAGGCTCGACCAGGTACAGCTTGAGCGTGCGGGCCGATTGCGCGGGCAGCTCCATGTCCAGTGTGAAAACGGGATGCCCGCGCTCCGTGGCGCTGTTCAGCAGCGCGGTCCGGCCGTCCAACGTAGCCCTGGTGAAGACCGCTCCCGTGCTCGCGAAGTAGGAGACCAGCAGCCGGTTGTCCCCCGGCCTGGTAGCGTACGGCGGTCTGTCCACCCTCTGGGTGACGTACGTGGGGAGCCCGGAAGCCGGGGCCCGGTTGGTGAGCGTGGCCGTCACCGTGATCTCTCGCCCGTACCGGCTGCACTGCTGCGGCTCCCAGTCCAGCTTCCGGTCGAGGTAGTAGTCGAGTTTTGATCCGGCTGCGTTGTTGACGACCAGTCCGGCGAACGGTGCCGGGCCGTCCGGCAGGTCGCCCGCGAAGTGGTGCCGCTGGAGTTCCCGTTGCTCGGGCGGATGAGCGCTCCACATCGTGACCCGACCGTCGTTCAGCTCTGTGCGCAGAGCGGACAGCAAGGCAGGCACCCGCCGGCCGTCGGCGGCGGGGAGCAGCTTCGCGGCAGTGGCACTGGCTACGTCGAGGAAGAAACCCTTGCGCTCCATGGTGTCCGCGAAAGCCGCGTAGCTGGTGCGTTCGGTCAGATCCACCACGTTCCCGGCCGACACGATGGTGCCGTCGGCCAGTCGCGCCGGACCGGTGACCGCGAGCAGTCCGGCCATCGCGCCCGGGTCGAGGGCGATGACCCCGTCGGCCTTTTTACCACTGTGATGCGACCAGGCGTTCGCCCAGATCTGCGCGGCGTAGGGGAAGTGCGGACTGAGGTTGGCATTGACCCAGGTGGTGGTGGGCGCGTTGAGTGAGTATTCGGCGGTGTACTCCTTGCCGAAATCCACTGTGGCGTGGGCGTTGGCCATCAGTGTGTCGTTGCCGAAGTCCCCGAAACTCAGCTTCCCCTGGGAAGCCGTCAGGACGGCGAACGCGCCGGGCAGCCCCCCGGTGCCCCGGGCCTCGGCCGTGTTCTGGAAGATCACCAGATACCGCCGTTCGCCCTCCGCGCCCATCATGGCGGGAAGCACGCGGGCCGCCGTGGCGGCGTCGGCCGTGGCCGGCGCGAGCCGATCGAGCTGACCCTTGAGCCGCGTACGGGCCTCGTCCGCGGTCGGCAGCCAGGTGTGGGGCGGCAGCCCGGCCGACCGCGTACGCGTGTCGGATGCCACGTGCGCGGCGCGTTCCAGGGAGGGAGCCGCGCGGCGCAGCGCGGCGAGGTCGATGGGGCTGCCGGCCGCCCGCGCATCGGCGGTGAGGTCGGCCGCGAGGCGTACCAGCGGGGGAAGAACGTCCGCTGTGACACGGTTGGTGGCCCATGCCGCCCCGCGCACGGTACGCACAGGGTCGCCCAGAACGGGGACTTGCGCCGCCAGATACCATGCCGGGCCGGTGGTGTAGCGGTGGGCCCGAGCGGCGTGGGCGGCGGCGGAGCGCACTTCGGGCGCCAGGGAGCCGAGGCCCTGCGCCCCGGCTGTGGGCGCTCTCGTTGCCTTGAGGTTTTGCAGCGTGGCCAGGCTGCGTTGCGTGGCCAGCAGCTCGTTACGGGCCAGCACACCGGTGAGGACGATCCATGCGGCTCCGGCGAGCACCAGGCCCACAGCGCCCCACAGCAACGGCCGGGCCCGGCGACTAAGGCGTCGCCGGGCCCGGAAGCCGCTGCCGGCTTGATCGTGGAACCTTTCACGAGGGGGCATCAGCGGTGCTGCCCCCTCGTCATGCGCGCCGGCGCCGGCGCATGAGGTACGCGCCACCGCCGAACGCGCCCAGGGCGGCGACCGCGCCGGCCGCGGCCAGGGTGCGGCCCGGACCGTTTTCCGGCTGCGTGACCTGGTTGGCCACAGGCGCCGTGTCGATGTCGACCGCGGCTGAATCTGCCCTCCCGCGGCCGGGATGGCCGGGATCAGCGGGATGGCCGGGATGGCCGGGACCACCGGGATGGCCGGGATCGCCGGGACCGCCGGGCAGCCCAGTGACGGTGATGTAGGCGGACAGATACAGTCCTGAGTTCGAGCCGGTCAAGGAGAAGCTGTAGATACCGGTCCGTGTGTTCCGGGGGATGGTTACGGTGCCCCTCGCCACACCGGACGGGTCGGCGTGGACGACGCCCAGCAGCGTCGGGTCGGCCTGGCCGGCTCCGGTGCGTACTGGAACCGTGAGCCGCGCGGCGAGCGGTTCGCCCGGGGCGAAACTGGTACCGACGAAACTCAGCGGGCCACCCGCGAACGACGTGGTGGAGCTGAGGACCATTGGACCGGTCCCCGGCGGATAGGGGGCGGCACTGGCGGCCGGCGCCGAGACCACCGTTGCGGGAACGGCGAGTAGAACGGCGGCGGAGGCTGCCAACGCGATGCGCCGAATCGAAGGTATTGGCATCGTCTTCCGGCTCCTTCAACTGAGACTCGTGTCCGGCTGCCGGCGCAGCTGGGCAGGCGTGTGAGACGCAGGGATAGATACGGCCTCGCGGGCTCCGGATAACGGTTCCGACGGCAGGACCCTTCGGATGGGCGAGCGAAAAGCACCGGACAGGCCCTAGTAGGCCCCGTTCCCCCGCAATACCGCCGCCGGGGTCCGGGCGAGGATGAGCAGGTCCAATCGGAGCGACCGCGTGTCGACGTACGTCAGGTCCAGACGCAGGGTTTCGTCCCAGCTGAGGTCGGACCGGCCGCTGATCTGCCAGAGCCCGGTGAGGCCGGGTCGGACCAGCAGCCTGTGGCGCGCGTCCCCGGTGAACGCCGAGTCCTCCAGCGGCAGCGGACGCGGGCCGACCAGCGACATGTGGCCCATCAGCACATTGAACAGCTGTGGCAGCTCGTCCAGTGAGAAGCGGCGCAGCCAGCGGCCCGTACTGGTGATACGCGGGTCTTGGCGGATCTTGAACAGGTGCCCGCCGGTCTCGTTACTGCCGGCCAGGGCCTGGCGCTGCCGCTCGGAACCGACCCGCATGGTGCGCAGCTTAAGAACGTGGAATTCCCTGCCGTGCCGCCCCGTCCTGCGCTGCCGGAAGAGTACGGGGCCGCGGCTGTCGAGCGCGACGGCGACAGCCGCGGCGATCAGGACCGGGGCCAGCAGCACGATCAGGACCGCGGCCCCCATGACATCGAAGGCCCGCTTGACCGCTTCGGCGCCTGATCCGAGCATCCTGACCTCTCCCTACTGCTTAACGCCGAGCGGGGGATAAACCGCTCTGACGGCGGGTCGGCTTCAGCCATTCGACGCTGCGGCCTCGCGCATTCCGGACATATGAATATAAACATGGCGTCAGTTTGGGTTCCTTCATTGACACTTCGGGTTGGCCCATAGGGGTGGGACGTCCGGCCCGGCGGCGAGAGGACTGTCATGCGTGCAGTAGTGACCGGCGGGGCCGGGTTCATTGGCTCCCATCTGTGCGAGCGATTGCTCGCCGAGGGCGGTGATGTGGTCTGTGTGGACAACTTCCTGACGTCCGGTCTGCACAACATCGAACATTTGATGCAGCACCCGCGATTCCGGTTCAGCTACCGGGACGTCTGTCAGGGCCTTGAGGTGGACGGCCCGGTGGACGCCGTATTCCACCTGGCCTCGCCTGCTTCGCCCACGGACTATCTGAGGCTGCCCCTGGAGACCCTGCGGGCCGGGTCGGCCGGCACCTGGAACGCCCTGGACCTGGCGGCTTCGAAAAACGCCCGGTTCCTGCTGACCTCAACCTCCGAGTCGTACGGCGACCCGCAAATCCACCCGCAGACCGAGGACTACTGGGGCAACGTCAACCCGGTGGGACCGCGCTCCGTCTATGACGAGGCCAAGCGATTCGGTGAGGCGCTGACCATGGCGTACCGCAGGAGCCGCGACGTGGACGCGAAGGTCGTCAGAATCTTCAACACCTTCGGTCCCCGCATGCGCCCCGACGACGGCCGGGCCATCCCTACCTTCGTCCGCCAGGCGCTGGAGGGAAAGCCCCTCACGGTCACTGGCGACGGCACCCAGACCCGGTCCCTGTGCTACGTCGACGACATGGTCGGTGGACTCGTCCAAATGATGGCCGGCGAGCACGGCGGCCCGGTCAATCTGGGTACCCCGCACGAGGTCTCCATGCTCCACCTCGCCGGATGGATCATCGAGCTCACCGGCTCGTCCTCCGAGATCCAGCTGGTGCCCCGACCGCAGGACGACCCGGAGAAACGCCGCCCTGACATCACCATGGCCCGCGAACTGCTCGGCTGGGAACCGAAGACCACGGTCGAACGGGGACTGCGCGAGACCATTGTCAGCCTGAGCAGCCGGCTGAACCAGGAAGCCTCGGTCGGGCACGGTACCGTGCCCTCCGCCTCCGGCCCTGCCGACGCACTCACCGTGGGAGTGCAGTCGTGACGATCCTGGCAGGCATCGCGTCCGGCCACCGGGAGGTTCCCGTCGTCGGTTGTCTGGGCGTACCCATTGCCGCCCACACCCGCGAGAGTGCTGCCCGCCAGGTCATCCAGCTGGCCCGGCAACACCGCGATGCCCGCCCGGCCGCTCCCGCCCGCGGCAGCGACGTACACCTGTGCAACGCCCACACACTCTCCCTCGCCGACCGCGACCCGGAACTCCATGGCATCCTGCGCGGCGCCGCACTGAACCTCCCTGACGGCCAACCCGTGGTCTGGGCCAACCAGCTGCTGCACCGGAACACGCCACTGCCCACCACCCGGGTGTACGGCCCCGATCTCTTCCTGGACGTATTCGCCCTCGGACAGGACGCCGGACTGCGGCATTACCTGCTCGGCTCCACCCCCGAGGTGCTGGACGCACTGCAGCGCGAACTGCGCCGCCGCTTCCCCCTTGCCCGTATCGCCGGCGCCTGCTCCCCGCCCTTCCGCCCCCTGAGCCCCCGCGAGCTGCACGACCAGCAGCAGGACATACTCGCCTCCGGCGCCGACATCGTCTGGGTGGGCCTCGGCACCCCCAAACAGGACCTCCACGCGGCAGAACTCGCATCGTCCCTCCCGGTTGTATGCGCCGCCGTCGGCGCCGCCTTCGATTTCGTCGCCGGGCACAAACCGCAGGCGCCCGCGTGGATGCAGCGCGGCGGCCTCGAATGGACCTTCCGTCTCGGCTGCGAACCCCGCCGCCTGTGGCGCAGGTACCTGTTCGGCAACGCGCGGTTCGTGTGGGGCGTGGCCCGGCAGTCGATGGGGACCACGGCGTGGCAGAGCGGGTCGCCCCTGTCCGCTACCCCCGCGGCTGCTCTCGCCGGGGAGAACGCCTCATGACGTCCCGAGCGCAGCGGCCAAGAAAGCCGGCAGTCCCCGAACGAGTCCGGGCTGCCGTACTCGGCCTGGGCTACGTGGGCCTGCCCGTGGTCCTCGCAGCAGTGGAAGCCGGTGTCGAGGTCGTCGGATTCGACGTGGACGCCAGCCGGATCGCGGTCCTGGAGATGTGCCGGAGCCCGGTCGACACGGTCACCGACGAATCCCTCGGCCGTGCCCTGGCGACTGGGCGGCTCTCGTTCACCAGCAACCCCGACGACCTGGCTGCGGCCACGACGTACGTGATCTGCGTACCGACGCCGCTGCTGGACAAGCTGCCCGACCTGTCCATGGTGACCACCGCCGTCGGGTTCGTCGCGCGGTCCCTGAGCCCCGGCGACCTGGTGAGCCTGGAGTCGACGACCTACCCGGGCACCACCGAAGGGCTGGTGGCCGACCAGATCGAACAGATCTCGTCCCTGGTGGCCGGCCGGGACTACCACCTCGTGTTCTCCCCGGAACGGATCGACCCGGGCAACCCGGAATTCGGACTGGGCAACACGCCCAAGATCGTCGGCGGAGTCACCAAGAAATGCACGGCAGCGGGGACCACCTTCTACCGCAGGCTGGTCGACCGCGTGGTCCCCGTCTCCTCACCCAGAGAGGCCGAGACGGCCAAACTGCTGGAGAACACCTTCCGGCACGTCAACATCGCACTCGCCAACGAGATGGCCGTCTTCTGCCGCGAACTCGGCATCGACCTGCACGAGGCGATCGGCGCCGCGGCCACGAAACCCTTCGGGTTCATGCCCTTCTACCCCGGCCCCGGGGTCGGGGGCCACTGCATTCCCATCGACCCGGCGTACTTCTCCTGGCGAGTGCGCCAGCTCGGCCTCTCCTTCCGGTTCGTCGAGCTCGCGACGGAGATCAACGACCGCATGCCCTCATACGTTGCCTCGCGGACCGCCGAGATGCTCAACGCGGTCCGGAAACCGGTCAACGGCGCATCCGTCGTGCTCGTCGGGGTGGCCTACAAACGGGGGATCGGCGATCTCCGGGAGTCGCCCGCGTTCTCCCTGGCCCGGCGGCTCATGCGATCCGGCGCGGAATTGTCCTGGCACGACCCCCTGGTGTCCGAGTTCGTGGTCGACGGCATCGCCCTGCCCGAGGTCAAGTCACTCGGCCGGGACGGCCTCTTCGGCGTGGACCTGGCCGTCCTGCACACAGACCACTCATGCCTCGACCTGGACGGGCTGGTCCGCAACGCCCCCCTGGTGCTCGACACGCGCGGGGCGCTGAGCGGACGGGCACCCAGCGTCGAGGGGCTCTAGAAAGCCTGCCGGGTGTCCATCGGGCATCCCGCACGACGACCCGACGTACCCAAAGCGAATTGAGATGAGGTGTCGCAGATGCACATGGCAGGTCTCGCCCGGCGGATCACGCTGAAGACCACCAAGGTAGTCGTGCCACGGATCACCCGCGTCGTCCCACGGGGCGACATGGAACGGCTGGGCAGCCACTACGGCGGATGGTGGATCCCCACCGGCCTCCTCTCTCAGGACGCTGTCGTCTACGCGGCCGGCGTCGGCGAGGATGTCACGTTCGATCTGGCCCTGATCGAGCGGTTCGGCTGCAAGGTCTGGGCGATGGACCCCACACCGCGGTCGATCGCGTTCGCGGAACGGATCGCCGAGCCGCGGTGGAACTTCCTCCCGTTTGGGCTCTGGAAGGAGGACACCACCGTGCACTTCCATCCACCCGCCGACTCCGCACATGTCTCACACTCCGTGACGGAAGTACGCGGCATCGGCCCCGGCTTCGACGCTCAGTGCCGCACGCTGACCACACTTATGGCAACGCTGGGGCACGACCGGATCGACCTCCTGAAGATGGACATCGAAGGTGCGGAGGGGCCGGTGCTGGACCAGATGCTGGCCTGGGGGGTCCGCCCCCGGATCCTGTGCGTGGAGTTTGACGCGCCGGAGAGCCCCCGGACCCTTCTGCGCCGGCTGCGCCGCCTGGAGGACGCCGGGTACACGGTCCGGCGGACCGAAGGACGGAACTACACCTTGACGCACGGTTGAACCTGGCCGCTCCTCGGCCATCGGAATGGGAGGAGGCCGCGGCGCGCCCACTGTGGTGGCTCTCCATCGGGTACCTGGCTGCCGCTGAACGGGGGAATCCGCACGCGGCGAGTGTGGCAGATTGACCTCTCCTTCCGGTCGGTGAGCTCGCGACGGACGTCAACGACCACGTGCCCGCGTACGTGGCCTCGCGTACCGTGGAGAATGCTCGACACCGCGCGGAAACCGGTCAACGGCGCCTCGGTCGTGCTCGTCGGAGTGGCCTACAAACGGGGGATCGGCGATCTCCGGGAGTCGCCGGCGTTGGTGCCGTTGAGGCTCCAGGTGGAGAAGGCGACGATGCCCCGAAGTCCTGCGTGCCAACCCCGCTCGGAAATGCACCAGGGCAGAAGTCAATTTCCTGGCCAACGATCTGAGCAAGGCCACTGGCACGACCCTTCGTGTCCGAGTGAATCGTCGAACGCCAGCCCACGGTCGCCGTGCCTGGGGCAACCGGCCGGTGCTCCGCCGAACGAGTGGGATCTCTGCAGCCGGCAGTCGCAGGCGGTCATTTTCCTGTGGATGGTTGGCTAGCCTCGCGGGAATGTCGATCAAGAACAGGATCAGCGATCCCGGCCAGCCCGGATCGCTGGCTCATCGCGCTCGTGCCAGGCGCTGGGCGGAGTTGCAGAAGCGATTTCCTGCACTTGGTGAAATGCGGGTGCTCGACCTCGGCGGAGTACCCGAGTCCTGGCGGCTTGCGCCCGTCAGACCGGTTGAGGTGGTCACGGTCAACCTCGACTCTCGGATCCTGTCGGCTGACGAGCCGGGCGTGACTCCTCTGGTCGGGGACGCCTGCGCCCCACCAGTGCGGCTGCGCGCTGAGCGGTTCGACCTGGTCTACTCGAATTCTTTGTTCGAGCATGTTGGGGGTCATGCTAATCGACTGCGTCTCGCGGAGACAGTACACCGCATGTCCGGACGGCACTGGATCCAGACACCGAACCGGTATTTTCCGATCGAACCGCATTGGGTATTTCCCGGTTTCCAGTTCCTACCGGTGCGGGCTCGCGCCGAGGTTTCGCGCCACTGGCCCTTCGGAAATATCCGGTCGGCCAGTTTCGCCTCCGCCGTCGATGACGTGGCCTGGGTCGAACTGCTGAGTGCGACCGAGATGCGCCAGTATTTCCCCGATTCCGAGATCTGGCGCGAGCGGATCGCCGGGCTGCCGAAGTCACTCGTGGCGGTGTGTCAGGGTCTGAAGGGCTGATCGCCGTGGTCGCGGCCGACCGCGTCCCACGGACTCTTGGTCGCGTGGCTGTCCAAGCGAGGACGTGGAACTGCTTGGGGCGCACAATTTGGCGGCCAGCCTCGCATAGCGACGATGACTAGCGCCCGGCCGCGTTGTCGTCGGTCAGCACCGGGCTGGTTTCATCCTCCACCTTGCCGGAATCGGCCATCGTCCCGCTCCTCAGGTCGCCGATTCGCGCGATTTCTTACCTGAGACTTCTCAGGCGGCTCGTCACTGGGCGGTGATGAAGACGCTGGTTGGGGAAAGCAGCGGTAGCACGAAGGTGAGGACGTTGCGGCACGGTCATCGAAGGTGACGAGCACGCGAGCCGTGAGGGCGGCGCGGAGCTGGGCGTGTTGAGCCCGCGTGGTTCTCCCTCCGGCCCTGGTTGCCGCCGAACGAGGGAATATGCACCCGATCGGGGCGCAGAGCCACATAACGCCGCAGGATGCCTTATTTCATCTGATATACACAGTAACGGCGCTCGGTTCCTCCTCGCCAGTACTTCACCACTACCTGTCAGGTCGCCGGCGAACGGGAGAGCCTGGGGAGAATCCGGTCGAGTGCTGCGGTTCGGCAAAAAACGTGGTGGCGATCCATCTGGGTGGCCAGCTGGGAACCAACGAGGTCTTGAGCCGGGGCTGGAGGTTATTGCGATGCAGGTGCGTGAAGCGCGTGTAGGCGGCCTGCGGGTCGCAGTAGTGCACAGTTTCTACGGCTCGGGCAGCCCCAGTGGGGAGAACCAGGCGGTGGAAGCCCAGATGCAGGCTCTGGGCAGGGCAGGACACAGCCCGCGCCTTGTGGCAGCGCGCACTGACGAACTCGGCCGCGCGCCCCTGTACCCGCTGCGGGCTGCCGTCACCGTGACGTCCGGCCGCGGCCGATCCCCCCTTGCCGAATTGCGGAGACTGCGCCCGGACGTCGTTCACGTGCACAACCTCTTCCCCAACTTCGGGCGTACCTGGCTGTCGCACTGGTCCGGTGCGGTCGTCGTGACCGTGCACAACTACCGGCCGCTGTGCGCCGCCGGGACGCTCTATCGGGAGGGGGCAGCCTGCACCCGCTGCCCGGACGGCGACCGCTGGGCCGGGCTGCGTCACGGCTGCTACCGGGGTTCACGGATGGCCACTGCGCCGCTGGCCTGGGCCGGCCGTCGCGGGGCCGGGGCCAATCCGTTGCTCGACCGTGCGGACCGAGTCGTAGTGCTGTCCGATACGAGCCGTCAGATGTATCTGCGAACGGGGATCGCGCGGCACAAGCTCGTCCTCATCCCCAACTTCACCACCGACCTCGCCACGGCACCACAGCAGCCTGCCGGTACCGGGCTCGAACGCGACGCCAGGTGGGTCTTCGCTGGGCGGCTGTCCCCGGAGAAGGGCCTGTTGGAGCTGCTGCGCCTCTGGCCGGCCGACCAGCCACTGGATGTAGTGGGCGACGGGCCGCTGCTTGAGGACTGCCGCCGGGCCGCCCCTCAGGCGGTCCGTTTCCTGGGCACCCTGGACCACACAGAACTGCGCCGACGTCTGCCGTCCTGGCACGCACTGGTCTTCCCCAGCCGCTGGCTGGAGGGCGCTCCCCTCATTTACCCCGAGGCACTGGCCGCCGGGCTCCCGGTACTGGCGTTCGCCGGCTCAGCCGTCGCCAACGCGGTGCGCCTGCACGGCACGGGCACGGTTATCGGTTGGGACGACCCTTTGGACGCGGCGCTGTCCGATGCGGCCGAGCGCTTCCCTGGGCTGCGTCGCCACTGCCGGAACGTCTTCGAGCGGCACTACACGGAGCAGCAGTGGACCGCGCGCATCGAAGACGTCTACGCCGCCGTGATCGCTGCCCGCCAGGGCTCGGGTACCGGTCAGGACAGCACTCAGCTGAGAGGCCAGGAGACGCGGTGACTCCACGTCGAGTTCTCATCGTGCAGCCGTACATCCCGCAGTACCGGGTGCCGTTCTTCCAGCGACTCGCCGGCGACCTGCACGACCACGGCGTTCTGCTCACCGTCGCGCATGGCCGCCCGACCGGCTCCCAGGCCCGCCGCGGTGACATTGGAGCACTTCCGGGGGCCGTGCCCCTGCCACAGCACGCGTTCCGTCTGGGCGGCCGCACCATGCTGTGGCGGCGGTTGGGTGACCTCGCCCACCACTGCGACGCCGTGGTGTTGGAGCAGGCGCTTCACAATCTGGAGGCGTACCCGCTGCTGGCCAGTGCCCGGCTGCGCGGCGGTCCGGCCGTCTGCCTCTGGGGTCACGGTCGCACCTACGGTGACCGCCCGACGGCGGCGGAACGCGCTTTGAAGGACGCGCTCACGCGCCGCGCCGACTGGTTCTTCGCATACACCGACGCCGGGGCCCGGCATGTCGTTCGCGGCGGGCTGCCCGCCGAGCGCGTCACGGTCGTGCGCAATTCCGTTGACACCGCCTCGATCGCCGCCGCCCTCGCCCGGATCACGCCGGGGCAGGTGCTGGCCTTCCGTGCCCGCTACGGTCTCACCGCCGGCCGTACCGCCCTCTTCCTCGGCGGCTTGGATGCGCCGAAACGGATTCCCTTCCTGATCGCGGCAGCCGAGCTGACGGCCCGCAGGCTGCCCGGATTTCGGCTGCTCGTGGCCGGGGACGGCGCGCATCGCGGACTCGTCGAGCAGGCAGCCGCCCGGCCCGGCTCGCCAGTGATCCGCCTCGGGCCGGTTACCGACGCGGAAGGCAAGGCTCTGCTGGGCGCCGCGGGCGACGTGCTGCTCATGCCCGGTGCGGTGGGGCTGGCAGCAGTGGACTCCCTGGCACTGTCCACTCCCATGATCACCACCCCCTGCGCGGCGCATGGCCCCGAGTTCGACTACCTCCAACACGACCGCAATGCACTCATCGTCCCCGGTGGGGAAGCCGAATTTGCAGATGAGGTGGTCTCCCTGCTCGCCGACCCCGGCCGGCTCTCGGCGCTCCGTCGGGCGGCCCGCGAGGACGCACGCCACTACTCGGGGGAGGTCATGAGCGCCCGTTTCACCGGCGGACTGCTGCGGTTGATCGGCACAGGGAACTGAGCTACCCGGCAATCGGGTGTTGCCGCACATTCCGCTCGGGCGAGGTCACTTCAACACGCGGGCAGATATGAGACATCCACAGGAAAACCGCTGCTAGCGTGCGCATTATGTCTGAATTGTGTCACAGGGGTTCCCCGTAGCCGGATCGCCGCAGTGGCAGCCGTTCTGGTCCGGCCCTATACGTGGCACCAGCCGCGCTACACCCAGGAGGCATCGATGGATCAGGGGCTTGCCCAGGGCTCCGTGCGTGTCCTGCACGTGCTCAACGAACTGCGGGCCTCCGGCGCCGAATTGATGCTGCACAGCGCTGCCACGGAATGGAAGAAGCACGGCGTTGAAGCACACCTTCTTGCAGTGGCCCCGACCGTCGGCACCTTCGCGGACAGATTGCGCGTGGCCGGCTATCGCGTCGCCCATGAATTGGATGATCCGCTCTGGCGCCTCCCCGCTCGATTCCGGCGCCGCGTGGCAGCCGGCAGGTACGACGTGGTCCACCTGCACGCCGAACGGGGGAGTTTCTGGCTCGGTTTGGCCGCGCTCAGCACCGGAGCCACAGTCGTTCGTACCGTACACAATGCGTTCGGATTCCGTGGCCTTCTGCGAGTGCAGCGTGCAGTGCAACGTGGAGTGCTCAGGTCGGCCGGTGTGGTCCATGTCTGCGTCGGTCCCAGCGTCGCGGACAATGAACGTGGCACCTTCGGCAACCCGGCGGAAGTTGTTGAGAATTGGTATGACGAGATGTTCGTGCCGCCGACACTGCAACAACGTGCAGTGGCACGGACGGAGCTGGGGCTGGACGATAGAGACCTCGTGGCCGTCAGTGTGGGTAACTGCTCCCCGGTCAAACGCCACGAAGCGGTACTGGAGGCAATGGTGCACCCGGACTGCCCCCCGCACCTGAAGTACGTGCACGTCGGCGAGGAGGTGGCGGCGCGGGACGAGCGCCGGCTCTCCGAACGGCTGGGCGTCGCTGATCGGGTGCGCTTCCTGGGACAGACTCACCCATTGGCCGCGTTGCACGCCGCGGATGTGTTTGTCATGCCGTCCGTGTACGAGGGCCTGAGTATCGCCGCAGTAGAAGCGCTCGCTACAGGACTCCCGGCAGTTCTGACGGACGCTCCGGGGCTCCGGGACCTAGCGGAGGACAACTCGGCCGTGACGCTGATCGACATCACTCCGGGGGGCTTCGCCAAGGCGATCGGCCAGGCCGCACGCTTGTCCGCGGGAAGGCACCGTGATGGCGTTCCGCGGGACGTTGACGCGGTCCGGAACCGGTTCGGCATGGGGCGCGGCGTGGCACAGTACGTCGACATCTACCGGCGCACGTGGGGGCCTCCTCGCCGCTCCTGAACAGATCCCCAGTGACCTCATGTGCTGCTTCGCAACAATGCAGACCACCCATGAAAGGGTGATTCGCCATCGACGCCCCCGTCGTGCTGCACCTCAGTAATCAGGCTACCTGCGGTCCGAATATGGAGTTCGCCCGTGCTTTCGCCCGCCTTGCAGCCGACGGCTTGCTTGTCCATGTGCCGGTCGCGGCACAGGCCTTGCTGCGGGAAACCGACCGTGAGACTGCACTGCACATCATGCGACGGACGGCTCGGAAAGTTGCCCCGGATCTGGTTTTTGTCCAGTCCCCGCATGGGTTCCCCTGGACGGCCGAGGTGGTCGGCGCACTCCTGGGTGACATCGGTTCACCTCCGGTCGTCTACTGGGAGGGCGATGCCTGGGGCGGCCGCAAGCAGTTGAACGCGAGTTCCGCCGCTTGGCTCAGCCATGCCGACCATGTCTTCAGCGTCGCAATTGGTGAGCAGGCCGCCTTATTGGGTCGCTACGCCAGAGCCGCCGTACGCTATGTGCCGAACGTGCTGCCCAGTCACCTAATGGACGCAGACGGGGAATCCGTGCCCGAACCGGGGCAGGCCACGCTCGATGTCGCCCTGATCGGCAGCTGCTACGTCCGGTTCGGAATCCTGGAACGCGTGGACGGAGCCGGGGAACGGCACCGCCTCACACGTCGGCTTTGCTCGCTCCCGAATTGCCGCGTGGCACTGTACGGACACGGCTGGCGTGGCCCGGCGGCCCAGGGGCCAGTCGCGTACAACCGACAGCCCGCCGCGTTGCGCAACGCACGGATCAGCGTCGGGTGGGACCACTACCGTCGCTACACGGGCTACTTCTCCGACCGTCTTCCGATCAGTATGTATGCGGGCAGAGTGCATGTTTCCTCCCGACCCCCTGAAGCCGCCTGGCTCCCCGACCGGGACAGTGGACTGCACCTGGTGGACAGCCCCGCGGAGGCAGTGGACCGGGTTCGTGAGCTTCTCCTCGGAGATCCCCGGGAACTGCACGCCGCTGGCTTGCGCGCCCATCGCTGGGTGAGGGATCGGCTCACTGACCTCCACGCTCTGCAATACATGCTGGGTGGTGAATTGTCAGCACTGCCCACGCCTCCCAAGGACCCCTGGCTTGCGGTATCCGAACTCACCCCCCGCCTGCAGGCCGCCGTATGAATGTGGCCGATCGGGATCGTGCGCAGCCCCACGCAGCCCGCTCGGTCATCGCCAGTCTGGGCTGGAACTACGTCGGCGCCACGGTGGCCGTGCCGCTCCAACTCGCCTACACGGCTTACACCGGACGTACGGTGGCTCTCAGTTCCTTCGGCTCCTACGCCATCGCGCTGACGATGGTCCAACTCGTCGGATTCTTCGCCAACGCCGGACTGTCCGCCCACCTTCTCCGAGCCGAGCGGCTCACCCTCCAGACCGTGCGCGCGGCCAGGCATCTGAGTGTGGTCTCCGGCGTCATCGGATTCGCTCTCATCGAAACAGTGGCGCCGATCTGCGGGGCGTTGTGGCGGATGCCCGAGCTCATTCCGTTCATGCGTCTGCTGGGGTACCAATTCCTGTTCCAGCCCGTCGTCACTGTCACAATCGCCGTGCTGCGCCGTGCCGGCCGGGCCCGTGCCGCCGTAACCGCCGAGGTAGCAGGCCAGTCGACGGGCTTCGCCGTGAGCGTGTTGCTTCTGGCCTGCGGGTGGAACCCGCTTGGGCTGGCCGCTGCCCAGCCCGCCTCCGCAGTCGCGTCACTTACCGTCGCCACGTTGTGGCTTCACCGGTGTGCGCTTTCCAGTGGACCACCAGTAGGGGCACGGGACCTTCTGGCGCCATCTGGGTTCCTCGCCGGTTACAGCCTGGTTCAGTTCGTCACCAACAGTGTTCCGATGTGGGTCGCGGGCCGGTTGTTCGGGCCCGGTACCACCGGGTCCTACTCCCGTGCTGCTCTCCTCACCGGGTTGCCCCTCACGTTCCTGGCCCAAGGGCTGGTCTGGGCAGCCACCCCGGCACTCGCGGAACGGCAAGGACTGGGCATTCCTCTGGGCCGCTCGGTGGAGCACACGCTTTGCATGGCTTCGGCCACAGCTTTCATCGGCTTCGGCGCGATGGCCGGGTTCGGGCCCGCCGCGCTCAGCCTGTTGCTCGGGCCGGGCTGGGGGGCGGCCGCAGCGCTGGTGCCCATGCTCGCGCTAGGCGCGGCCATGGCTCTGCTGTGCTCTTTCGGTGGTTCCATCGACCAGGTGCGCGGCGCGCCGCGTGCTTTGATCGGGACGCAACTCGCTGTCATGACCGCCACTGCGGCCGGCGTTGTCGCGGCCGCTGCGTTGCACAGCATCGTCGTGCTGGCCGGGGCGGCAGCGGCCGGGCAGGCTGTGGGACATCTGTCTCAGCTGATGCGCTGGCATCGCAGCGGCCTGCTGCGCGTGGGTGTCGCCTTGCGTATGCATCTGATCCATGCCGCCGTCGGCGCGGCACTCGGTGGGACGGCCGCTCTGGGTGCCGACGGCCGGTCTCGAACGGCTGCTGTGATGTGCAGCCTCGCGGCGATGCTGCCAGTCGTTGTTGGCTGCGCGCTCTTGCGGCGACGGCTGCCCCTGTACGCGGCAGCCGTCGCCGTTGGACTGAACCGATAGTTGTCTGGCATCTGGCATCCGGACCGCGGTGGGTACCGACCAGGCGGGTTCTGATCATTGTCGCATGGCGTCGGGAGGAAGAGCGTCAGCGTAGGACGGGACGTCGGAACGAGAGGTGATCGGGCTCGTCCGGTCCGTCGGCTCGGTCACAGTCGTCGCGCTGAGTACGCCTCTGCGGGCGCGCCACAGGCAGAAGCCGAGCAGCACTCCTTGTTCCATGGAGGCGGCGAAGGACACGAAGAACACCAGTTGGCCCACGATCATCAAACGCAGAGCCAGGACGGCGTATCCACTGCGGATGAGTTGGCGCCAGATCAGGACATACAGCACCACCAGCACCATGAGACCGATCAGGCCCAGACGCAACACGACGTGCAGGTAGTAGTCGTGCGGGGAAACGGCGACGAGTGCGCCCTTGATGTAGCGGTCGTATCCGGATCCGAAGGGGCCCCCGGTCAGCCACTGCACCAGCGAGCGTGGCTCGTTCAGCAGATCCTGCCATCCGAGCACCCGCCAGGCGAACGTGCTGTGATCCCCCTGGGTCTCCGCCGCCGAGTCACTGAGTACGCCCCCGATCCTGCCGAAGGCGCCGACTGCGAACGCAAGCGCTGTCATGGACAGCGCAGTGGCTCCTGCGACCGCGGAGGTGATGCGTTGTCCGGCCCTGACTGGACGTAGCGCCCACCAGGTAACGGCCATGGCTCCACCTGCCATCCAGACGCTGCGCTGCTGCAGCAGGATGATGAAAGCCAGAAGCACCGCAGCCCCGAGGAGCTTGCCGCGGCGTCGCAGGGCAGTGGCCGTTCGGTCAGCCCCGAGTGGGCACATCAGCAGGGCAGCACCTTGGACCAGAACAAGGGCGGCGGCCGCGGGGACCGGCCGTGGGTCCACCTCCACGCCGCCAACGGTGACATGAGCAGTGACCGGATGCAGGCCGATGGATGCCCAGCCGACCAGGCACAACACGGCGTAAGCGGCGACGGACGCCAACCAGGTTCTGGTTACGGCTCGGTCCAGGGCAGCGCTCAGGGGCGTAGTGGCGACGTACAAGGCAGCGGCGAGAACACACCAGAAGGCGCCCCGACCGTCGTTTCCGACCGCCTGCAGGCCAAATGTGGCGATACCGCGCGCAGCGGACCACCCGGCAAGGGCAATCAGGATCAGTAGAGGCAGCATTCCGGCCCGGGCCGGTAGACCGTGGCGCAGCAGGCGTGCGACTCCGATACAGAACGCGCAGATGGCCAGGGCATCGGCGGGATAGATACTGACGCCGAGGCTCATGGCGGGTAGCTGGCCCCCAGCCGCCACCGTCCAGACCTGGACGCCCAGCAGCAATCCGACACCGATCGTGCTGTGCCGGGCCATAACCCACAGCAGGTTGCCTGCGAGTGTCAATCCGACGAGCAGTAACAGCAAGGTGTCTGGGCTGACAGGAAGGGGTCGCACCGTGAATCCGTCCAGGTGTCGAGGGGAAAGCGCCGAAATTGGGCGACGTACGCCGGGACCGCCGACGAGGTCAGCCGGAGCGTCGGCCGTGGGCACGACGCACGGCGGAGCGCAGCACGGCCGTCACATATGGGGAGCAGAAGAAGAGCGGGGCCCAGGGACCCAGATGGCGGCGGCAGTAGCGCCACCACGGGCCCGGCGGCTGTTCGCGTACCGATGCCCGGCGGCGCAGTGCGGTATACGGTCCGATGCCGACCTCTCTGGAGGAACCGCGGGCATGCGGTGGGTGGTTGTCGCAGACGCCGAGGTGACCGGGGGCCAGGAATACGGGAACACCGGCCTGACGGGCTCGAAGCCCGTAGTCGCTGTCGCCCATGCGATGCGGGAACACTTGGTCGATTTCTCCCAGGATGTGCCTCGCGGCGGCGGTGACCAGAACCACGTTTCCGTTGAAGGTGTCGCACGTCTGCGGCTGGCAGGGGTCCGGTTCGAGCGGTTCCAGGCCCGGTGCACGAAGGCGTGTGTGAACCAACCGGAAGCCGCTGTACGTGGTGCAGGTGCCGTCGCTGGAACGCATGGCACCGGCGACGACGACCGGTTGCTCCACGGGGGTGGCGGTACACAGCAGGACGCAGAGGGCCTGGGGATCGAGAAGGACGTCGTCGTTGAGCCACAGCACGTGGGCGTCCGGGTCTGCCTTCGCTGCGGCGATGACGGTGCCGGTACCCCAGAAGACATCCTGTCCCGCGCTGATCACATCGACGTCCGGGAAGGCGGATCGTACCGCCGCAGCGGTACCGTCGCTGCTGCCGGCATCGACGAGATGGACGGTGAAGGTGGTGCCGTCCGGAAGCCCGGTCTGGGCGTGCAGCGATGAGAGAGCCGCGATGGTCTGGTTCCTGCGGTTGTGGCAGGTCATCAGGACGGCGATGTTCCGCACCGCCGCCTCGGTCCGGGCCGGCGTCCTCACGGCGGGCTCCGGGGTCGGCCGGCTCACCGCATGACCAGAGCGGGTTCAACCGACGGCTCGTCGGGCCCTGGGGCCTGCAGGATTGCGTTGAGCTCGGCGTCGACCATCAGCCTGGCCAGCTCCGGCGCGCGCACCGTCGGCCGCCAGCCCAGTACCCGTTCCGCCTTGGACGCGTCGCCGACCAGGTCGTCGACCTCGGTCGGGCGCAGGTAGCGGTCATCGAAGCGGACGTGGTCGCGCCAGTCGAGGCCCGTGTGGGCGAAGCACTCCTCGACGAAGTCGCGCACGCTGTAGCTGGTGCCGGTGGCGATGACGAAGTCGTCCGGCTCGTCCTGCTGCAGCATGCGCCACATTGCCTCGACGTACTCCGGGGCGTAGCCCCAGTCGCGGCGGGCGTCGAGGTTGCCGAGGTAGAGCTCGTCCTGCAGGCCGGCTTTGATGCGGGCGGCGGCCATGGCCACCTTCCGGGTGACGAAGGTGGGTCCGCGGCGAGGTGACTCGTGGTTGAACAGGATGCCGTTGACGGCGTAGATGCCGTATGCCTCCCGGTAGTTCCGGGTGACCCAGTAGGCGTAAACCTTGGCCACCCCGTAGGGCGAGCGAGGGTGGAAGGCGGTGCCCTCGTGCTGGGGCGGCGGTGTCGCGCCGAACATCTCGGAGCTGGAGGCCTGATAGAAGCGGCAGGGCAGGTTGATCGCCCGGATGGCCTCAAGCAAACGGGTGGTGCTCAGCCCGGTGGTGTTGCCGGTGAATTCCGGCTCGTCGAAGGAGACCCGGACGTGTGACTGGGCGGCGAGGTGATAGACCTCATCGGGCCGTACCTGCTCCAGCAGGCCGGCGATCCGGGTGCCGTCCGTGAGGTCGCCGTAGTGGAGGAACAGACATGCTCCGGGGTCGTGCGGGTCACGGTAGAGGTGCTCGATGCGGTGCGTATTGAAGGTGGAGGCGCGGCGGACAATCCCGTGCACCTGGTAGCCCTTCTGCAGCAGTAGCTCCGCGAGGTAGGAACCGTCCTGGCCGGTGATGCCGGTGATGAGCGCCGTCTTGACTGTCACACGCACTCCCTGCTGATGAGTTGTCAGGTGGGGCTCCGTCAGGCTACGGACCCGGTGGACCAAAGATGAGTATTACGACTATATGTCGCGTTTATTCGTTTTGGATCATAAGGTGTGGATCCATACCCACTGGCTCCGACCGGGGACGGACATCTTGGATCTGCGCGACTACCTACGGCTCCTCTCTCGCCGCTGGCGGATCATCGCCGCGCTGACCCTGCTGGGCACGGGGCTCGGCGTACTGGCCACCTACGCCGCCACGCCCGAGTACCGGGCCAGCACCACGCTCTTTGTCTCCATGCAGAACGGGGCCGACACCGCCCAGCTGAACCAGGGGAACGTCTTCACCCAAGCGCGGGTCCAGTCCTACGCGAAGATGGCTGCCAGTCCTTTTGTGACCCGGACCGTCATCGCGACGCTGAAACTCGACATGACGTCGGCCCAACTGGCGAGCAAAATCTCCGCCTCCGCGCAGCCCGACACGGTGCTGCTCCGGATCACTGTCACCGACACCAATCCGGACCGGGCGGCGCTGCTCAGCAACACCGTCGCCGGCTGCTTCGCCGACATGGTCAGTGAGCTGGAGCGGCCGGTCGCCGCGGAGGACTCCCCGGTGAGACTGAGTGTCACCGAGCGCGCCTCCACGCCCACCGCACCGTCCTCCCCCCGCCCTGTCGTGAATCTCGCGCTCGGTCTGCTGTCCGGGCTGGCCCTCGGGGCGGGTTGTGCGGTCCTGCGCGAGTCGCTGGACACCTCGGTACGCACCAACCAGGCTCTGAGCGCCTTGATGACCAAGGTCGGCGGGCCTCCGGTTCTCGGCAGCATCGTGCACGACCCGCGCAATGCCCGGCATCTGGTGGCCGCGCGGCATGACACGCATGGCCTGCGAGCCGAAGGTTTCCGGCAGCTGCGTACCAACCTTCGGTTCGTGGACGTTGACCGGGCGCCCAAGGTGATCGCGGTGACCAGTGCCCTGCCCGGAGAGGGCAAGACCAGTGTCACGGTCAACCTGGCCGCCGCGATGGCGGAGGCAGGTGCCAAGGTGTGCCTGGTTGAGACCGACCTGCGCCGCCCCAACGTGGCCCGGGCTCTCGGCCTCGTCGGAGATGCCGGGCTGACGTCCTGTTTGATCGGCCAGGCAGACGTGCGGCAGGTGCTGCAATCCACCGGCACGTTCACCGTGCTGACCAGTGGGGCGGTGCCGCCCAATCCGGCTGAACTACTGGGCAGTGAGCAGTTCAGCTCCGTGCTGGCCACTCTTTCGGAGGAGTTCGACCACGTCCTGATCGACACGTCCCCGGTGCTCCCTGTCGCGGATACCTCGGCGATGGCCCCCGTTGTGGACGGTTACGTGTTGGTGGTGCGCGCTGCCCGCACCAGCCGTACCCAGGTTACCGCCGCTCTGGACACCCTTCGGCGTGGTGGTACTCCCGTACTGGGCACGATCTTCAATATGGCTTCGCAGAAGGGCGACGAACAGGCTTACAGCTATGCGTACACCTACCGGCCGCAGCGCCATACGACCGGTGGATTCCTTCGGCTGCTGCGCAATGAGGGGCGGTTGACGCCGGACGAACCCGCGGCCGGTCACAGTGCGTCACAGATGCAGCCGGCGGGAGTGGAAACCGTCGGGAGCGACGAGCCCCGGCGGTCCGGCTGGTAACCCATGAGTGACTGTCCCTCCAGCTGCCGTAGGTCCGACCTCAGTAAGAGGCCGCGCGAATAGGTGGGGTGGAGGAAGGAGCGGGGCGAGGGGCAAGTCTGGCAAGGCGGAGGTGGGGGCACCTCCTGGGGGCCCTCCCGGCCGAAGGCTGGGGGAGAGTCGTCGACCGACACCGACGGCAACACTTCCAGACGCCCCCGCCGACGGAGTTGGCTGATGGCACAGCTCGGCACGCGACGCCGCCCCACCTATTTGCGCGGCCTCTAAATCCGCTAAATCCGCGGACCGGTTTGAGGAAACGAGTGTGATGTTGGATCTGCAAGGGCGACTCGAGGACGGCGCAAGTCCTGCCATGACGGATGAGCAGGTCTGGCTGCCGCCCCGCGCCCGCATTTTCGTGGCGGGCCACAGCGGTCTGGTCGGGTCGGCGGTCACCCGCAGGCTCACCGCCGACGGTCATGAGGTGATCACCCGTGGCCGCGGCGAACTCGATCTGCGCGACGCCGCGCGGACCGGGAGATTCCTGGCGGACGTCCGCCCGGACGCGGTGGTGCTGGCCGCCGCGAAGGTCGGCGGCATCATGGCCAACAGCACCTTCCCTGTGCCGTTCATCGAGGACAATCTGCGCATCCAGCTGAGCGTGATCGCGGGTTCGTACGCCGCCGGAGTCGGCCGGCTGCTCTTCCTCGGGTCGTCCTGCATCTACCCGAAGCTCGCCGCCCAGCCGATCCGCGAGGAAGCGCTGCTCACCGGCCCGCTGGAGCCGACCAACGAAGCGTACGCGCTCGCCAAGATCGCCGGCATCGTCCAGATCCAGTCCTACCGGCGGCAGTACGGCGCCTCGTACATCTCCGCGATGCCGACCAATCTCTACGGACCGGGTGACAACTTCGACCTCCAGACCTCGCACGTCCTGCCCGCCCTGATCCGCCGCTTCCACGAGGCGAAGCACGACGGAGCGGCCGAGGTGACCCTGTGGGGCTCGGGTACCCCGCGCCGCGAATTCCTGCACGTCGACGACCTCGCCGCGGCCTGTGTGCTGCTACTGCGGAACTACGACGGCGACGCACCGGTCAACGTCGGCTGCGGTGAAGACTTGACGATCCGTGAGCTTGCCGAGACAGTACGGGCCGTCGTCGGATACGGCGGCCGCATCGCCTGGGACACATCCAGGCCCGACGGCACGCCGAGAAAGCTTCTGGACATCTCCCGCCTCACCGCGCTCGGCTGGAAGCCGGCCGTCGCACTGCGCGAGGGGATCGCCGCCGTCTACGCGGACTGGCAGGCACGACCGGCCCCGAAATGATCACTTGTCGCCGGGCTCAGCATTCGATGACGTTGACCGCGAGGCCGCCCCGCGAGGTCTCCTTGTACTTGACCTTCATGTCGGCGCCGGTCTCCTTCATGGTCTTGATGACCTTGTCGAGAGACACATGGTGGCGGCCGTCGCCGCGCATGGCCATCCTGGCGGCGGTGATGGCCTTGACGGCGGCCATGCCATTGCGCTCGATGCAGGGGATCTGGACCAGCCCGCCGACGGGGTCGCAGGTGAGACCGAGATTGTGCTCCATGCCGATCTCGGCGGCGTTCTCGACCTTCTCGGGGGATCCGCCGAGCACTTCGGCGAGGGCGCCGGCGGCCATGGAACAGGCGGAGCCGACTTCGCCCTGGCAGCCCACTTCGGCGCCGGAGATGGATGCGTTCTCCTTGAAGAGCATGCCGATTGCGCCGGCGGCGAGGAGGAAGCGGACGATACCGTCCTCGTCGGCGCCGGGGATGAAGTTCATGAAGTAGTGGAGGACGGCGGGGATGATGCCGGCGGCGCCGTTGGTGGGGGCGGTGACGACACGGCCGCCGGCGGCGTTCTCCTCGTTGACGGCCATGGCGTAGAGGGTGACCCACTCCATCGCGCGGGGCAGGGCGTCGCCTTCGGCGCGGAGCTGGCGGGCGGTGTTGGCGGCGCGGCGGCGGACTTTGAGACCGCCGGGGAGGATGCCTTCGCGGGCGAGGCCGCGGGAGACGCAGTCCTGCATGACGGACCAGATTTCGAGGAGGCCGTCGCGGATCTCGGCTTCGGTGCGCCAGGCCTTTTCGTTCTCGAGCATAAGGGCGGATATGGACAGCCCGGTGTCGCGGGAGAGACGCAGGAGTTCGTCGCCGGTGCGGAAGGGGTGGCGCAGGACGGTGTCGTCGAGCTTGATGCGGTCCTCTCCGACGGCATCGTCGTCGACGACGAAGCCGCCGCCGACGGAGTAGTAGGTCTTTTCGAGCAGCGGGACGCCGGCGGAGTCGTAGGCGAAGAGGGTCATGCCGTTGGCGTGGTACGGCAGGGAGCGGCGCCGGTGCAGGATCAGATCGGTGTCGGCGGAGAATTGGATCTCGTGCTCGCCCAGGAGGCTGAGACGGCCGGTGGAGCGGATGCGGGCGACCTGGTCGTCGGCGGTCTCGACGTCGACGGTGCGCGGGGAGTTGCCGGCGAGGCCCAGGAGGACGGCTTTGGGGGTGCCGTGGCCGTGGCCGGTGGCGCCGAGGGAGCCGAAGAGCTCGGCGCGGACGGACGAGGTGTGAGCGAGGGCGCCCTCGTTCTTGAGCCGGCGGGCGAACATACGGGCGGCCCGCATCGGGCCGACGGTGTGGGAGCTCGACGGGCCGATGCCGATCGAGAACAGGTCGAAGACCGAGATGGCCACGGTGCGCCTCCTGCGGGGTTCGGGGGTGTTCCCGCTCGCCCGTCCGTCCGCTGTTGTTTGACCGCGAGGTCACCGCCTCTGGTGGCCGGTGACGAGCCGTTGCCGGCACGCGGTGGTGGGGTTGGTTCGGCTGAGCGCCGGACGGGCTTGATGGCGCGGGCGCGGGCGCGGGTTGATGTTGGCCGATCGGTCGATCGGTCGGTCGGTCCGGGGGCGTCGGGCGGTGCTTTGGCGTCGCGCCCCGCTGGGCCGTCCGGGGCTCCGGGGGCGCCGGGACTCGGCGTCCCCGGAGCCCGGGCAGCGTTACTTCTTCAGGTCCGGGTACAGCGGGTGCTTGGCCGCGAGCGCGGAGACCCGGGCGCCGAGCGCCTTGGCCCGGTCCGCGTCGAAGCCGGGGGTGAGGGTCTCGGCGATGATGTCGGCGACCTCGTGGAAGTCCTCGGTCCGGAAGCCGCGGGTGGCCAGGGCCGGGGTGCCGATGCGGAGGCCGGAGGTGACCATCGGGGGACGGGGGTCGTTGGGGACGGCGTTGCGGTTGACCGTGATGCCGACCTCGTGGAGGCGGTCCTCGGCCTGCTGCCCGTCGAGTTCGCTGTCGCGGAGATCGACGAGGACCAGGTGGACGTCGGTGCCGCCGGAGAGCACCGAGACGCCGGCCTCGGCGAGATCGGGCCGGCCCAGGCGCTCGGCGAGGATCTTCGCGCCTTCCAGGGTGCGTAGCTGGCGGTCCTTGAAGTCCTCGGTGGCCGCGACCTTGAAGGCCACCGCCTTCGCCGCGATGACATGCTCCAGCGGGCCGCCCTGCTGGCCGGGGAAGACCGCGGAGTTGATCTTCTTGGCGAGTTCGGCCCTGGACAGGATGACGCCGCCGCGCGGGCCGCCGAGGGTCTTGTGGGTGGTAGTGGTGACCACGTCCGCGTACGGCACGGGGGAGGGGTGCAGCCCGGCCGCGACCAGGCCCGCGAAGTGCGCCATGTCGACCATGAGGTAGGCGCCGACCTCGTCGGCGATCCGCCGGAAGGCCGGGAAGTCCAGCTGGCGCGGGTAGGCGGACCAGCCGGCGACGATCATCTTGGGCCGGTGCTCCCGGGCGAGGCGCTCGACCTCCTCCATGTCGACCAGACCGCTGTCGGCGTCGACATGGTAGGGGACGACGTTGTAGAGCTTGCCGGAGAAGTTGATCTTCATACCGTGGGTGAGATGCCCGCCGTGGGCGAGACTCAGGCCCAGGATGGTGTCGCCGGGGGAGAGCAGCGCGAACATCGCGGCGGCGTTGGCCTGCGCGCCGGAGTGCGGCTGTACGTTGGCGTGCTCGGCGCCGAACAGTGCCTTCACGCGGTCGATGGCGAGCTGCTCGATGACGTCGACATGCTCGCAGCCGCCGTAGTAACGGCGGCCGGGGTAGCCCTCGGCGTACTTGTTGGTGAGCACCGATCCCTGGGCTTCGAGCACGGCGACCGGCGCGAAGTTCTCGGAGGCGATCATTTCGAGGGTGGACTGCTGGCGGTGGAGCTCGGCGTCGACGGCGGCGGCGACGTCGGGGTCGAGCTCGTGCAGGGAGCTGTTCAGGAGCGACATGGGTCCGTCCGAAATAAGAAAGGGCGCTGGGGCGACGGGTGGGCGGTCAGTTGCCGGTGAAGGAGGCGTAATCGTCGGCGGAGAGCAGTTCCTCCGGCTCCCCGCTGATCTTCACCTTGAAGAGCCAGCCGCCCTCGAACGGGGCGGAGTTCACCAGCGCCGGGTCGTCCACGACGTCCTGGTTGATCTCGGTGACCTCGCCGGAGACCGGCGCGTACAGGTCGCTGACCGACTTGGTCGACTCCAGCTCTCCGCAGGCCTCGCCCGCGGTGACGGTGGAGCCGACCTCCGGGAGCTGGACGAAGACGACGTCACCGAGGGCGTCGGCGGCGTGCGAGGTGATGCCCACGGTGGACACTCCGTCTTCAGCGGCGGAGAGCCACTCGTGCTCCTTGCTGTAGCGCAGCTGCTGGGGGTTGCTCATGGCGGAATTCTCCCGGATGTGAGGGGGCGGTCACGAAGGGGGTCGGCGTCAGCGCTTGCGCTGGTAGAAGGGGAGGGCCACTACCGCGTACGGCTCATGGCTGCCGCGGATGTCCACCGCGACGCCCGCCGTACCGGGCTCGGCCTGCGCGGCGTCGACATAGGCCATGGCGATCGGCCTGCCGAGGGTCGGGGACGGGGCCCCGGAGGTGACCTCGCCGATCACGGTGCCGTCCGCCTCGGCGATCACTGGGTAGCCCGCACGGGGGACCCGGCGGCCCTCGGCGACCAGGCCGACCAGCTTGCGCGGAGGGCTGGCCGCCGCCCGCTCGGCGGCTGCGGCCAGCGCCTCGCGGCCGACGAAGTCACCGGGCTTGCCGAGCCTCACGACCCGGCCGAGCCCGGCGTCGTAGGGAGTGGTGGAGGCGGTCAGTTCATGCCCGTACAGCGGCATGCCGGCCTCCAGGCGCAGCGTGTCGCGGCAGCTCAGCCCGCAGGGGACGAGCCCGGCGCCGGCGCCCGCGGCGGTGAGCGCCTGCCAGAGCGGCTCGGCGTGTCCGGGGGCGACGAAGAGCTCGAAACCGTCTTCGCCGGTATAGCCCGTACGGGCGATGAGGGCCGGCGCGCCGGCGACGGTGCCCGGGAGACCGGCGTAGTACTTGAGCCCGTCGAGGTCCGCGTCGGTGAGGGAGGCGAGGATGCCGGGGGACTCCGGTCCCTGGACGGCGATCAGCGCGTACGCGTCGCGGTCGTCGCGCACGGCGGCGTCGAAGCCCTGCGTCCGGACCCTCTCGGTGACGGCGTCCAGGACCACTTGGGCGTTGGAGGCGTTCGCGACGATCATGAAAACAGAGTCGTCGAGCCGGTAGACGATCAGGTCGTCCAGGATTCCGCCGTCCGGGGTACAGATCATGGTGTAGCGGGCCCGGCCGACGGCGAGCGCCGAAAGGTGCCCGACCAGCGCGTAGTCCAGGGCCTCGGGCGCCTGCGGGCCGGTGACGGTGATCTCGCCCATGTGGGAGAGGTCGAAGAGCCCGGCCCCGTTCCGTACGGCGTTGTGCTCGTCGCGCTCGCTGCCGTAGCGCAGCGGCATGTCCCAGCCGGCGAAATCGGTCATGGTCGCGCCGAGGGCGCGGTGCAGCGCGTCGAGTGCGGTATGGCGTGCGGTACTCGGGTTGCTCACGGGTCGGACTCCCATTTCAGGCGTGGCGGAGGCATCCTCCCCATCTGTCATCGGTACCTGAGAGGTTCGCCGTGATCCCGACGGGGATCCGGCTTGCACCGTGGGTGGGGCAGCCCCCGCGTCGGGGCTGCCCGCTTTTCAGATGTGCCTCGCCCGCGCGGTAACTGTGCCTGAGAGATTCAAGGGAGGACTTGCTCCTTCGGCGCCCTGTACGGGGACAGGGGCTCTCCCGCGCGGCCTCGAACGGCCTGTATGAGATTGAGGCGCCCATCATTGCACGGGCTGTGCGCCCTGTCCCGAACTCGTCCCGTACGCGTTCCGATCACGTAGCGCTCCTGAAGAAATCAATGCCTGCGATTTACGATTTCTTTAAGGTCTGCGAGGGGCCGACAGGGGAGGGACGATCACGTGCACCCGCGCAGCGCGCACGCGACGGCCGAAGGCCGAGCCAGCGGGAGGGCACGGCCCGGGTGCGGACGCTGTGTTACCCGCCGGGCGACATCCTGGTTGTCTCGGGGCCACCGGGGGGAGGGAAGAGCTGGCTGCGCCGGGAGCGCCGGATGGCAGGGCTGCTGCCGTACGCCGCGTACCGGCCACTGGTGCGGATCACGCACTACGCGGGGCTGCGGCAGGCGGTGCGCTCGGGTGCGAGCGTCGTCGTGCACGACCGCGGCACCCTGCGTCACGTACGTAACTGGCCGGCCAGGCAGGCGCGGCGGAGTCGGGCGGCCTGCTCGGCGGCCGCGTATCGGCGGTGCTGCTGGACCGCCGAGCGGCCCGGGCGCTCGACGCCATCGCCTTCGATGGGTGAGCGGCCGGGCCGCAACGGTGTGTGATAAGGCAGGGACTACTGGGCCGGCTGGGCCTGAGCGGGAAGCGGCATCGCCATCTCGCTGCTCAGGAGCTTCGGCACCGAGGCGAGCAGCGCCTGCAGGTCGGCGGTGATGTTGCTGATGGCCGCCGAGATCTTCGCGCCGTCAACCGCCGTAACGGCCGTGACGAGGTCATTGACGTCCGCGATCAGTTTGTTCACCTGAGCCTGGATGTCCGCCAGCGGGTCCGAGACCTGGCTCTGGGCCGGAGCCAGTACCAGGGGCGGGGTGCCGGCGTCGGACGGGGTCAGGACCAGGCTCGGGGTCTCGACGGACACCTCGGCCGGGTTCTTGGCAGGGGCTTCGGCCGGGTTCTCGACCGGTACCGCGGCCTGGGGCTTCGCGGGGTTCTGAACGGGGGCGTTGGCCGGGGACTGGGCAGGGGTGTCGATCGGCGCCACGACAGGGGGGTTGGCCGGTGCTTCGACGGGGTTGTCGGCCGGGGTCTTGGCGGGGTTGTCGGCCGGGGTCTTGGCGGGAGCTTCGGCAGGCGGCTGGGCCCCAGCCGTGGTCCTGAGCGCGGCGATCAGCTCGTTGGCCTTCGCCTGCAGACGGGTCTGCTGGTCCTTGAGAGAGTCCACGTTCGGGGACTTGGCCTGGGTGTCCTTGGCCAGCTTCGCCGCCAGGGACAGCGTGTCGCCCAGCTTGGCGACCGCGTCGAGCTGGGTGTTCGCGGCGTCCGGTGCGAAGGCCGCAACGGCCGCTGCCCGGTTCGGGGAGTGAACGGCGGCGAACGCTGGGCCTGCGACGCCGAGGGCGAGCGAGGCGGAGAGTGAGGTGGCGATGGCCGTGGCGGCAATCTTGTTGATGCGCATTTCCGTATTTCTCCAGAAAGGTTGTCGGATGATGACCTTCCTGACCCACCTTTGAAGAGGGTGTGACTCATCGCAACTTGACAGTCGCTCACCGTGTCCGTCTCCGGATGTCCCGCCCACACCCGGTCCCGTCGCCGGGATAGGCTTTCCCCACAGGTAGCGGGCAGATCAGCGGGTGGGTGGACATGGAGATTCCGGGTCAGCGCATACCGGACGGGCTCGCCCAGCAGGGCTACGGCGGCTGGCCGGTCAACGAGCTCGAAGAGGTGCTGTCCGCAGCCATGGGCGACCCCGGCGCCACCGCCCGGGTCATGGAAGTGCTCGCCCGCTCCCACGTCTGGGTTCCGCTGCCGCAGGGCGGCACCCCGGAGAGCCGTGACCTGGACCTGCCGACCATCGAGCTCGACGGTACGGTCTACGTCCCGGTCTTCAGCTCCGAGCAGCAGTTCCTACGGGCGGCCAACGGCATGTCCTTCACCGTCGCCCCGGTCCGCGAATTCGCCCGCGGCCTGCCGCCGCAGATCGGCATAGTCATCAATCCCGGTGGTGCGGTCGGCATCCCGCTGCCGCCCGCCGCCGTCCTCGAACTCTGCCGGGCCAGCCCCGACAGCGGCTCGATGGGCGCCAGGGTCCGGCTCTGGGAGCCCCCGCCGGACGAGGAGCCGATCGAATTCCTCGCCACGGCCGCCGGGGAATTCGCGATCACCCCGGTCGTGCTGAGCGCCCGCCGCGCCCTCGCCAGCACCGAGGGCGCACCGGCGGTGCTCTTCGTCGGCGTCGAGTTGGACCGCTGGCAGGAGGAGGACCGCACCGAGGCGATGACCGCGCTCGGCCGCGCGCTCGGCGCCGTACCGCTGCCATGGGCGGTCAATCTCGTCCTGCTCGACATCGCACAGGACCCGGTCGGTGACTGGATGCTGGAGCGGGTGCGACCCTTCTACGTAAGGGACTGACTCGCACGGGACTGAAGGGCTGGAACCTGGTTTGATGACCCCAAGCAGGGGTTCGAACAAGAGAAGGGGCGGGTCCACGTGAGCGCGGGCGCGGCAGGGGGCGGGCTGGAGCAGGCGCTCCGGCAAGTGGCGCCCGGGAGATTCGACGCCTACGAGAACCTCTTGCGGGCCCTCGCCGACGGCCAGGTCTGGATGCTGCTCTGGCTCGGGGCGGCAGGCTCCCCCGAAGCCCAGTACGGCAACATGGAAGTCGGCGGCTACGGCTACGCCCCCTGCGTCACCTCCCCCCAGGAACTCGCCGCCTCCGGCTGGTCGCGCGCCCATGAGCTCATCTCCGGGCTGGAGATCGCCGCCTCCCTCTTCCCCGACCGCTGGGGCCTGTGGCTCAACCCGCATGCCCCCGGCGGCGGCGTGGGCATCCCCTGGCTCGACCTCCGCCGGATCGCGGCCGGCCTCGACCGCCTCCCCGCCGGGCCGCTCGCGCTCAGCGATCCCGCGGTGCCGCTTCCGCAGTACTACGCGCTTCTGTCCCAACACGCCCACCGCACGCCTGCCGTTCGCGCCCTCCGGCGCGCCTGGGTCCAGCCGGCTCTTGGCGAGCCGTACCTCGCGATCGGGCTCGACATGTACGACGCCTCGCCGGGGGCCGTCGAATCCGTGCGCGCCATGATGCAGCAGTCCGTCGCGGCGCTGCCGGCCGGCCTTCCCGTTTCCACGGTCGCCATGGCCGACGAATACGACCCCGTCGCCATGTGGATGCGCGTCCACGCGCTCCCCTTCTACGACCGCGACGCCCATGCTGCCGCCGCTTCCCCCGTTCCGGCTCCCGCCCCCGCTCCCGGTGCCGGCGCCTGGGGCTGGGGGCCGCCCGCCCGCCGGCGCTGACCGGGCGGGGGGGCGGGGGCCGCCGGGGTGGCCGTTGGGGCGCAGCCGCGTAAGCCCCCGCAGAAGGACCAGGGTTGTGGCCGGTTTGCCGCCGGGCTCAGCCGGGCCGGGTCACCGCAGGGCGGAGCCGATGAGGCCCAGCGGCGGGCTGCCCAGCGCGAGCAAGGAGGCGTGGAAGCGCTGCAGAGTGAAGTCGGCGCCCCAGGCGTGGCGGGCGCGGTCGCGGAGGCGCATGATTTCGAGCTTGCCCCAGGTGTAGCGGCCGTAGGCGGCGTCGAAGGTGCCACGGCGGGCCTCGGAGGCGGCACTGGCGTGGGCGAGGTGGGCGTCCCGCATGAAGAGGTGGGTGGCGTCGTCCAGCGTCAGAGCGCCCGTATGGAGGCCGATGGCGCAGGACAGCCGGGTCACGCGGACCAGCGCCTCCAGCGCCACCCCGATCGCGAAGCGGGGGTCGCGGGCGCGGAAACCCTCCTCCAGGCAGACCTCTTCGACGTAGTGGGCCCAGCCTTCGCAGAATGACAGGGAGTGCAGCACCCGCCGCACCCGCCCGCGGGCGTGCCGCAACGCCCGCCCGTGGGCGAAGTGCCCGGGCGCGACCTCGTGGACGGTGATGGCGGGGAGGCTGGTGCGGCTGAAGACGGAGAGCCACTCCTCGCGTTCGTCGGCCGGCCAGTCCGGCTCGGGCGGGGTGACGTGGTACCAGGAGGCGGCGTCCGGCTCCTGGGGGGCGGCCCAGGTCATCATGGCCATGGACCAGCGGCGGGACGGCGGGGCAGGACCGACGAGGCAGTCACCGTCCAAGTACGGCACGAGGCCTTTGGCGCGGGTGAATTCGATGACTTCCTCAGTGAGGCGGGCCGCCTCGGGGATGACGCCGTCGGCGTCGGGGTGGTCGGCGAGGAGCTCGGGAATGAGCTCGTCAAGGTCCCTTGAGGGGTCGAGCGCCCGGCAGGATTCGGTGAGCAGGGCGGTGAGCCGGTCGCGTTCGCGTCCGGCCTCGTCGGCGAGGTCGGAGAGGTCGGCGCGGATGCCTTCCTGGCTGCCCATGAGGGCGGCCAGCGCCTCACCGCCGAGCCGCGGGTCCGGGTCGCCGGTCTCGGCGGCGCGGGCGATGTGGGCGACGAGCCGTCCGTGCGCGGCGAGGGCCGGTCCGGCGGCGGGTTCGCGGTCCGGGCGGAGATCCGCGGCGAGCCCCCGTACGGCACCGAGCAGGGCACCGGCGACGGGCGCGCTGACCTGGTCGAGGGAGGCGATCGCGGCGTCCACGGCGTCCGGCCACTGCTCCAGATGACGGCGGCGGGCCTCGGCGCGCTGCTCGCGCGGGGCATACTCGCGGTCGTACGCGGTCAGTTCGAGGTTCGACAGGTGCAGATAGGGATCGCGGCGGTGCAGCTCCAGCTCACCGTACTGGACTTTGAGGGTGTCCTCGAACACGGACAGGTGGGACTCGTCGTGGGCGTCCGGCAGCGCCGGGCCGCCTCGCCGGGCGTGGGCCACCGCGGCCAGCCCCCGGCGGACTCCGTCCGGCGAGAGGTCCTGTGCCTGACCGTCGTATTCATGCAGTCCGGCCATTTCCCGGACCACGGGGACCATGAGGTCGCACACCGCGCGCAGCCGATCGTTCATGGTCCGACGGTAGGCGACGAGGCGCGGAAAAGAAGAGGCACGGCGCTGCCCTTCAGCGTACCGGTCACGCCGATCTGTCCGTCGTCGCAGTCCGCTTTGGTTACCCACAGTGTGATTTGGAACTTCCGGTACAGCGTTTTGGGCCGGATTTACCCGTAGTGATGGCAAGGTGCCAGGAGCGTGCCGGAGGAGCTGGTTCTCTCGGCCACCGTCCACCGGTGGCGTGAGGACATCACGGACAGTGTCCCGGATGTGCGTCGCGCAGGGCTGAGCCGGGGCCCGCTGGGCGTGTTCGCCTGGGCCTTGTCAACGCGCGTAACGCAGCGGAAATAACGGACGGTGATTCACCAGATCACAGTTGCGCAACCTTTGTCCGGGGGTACTGGTGTGCGCTCGCAGGGTCAATAGAGACTCACGCTTCAAGGGCTCTCCGCCCGCAGGTAGGACGTGGTCGTCCGGCTCACCGGTCCCGCACCACCTGTACCAATAGTTACGATTGATGTGAGTGAGCCGCTACAGCGGCGGGGCGTGCGCCGGTTACCCACTGGCGAGAGGGGTCAGCAACACCATGACCGCACCGATCGAGACGACCTCATCGGCTGCCGAAGCGCAGCCGGAGGCCGTCCTCAGCGGGCTGAAGAAGAGCCAGATCGAGGGCCGGTCCCTTGGCCAGATCGCCTGGTTGCGCTTCAAGCGCGACAAGGTCGCCGTAGCAGGCGGCATCGTTGTGCTGCTCCTCATCCTGCTGGCCGTGCTGGCCAAGCCGATAGAGGCGGTCTTCGGTCTTGATCCGAACGCGTTTAACCAGGGTCTGGTGGACCCCAATCTCCTCGCGCCCAAGGGCAGTTTCGGCGGCATGAGCTGGAGCCATCCGCTGGGTGTGGAGCCGCAGTTCGGCCGTGACATCCTCGCCCGGATCATCGAGGGGTCCTGGGTCTCGCTAGTCGTAGCGACCGGGGCCACCCTGCTGTCGAACGTGATGGGCACCGTCCTCGGTGTCATCGCGGGCTACTACGGTGGCTGGGTGGACACGGTGATCAGCAGGCTGATGGACACCTTCCTGGCCTTCCCGCTGCTGCTCTTCGCCATCTCGATCGCGGCGTCGCTGCAGGGCGGCGCCTTCGGCCTGCACGGCCTGCCGCTGCACATCGCAGTCCTGATCTTCGTGATCGGCTTCTTCAACTGGCCGTATATGGGACGAATCATCCGTGGCCAGGCGCTGTCCCTGCGCGAGCGGGAGTTCGTGGACGCGGCCCGGAGTCTGGGCGCGCGCGGCCCGTACGTCCTGTTCAAGGAACTGCTGCCCAATCTGTACGCGCCGATCATCGTGTACTCGACGCTGCTGATCCCCACCAACATCCTCTTTGAGGCGGGCCTCAGCTTCCTCGGCGTCGGCATCCAGCCGCCGCAGGCATCGTGGGGCGGCATGCTCAATACGGCGGTGTCCTTCTACCAGATCGACCCTGAGTTCATGATCGTGCCCGGTCTCGCGATCTTCGTCACGGTCCTGGCCTTCAACCTGCTGGGCGACGGGCTCCGAGACGCCCTTGACCCACGCAGCAAGTAAGCACGCCGGCGTCGAAGTTTCCGGCTGTTCACGGACCGCGGTTTTTGACCTGTGCCCGCGGCACAACAACCCGAATGAATGAGGGGGCGTTACCTCCAGATGAAGCGTATGAGAGCGACAGTCCTGACTGCGGCGGCCACGGCCGTGGCGCTCAGCGTCGGCATCTCCGGCTGCAGCAGCTCCAGCTCCAAGGGGGGCGGCGGCAGCTCGAAGAGCAACGCGAGTTACAACGCGGCGAACACCTCGGTTGTGAACGCCTCGTCCAAGACGGGCGGAACGGTGACCTATGAGGACTCCGACGTTCCGGACTCACTGGACCCAGGCAACACGTACTACGCCTTCGTGCAGGACTTCTCCCGCCTCTACGGCCGGTCGCTGACCACCTTCAAGCCGGCACCGGGCAAGGACGGCCTGACCCTCGTACCGGACCTTGCGGCGTCGCTCGGTAAGCCCAGCGCCGACGGCAAGACCTGGACCTATACCCTCCGCAAGGGCGTGAAGTTCAGCGACGGCACCACCATCACCTCCAAGGACGTCAAGTACGCCATCGAGCGAAGCAACTTTGCTCCGGAGGCCCTCTCCAACGGCCCCACGTACTTCAAGGCGCTGCTTGTCGGCGGTGACACCTACAAGGGCCCGTACAAGGACAAGTCCGCCACCGGCCTGAAGTCCATCGAGACGCCGAACGACAGCACTATCGTCTTCCACCTGAAGCAGGCGTTCGCGGACTTCGACTACCTGACGAGCTTCTCGCAGACCATGCCGGTCCCGCAGGCCAAGGACAAGGGCGCGGACTACGTCAAGAACATGGTCAGCAGCGGGCCGTACAAGTTCCAGTCGTACCAGGACGGCAAGCAGGCCGTCCTGGTGAAGAACCCCTACTGGAGCAGTAGCACCGACCCGATCCGCAAGCAGTACGCGGACAAGATCATCGTCAACTTCAAGGTCTCGCAGACGACGATCGACAACAACCTGATCGCGGGTAACACCACGCTGGACATCGCCGGCGCGGGCGTCGCCCCGGCCACCCAGCCGCAGTTGCTGACCAAGCCGAGCCTGCACAAGAACGCGGACGACGCGATCTCCGGTGCGCTGGCCTACACCGCGATCAACACCAAGGTCGCCCCGTTCAACAACATCGACTGCCGCAAGGCCGTCGAATACGCGATCGACAAGACCTCGGTCCAGACCGCGATCGGCGGCCCGGTCCGCGGTGACATCGCGCACACTGTCCTGCCGCCCAGCGTCGCCGGATACACGAACTACGCCGACCTGTACCCGTCCACGGGCAACGCCGGCAACGTGACCCAGGCGAAGGCGGAACTGGCCAAGTGCGGCCAGCCCAATGGCTTCAGCACCAACATCTCCGCCCGTTCCGACCGTCCGGCGGAGATCGCCGCCGCGACGGCCATCCAGGCGGCGCTGAAGAAGGTCGGCATCACCGTGGCGATCCAGCAGTACCCGTCCGGCAAGTACTTCTCGGACAACGCCGGCTCCACCGACTTCGTGCACCAGCACAAGCTGGGCCTGATGATGATGGCGTGGGCCGCCGACTGGCCGACTGGCTACGGCTTCCTGCAGCAGATCGTCGACGGCGGCGCGATCAAGGCGTCCGGTAACTCCAACCTCTCCGAGCTCAACGATCCCAAGGTCAACTCGGCGCTGTCCGCCGCGATCTCGAACACCGACAGCGCTTCCCGTCTCGCGGCGTGGGGCACCATCGACAAGCAGGTCATGTCGGACGCGGTCATCGTGCCGCTGGTCTACCGCAAGGACCTGCTGTACCGCCCTGACAACGCCACCAATGTGATGGTCACCCCGGCGTACGGCATGTACGACTACCTGCTCGTCGGCTCCACCAAGTAAGAACGGCGACTGCCGAAATCCCTGGAAGGCAGGTGAAGGCATCAGTGTCCGCCGGTCCCGGAAGAACTCCGGGCCGGCGGACACCGGGGCCGCAGAACTGTGGTTGCGTACATCATCCGGCGGCTGCTCGCCGCGGTGGTGCTGCTGCTGGTCGTCAGCGCGGTCACCTTCGCGATCTTCTTCCTCGTGCCGCGTATCGCGGGGGAGAGCACCACCCAGCTCGCCATGCAGTATGTGGGCCGTAACCCGAGCCCCGACGCGGTCGCGGCCGTGAAGAAGAACCTGGGCTTCGACCTGCCGATCTACACGCAGTACTGGCACTTCATCAAGGGGCTGGTAGCCGGGGCGACCTACAAGTTCGGGCCGGACGCCTCCGTCTGCCATGTCCCGTGCTTCGGCTACTCCTTCAAGGACCATGTCGAGGTCTGGCCGGACATCACCTCCAGGGTGCCGGTGACCATATCCTTGGCCATCGGTGCTGCCGTGATCTGGCTGATCACCGGTGTCGCCACGGGCGTGCTCTCGGCCCTCAAGCCGGGCTCGGTCTTCGACCGCCTCGCCATGGGCGTGGCCCTGGCCGGCGTCTCCCTCCCGATCTTTTTCACCGGCCTGATCTCGCTGGCCCTGTTCAGCTACCGATGGCCGATCTGGCCGAACCTTCAGTACATTCCGTTCACCCAGAACCCGGCCCAGTGGGCGTGGAACCTGGTCCTGCCCTGGCTCTCCCTGGCCTTCCTCTACTCCGCGCTCTACGCCCGGCTCACCCGGGCTGGGATGCTGGAGACCATGAGCGAGGACTACATCCGGACGGCCCGGGCCAAGGGCCTCACGGAGCGCGCCGTTGTCGCCAAGCACGGACTGCGCGCCGCGCTCACGCCGATCGTCACTATCTTCGGCATGGACTTCGGCCTGCTGCTCGGTGGCGCTCTCATCACCGAGCAGGTCTTCTCGCTGCACGGCGTCGGCAACTATGCCGTGCAGGCGATCCAGGACAACGACCTGCCGAAGGTGCTCGGCGTCACCATGATCGCGGCTTTCTTCATCGTGATCTGCAATCTCCTGGTGGACCTCCTGTACGCCGCCATCGACCCCAGGGTGAGGTACTCGTGAGCACGGCTGAGAACACACCCGAGGGTGCGGCGGTGTCCGCCCCGGCCGCCGAACCTGTGCCCACCACCGGGCCCGACGCGGAGGAGGCCTTTCTCGCGGTACGCGACCTGAAGATCTCCTTCGATACGGACGACGGCCTGGTCAAGTCCGTCGACGGGCTCAGCTTTGAGCTCCGGCGGGGCCGCACCCTCGGCATTGTCGGCGAATCCGGCTCCGGCAAGTCCGTCACCTCGCTCGGGATCATGGGTCTGCACCGCTCCGCACGGGCGAAGGTGTCCGGCGAGATCTGGCTGGACGGCGAGGAGCTGATCGGCGCCGACCCCGACCACGTACGGCGGCTGCGCGGCCGGAAGATGGCGATGATCTTCCAGGACCCGCTTTCGGCGATGCACCCCTACTACACGGTGGGCGCGCAGATCGTCGAGGCCTACCGGGTGCACCACAAGGTGAGCAAGAAGGACGCTCACAACCGCGCGGTCGAAATGCTGGACCGGGTGGGCATCCCGGAGCCGGCCAAGCGGTTCGCCGACTACCCGCACCAGTTCTCCGGCGGTATGCGGCAACGCGCCATGATCGCGATGTCGCTGGTCAACAACCCCGAGCTGCTGATCGCCGACGAGCCGACCACCGCTCTCGACGTGACCGTACAGGCGCAGATCCTGGATCTGATCCGGGACCTGCAGAAGGAGTTCGGCTCGGCGGTCATCATGATCACCCACGACCTGGGCGTGGTGGCCGAACTCGCCGACGACCTGCTGGTGATGTATGCGGGCCGTTGCATCGAACGGGGTTCGGCCGAGAAGGTCTTCACCGAGCCCCAGCACCCCTACACCTGGGGCCTGCTGGGCTCGATGCCACGTATGGACCGTGAGCGGACCGACCGGCTCATCCCCGTCAAGGGTTCGCCGCCCAGCCTGATCAACGTGCCCTCCGGCTGCGCGTTCCACCCGCGCTGCCCCTACGCCGAGCTGACCGGCGGATCCAGCCAGTCGGTCGTCCCGGAACTGCGTGAGGTCGGCAGCGGGCACTTCGCGGCCTGCCACCTGGGCGAGGCGGACCGGGAACGGATCTGGACCGAAGAGATTGCGCCCAAGCTGTGATCGCGGCCGAGCGCGCCGGCTTCATGGCCGGGAAGACCTCATGAAAGAGACACGAGGCGGAGAGATGACCACCATGCCGGAGCAGTCGACCGCGGAACCGGTCGCGCCGGACGCGGAACCGCTGCTGAAAGTCAGCGGTCTGGTGAAGCACTTCCCGATCGCCAAGGGCCTGCTCCGCCGCCAGGTCGGCGCGGTCAAGGCGGTCGACGGCATCGACTTCGAGGTGCTGCCCGGCGAGACGCTCGGCGTGGTGGGTGAGTCCGGCTGCGGCAAGTCCACCATGGGCCGGCTGGTCACCCGGCTGCTCGAGCCGACCGGCGGGAAGATCGAGTTCGAGGGACGGGACATAACCCACCTCAGCACCGGGGCGATGCGGCCGATGCGGCGCGACGTACAGATGATCTTCCAGGATCCGTACTCCTCGCTGAACCCGCGGCACACGATCGGCACGATCGTCGGCGCCCCGTTCCGGCTGCAGAAGGTGCAGACGGAGAACGGTGTGAAGAGGGAGGTCCAGGACCTCCTGGCGCTGGTCGGCCTCAACCCCGAGCACTACAACCGCTATCCGCACGAGTTCTCCGGCGGCCAGCGCCAGCGCATCGGCATAGCCCGGGCGCTCGCGCTCAAGCCGAAGCTGGTCGTCGCGGACGAGCCGGTCTCCGCGCTGGACGTGTCGATCCAGGCCCAGGTGGTCAACCTGCTGGACGACCTGCAGAGCGAGCTGGGCCTGACGTATGTGATCATCGCGCATGACCTGTCGGTCATCCGGCATGTCTCGGACCGGATCGCGGTGATGTACCTCGGCAAGATCGTGGAGATCGCGGACCGCGAGTCGCTCTACACCAAGCCGATGCACCCCTACACCAACGCTCTGCTGTCGGCCGTGCCGGTGCCGGACCCGAAACGCCGCGGCCGGCGCGAGCGGATCCTGCTGACCGGCGACGTGCCGTCGCCGATCAACCCGCCATCGGGATGCCGGTTCCATACGCGCTGCTGGAAGGCGACCGAAGTGTGCAAGGTCACCGAGCCGCCGCTGGTGGCGCTGGCGACAGGGCATCAGGTGGCTTGCCACCACCCGGAGAACGTTTCCGACAGTAACGGTGCGAACCAGTCAGTCGCCGAAAAATCCTGAGCACGACAGGACGGGAGAGTGCGGAGTCGTCGGCGTGGGACTGCTCACGCGTAGGGAAGTCTCGTGCCACTCTCCCGTCCGACCCGTTCGGCGACCCGGTTCCTGGCACTCGCCACTGCCGCCGCCTCCGTCTGTTGCGCGCCCGCTAAGAGCCGTGCACCCGGCGGAGGAAGCCAAGGGCGACGTGACGGCTGATCTGGGCGCCGATACTGCCGTATGCCTGGTCGAAGTCGTGGTCGCTGTGGGGCAGGACGACCAGGCGGTTGTTGACATCAGCCGCGTCAAGGCGGTCGTGCAGCGCGCGGACCCGGTCGGTGCCGACGATGTGGTCGTCGGAGCCGACGAACAGCAGGGTGGGCATCAGCCCGCGCCGGACCTGGTCGATCGGGGAGACGGCCCGGTATCGGTCGGGGTACTGGGCAGGACTGCCGCCGAGGGACTGCCGGGCGGTCCGGCGGTTGAAGAGCACATCGCGGTTCCAGGCGCTGGCGAGGTCGGCCACGGGGTAGAAGCCGATGACCGCGGCCGGCGGGGCGGGAGCCGCGCCGCAGCTGGAGGTCATGGTGTGCGCGGAGAGGCGATACGCGACGGTGAGCGCGAGGGCCGCGCCCGCGGACTCCCCGGCCAGAGCGATGCCGCCGGGGGTGATGTGGTAGTCGGCGGCATGTGAGCGCACCCACTCCAAGGCGCAGGCGAGGTCCTGGGGCTCCTCGTCCCAGGTCGGGGTACCGGTGTCGCGGGGCATGCGGTATTCCACGGAGAAGACCGGATAGCCCCGTTCGGCCAGCCAGCGTGCGGTGCCTTTGCGATCGGCGCGGTCGCCGGAGGTGAAACCGCCCCCATGGGCCCACACCACCGCCGGGCGAGCGGCGGGCGAGCTTACGGCGGGCAGATAGATGTCCATGAGCAGGTTGTGGCCGGCCACCCGGGCGTAGCGGACGGTGGCATCGGGCCGGACCCCGGGTTGTTCGAGCTGGGCCAGCACCTGGGCCCAGGAGATCGGCGCGCCCAGCCGGTGGGCGAGAACCAGGCACTCGCCCACCACGACCAGCGAACCCGCCGCCGCGAGGGCGGCCAGCACGGTGAGCGCGCGGCCCGTGCGGCGCGGGCCGAGCCGCCAGGCGACCGCCGTGAGCGCCGTGGCCACAAGGGCGCCCAGCGCGATGTACACCTGGTACTGGCCCATCACGAATGTGCCCGCCAGACCCAGTACGGGCAGTCCCGGCAGCCAGGCGCCCAGCGCCACGATGGCGGTCAAGGCGGTGAGCACTGTCGCCGCGGCAGCGACCAGACCCCGCCCCCGCCGGGGCCGCCGGGCCCGCGCCGTGCGGGTGGCCCGCGGGTTCACGGCACGGTCATCCGTGATCATGTGTGCTGCTCCAGGCTTCATCCCCACCGTCGTACACGTGCGCAGGGGAGCCCGCTCAGAATCGGGCAGAATTACCGCGTGTCCACCGATTTGTTCAGCCACTCCGTCCAACAGACACCGGCCTCGCCCGGCGATGCGAGTCCTCGTTGGTTAATGCTCAAGCTTTAATCCGTAGAATCAGGGGACCATGGCCTACCTCGACCACGCCGCGACCACTCCGATGCTCCCAGAGGCGCTGGAGGCGATGACCGCCCAGCTTGCCCTCACGGGCAACGCCTCCTCCCTCCACGCGGCGGGCCGGCGGGCCCGGCGCATCGTGGAGGAGTCCCGCGAATCCCTCGCGGCCGCGCTGGGCGCCCGTCCCAGCGAGATCGTCTTCACCGGAGGCGGCACAGAGTCCGACAATCTCGCCGTCAAGGGTCTTTACTGGTCCCGCCGCGCCGCCGACCCGCGCCGTACGAGGGTGCTCGTCAGCCCCGTCGAGCACCACGCCGTCCTGGACGCCGTCCACTGGCTCGCCGAGCACGAGGGCGCCCGGGTGGAGTGGCTGCCGGTCGATTCCTACGGGCGCGTCCACCCCGGATCACTCCGCGACGCCATCGCCCGTGAGCCGGACGATGTCGCTCTCGCCACCGTCATGTGGGCCAACAACGAGGTCGGCACTATAATGCCGGTCCGCGAACTCGCCGCCGTCGCCGCCGAGTCCGGCGTCCCCCTGCACTCCGACGCCGTCCAGGCCTTCGGCCAGGCCGACGTCGACTTCGCCGCCTCCGGGCTCGACGCCATGACCGTCACCGGGCACAAAGTCGGCGGCCCCTACGGCGTCGGCGCCCTCGTGCTGCGCCGCGAGCAGGCCCCCGTACCGCTCCTCCACGGCGGTGGCCAGGAACGGAACGTCCGCTCCGGCACTCTGGACGCCCCTGCCGTCGCCGCCTTCGCCGTCGCCGGCACCCTCGCCGCCCAGCGGCACGCAGACTTCGCCCGCACCGCCGGCGCTCTCCGCGACGACCTCGTCGCCCAGGTCCGGGCCGCCGTCCCCACCGCGATCCTCAACGGCGACCCCACCCCCGCCGGCCGCCTCCCCGCCAACGCCCACTTCTCCTTCCCCGGCTGTGAAGGCGACTCCCTCCTTCTCCTCCTCGATGCCCAGGGCATCGAGTGCTCCACCGGCTCCGCGTGCACCGCCGGCGTCCCCCAGCCCAGCCACGTCCTTCTCGCCATGGGCTCCGACCCCGATCTCGCCCGCGGCTCCCTGCGCTTTTCCCTCGGCCACACCTCCACCCAGGCCGACGTCGACCAGCTGGCCAAGGTGATCGGCCCGGCAGTCGAGCGGGCCCGCAGCGCGGGGCTGATGTAGCGCGGCCTGACGGCCGGCGCCCGTCCAGGGGCAGGGCTGGGCGCAGCCCGCCGCAGGCGGGAGTCTGCGCACCCGCCGATGGCGGGCAACCACCGACAAGTGGCCTTGGCCCGGGCACACGGCGGACCGTCAGCCACCGACGGCGGCCGGGAGAAGCCCGCCACGGGCGAGCCCGTACTCTGGAGGGGTTATGACTGACTTTCCCGGCGACGGCCGTCGCCTCCGCGTCCTGGCCGCCATGTCCGGTGGCGTCGACTCCGCCGTAGCGGCGGCCCGCGCCGCCGAGGCCGGTCACGATGTGACCGGCGTCCACCTGGCGCTTTCCGCCAACCCCCAGTCCTTCCGGACAGGAGCCCGCGGCTGCTGCACCCTGGAGGATTCCCGCGACGCCCGCCGCGCCGCCGACGTCATCGGTATCCCCTTCTACGTCTGGGATCTCGCCGACCGCTTCCGCGAGGAGGTCGTCGACGATTTCGTCGCCGAGTACTCGGCGGGCCGCACGCCCAACCCTTGCCTGCGCTGCAACGAGAAGATCAAGTTCGCCGCGCTCCTCGACAAGGCGCTCGCGCTCGGCTTCGACGCCGTCTGCACCGGCCACTACGCGACCGTCGTCACGAGCGACGACGGCACCCGGGAGCTGCACCGCGCCTCCGACGAGGCCAAGGACCAGTCCTACGTCCTCGGCGTCCTCGACGAGCGCCAGCTCGCCCACGCCATGTTCCCCCTCGGCGACACCCTCACCACCAAGGACGAGATCCGCGCCGAGGCCGAGCGCCGTGGTCTCGCCGTCGCCAAGAAGCCCGACAGCCACGACATCTGCTTCATCGCCGACGGTGACACCCAGGGCTTCCTCGCCTCCCGTCTCGGCGGCCCCGCCGAGGGCGACATCCTCGACGAGGACGGCACCAAGCTCGGCACCCACTCCGGCGCCTACGGCTTCACCGTCGGCCAGCGCAAGGGCCTCCGCCTCGGCAACCCCGCCGCCGACGGCAAGCCCCGCTACGTCCTGGACATCTCCCCGGTCAACAACACCGTCACCGTCGGTCCCCTCGACGCCCTCGACGTCACCTCCCTCACCGCCATCAAGCCCCGCTGGTGCGGCACCCCGCCCTCCGGCCCCGGCACCTACACCGCCCAGCTCCGCGCCCACGGCGCCGACGGTCCCGTCACCGCCGAGCTGGTCGGCGACGAGCTCCGCGTCCGCTTCGACGCCGGCCCGGTGCGCGGCATCGCCCCGGGCCAGGCGGTCGTGCTCTACGACGGCACCCGGGTCGTCGGCTCGGCGACGATCGCCACGACCGAGCGCCGCGAGGCGGCCGTCAGCCAGGGTTGACCGACTTGGGGCTGCGGGTCGCGAATTCGAAGCGGTGGGCCTGGGGCGCCACCGGGACTGGAGAATCGGCTCTTGTGAACATCTGTGTCTTCTGCTCCGCCGCGGACCTGGACGAGCGCTACACCGCTCCCGCTGCCGAATTCGCCGAGCTGATGGGCAAGGGCGGCCACACCCTGGTGTGGGGCGGCTCCGACGTCGGCCTGATGAAGCTGATGGCCGACGGAGTGCAGGCGCATGGAGGGCGGCTCATCGGCGTGTCCGTGGAGTTCCTGGCCGCCAAGGCCCGTGAGAACGCCGACGAGATGGTGATCACCACCGACCTCGCCGCCCGTAAGGCGGAGCTGCTCGCCCGCGCGGACGCGATCGTGGTCATGGTGGGCGGCACCGGGACGCTGGACGAGGCGACGGAGATTCTGGAGCTGAAGAAGCACAGGCTGCATGCCAAGCCAGTGGTGGTGCTGAACACGGCGGGCTTCTACGACGGTCTCAAGGAGCAGTTCCGGCGGATGGAGGACGAGGGGTTCCTGCCAGTGCCGCTCACCGAGCTGGTCCTGTTCGCGGAGGACGGGTTGTCGGCGCTGGCATACATGGAGGAATTCACCGGCCTGCAGTGATGCGAGCATGGGCCCATGGCTACGTCTACGCATGTGATCACCGGGGCCGGCTCCGGCATCGGCGCCGCTGTTGCCGAGCGCCTTTTCGACCGGGGGGACGAGCTGTGGCTGTTCGCCCGTAACGCGGGCCGGGCGAAGGAGCTGGCCGCGCGTTTTCCCGGAGCCCGTACGCTCGTGGGCGACCTCGCGGAGCCGGAGCGGCTGTCGTGGGCTCTGGACCAGCAGACACTCCCGGACCGGGTCGATTCACTGCTCCATGTGGCGGGGATCGTGGATCTCGGGCGTGTCGGCGAGCTGACCCCGAGGGTCTGGAACCGCACGCTGGCCGTGAATCTGGTTGCGCCCGCAGAGCTGACGCGGCTCTTCCTTCCGCAGTTGCGGATGTCGCGGGCGGATGTCGTTTTCGTGAACTCGGGGGCGGGACTGAACGCCCACGCGGAGTGGAGCGCCTACGCGGCGAGCAAGCACGGGCTGAAAGCGCTGGCGGATTCCCTGCGCCATGAGGAGCATGGCAACGGTGTCCGGGTGACATCCGTCTACCCGGCGCGTACGGCGACCCCCATGCAGGTGAAGGTGCACCAGCAGGAGGGCAAGGAGTACGAACCGGGGCGCTGGATCGACCCTGGGTCGGTGGCGACGACGATCCTCACCGCGATCGACCTGCCGCGTGACGCGGAAATCAACGACCTGACGATGCGGCCGGGGGCCTCGGTATGAGTACGGACACCAAGTTCACGCTGCCCGAGGGCACGGCGACCGGGATCGGGTCCATGCCGGGCGAAGCCGCCCGCGAAGCCGCCCGCACCGCGACCGGGGCCCTGGAGATCATGCCGTTCCTGCCCGAGTTGCCCGCACGCGGGCCCGGCGCGGACATGATCGGGCGGACGCTCGGGATGCTCGTGGAGCTGTACGCGCGGCTGGAGCCGAGCGGGTGGCGGTTCGGGGACCGGCCGGGACGGGACACCCGGCGGGCGAGGGCGTGGCTGGGCGAGGACCTGGACGCGATGGAGGAGTTCACGCAGGGGTTCGGGGGACCGCTGAAGGTGCAGGCGGTGGGGCCGTGGACGCTGGCGGCAGCGGTGGAGCTGAGGAATGGCGAGCTGGCGCTGTCGGACCGGGGAGCCTACCGCGATCTGGCGGAGTCGCTGGGCGAGGGGCTGCGACTGCATGTGGCGGAGGTACGGCGCAGGGTGCCGGGCGCGCAGGTGGTGCTTCAGCTGGACGAGCCGTCGCTGACGACGGTGCTGCGCGGGGAGGTGCGGACAGCGAGCGGCTACCGGACGTACCGGGCGGTGGACCGGCAGGTGGTCGAAGCCGGGATCAGGGACATCATCGCGGCGGCGGACGCCCCGGCCATCGTGCATTCGTGCGCGCCGGAGGTGCCGTTCGGGCTGCTGCGGCGGGCCGGGGTCGCGGGGGTGTCGTTCGATTTCTCCCTGCTGACGGAGGGTGACTGGGAGTCCTTCGGTGAGGCGGCGGAGGCCGGGACTGCGCTGTTCGCCGGTGTCGTGCCGGGCACGGAGGCCGGATTGTCAGACCCTGCCGGTAGCGTCAGTGGTGTTCGGGCGCTGTGGCACAGGCTGGGGCTGGCACCGGGGGCGTTGGGTACGTCCGTGGCGGTCACGCCGACCTGCGGTCTGGCGGGGGCCTCACCGGCCTATGCCCGCGCCGCACTCGTACATTGTGCGAAGGCGGCGCGATCGCTCGTAGACAACCCTGAGTGAGGAAGGACCGGACCGCCGTGACCGACGTGGAGATCCCTGCAGAGGCGCGTGAAGAGCACGCCCGGCTCGCCGAGCAGGTCGAGGAGCACCGCTTCCGGTACTACGTCAAGGACGCGCCGGTCGTCAGCGACACCGAGTTCGACCAGCTGCTGCGGCGACTGGAGGCGCTGGAGGAGGAGCACCCGGGGCTCCGCACCCCCGACTCGCCGACCCAGAAGGTCGCCAGGCAGTACGAAACCGAATTCACCTCCGTCGAGCACCGCGAGCGACTGCTCTCCCTCGACAACGCCTTCGACGAGGAGGAGCTGGACGCCTGGGCCGAGCGGGTCGCGGCCGAGCTGGGCGCCCCCGGCAATGAGACCAGCCCGTACCACTTCCTGTGCGAGTTGAAAGTGGACGGCCTCGCCGTCAATCTCACCTATGAGCGCGGCCGTCTCACCCGCGCCGCCACGCGCGGCGACGGCCGCACCGGCGAGGACATCACGCCGAATGTGCGGACCATCGCCGAGATTCCGCAACGGCTCGCCGGAGACCGGATCCCGGACCTGGTGGAGGTGCGCGGCGAGGTCTACTTCCCGATGGAGAAGTTCCTGGAGCTGAACGAACGACTGGTCGGGGCGGGCGAGAAGCCGTTCGCCAATCCGCGCAACGCCGCCGCGGGCAGCCTCCGCCAGAAAGACCCGCGGATCACCGCGACCCGGCCGCTGCACATGGTGGTACACGGCATCGGCGCCCGCGAAGGCTTCGACATCGACTGCCAGTCGCACGCCTATGAACTGCTGCGCGAATGGGGGCTGCCCACCGCCAAGCACAACAAAGTGGTGGATTCCCTCGCCGCGGTGAAGGAGTTCATCGCCTACTACGGCGAGCACCGCCATGATGTCGAGCACGAGATCGACGGCGTCGTGGCGAAGGTCGACGAGATCCCGCTCCAAGGGCGGCTCGGCTCCACCGCCCGCGCCCCTCGCTGGGCCATCGCCTGGAAGTACGCGCCGGAGGAGGTCAACACCAAGCTGGTCGACATCAGGGTCGGCGTCGGTCGGACGGGGCGGGTGACTCCGTACGCGGTGGTGGAGCCCGTGACCGTCGCCGGATCGGAGGTGGAGTTCGCCACCCTCCACAACCAGGACGTGGTCAAGGCCAAGGGCGTGCTGATCGGCGACACCGTGGTGCTGCGCAAGGCCGGTGATGTCATCCCGGAGATCCTCGGCCCCGTCGTCGACCTGCGGGACGGCACCGAGCGTGAGTTCGTGATGCCGGCGCAGTGCCCGGCGTGCGGCACGGCTCTCCAGCCGATGAAGGAGGGCGATATCGACCTCCGCTGCCCCAACGCACGCTCCTGCCCGGCGCAGCTGCGGGAGCGGGTTTTCTACCTGGCGGGGCGCAAGAGCCTCGACATCGAGGCGCTCGGCGAGGAGACGGTCAGGGCGTTGGTCCAGCCCGACGAGGGCCCGGTCGCGCTCACCACCGAAGCGGACCTGTTCGACCTGAAGATCGAGGATCTGCGCGACATCCGCATGTGGCGCCGGGACACCCGGAAGGACGCCAAGGAGGGGGAACGCATTCTGACCCCCTACTTCTACGGCCAGCCGAAGACGGTGGGCCGGGGCGAGGACCGGCGTGCCCTGCCCGCCGAGCCCAAGGCGAACACGATCAAGCTCTTCGAGCAGCTGGAGTCCGCCAAGACGCGCCCGCTGGCCCGGATCATCACCGGGCTGTCGATCCGGCATGTTGGGCCGGTCGCAGCCGAGGCGCTGGCCAGGGAGTTCCGGGACCTGGACCGGATCAGGGAGGCGAGCGAGGAGGAACTGGCCGCCGTGGAGGGCGTCGGGGGCACCATCGCGGCGTCGGTGAAGCAGTGGTTCGCCGTCGACTGGCACCTCGGAATCATCGAGAAGTGGCGGGCCGCCGGGGTGAAGTTCACCGAGGAGGGCTCCGACGAAGGCCCCCGACCACTCCAGGGGCTGGTTGTCGTCGTCACGGGTACCCTCGCGACCCACACCAGAGATGGCGCTAAAGAGGCGCTGGGCAGCCGTGGAGCGAAGGTCACCGGCTCCGTGTCGAAGAAGACCGACTTCGTGGTGGTCGGTGACAACCCCGGCTCCAAGTACGACAAGGCGGTGCAACTCAAGGTGCCGATCCTCGACGAGGACGGTTTCTCGGTGCTGCTCGCGCAGGGCCCCGACGCCGCGCGGGAGGCCGCAGTCAATCCGGCAGAGTGACGCTCGGCGGAGTGACGCACGGTCATCACCCGTTCAGCCGATATCAGAAGGATCCGGATGCACAGGATCCATTCGGGCAAGAGCTGCCGATCGGTGCCCGTAAAAGCCTTACGCGGCCTACTGTTGAGGAGCGCGCCCGCCGTTCTCACGGCGCGTGGGATCCGCATGGCACACGCGGCTGTGAGAGGGACTAGCAATGGAACCGACGGACAGCGCCGGACCGACGCAGCAGCCGCGCTCGCCTGCCGCGCCGGTGCTGCCCGCCGCAGCGCTGCGCAGCGCGATCTTGGGCGGTGCGGCGGCCGCCCTAGTGGTGGGCATCATCAGGGCGCTGGGGGACGGCGATGCGCTCTTCCCCGGCCGGACGGTCGGCTGGGCCTTCGCCGTACTCACCGGCATCATCGTCGGTCACCTCGTCGCCATGGGCCGCGACCGATGGTGGGGCGGCACCGGGTCCGGCGCCGCCGTCACCCTGGCGATGCTGTTGCTCTACGGCTGGGTGCCCGCCGTCCTGGTGAGCCTCGCCGTCGTCGTGCTCGTCGGCTGCGCTCGGCGCCACCGATGGCGGCAGGCGCTGCTGCACGGCGCCGTGGACATACTCGGGATCGGCGCGGCCCTGCTGGCCCTGGGCGCCTTCGCCATCCATCCCTCCGTCAAGCACTCCTGGGAACCCGACTCCTGGGGAATGCTGGCGTTCCCGGCGGTCGTAGCAGCCGCATTCGCCTATCTCGCGGCGACCCGCACCCTCCTGTGGTACACCATCGTCCCGCGCGGTGGCGGCCTGCGGACCGTCGCCCGTACCGCGCTGGTCCGCCAGGGCATGGTCGGCGTCGCCCTGCTCGGCATCTCGCCGCTGATCGTCGTCGTCGCCGCACAGCTGCCGATCCTGCTGCCGCTCTTCGCCGTACCCCTCATAGCCCTCGACTCCACCTTATGGATCGCCCGCGCCCGCGCCGAGGAACAGCTCCGCGATCCCCTCACCGGGCTGCCGAACCGTCAATGGCTCCTGGAACGCGTCTGGTCCGCCCTCGATGCCGCCCAGCGCAGCGGCGAGCGCGTGGCCCTGGTCCTGATCGACCTCGACAAATTCCGCTCCGTCAATGACACCCTCGGCCACATGGCCGGCGACCGGCTGCTGCTCCAGATAGCCGACCGCCTCCGGCTCGCCCTCCCGCGCGGCGCCGAGGCCGCCCGGCTCGGCGGCGATGAGTTCGCCGTACTGCTCCCCACCTGCGACTCGCCCACCCGCGCCCAGCGCATAGCCCGCTCCCTGGTCGCCGCGCTCGGCTCGCCGCTGAACCTCGACGGGCTGACGCTCGTACTCGAAGCCAGCGCCGGGGTCGCCGTCTTCCCCGACCACGCCCTCGATGCCGAAGGGCTGCTACGACGTGCGGATGTCGCGATGTACCAGGCCAAACGCGACCGCAGTGGCGTCGAGGTCTATGAGGCCACGCGTGACGGCAACACCCCCGACCGGCTGGGGCTCCTGGGCGACCTGCGACGCGCTCTGGACGCCGGTGATGTCGAGCTGCACTACCAGCCCAAGGTCCGCTTCGACGGCACGGTCGCCGGCCTTGAAGCCCTGGTGAGGTGGGAACACCCCGAGCGGGGGCGGGTCAGCCCCGAGGAATTCATCGCGATAGCCGAGACCTCGGGCCTCATGCCGCAGCTCACGGAGTACGTCCTGGAGACCGCCCTCGCCCAGATCGCGCGCTGGCGCGCCATGGGGCTTAAAGTGCCGGTCGCCGTCAACGTCTCGCCGCGCGACGTCCACTCTCCCGGTTTCGCCGGCGCCGTCGCCGCCCGCCTCGCCCGGCACGGCGTCCCGCCGGCGGCGCTGCAACTCGAAATAACCGAGCATGTGATGCTGGAGGACCCCCAGCGCGCCGCCGACACCCTCGCCGGGCTGACCGGGCACGGCGTGAAGATGTCGCTCGACGACTTCGGGACCGGGTACTCCTCGCTGGTGCATCTGCGGCGGCTGCCGGTCAGCGAGCTCAAGATCGACCGGTCTTTCGTCGCCCGCCTCGTCGTCGACAACGAGGACGCCGAGATCGTCCGCTGCACCGTCGACCTGGCCCACTCCCTCGGGCTCCTCGTCGTCGCGGAGGGCGTCGAGGACGACGAGACCTGGGAACGCCTCCGCGATCTCGGCTGTGATGCCATACAAGGCTGGCTTGTCGCCGCCGCCATGCCCCCCGCCGAAACCACCGCCTGGCTCCGCCTCCGCCACGAATCCGGCTGGCGCCGTCCCGGCGCCGACGCACCGGCCCCGTCCGACACGGCCACGGATGCCGAAGCGGCCGCCGAAGCCGATGCCGAAGCGGTCACCTGACCACCGGCCCCCCGGCCAGGATCTTCCCGCCCGGCGCCCGGCCACCCGTGCGGGTGCTTCGCCGACGGACGGTGCTGCTCGCGGTGCCGTCCGCCGCCGCGCCCGGCCCCGGAAAGGGCGCCGAGCAAACCGTTTAGCTCCAGAGGTGGCCGCGCCCATAGGATTGGGCGCGAAGCCGTACCCATGAAATACGCCAAACTCACCCCCAGAGGATCGCTGCATGCCTGGCATCACGCGCGAGGAGGTCGCCCACCTCGGCCGGCTGTCGCGTCTAGAGCTGAAGGACGAAGAGCTTGACCACTTCGCCGAACAGCTGGACGCCATCATCGGCGCGGTCGCCCGCGTCTCCGAGGTGGCCGGCGAGGACGTACCGCCGACCTCCCATCCGCTGCCGCTGACCAACGTCATGCGTCCGGACCAGGTCCGGCCGTCACTGACCCCGGAGCAAGCGCTCTCCAGCGCGCCCGCACAGGAGCAGCAGCGCTTCAAGGTGCCGCAGATCCTGGGGGAGGACTGATCATCATGACCGATCTGACAAAGCTCACCGCGGCCGGGACCGCAGCAGCGATCGCGTCCGGCGAGGCGTCCGCGGTGGAAGTCACCCAGGCGCACCTGGACCGTATCGGTGCGGTCGACGAGAAGGTGCACGCCTTCCTGCATGTCGACACGGAGGGCGCGCTGGCAGCGGCCAAGACCGTCGACGCCAAGCGCGCCGCGGGCGAGAAGCTCGGCCCGCTGGCCGGCGTGCCGCTCGCGCTGAAGGACATCTTCACCACCAAGGGGATCCCGACGACCGTCGGCTCGAAGATCCTCGAGGGGTGGATTCCCCCGTACGACGCGACGGTGACGACCCGCCTCAAGGAGGCCGGTGTCGTCATCCTCGGCAAGACCAACATGGACGAGTTCGCCATGGGGTCCTCGACCGAGAACAGTGCCTACGGCCCCACCGGCAATCCGTGGGACCTCACCCGCATCCCCGGCGGCTCCGGCGGCGGCTCCGCGGCCGCGCTGGCCGCCTTCCAGGCGCCGCTGGCGATCGGCACGGACACCGGCGGCTCGATCCGCCAGCCGGCCGCCGTGACCGGCACGGTCGGTGTGAAGCCGACGTACGGCGGGGTCTCCCGGTACGGCATGGTGGCGTTCTCGTCATCACTGGACCAGGGCGGTCCCTGCGCCCGCACCGTGCTGGACGCGGCGCTGCTGCACCAGACGATCGCCGGCTACGACCCGCTGGACTCGACGTCGATCAACGCACCGGTCCCGCCGGTCGTCGAGGCGGCGCGGAACGGAAACGTCAAGGGACTGCGGGTCGGAGTCGTCAAGGAATTCGGCGGCGAGGGCTACCAGGCCGGTGTCGTCCAGCGCTTCAACGAGGCGGTGGAGCTGCTGCGTGAGCTGGGCGCGGAGATCGTCGAGCTGTCCTGTCCGTCGTTCGACCTGGCGCTGGCCGCGTACTACCTGATCGCGCCGTCCGAGTGCTCGTCGAACCTCGCGCGGTTCGACGGCCTGCGCTACGGCCTGCGGGTCGGCGACAACGGCACCCGTAGCGCCGAGGAGGTCACCGCGCTGACCCGCGAGGCCGGCTTCGGCCCCGAGGTGAAGCGCCGGATCATGCTCGGCACGTACGCGCTCAGCTCCGGCTACTACGACGCGTACTACGGCAGCGCCCAGAAGGTCCGCACCCTCATCACCCGGGACTTCGAGCGGTCCTTCGGCCAGGTGGACGTCATCATCTCGCCGACCACACCGACCACCGCCTTCCCCATCGGGGAGCGGGCGGACGACCCGATGGCGATGTACCTCGCCGACCTGTGCACAATCCCGGCCAACCTGGCGGGCAACTCGGCCATGTCCGTGCCGTGCGGCCTGGCGCCCGAGGACGGGCTGCCGGTGGGCCTGCAGATCATCGCTCCGGCGATGGCCGACGACCGCCTCTACCGTGTCGGTGCCGCCGTCGAGGCCGGCTTCATCGCACGCTGGGGCCACCCGCTGCTGGAGGAGGTTCCGACTCTGTGAGCACGATCAAGAAGGCCAAGGGCTTCAGGAAGAGCAAGCCCGGCACCTACCTGTCCATCGCCACCACGCTCTTCGGCGCGGTCGGCGTCGCCAAGCAGGTGCAGAGGGGCAGGAGCGACAGCGACCCGCTGCTCCTGCTCGACGCGGTGCTCAGCGCCGCCGCCATTGCCACCGGGGTGGCCCTGCTGGTGCGCGAGCTGCGCCGGTTCAACGATGCCCCTGATGTCCTGGCGGACTGAGCGGACTGAGAGGGGATGACCATGACCGTGACGGACCTGCTGTCGTACGAGGACGCCCTCGAGGCGTTCGACCCGGTGATGGGCCTGGAGGTGCATGTCGAACTGGGCACCAGGACGAAGATGTTCTGCGGCTGTTCGACGACGCTGGGTGCCGAGCCGAACAGCCAGACCTGCCCGACCTGCCTCGGCCTGCCCGGCTCGCTGCCGGTGGTCAACGAGATCGGGGTTGAGTCGGCGATCAAGATCGGCCTCGCGCTGAACTGCGAGATCGCCGAGTGGTGCCGCTTCGCCCGGAAGAACTACTTCTACCCGGACATGCCGAAGAACTTCCAGACCTCGCAGTACGACGAGCCGATCGCCTTCAACGGCTATCTGGACGTTCAGCTCGAGGGCGGCGAGGTTTTCCGCGTCGAGATCGAGCGTGCCCATATGGAGGAGGACACCGGCAAGTCCACCCATGTGGGCGGCGCGACCGGCCGTATCCATGGCGCGTCGCACTCGCTGCTCGACTACAACCGGGCCGGCATCCCGCTGATCGAGATCGTCACCAAGCCGATCGTGGGGGCGGGCGCAAGGGCCCCTGAGGTGGCCAAGGCGTATGTCGCCGAGCTGCGCGAGCTCATCAAGGCGCTCGGCGTGTCGGAGGCCCGTATGGAGATGGGCCAGATGCGCTGCGACGTCAACTTGTCGCTGCGGCCGCACGGCCGGGAGAAGTTCGGCACCCGTTCCGAGACCAAGAACGTGAACTCGCTGCGGAGTGTCGAGCGGGCCGCCCGTTATGAGATCCAGCGCCATGCGGCGGTGTTGACATCGGGTGGCACGATCGTGCAGGAGACCCGGCACTTCCACGAGGAGGACGGCTCCACCGCCGCCGGCCGCATCAAGGAGGAGGCCGAGGACTACCGCTACTTCCCCGAGCCCGACCTGGTGCCGGTGGCGCCCTCCCGAGAGTGGGTCGAGGAACTGCGGGCCGGGCTGCCCGAGCTGCCGAGTGTGCAGCGCAAGCGGATCCAGGCGGATTGGGGCCTGTCCGACCACGAGATGCAGTCGGTGCTCAACGCGGGCGCCATCGAGCTGATCCTCGCTACCATCGCGGCGGGCGCCGACGCCGCGTCCGCCCGTAAGTGGTGGATGGGCGAGCTGGCCCGCCGCTCCAACGAGGACGGAATCGAGCTCGCCGCCCTCCCGATCACCCCGGCCCAGGTCGCACGGGTCGCGGCGCTCGTCGCCGAGGGCTCGCTCAACGACAAGCTGGCCCGCCAGGTCATCGAGGGCGTGCTCGACGGGGACGGCGACCCGGACACCGTCGTCGAGAAGCGCGGTCTGAAGGTCGTATCCGACGAGGGTGCGCTCGGCTCGGCCGTCGACGAGGCCATCGCGGCCAACGCCGCCATCGCCGACAAGGTCCGCGGCGGCAATCTGGCGGCTGCCGGTGCGCTGATCGGTGCCGTCATGAAAACGACGCGCGGCCAGGCCGATGCGAAGCGCGTGCGCGAGCTGATCCTTGAGCGGCTTGCCGCGCAAGGATAAGGGCCTTCAGCCAGGTCAAGGGGCGGCCGCTGCCTAAACAGCGGCCGCCCCTTCCCGTATGCCCCACATAAGAATTCCGTTATGGACCTGTGACCATCGCCACGAACGGCCCTAAGGATCTCCGGCGGCTGCAAGAGTGCTTGGCGTACCGGATGTGTTCTTTGAGGGCTCTTCCCTGAAAGATCCACTTAACCCAGGGAAGGGCAGGGTATGGCCGCACTTGCCCGGTGGTGTCTCCGCCGCCGCCTCCTCGTCATCGCGCTGTGGCTCGCTGTCTTGGCCGGCCTCACCGCCGCCGCCACCGTCATGGGATCGGCGTACTCCAACAACTACGAGGTGTCCGGCACCGAGTCCAGCAAGGCCGCCGCCCTGGTGGCCAAGGCATTCCCCGGCGAGACCGGTGACAGCGACGCCATCGTCTGGCACACCACCGCCGGTACCGTCCGTGCGGGCGCGGTCGAGCACCGGCTCGGGGCGACGCTGGCCAAGGTCGCCGAGCTGCCGGGCGTAGCGTCCGTCGCCAGCCCCTACGACGCCGAGGGGGCCGCGCGGATCAGCGGCGACGGCCACACCGCGTACGCAACCGTCACCTTCGACAAGCCCGTGGAAAAGTTGGGCGCGGGCGAGGTCCGACAAGTCGTCGGCACCGCGAAGGCAGCCGCCGACAGCAACGTCCAGGTCGCGCTCGGCGGCAGTGCGATCGCGCTCACCGAAGGCACAAGCGCGCACCTGAGCGAACTCATAGGCGTCGCTGTCGCCGCCGTCGTGCTGCTGCTCGCCTTCGGCTCGCTCTTCGCGATGTTCCTGCCCATCGCCACCGCGCTGGTGGGCGTGGGCACCGCGTATATGGGCATCGTGCTGCTCGGGCACCTGATGACGGTCGCCGACTTCGCCCCCATGCTCGGCATGCTGATCGGACTCGGCGTCGGCATCGACTACGCCCTCTTCATCGTCACCAGGCACCGCCGCGGCCTAAAAGCGGGCCTGCAGGTCCGCGAGGCCGCCGAGCGCGCCGTCGCCACCACCGGACGGGCCGTGGTTTTCGCCGGCGGCACCGTCTGCGTAGCACTGCTCGGCATGCTTGTCCTCCGGCTGAGCTTTCTCAACGGCGTCGCCGTCGCCGCGTCCCTTACGGTGATCGTCACCGTGGCCGCCTCCGTGACCCTGCTTCCCGCCCTGCTCGGTGTGATCGGCCCCCGCGCGCTCAGCCGCCGCGAAAGGCGACGACTGGCCGAAGACGGCCCCCGGCCCGCGCTCCCGACCGGCCTCGCCCACCGTTGGTCCGCGTTCGTCGAACGGCACCCGAAGATCCTCGGCGCGGTCGCGGGCACCGTGATGCTCGTCCTGGCGCTGCCGGTCCTCGGGCTCAACCTCGGCTCCTCCGACCAAGGCAACGATCCGGCGACCACCACCACCCGGCAGGCCTACGACCTGCTCTCCCACGGCTTCGGCCCCGGCTTCAACGGGCCGCTCCAACTGGTTGCCGAGACCGATAACGCGGCCGATCGCGTCGCGTTGGACAAGCTCTCCGACACCCTCAAGAACACGGCTGGCGTCGTGGCCGTGAGCGTAGAACCAGCCCGCAACGCCTCCGTCGAGGTGCTCACGGTCGTGCCGGCCAGCTCTCCGCAGGACCAGGCCACCAACGCCCTTGTCTCGCGTCTCCGTGATGATGTGATTCCGTCAGCGGAGGCCGGCACCTCCCTGCGGGTCTACGTCGGCGGCGTGACCGCCGGCTACGGCGACTTCGCGTCGGTCATCGTCGGCAAACTGCCGCTCTTCGTGGGCTCGGTCGTCGCGCTGGGGTGCGCCCTGCTGTTGGTTGCCTTCCGCAGCATCGGCATCCCGATCAAGGCGGCGGTGATGAACGCCGCCGCCGTCGCGGCCTCCTTCGGAATCGTTGTCGCGGTCTTCCAGTGGGGCTGGGGGAGCGAATTCCTGGGGCTCGGCAGCGCCGGGCCGATCGAGCCCTTCCTGCCGGTGATCATGGTGTCCGTTCTCTTCGGGCTTTCCATGGACTACCAGGTGTTCCTCGTGAGCCGCATGTACGAGGAATGGCAAGAAACCCGCGACAACCGGCGAGCGGTACGGGTCGGGCTCGCCGAGACAAGCCGCGTGATCAACTCGGCCGCCGTCATCATGATTTCCGTCTTCCTCGCGTTCGTGCTCAGCGGCGACCGGACCATCGCCATGTTCGGCATCGGCCTGGCCGCCGCCGTAGCGCTCGACGCATTCGTGCTCCGTACGCTGCTGGTGCCGGCGCTGATGCATTTGCTCGGCCCCTGGAACTGGTGGTTGCCGGCGTGGCTCGACCGGCGGCTGCCCCGGCTTTCCATCGAGGGCAGTCCGCCCGGCCACCGCACCGCCCCCGCCAACGGTCCGCTCGGCGACGGGACCGGACCGCCCGTCCCCCCGCCGACCGTCAATTCCTCCGGCACGGCCCCATAAGAGGCCGCGCGGTCAGGGATACACCGCGCCGGACGACGCCTGCACCGCCAGTCACCGGCCGGACGCGCCCTGGCGCCCGGTCACCGGTCCGCGGGCGCCGACACGCCCCGCTCAGACAGCTCTCAGATTCGGCACCTACGGTGGCTCGCCATGGACACCATCAAGGCCGACGCACCGGCCGAGGACATCACCGAGGACCTCACCGAGGAGCCCGACGACGAGCTCGACAACGAGCTCGGGGAAGACGTCGAAGACGAGCCCATCGACGAGCCGGCCGCCGAGGCCAAGGCCACCGCCACCACCAGGACGACGCTCACCGGCGCCGCCGCAGTCGTGGCCGCAGCGCTCGGGCTCTCGTCCCTCACGGGGACATGGATCGGCACCCTGATGTCCGACCGCGAGCAGCTGATCGGCCAGATCGCCTCGCAGTCCGGCTCGTCGGCGAAGCAGATAGCCGACATCTATGGCACGCCGTGGCACACGGTCGCCCTCTTCAACGGTACGTTCGCGCTCGCCGCGATCATCGTCGCGGCCGTGACGCTGCTGCTGCGACCGAGAGCGCCCTGGGCGAAGGCCGTGGCATGGGGCGCACTGGCCCTGGGTGTGCTCGGGCTGCTGATCGCCGGGGTGATGTATTTCGACGTGTTCACGCACCTTCCGGTGGTGACCACGACGTCGACGTCCACCACGACGACAGGCTGAGGAGCTGGGCCGGGCACGGCCTAAGGCCCCGCACATCCGGCCTAAGGCCCAACGCCCCATGCAGCTCGGGAATTTGTCCGATGTGGCGGACCGTTCCTCAGCACTGAGCAGGAGTGAGTCCTGGCTCGGTGCGCGCGTCCCGAACGGTGTTGGGTGCGCTGGTTGTCCGCGTTCGCGTGCCTGGTGGCGGCACCCGTCGTGCGGGTGGTCCGGTCCGGGGTGGGCGGGTTTCCTCGCGCCCAGGGATATCCGGCCGGGCCTGGGCGCTCCGATGCCCCGCACCATCGCTCTGGTGGTGCGGGGGCGGTGGCGTCCGACGCCGGGCCGAATGCCCTTGGGCGCTCCGTCCGGTCACGATGCTCGCGCAGTCGTGACCGGTGGTCTGGGGGTGGGTGGCGCGCATCGGCGTGAGCCAGTGCTGCGCACCCCAGCGGCTGGTGTAGGCAGGGTCTGCCGCGACGATCGCGATGCCCTGCCCGGCGGCCTTGGCCAGGACCGGGGGCAGGCGACGGAACGGAACGGCGGCGTCGCCAGGGTGCTGCGCAGCATGCGGCCGCACACCGCCGGATGACCGCGGCTGCGGCTCGGGCGGCGGGATCCGGTGTCGGGGTGTCAGACAGCCCCTACGAGCTCGCACACGCCCGCCACCGCTGGCCGGAGGCCCTGCTCGCCTCCGGCGCGGGGCCGGGCGGGACGCGCGGTGAGGCCGCGGGGCTTCTTGCCCAGGCGTGCGCGACCGCGGACCGCCTCGGTGCGGGGCCGCTGCGCGCGGCCGTGGTCCATCTCGTGCAGCGCGCGCGGGCGCGGTGGCCCATCAGCCCGCCGACGATATTCCGGCCGTCCCGGCCGTCCCGGCGGAGCCGTTCGCTCTCACCGCCCGCGAACACGAAGTCCTGGGCCGCGTCGCCGTCGGCTACACCAACCGCCGGATCACCGAGGAGCTCTTCATATCGCCCAAGACGGCGAGTGTGCACGTCTCCAACATCCTCCATCCTCGCCAAGCTCGGCGTCGCCAGCCGGGGCGAGGCCGCCGCCCTCGCCCACCGGCTCCGCTTGGTCAGCTGACCTTCAGGCGCAGGATCCGGTCGTCGCCCTTGCGTGGTTTGCCCCTGCCGTCGGTGTTGCTGGTCGTCAGCAGCAGAGTGCCGTCCTCGTCGGTGACCACGGTCCGCAGCCGGCCGTATGCGCTGGTGAGGAACGGCTGCGGTGCGGCCGCCGCCTTCGTCCCGTCCAAGGGGATCCGCCAGAGCCTGGCCCCCTTCAGCGAGGCCATCCAGATGGAACCCGCGGCATAGGCGATGCCGCTGGGGGAGGCATCGTCGGTGTGCCACTGCGCCACCGGGTCGACATACCCCGAGCGGTGGCCCATCCCCTCGACCACGGGCCAGCCGTAGTTCTTGCCCGGCTGGACGAGATTGAGCTCGTCCCAGGTGTCCTGGCCGAACTCCGCCGCCCACAGGCGGCCCTGTGCGTCCCAGGCGAGGCCCTGGACGTTGCGGTGGCCGTACGAGTAGACGAGCGAGCCGGGGAAGGGATTGCCCTGCGCCGGTTCGCCGTCCGGCGTCATACGGAGGATCTTGCCGCCGAGGGACCTGGTGTCCTGCGCGAGGCCGCGCTCGCCGCTCTCGCCCGTGCCCGCGTACAACATGCCGTCAGGGCCGAAGGCGATCCGGCCCCCGTTGTGGATCGACCCGTGCGGGATGCCTCGCAGGATCGTGTCGGGAGCGCCCAACTGCTCGCCTGCGGGCTTGGCCGGGTCGTAGAGCATACGGACGATCCGGTTGTCGGACTCCGTGGTGAAGTACGCGTACACCAGGTGATCCGTCGCGAGCTCCGGGGACAGCGCCAGGCCCAGCAGGCCGCCCTCCCCGCCCGAGGAGACCCCTGGCACCGCGCCCAGCACCGTCTTCTTCCCCGTCCCGGCCGCGACCCGGGTGATCCGCCCGCTGTCACGCGACGCCACCAGCAGGTCCCCGCCCGGCAGCAACCCGACGCCCCACGGCGTGTCGAGCCCCGTCGCCACCGTCCCGCTCACCGTGGCAGTGCCCTTGGCCGGTGCCGGGGACTCCTTGGCGGTCGCCGAGGACGACGGCGCGGCCGAGCCCGCCGGCCCTGAAGCCGTGCCCGAGGCGGACGGCCACGACAGCGACGTGCCGTCCCCGGAAGAGCACCCCGCCAGGAGCAGCCCAGCGGCGGCGGTCATGGCGATCACGGTCGCGGCACGCGGAGAACCCATGCGCCAAGCAGACCACACCGACGATCCGATGACCGGCCCCTCGGCCAAGGTGCCGCCCGGCGGCCACTCACCCGCCCCTGGACGCCTCGCCGGCCTGGAGCGGCAATCAGTCCCACGAGCCCCTCGCCGGGGGCAGCGCGGCGATCTCCGCCAGGTCCGCCGCCGCCAGCCGCAGCCGCACGGCGCCCGCGTTCTCCACCACCCAACGCTCCTTCTTGGCCCCCGGCACCGGAACGACATGCGACCCCTGGGCCAGCACCCAGGCGAGGGCGACCTGAGCCGGTGTGGCGCCCAGGCGTCCGGCGACGCGGCGCAGCCCGGCGACGACCGGCTGGTTGGCGGCCATCATGTCGGCGGTGAAACGGGGGTGCCGGGCCCGGACGTCGTCGGGCTCGAAGCCCTGCCCCGGAGTCAGCGTCCCCGTAAGGAAGCCGTTCCCCAGCGGCATGGCGGCCATGAAGCCGATGCCGCGCGCGGCGCACCAGGGGAGGAGGGCGTCCAGGGCGTCGGGCGACCACACCGACAGTTCGGCCTGGACACAACTGACGGGGAAGACCTGCTGCACGCGCCGCAGCTGAAGAAGCGTTTCGTCGTGCATACGGGCGCCGGTCCGGCGCCCCGCGCGGGCCCCGATGGCGCTGAACCCGAGGGCCCGGACCTTGCCGGCGGCGACCAGCTCGGCCATGGCACCCCAGGTCTCCTCGACGGGTACCTCGGGGTCGGCGCAGTGCAGCTGGTAGAGGTCGATGACCCCGGTCTGCAGCCGCCGCAGCGAGGCGTCGCAGGCCCGCTTGATATACCCGGGGCGGCCGTTGGCGACGATGTGCTGATCGCCGACGAGCAGCCCGACCTTGGTGGATATGAAGACGTCGTGGCGCCGTTTCTTGAGCACCCTCCCGAGCAGCAGCTCGTTGGTGAACGGTCCATACATGTCGGCGGTGTCGAGCAGCGAGGTGCCCTGGTCGAGCGCCGAGTGGACAGCGCGCAGCGAGCCGTCACCCTCCTGTTGCGAGGCGGTGTACGCCCAGCTCATCGGCATGCATCCCAGGCCCATGGCACCCACTTCGAGAGCTGCTGCGCCGATTGTCCTGCGCTCCACCTGGCCTGACCTCCTTCGCACCGGGCTTCCGGACCGAAACGGCGGTGCCGTACTGCGCCGCCCCACTGTGCCATAGCCTCCTGACCATGGCTGACATCACCCGGAACCACCGCCCCCAGGTCTGGCTGTCGATCCCCCCGGGGGAGATCACAGGACTCCCCGAGGGTCTGGACTACGTCTATTGGGACGGCGAGCCGGACTTCCCGGCCGACCCCGCCCTCGCCGAGTTCTATGTCGTCCCTTACATGCGGAGCGCGCAGGACGTCGGACGCCCGCTGCCGGACATGGCGCGGCTGCGCGTCGTGCAGACCCTCAGCGCGGGAGTGGACAACGTCCTCCCGTACTTGCCGCAGCTGCCGTCCGGTGTGCGGCTGTGCAATGCGCGCGGGGTGCACGAGGCGAGCACCGCCGAGCTCACCCTGACGCTCGTTCTCGCCTCGCTGCGCGGCATTCCGCGCTTTGTACGGGGCCAGGACGCCGAGCAGTGGCACGGCGGTTTCTATCCGGCGCTCGCCGACAAGACGGTGCTCGTCATCGGTTACGGGTCGATCGGCGCCGCCATCGAGGACCGGCTGACGCCCTTCGAGTGCGACGTCGTAAGGGTGGCCCGCACCGCCCGCAGCACCCCGCGCGGAGAGGTGCACGCTCTGTCGGAGGTGCGGGAACTTCTCCCGGCCGCCGATGTGGTGATCCTCTCGACGCCGCTCACCGAGGCGACCAGGGGGATGGTCGGGGCCGACTTCCTGTCCCGGATGAAGGATGGCGCGCTGCTGGTGAACGTCGCGCGTGGCGCGGTCGTCGACACAAAGGCGCTGCTTGCCGAAGCGGAGTCCGGCCGGCTGCTGGCGGCACTGGATGTCACCGATCCGGAACCGCTGCCGCCCGGCCACCCGCTGTGGCATGCCCGGGGCGTCCTCATCAGCCCCCATGTGGGCGGTAGCACCTCGGCGTTCCTGCCGCGCGCCAAGCGGCTGATCCGTGCGCAACTCGGGCGTTTCGCCACTGGGGAAGAGCTGGAGAACGTCGTCGCCACGACATAACACGTCGCCAGAGCCTCGGCGTTGTCACGACCTGAACGCAGTCACGACATGAACTTCGCATGCCCGCACCGCCCTGGGGCAGACGCTGCGGTGTACACGGCGCTGCTGCCTGACCCGGCGCATGCCCATTGACACCGGGTGACTGCGGTGAGTGGTGGCATCATACCCAGTAGTCACGCTGTGTGTGGGAACTATGTCCCTGAGTGACGGAGTTGGTGTATCGTCCCGACAGGGGGCAAGACGCGGGCGGTTCAAGGGAGCCGCGGGCGCGCGCAGGGCGTTTCAGGACTTGATGGGGGGCGACGGGCGTGTACGGCCAATGGAGAAACCACCCGAAGGCGATCCTCAGCGGACCGCTGTCGCAGCACTGGATCCCGCGGTGATCTCACCGGGGGCGGCGCTCACCCGGCCGCCGGTCCAGGGCGGCCGGGCCGGTCTACTGCCACAGCTCGCCGTCGCGGGGCTGTGCGGTGGCTATGCCATCGGTGCCGCGCTGGGCTGGGGATCGGCCGAAGTCGCCCGTGTGATGGGTGACTTCGGACTCTCCCTCGCCGCGCTCACCGCCGCCGTCTCCGGCCTGCTCTACGCACGCACCGTCTCCGGCCGCAATCGTCCCGCCTGGATACTCTTCGCCATGTCGTCGGCCATGGTTGCCCTTGGCAACGGTGTCTGGGGCTGGTACGAGGTCGTGCTGCAAGAGGCCGTACCCCGCACCTCTCTCGCCGACTTCTGCTTCCTGCTCTTCGCCCCGCCCGCCATCGTGGGGCTGCTGGTGCTCGCCAAGCGGCCGGTCACCCGGGCCGGCTGGATCTGCCTCGGCCTGGACGCCTGGTTGATCGGCGGCTCGCTGCTCACCCTGAGCTGGTCCATCGCACTCGCCCACACCGCCCAGTGGGAGGGCCGCAGCACCGCACGGGTCGCGCTGTCGCTCGCGTACCCACTGCTGGACATCATCCTGGTCAGCATGGTGCTGGCACTGCACTTCCGGCGGTCGTCGGCCAACCGCGCGGCTGTGAACACCGCGATTGCCGCGCTCGCCCTCACAGTGCTGTGCGACGCGCTGTTCACCTCGCCACTGCTGCGCGAGCACTACAGGTCCGGCCAGATCCTTGACGCCGGCTGGTTCGCCGGGAGCATGCTCCTCGCGTATGCCCCCTGGGTCGGTGAACGCGAACAGCCGTACCTCAGAGACCGCACCAGCCGCCGGGTCACCGGCTCGCTGGCCGCTCTCACCCCGTACCTGTCCGCGGCAGTATGCGTCCTGGGGATCCTGTACAACGTGATTGACGGCCGGAAGATCGACCGGGCGGTGCTGCTCACCGGCTGCACCGTGGTCCTCGCGCTCGTAGTGCGCCAGGGCATCATGCTGCTCGACAACATCTCCCTCACCCAGGAGCTGGCCCAGAAGGAGAATCACTTCCGCTCCCTGGTGCAGGGCTCCAGCGATGTCATCATGATCGCCGCGCCCACCGGAATCCTGCGCTATGTCAGCCCGGCCTCCCAGGGCGTCTACGGTCGCGACCCGGAGGACATGGTCGGTACTGAGTTCGCCTCGCACATCCACCCCGAAGACCTCGGCCGGGTGCTGCACGAAATCCGTCGGTTCCTCGCGGCCAACCCGGCCGAAGAGCCGGCCACCCGCATCGAGTGCCGGATCAGGTCCGGTACGGGCAGCTGGCTGCACGTGGAGTCCACCGTCAACCGCTACCAGGGCGGGCTGATCTTCAACAGCCGCGACGTCACCGAGCGCGTACGCCTCCAGGCCCAGCTCCAGTACAACGCCTCGCACGACCCGCTCACCGACCTCCCCAACCGCGCCCTGTTCACCGAACGGGTCGGCCAGGCCCTCGCCGGACGACGGGCGGGCGACGGCGAGGCGGGCAACGCCGCGGTGCTCTACATCGATCTCGACGGCTTCAAGTCGGTCAACGACACCGTCGGCCACCAGGCCGGGGACGAGCTCCTCGTGCATGCCGCCCGCCGGCTCCAGGCTTCAGTGCGGGCGGGTGACACCGCGGCGCGACTGGGCGGCGACGAATTCGCCGCCCTCATCTGTGGCGCCTCCGGCGACCGCGCCCTGCGTGAGTACCAGATCCGCGAGGTCGCCGACCGGCTCCGCGCCACCCTCTCCGAGCCGTACCGGGTGGACGGCACCGAGCTGCGCGTTGCCGCCAGCATCGGCATCGCGTACGCCGAGCCCGAGGTCACCCCCGGGGAGCTGCTGCGCAACGCCGACCTGGCGATGTACCGCGCCAAGCAGGCCGGCAAGGGCCGGGTCGAGACCTACGCCCCGCAGATGCAGGCGGATCACAAAAATGCGGTACGCCGCTCCGAGCTGGTCAGCCGGCTACGTACCGCGCTGCACGACGGCGAGTTCGCCCTGCTCCACCAGCCCGTCGTCGACCTGGCCACCGGCGAGATCGCCGCCGTCGAGTCCCAGGCCCGCTGGCGCTCCGCGCAGGGCATCCTCTTCACCCCCGCCGAGTTCCTGCGGGTCGCCGAAGGTGAAGGTTCTCAGAAGCCCGGCGGTTTCCTGAAGCCCGATGGACCTCAACAGCCCGACGGCCGCACCGCCGAACTCAGCCGCTGGATCCTCGACGAAGCCGTCTCTCAGGCCGCTCTGCGCCACGCCGCGGGCTGTACGATCCCCGCCGCCGTACGGCTCTCCGCCCGCCGCCTGGTGCACCGCGAACTCCCCACCAAGGACATCGAGGCGCTGCTGGCCCGCCATGAGCTCCCCCCGGGCAGCCTCCTCCTGGAGCTGACCGACAACGACCCGCGGATCTCCCTGGACGAGCTGGAGCGCCGGCTCACCACCCTGCGCCGCCTCGGCGTACGCATTGGTCTGGACGGCTTCGGCGCCGGCTACGCCTCCATGACGGCGCTGCGCCGGCTCCCCGTGGACGTACTCAAGCTCGACCGCACCTTCACCGACGGCGTCGTCGAGTCCGCCCGGCTGCGCAAGATCACCGGCGGGCTGCTGAGGATCGCGGGGGACCTCGGAATCCACTCCGCCGCCGACGGAGTCGACCGCCCCGAGCAGGTCCTCGCCCTGCGCGAGCTGGGCTGCACATATGGTCAGGGAATGGCCTTTTCCGGCCCGCTCGATGAGCACCGGCTGCGCTCCTCGCTCAGCCGGGGCGGCTACCCTGTTCCCGCGGAGCCCACCGCTCTGACCGGCGTGCCTCTCCCTCTGCGCCGCGGCCGTAAGCAACCGGAGCTACGCTCAAATAGTGAGACTCCCGTCCCACCCGCTTGACACTTCCCCAGCCCCAGGAGGAAGGTCAGTGCCATGCGCACCCGAATTCTCGTACTTGGAAAGCGCGTCGGCTGACCCGAGGCCTCTTATCCGCCTCGTGGAACGCACCGGCGCGCTCCCCTCGCTTGCCTCAGGGCACGAGGGGTTTTTTGTTGCCCGGGCCCCTAGCCAAGGCCCCAGACCACAGCCAGACCACCCTCATTCTTCGAGAGAAGAGAACGCAGATGACCGAGCAGGCCACCGGGGCCCACCACCCGCAGCCGCGGGCCCGTGGCGCAGCGCCGCAGCCCGCCCCCGCACCCGAGCGAGTCACGGGAGCACAGTCCCTCGTCCGCTCTCTCGAGGCTGTCGGCGCCGACACGGTATTCGGCATCCCGGGCGGTGCGATCCTGCCGGCGTACGACCCCCTCATGGACTCCACCAAGGTGCGCCACATCCTCGTCCGCCACGAGCAGGGCGCGGGCCACGCCGCTGAGGGGTACGCCCAGGCCACCGGCAAGGTGGGCGTCTGTATGGCCACCTCCGGCCCCGGCGCCACCAACCTGGTCACCCCGATCGCCGACGCCCACATGGACTCCGTCCCGATCGTGGCGATTACCGGCCAGGTCGCCTCCAAGGCGATCGGTACCGACGCCTTCCAGGAGGCGGACATCTGCGGCATCACCATGCCGATCACCAAGCACAACTTCCTGGTCACTAGCGCGGACGACATCCCCAGGACCATCGCCGAGGCGTTTCATGTGGCATCCACCGGACGCCCCGGCCCGGTCCTGGTCGACATCGCCAAGGACGCCCTGCAGAACCAGACCACCTTCTCCTGGCCCCCGCAGACCGACCTCCCGGGCTACCGCCCGGTCACCAAACCGCACGCCAAGCAGATCCGCGAGGCCGCCCGTCTCCTTAACGAGGCAAAACGCCCGGTGCTGTATGTCGGCGGCGGTGTCATGAAAGCCCGCGCCACCGCCGAGCTGCGGATCCTCGCCGAGCTCACCGGCGCGCCCGTGACCACCACCCTGATGGCGCTCGGCTCCTTCCCCGACAGCCACCCCCAGCATGTCGGCATGCCCGGCATGCACGGCTCGGTCTCCGCGGTCACCGTCCTGCAGAAGGCCGACCTGATCGTCGCGCTCGGCGCCCGCTTCGACGACCGCGTCACCGGCCGCCTCGACACGTTCGCCCCGCACGCGAAGATCGTGCACGCCGATATCGACCCGGCCGAGATCTCCAAGAACCGCACCGCCGATGTGCCGATCGTCGGTGACGCCCGCGAGGTGCTCGCCGACCTGATCGTCGCCGTCCAGGCCGAGCACGAGACCGGCCACCGCGGCGACTACAGCGACTGGTGGAAGTCGATCGACAGCTGGCGCGACACCTACCCGCTCGGCTACGACCTGCCCGCCGACGGCAGCCTCTCCCCGCAGCAGGTCATCGAGCGGATCGGACAGCTCGCCCCGGAGGGCACCCTCTTCGCGGCCGGCGTCGGCCAGCACCAGATGTGGGCCAGCCAGTTCATCAAGTACGAGAAGCCCGGCACCTGGTTCAACTCCGGCGGCGCCGGCACCATGGGCTATGCCGTCCCCGCCGCGATGGGTGCCAAGACCGGCCGGCCCGAAGCGACCGTCTGGGCGATCGACGGTGACGGCTGCTTCCAGATGACCAACCAGGAACTGGTCACCTGCGCCCTCAACAACATCCCGATCAAGGTCGCCATCATCAACAACGGCGCCCTCGGCATGGTCCGCCAGTGGCAGTCGCTCTTCTACAACGAGCGCTACTCCAACACCGTGCTGCACTCCGGCGACACCAATGCCGGCAGCGGCTCCCACACGGGCGCCAGCAAGACCCCGAGCGCCGGCACCCGCATCCCGGACTTCGTCAAGCTCGCCGAGGCCATGGGCTGCGTCGGACTGCGCTGCGATGACCCCGCCGACCTGGACGCGGTCATCGCCCAGGCCAACGCCATCAACGACCGCCCGGTCGTCGTGGACTTCATCGTTCACGAGGACGCCATGGTGTGGCCGATGGTCGCCGCAGGCACTTCCAATGACGAGATCATGGCCGCCCGCGACGTCCGCCCGGACTTCGGCGACGCGGTCGACGACTGAGCCGACGACCGAGCAGAGGAAAGACGCCCGACATGTCCAAGCACACCCTCTCCGTCCTCGTCGAGAACAAGCCCGGTGTCCTTGCCCGGATCACCGCCCTGTTCTCCCGCCGCGGCTTCAACATCGACTCCCTCGCCGTCGGCACCACCGAGCACCCCGAGATCTCACGCATCACCATCGTGGTCAATGTGATCGAGGAACTCCCGCTGGAACAGGTCACCAAACAGCTCAACAAGCTGGTCAACGTCCTGAAGATCGTCGAACTGGATCCGTCCTCCGCCGTCCAGCGCGAACTCGTTCTGGTGAAGGTCCGGGCCGACAACGAGTCCCGCTCCCAGATCGTCGAGATCGTCCAGCTCTTCCGCGCCAAGACCGTCGACGTCTCCCCGGAAGCCGTCACCATCGAGGCCACCGGCGGCGCCGACAAGCTGGACGCCATGCTCAAGATGCTGGAGCCGTTCGGCATCAAGGAGCTGGTGCAGTCCGGCACCATCGCCGTCGGACGCGGCGCCCGCTCCATCACCGACCGCTCGCTGCGCGCCCTCGACCGATCCGCATAGCGAGACCGTAAAACGCGCCTTCGCCCGCCCGACGTAATGTGTGGGCAACACGCCAGAAAGCAAGGAGAGACCCCAGTGGCCGAGCTGTTCTATGACGACGATGCCGACCTGTCCATCATCCAGGGCCGCAAGGTCGCGGTCATCGGCTACGGAAGCCAGGGCCATGCCCACGCGCTCTCCCTGCGCGATTCGGGCGTAGATGTCCGCGTCGGTCTGCACGAGGGCTCCAAGTCCAGGGCCAAGGCCGAGGAGCAGGGCCTGCGCGTCGTCACCCCGGCCGAGGCCGCGGCCGAGGCCGACGTCATCATGATCCTGGTCCCGGACCCGATCCAGGCCCGCGTCTACGAGGAGTCCATCAAGGACAATCTGAAGGCCGGCGACGCGATCTTCTTCGGCCATGGCCTCAACATCCGGTACGGCTTCATCAAGCCCCCGGCTGAGGTCGACGTCTGCATGGTCGCCCCCAAGGGCCCGGGCCACCTGGTGCGCCGCCAGTACGAAGAGGGCCGCGGCGTCCCCTGCATCGTGGCCGTCGAGCAGGACGCCAGCGGTAGCGGCTTCGCCCTGGCGCTGTCGTACGCCAAGGGCATCGGCGGCACCAAGGCCGGCGTCATCAAGACGACCTTCACCGAGGAGACCGAGACCGACCTCTTCGGCGAGCAGGCGGTCCTCTGCGGCGGCACCGCGGCCCTGGTCAAGGCGGGCTTCGAGACGCTGACCGAGGCCGGCTACCAGCCGGAGATCGCGTACTTCGAGTGCCTCCACGAGCTCAAGCTCATTGTCGACCTCATGTACGAGGGCGGCCTGGAGAAGATGCGCTGGTCGATCTCCGAGACCGCCGAGTGGGGCGACTACATCAGCGGCCCGCGCATCATCAACGACGGCACCAAGGCCGAGATGAAGAAGATCCTCGCGGAGATCCAGGACGGCACCTTCGCCAACAACTGGATCGCCGAGTACAACGCCGGTCTGCCGAAGTACAACGAGTACAAGAAGGCCGACAGCGAGCATCTGCTGGAGACCACCGGCCGTAAGCTGCGCAAGCTCATGAGCTGGGTCGACGAAGAGGCGTAAGGCCTCTGGCGCCGTTCGGGGCCCGGAGGCCGGGGCACTGCCCCGGCCTCCGGGCCGCCTCCTGTCCGGTCCGGCCCGTGATCCTGGCCGCGGCCCGATGCCCGTGCGAGTGATCCTTTCGGCCAAGACGCCGGTCGCAGGCCCCCTCGCCGATACACTGCCTTAACAAGCGCGTCAGGCTCACAGCGTCGTGCAGCTTCCACGCGACATTGCCATCCCTCTCCACCGCTTTCGGCCGTCGGGACGCGGCCGAAAGCCAGGGACTAGTGAGGACCTCACGTGAGCAAGCCCGTCGTACTCATCGCTGAAGAGCTGTCGCCCGCCACGGTGGACGCACTCGGACCGGATTTCGAGATCCGGCACGCCAATGGCGCCGATCGAGCCGAGCTGCTGTCCGCGATCACGGATGTCGACGCCATCCTGGTGCGCAGCGCCACGAAGGTCGACGCCGAGGCCATCGCCGCCGCCCACAAGCTGAAGGTCGTCGCCCGCGCCGGCGTCGGCCTGGACAATGTCGATGTGTCGGCCGCCACCAAGGCGGGCGTGATGGTCGTCAACGCCCCGACCTCGAACATCGTCACCGCCGCCGAGCTCGCCTGCGGTCTGCTGATCTCTGTCGCCCGGAACATCGCGCCGGCCAACGCCGCGCTGAAGCAGGGTGAGTGGAAGCGGAACAAGTACACCGGCGTCGAGCTGAGCGAGAAGACCCTCGGCGTGGTCGGCCTCGGCCGGATCGGGGTGCTGGTCGCGCAGCGCATGTCGGCGTTCGGGATGAAGATCGTCGCGTACGACCCCTATGTGCAGCCGGCGCGCGCCGCGCAGATGGGCGTCAAGCTGCTCTCCCTGGACGAACTCCTCGAGGTCGCGGACTTCATCACCGTCCACCTCCCCAAGACCCCCGAGACGATCGGCCTGATCGGCGAGGAAGCACTGCACAAGGTCAAGCCGACCGTCCGCATCGTCAACGCCGCCCGTGGCGGCATCGTCGATGAGGAAGCCCTGGCGAGCGCCCTCAAGGAGGGCCGGGTCTCCGGCGCCGGCCTGGATGTGTACGCGAAGGAACCGTGCACCGACTCGCCGCTGTTCCAGTTCGACAATGTGGTCGCCACCCCGCACCTGGGCGCATCCACCGACGAGGCCCAGGAGAAGGCCGGCATCGCCGTCGCCAAGTCCGTCCGCCTCGCGCTCGCGGGCGAGCTGGTCCCGGACGCGGTGAACGTCCAGGGCGGCGTCATCGCCGAGGACGTCAAGCCGGGTCTTCCGCTCGCCGAGAAGCTCGGCCGGATCTTCACGGCTCTGGCCGGCGAGGTAGCGGCCCGCCTCGATGTCGAGGTGCGCGGCGAGATCACCCAGCACGACGTCAAGGTGCTGGAACTCTCCGCTCTCAAGGGCGTCTTCGAGGACGTCGTCGACGAGACCGTCTCTTATGTCAACGCTCCGCTCTTCGCACAGGAGCGTGGCGTCGAGGTCCGCCTCACCACCAGCTCCGAGTCCCCGGACCACCGCAACCTCGTCACCGTCCGCGGCACCCTCTCCGACGGCCAGGAGGTCTCGGTCTCCGGCACCCTCGCCGGTCCGAAGCACATCCAGAAGGTCGTCGCCGTCGGCGAGGACGATGTGGACCTCGTACTCGCCAACCACATGGCCTTCCTGCGCTACACCGACCGCCCCGGTGTCGTCGGCACGATCGGCCGCATCCTCGGCGAGGCCGGTGTGAACATCGCCGGCATGCAGGTCGCCCGCGCGGCCGCCGGCGGCGAGGCGCTGGTCGTCCTCACCGTCGACTCCGCCATCCCGGCCAATGTCCTCACCGAGATCGCCGAGGAGATCGGGGCGACCTCCGCCCGCCAGGTCAACCTCGAGGCCTGAGCGGCAGTCCTCTTGACGTGCAGGCCCCCGGGGGATGTCCTCCCGGGGGCCTGCACGCATTACCGGATACCGGGTCACAGGCGCGCGGCCTTGAGAGCCATGTGCAGCAGCAGCCGGTCCTCGCCTTCGCCGAGGTCGAGACCGGTGAGCTGCTCGACCCGGGTGAGCCGGTAGTAGAGCGTCTGGCGGTGGATCCCCAGCGCCGCCGCCGTCCGGCCCGCCTGGCCGGCGTGGTCGAGGTACACCTCGGCGGTGCGGGCCAGGTCGGGGTGGGCCAGCAGGGGCCCTACGGCGGGGTCGGCCTCGGCCGGGAGCGCGGTGAGCAGCCGGTACGGGCCGATGGACGGCCACTGGGCGACGGGGCCGAGCCGGGGCTGGGCGTGGGCGGCGCGGGCGGCGCCGGAGGCCTCGCGCCAGGCGTCGGGCAGCTCGGTGGGGCCAATGCGGGGTGCGCTGATGCCGGCGGTGGCGCCGTCCGCCCGGACCGCCTCCAGGAGACGGGCGGCGGCGGTCCGGGCAGGGGAGAGTACGGTGGCCGACCGGAGCCGGATGAGCGCTGCCAGCGCGATGGCGCGGGGCGCGCTAGGCGCGTGGGGCACTGCAGCCGCAGCAGGCAGGACGCAGAGCGCCGCCGCGCCGGGGACGGTGCGGGCGCCGGGCTGAGCCGCCGCCCATGGGGTCACGCAGACCAGTGTGTGCGGGCCGGCGAGGTCGAGCACTTCCGGCGGGAGGTCGGAGCGCTCGCCGGTCAGCAGCGCGGCCAGGGCCCGGCTCGGGGCAGCCTCGGCCTCGGCCTCGGCGGCCAGGGCCGCGCCGATGCGGGCGGCGACCTCCATGGCCGCGTTGAGCTGCGGCGGGGTGTGCTCGGCGCTGTCGAGCAGCCATACGTAGCCGTGGACGATGCCCCGGTGGCGTACCGGAAGGCAGAGCCGGGTCAACAGGACCCCCGCGTCCGGCGCGGCCGGGATCCGGACCGGGCCGGTGGCCCGGGCGATGCCGAACCGTTCGAACCAGGCCCGGACCTCAGCGGTGGAGCGCCGGGTGAGGATCGACCGCGTACGGACGGGATCGGTCACGGAGTCGTCGCTGTCGTGGGCCCCGAAGGCGATGAGCCGGAAGTCGCGGTCCTCAAGGGTCGCCGGCGCGCCGAGGAGAGCCGACACCTCGTCGAGCAGTTCCTGGTAAGCATCGTATTCACCGCGCACCCCATCAGCTTCCCATGCGTCTCATACATCTGTATGAGGGATCCGTCCGGGATGCGTGACAGCTGTCGATGGTCCACGGGGTAGGGGAACCATAAATTCGCGGTGTTGCCGCAAGTTCCGTTCCTGATGAGGAGCCACCGTGCTCGGTCCCGTGTTGCTCGCCGCCTCGCGCAGCGACCGTATGCGCCGTATTGTCGCCGCCGCGCCGGTGACGCGCCCCGTGGTGGACCGCTTCGTCGCGGGCGACGGGCTGGCCCCCGCCATGAACAGCGTCCGGGCGCTGACCGCCTCCGGCCTGACAGTGACCCTCGACCACCTGGGTGAGGATGTCACCGACCGGGCGACGGCGACCGCGACCCGGGACGCGTACCTGCGTCTCCTGGAGGCGCTCATGCTCGAGGGCCTCGGTCCGAAGGCCGAGGTGTCCGTCAAGCTCTCGGCGTTCGGGCAGGCGCTGCCCGGCAGCGGTCATGAGATCGCACTGGAGAATGTCCGCCGGGTGGCGGAGCTGGCCACCGAGATCGGCACGACGGTCACCCTGGACATGGAGGACCACACCACGGTCGACTCCACCCTGGCGGTCCTCGCCGAGCTCCGTGAGCGGCACCCCGGCACGGGCGCCGTCCTGCAGTCCTACCTCTTCCGTACCGAAGAGGACGCCCGCGCCCTGGCGGCAGCCGGCTCGCGCGTGCGCCTGGTAAAAGGCGCGTACAAGGAGCCCGCTTCTGTCGCGCACCAGGAGAAGCGCGAAGTGGACCGCGCATATGTGCGCTGTTTGAAGATCCTGATGGCCGGCGACGGCTATCCGATGGTCGGCTCGCACGACCCGCGGCTGATCGCGATCGCGCAGGAGCTGGCGGCGCGTCACGACCGCAAGCAGGGATCGTACGAATACCAGATGCTCTTCGGTATCCGCACCGCCGAGCAGCGCCGCCTTGCCGCGACCGGTGAGCGTGTACGCATTTACATCCCTTACGGCGCAGACTGGTACGGGTACTTCATGCGCCGCCTCGCGGAGCGCCCCGCGAACCTCACCTTCTTCCTGCGGTCCTTCCTTCCGAACCGCTGACCCCTTCCCGCTTCCCGCTCGCTCGATCGCCGAAATCCCAGAAGGAGATGCCCCGATGGACGCTGTGACCCAGGTCCCCGCCCCGGTGAACGAGCCGGTCCACTCCTACGCCCCGGGGAGCCCGGAGCGGGCCCGCCTGGAGTCGAAGCTGAAGGAGCTGGCCGGGAACCCGGTCGAGCTGCCGATGACCATCGGCGGGGAGAAGCGGCTCGGCGGCGGTGAGCGCTTCGACGTTGTACAGCCGCACAATCACGGCGCCGTCCTCGGCACCTACGGCAACGCCACGCACCAGGACGCGCAGGACGCCGTCGACGCGGCGCTGGCCGCCGCCCCGGCCTGGCGGGCGCTGTCCTTCGACGACCGCGCGGCGATCATCCTCCGGGCCGCCGAGCTGCTGGCCGGCCCGTGGCGGGAGACGATCGCCGCCTCCACCATGCTCGGGCAGTCCAAGACCGCGCAACAGGCCGAGGTCGACGCGCCGTGCGAGCTGATCGACTTCTGGCGCTTCAATGTGCACTTCGCCCGGCAGATCCTGGCCGAGCAGCCGATCTCGTCGCCGGGTGTCTGGAATCGTGCCGACCACCGTCCGCTGGAAGGTTTCGTCTACGCGATCACCCCCTTCAACTTCACCGCGATCGCGGGCAATCTGCCGACCGCGCCCGCGCTGATGGGCAATGTCGTGGTCTGGAAGCCGTCCCCGACCCAGACCCATGCCGCCGTGCTGCTGATGGCCCTCCTGGAGGAAGCCGGGCTGCCCAAGGGCGTCATCAACCTGGTGACGGGCGACGGCATCGCGGTTTCCGAGGTGGCGCTGACGCACCCGGACCTCGCGGGCATCCACTTCACCGGCTCGACGAAGACCTTCCAGCACCTGTGGAAGACCGTCGGCGCCAACATCGAGTCGTACAAGAGCTACCCGCGCATCGTCGGCGAGACCGGTGGCAAGGACTTCGTCGTCGCCCACCCGTCCGCCGACCCGGCCGTGCTGAGGACCGCTCTCACCCGAGGGGCCTTCGAGTACCAGGGCCAGAAGTGTTCGGCCACCTCCCGCGCCTACATCCCCCGCTCCATCTGGGAGAACGGTTTCAAGGAGGAGTTCGCGGCCGAGGTGGACGGCCTCACCATGGGCGATGTCACCGACCTGTCCAACTTCATCGGTGCTGTCATCGACGAGCGTGCCTTCGCCAAGAACAAGGCCGCCATCGACCGGGCCAAGGCCGACCCGACGATCGAGGTCGTCGCCGGTGGTACGTACGACGACAGCGTCGGCTACTTCGTCCGCCCGACCGTCCTTGTCTCCACCGATCCCGGGAACGAGATCTTCCGCACCGAGTACTTCGGCCCGGTCCTGGGTGTCCATGTCTACGAGGACGCCGCGTACGACGAGGTGCTCGCCCAGCTGGAGTCGGTGTCCGGGTACGCCCTGACCGGTTCCGTCATCGCCCGTGATCGCGCCGCCGTCGCCGGCACCATGGAGAAGCTGCGGTTCGCCGCCGGCAACTTCTACATCAACGACAAGTCGACCGGTGCCGTCGTCGGCCAGCAGCCTTTCGGTGGCGCCCGCGCCTCCGGCACCAACGACAAGGCCGGCGCTCCGCAGAACCTGCTGCGCTGGACCTCCACCCGCGCCATCAAGGAGACCCTCGTTCCGCCGACCGATTACCGGTACCCCCACATGGGCTGACGGTCGTCCTCAATCGCCGGGCGGTCTCGGTCGAGCCCGCCCGGCGATTGGAACAATCCGCGCGGCATGCGGCGGCCGGAGTGGGGGCAGTCGCAGGGGCTGTCCGTCTCAGATAGTAGGAAGCCCGAGTAATTGTGCAGACAGAACGGCGGGACTGACTTACTTTTGTAGAAGCCGAACGTCTCGCTCCACCAGCGATCGGCGGATGTGAACCGGCCGAGCCGTCGCAGGTCACCCCCTGCCGAGCCGGGTCCCCGCCCCGTTCTATGGCGAATTCACCGTCTCCTGATCCCTTTGGAGCTGTTCACCATGGACGAGACCGCCCGCAAGAACGCTGCCGAAGCACTCCAGCGCGCGCTGGACCGCCGTGACAATGGCGGCAGCACCGGCCACGAGGCACGCTAAGCCGCCCCCAGGGCCTGCCCGGCCGGCTATGTCCTCACTCGCCGGACGGGCGAGTGAGGACGGAGCCGCCGCCGTTACTTCGCCGTGCGCGCCACCACGAAGTGGTCGATGCGCTCGCCGGTCTCGGCCAGCGCGGAGACCGTCAGCTTCGCCGTTTGCCCGGGCCTGGCCGGCTCCACTTCCACGGCGAGGAACGAATAGCCCGTGTAGCGGACCCGGGACCACTCCACCGTCTCGGTGGCTTTCACCGCACCCTTGGTCCAGTGGTAGGTGTCCACGCTGTCGAGGTCCGCGACATGTCCCTCGTAGCTGTCCGGCACCGGGAAGCTGTAGAGGCTCCTGCCCGCGCCGCCCGCCGTGACATAGACGATGCCGTCGCGCTCGGAGTGCACAGTGGTGCCGATCGGGGCCTTCTTCGAGACCGCGCCGCCCTTGAGCGCGTCGGTGCGCTCGTAGACGTGGTTGTGGCCGTTGATGACCAGGTCGACGTTGTGCTTCTCGAAGAGCGGCACCCACGCCTCCCGCACTCCGCCCTCGGAGGCATGCTGGTTGGTGGTGGAGAAGGCACAGTGGTGGAAGAAGACCACGATGAAATCGATCCCGGCCTTGTTGCGCAGCTCGCCGAGCCGCTTGTCGAGCCAGGTGGTCTGGGTGCCGCCGCTGATGCCGATGTTCGCGGGGATCTCGTACGAGACATCGTTGGCGTCCAGCGCTATCACGCCGACATTGCCGTACGTGAACGAGTACGTCCCCGGAAGCTTCGCGGCGTCCGGCCCGTTCCCCGGCAGGGTCCAGCGGGCGTCCTGGCCGCCGTAGCCATTGGGGGAGTACCAGGCCTCCATGTCGTGGTTGCCGACGGCGACCATCCAGGGCACGCGGGAGGCGACGGACTCGGTCTGGGCGAGGAACTGGTCCCAGGTGCGGGCGTCGTAGGTGTCGGTCGACTGGCCCGAGCCGGCCGGGTCGGCGTAGCAGATGTCACCGGCGTGCAGATGGAACGACGGGTTCTGGGCGAGGATGAGGCTGTCGTTGGCCAGCGCGTGGTAGCTGACGCCCTGGTCGCCGAAGGCGGTGAAGACGAACTTGTCGCTGTGGGCGGGGGCGGTGGTGAACGAGCCGATGGTGGCGAAGGCCGCCGCCGTGGCCGGGTCGAAGCCCTGGTGACCGACCCCGTAGTAATAGGTGGTGCCGGGGTGCAGCCCGTCCAGCGCGGCATGCAGGTAGTACTGGTCCACGGCCCGGAGGGCGGAGGTGAGGGCCGCGGTGTGCAGCGGACGCACCTCGGCCTCGATCTTCCGGCTGAGGTCCCACGGCTTGACGCCGACGCGGATGAACGGCTTGTTCACGGCGAGCGGCACCTGCCAGGAGACCCGGATCTGGGTCTGCGGGTCGGCGCCGAAAGCGAGATGCCGGCCGAACGGGGCCACCAGGGACCCGTCCACATGCGCGGTGGCCGACGAGGTGAGGAGGGCGGGGGACTGGGCCGGCACGGCCTGGGTCGTCCCTTCGGCGTAGGCGGAGCTGCCCAGCAGCCCGGTGCCCGTGGCCGCTCCGGCGACCGCGGCACCGCCCCGTATGACACGGCGACGCGAGAGCTTGCTCCGCAGATACTCGTGCTGCTCGGCCATGCTCATCCGGTCAGCCAACCGGCTGTCGATACCCGTCCGAGGTGTGTCCATGGCCGAAACCTTCCATTCGGGGTCAACCCGCTGCCATACACCGGGTGAACGCCACGCGACCGGAGGCCCAAGTGTCCGTCATGCGGACATCACATGTCATTGCATGGGACAGCGAGTAGGGTGCTCGCCATGTCTCGCAGCATCTCACTCGCAGTGATCCCCGGCGACGGTATCGGCCCGGAAGTTGTGGCCGAGGGCCTCAAGGTCCTCGCTGCCGTGCTTCCACAGGATGTGAAGCTGGAGACGAAGAGCTACGAACTCGGCGCCAAGCGCTGGCACGAGACCGGTGAGACCCTCACCGACGCCGAGCTGGCGCGGCTCAAGGAGCACGACGCGATCCTACTCGGCGCGGTGGGCGACCCGTCCGTCCCGTCCGGTGTCCTGGAGCGGGGGCTGCTGCTGAAGCTGCGCTTCGCCTTCGACCACCACGTGAACCTGCGGCCGTCGAAGCTCTTCCCGGGGGTGAAGAGCCCGCTGGCCGGCGAGCCGGAGATCGACTTCATTGTCGTCCGTGAGGGCACCGAGGGCCCGTACGTCGGCAACGGCGGCTCCCTCCGTACCGGCACCCCGCACGAAGTGGCCACCGAGGTCAGCCTCAACACCGCCTTCGGCATCGAGCGTGTGGTGCGCGACGCCTATGCCCGCGCCCAGGCCCGGCCGCGCAAGAAGCTCACGCTGGTCCACAAGAACAATGTGCTGGTGTACGCCGGTCACCTGTGGAAGAACGTCTTCGACAAGGTCGGGGAGGAGTTCCCCGAGGTCAGCACCGACTATCTGCATGTGGACGCGGCGACGATCTTCTTCGTCACCCAGCCCGAGCGCTTCGATGTGATCGTCACCGACAACCTCTTCGGCGACATCCTCACCGACCTCGCCGCCGCCGTCACCGGCGGCATCGGTCTCGCGGCCTCCGGCAACATCAACCCCTCGGGCGACTTCCCGTCGATGTTCGAGCCGGTCCACGGCTCAGCGCCGGACATCGCCGGCCAGGGCAAGGCCGACCCGACCGCCACCGTGCTCTCCGTCGCCCTGCTTCTGCGGCACCTCGGCTACACCGACGAGGCCGCTCGCATCGAGGCCGCGGTTTCCGTGGACCTCGCCGGGCGCGGAGCCGCTGCCGTCGGCCATCGCGGCACCGCCGGAATCGGCGACGCGCTCGCGGCCCGAGTATCCGGCTGACCGCCGGGAGCAAAGCTTGCCGGCCCTCCGTCCCCACCGGGGCGGGGGGCCGCCGCACAGCCACATCACACCAGCCGACCCGGCCGGTCAGCGACATCCCTCTCGGCTGACATGTACATAGACCCTGGGTCGCGCTGCCCCCATTCGCACAGAGGCATGGATTCCGTCCGCACGCTCCTTTCGGAGATAATCGGACGCGGAGCCGCGTCGCGAGGGGAAGCTCGGACGTCCTAGCACCGCCGTGAGGCGAAGCGCGGCCCGCCATGACTCACGGTGAAGGACACACAGACATGACGACGCCCGCGATCGAGCTCAAGCCCTCCTCGCACCCGCTCTCCGACGCCGAACGGGAGGCGATCCTCGCCGACCCCGGCTTCGGGCGCTACTTCACCGACCATATGGTGACGATCCGGTGGACCGAAGGCCGCGGCTGGCACGACGCCCAGCTCGTGCCTTACGCGCCGCTCTCCATCGACCCGGCGAACATGACGCTGCACTACGCCCAGACGATCTTCGAGGGCATGAAGGCCTACCGGCAGCCCGACGGCACCATCGCCACCTTCCGGCCGACGGCCAACGCCGAGCGCTTCCAGTCCTCCGCCCGCCGCCTGGCCATGCCCGAGCTCCCGGTCGAGACCTTTGTCGCCGCCATCGACGCCCTGGTCACCCAGGACCGCGCCTGGGTGCCCAGCGCGGGCGAGCAGTCGCTCTACCTGCGCCCCTTCATGTTCGCCACCGAGGTCGGGCTCGGCGTCCGGCCCGCCAACGAGTACCTCTTCATCGTCATCGCCTCCCCGGCCGGCGCCTACTTCCCGGGTGGCGTCAAGCCCGTCTCGGTGTGGCTCTCGGAGGAGTACGTCCGCGCCGCGCCCGGCGGCACCGGCGCCGCCAAAGCCGGCGGCAACTACGCCGCCTCGCTCGTCGCCCAGGCGCAGGCCGCCGAGCAGGGCTGCGACCAGGTGGTCTGGCTCGACGCGATCGAGCGCCGCTGGATCGAGGAGATGGGCGGCATGAACCTGTACTTCGTGTACGGCCAGAAGGACGGGAAGCGGCGGATCGTCACCCCCGAGCTGTCCGGCTCGCTCCTTCCCGGCATCACCCGCGCTTCCCTCCTCAAGATCGCGGCCGACCTCGGCTACGAGGTCTCCGAGGGCCGTATCTCCGTCGACGACTGGAAGCAGGCCAACGCAGACGGCACCCTCACCGAGGTCTTCGCCTGCGGTACCGCCGCCGCGATCACCCCGGTCGGTTCCGTGAAGTCCACCCGCGCGGACTGGACCGTCGCCGACGGGCAGCCGGGCGAGGTCACGATGAAGCTCCGCAGGGCACTCCTCGACATTCAGACCGGCCGCGCCGCCGATACGCACGGCTGGATGCACCAGCTGGGCTAAGAGGCCGCCCCACCTATTCGCGCGGCCTCTAGGAACCTGTCGGGTGATCTTCGATCGGAGAGCGGACGCGGTCTGGTGCGTGCGATTCCAAGGCGCCGGGATGTCCTCGATGGGGTCCCCCCTGCTCGAGCGAAGCCGAGAGCTTGGGGGAGGAGCTACTAGGGCATTTCGGCAACGCGGGAAGCGTGCGTGCCAGGGCGTGGCCGCCCGATCAGAGGTCACCCGACAGGCTCTAAGGCCTGCTCAGGGTCCCCCTTCCCTTTTCCCGAGGCCAGGGGGACCCTGCGGCGCTCCGGCCGGCTGTCGCGGCGACGGCACAGGTGGCCTGTGTGCGGGCCGGTTGTTCGGTGTGCGGATCGTATAGCCGGCGTAGGGCAGAGGCCATGGCCCGCTGAGGGGTCCGTAAAGTGGAGGCCAAATTCTACGCGCGTAACCCGCTTGTTGGCGGCCGGACATGTTCTTGTCATGAACATCCTGTTACTTCTGGTGTGGCGTCAGAAACGCCCTGTGCTTCACCCCCACACCAGGAGGCACCGTGCACCACTCGATCGCCCGCCGAATAGCCACCGCGGCCACCGCCGCGCTCGCGCTCACCGGCACCGCCGTCGCCACCGCCGTCCCCGCCGGCGCGGCGTCGCACAACGTCATCGTCCAGCCCGACCAGGGCATCACCCCCATCTACAACCTGATCAACTCGGCGACGTCCAGCCTGGACCTCACCGTCTACGAACTGGTCGAGCGCCCGCATCGTGAGACCCTGGCCGCAGGGAGGCGGAAGTGTGGCAGACTTTCTCCGTGCTCTCGTTCGCCGCGATGATTATTGGCAGCAGGCGCGCCGGTCCCCAGTGACCGCCCCGTACGACACCGTACTGAGCGGCCATCGTGCCTCGGACCCGCGCGCAGACCTCTCGCACCCGCGAGAGGTTTTTTCGTTTTCCGGCCCATCCATGCCGGAGGCGGAGCGCAAGGGATGATGGGGGCAAGTGGAGCCCGTGATTCCGTATTCCGGAACCCACCCACCCAATCAGGAGTTATCACCACTATGACCGCCGAACTGGATGACAGCTTCCATGTCTTCGACACCACCCTGCGCGACGGCGCGCAGCGCGAGGGAATCAACCTCACCGTCGCCGACAAGCTGACGATCGCCAGGCACCTGGACGACTTCGGCGTGGGCTTCATCGAGGGCGGCTGGCCGGGCGCCAACCCCCGCGACACCGAGTTCTTCGCCCGCGCCGCCACCGAGCTGGACCTCAGGCACGCCCAACTGGTCGCCTTCGGCGCCACCCGCCGGGCCGGCGCCAAAGCCGCCAACGACCCGCAGGTCAAGGCGCTGCTGGACTCCGGAGCGCCGGTCATCACCCTCGTCGCCAAGTCGCACGACCGCCATGTCGAGCTCGCTCTGCGCACCACCCTGGAGGAGAACCTGGAGATGGTCCGGGACACCGTCTCCTACCTGCGCTCCCAGGGCCGCCGCGTCTTTGTCGACTGCGAGCACTTCTTCGACGGCTACCGTGCCAATCCGGATTACGCCAAGCAGGTGGTCCGCGCCGCGCATGAAGCCGGCGCCGACGTCGTCGTCCTCTGCGACACTAACGGCGGCATGCTTCCCGCCCAGGTCCAGGCCGTCGTCGGCCTTGTCCTCGCCGACACCGGCGCCCGGCTCGGCATCCATACGCAGGACGACACCGGCTGCGCCGTCGCCAACACCCTCGCCGCCGTCGACGCGGGCGCCACCCACGTCCAGTGCACCGCCAACGGCTACGGCGAGCGGGTCGGCAACTCCAACCTCTTCCCCGTCGTCGCCGCCCTGGAGCTCAAGTACGGCAAGAAGGTGCTCCCGCCCGGCTCCCTCGCCGAGATGACCCGTATCTCGCACGCCATCGCCGAGGTCGTCAACCTCACCCCCTCCACCCACCAGCCCTACGTCGGCGTCTCCGCCTTCGCCCACAAGGCCGGCCTCCACGCCTCCGCGATCAAGGTCGACCCCGACCTCTACCAGCACATCGATCCCGAGCAGGTCGGCAACACCATGCGGATGCTCGTCTCCGACATGGCCGGCCGTGCCTCCATCGAGCTCAAGGGCAAGGAGCTCGGCGTCGACCTCGGCGGCGACCGCGAGCTCATCGGCCGGGTCGTCGCGCGGGTCAAGGAGCGCGAACTCCGGGGCTACACCTACGAGGCCGCCGACGCCTCCTTCGAACTCCTCCTCCGCGAGGAGCTGGAGGGCAGGCCCCGCCGCTACTTCAGGGTCGAGTCCTGGCGCGCCATCGTCGAGGACCGCCCCGACGGCACCCATGCCAACGAGGCCACCGTCAAGCTCTGGGCCAAGGGCGAGCGCATCGTCGCCACCGCCGAAGGCAACGGCCCGGTCAACGCCCTCGACCGCGCGCTCCGTGTCGGCCTGGAAAAGATCTACCCCCAGCTCGCCAAGCTCGAACTCGTCGACTACAAGGTCCGCATCCTCGAAGGCAAGCACGGCACCGAATCCACCACCCGTGTCCTCATCACCACCTCGGACGGCACCGGCGACTGGGCCACCGTCGGCGTCGCCGAAAATGTCATCGCCGCCTCCTGGCAGGCCCTCGACGACGCGTACGCGTACGGGTTGTTGCGGGCGGGGATCGACCCGCAGGAGTAGGGGCTACGGTGCCAGGGGCCTGGCCGAGGCCGGCGATCAGCTCGTCGGCGTCCTCCAGGCCGGCCGAGGCCGCCCGGCGTCCCGCCGCTCAGCGCGCCCAGGCGTCCACCCGCACTTCGGTCGCCGACGCCGATGGTTTCGGTCCGCAGGACGGCGGCCTTGATACCGAAGCTCACGCCCTTGTCGTACTCGGGCTCGCGGCGGTAGTCGGCCAGGGTGCGGATGGGCTCGGGGCGGCCGTGAGACCGGTGCGCCGGTCGAACATGGGGACGGCGCACCGTATGCAGCGTGTCGCGTAGCCGAAGCCGGCGCCGCCGGTGGTGATGCGCTCGCCCCAGCCGTCACGGTCGAAGCCGGGCGGCCCGCGCACCAGCCGTGAGGGCGCGCGGAGGGCGTCGGAGAACCACTGCGCCGAGGGCCGGCCGTTTGCCGTCGTCCAGCCACCTGAACCGGGCATTGTCGCCGTAGGGTGCGCGCATGACAGACAACAACAAGGTGATCGTCCGGCCCGCGGTCGCGGCGGACGCGAAGGCGATCATGCGGATTCATGTGAACTCGAGGGAAGCGGCCATGCCGTACCTCCCGCCGCGCCGGCGCAGCGACGAGGAGGTGGTCCGGTGGGTGCGGGACATCGTTCTGGCGGAGTGCCGCACCTGGGTGGCGGTGGACGGCGCGGAAGAAGTCCTGGGGTACGCCGCACTCGAAGGGGACATGCTGGAGCATCTCTACCTTCGCCCCGACGTACGCCGACGGGGTATCGGAACGCTGCTGCTCGACCAGGTCAGGCGGCACAGCCCGGGCGGGCTCTCGCTGCATGTCTTCCAGCGCAACACCGACGCCCGCGCGTTCTACGAGCGGCACGGCTTCACCGTCATGGACACCAATGACGGCAGCCGCAACATGGAGAACGAGCCGGACATGACGCTCCGCTGGGACCCGGCGGTGAGCAACAGCACAGGTACTGCCCAGTAGCGTAACTGCGGGGCGGCTCTAAAGTGAGCGCCGGAAAGCTCCCCACCCTCGATACGACCTGGGAGATTGCATGCGTTCCGCGAAGGACTTCTTCCGCCCGCTGGCCGTGGGGGCCCCGGACCCCGTACGGGAGGTGCCTTTCAGGCCGTCGCGGATGATCCACTTCTTTGATCCGGGCAACGAGAAGATGGCGGCGAAGGTGCCGTCACTCGCCCCGAAGGCGGACGTCCTGCTCGGCAATCTGGAGGACGCGGTCCAGGCGGACCGCAAGGAGGCCGCGCGGGCCGGGCTGGTGCGGATCGCGAAGGCCACGGACTTCGGCGAGACGCAGCTGTGGACGCGGATCAACAGCCTGGACTCGCCCTGGGCCCTGGACGACCTTCTCACCCTGGTCACCGAGATCGGCCACAAGCTGGACGTGGTGATGGTGCCCAAGGTGGAGGACGCGGCGGACATCCACTACGTGGACCGGCTGCTGGCGCAACTGGAGGCGAAGGCAGGTCTCACCCGGCCGGTCCTGGTGCACGCCATCCTCGAGACGGCCACAGGGGTGGCGAACGTCGAGGAGATCGCCGGGGCGAGCCCCCGGATGCAGGGGATGTCGCTCGGGCCGGCCGATCTGGCGGCGAGCCGGCGGATGAAGACCACAAGGGTCGGCGGCGGGCACCCGGGCTATCTGGTCCGGCAGGACCCGAACCCGGAGGGTGACGAGCTGCCGAGGGCCACGTACCAGCAGGATCTGTGGCACTACACGATCGCCCGGATGGTGGATGCCTGTGCCGCCTACGGCATCCTGCCGTATTACGGGCCGTTCGGGGACATCAGGGACACGACGGCATGCGAGGACCAGTTCCGCAATGCCTTTCTGCTGGGCTGCGTGGGGGCGTGGAGCCTGCACCCGGTGCAGATCGACATCGCGAAGCGGGTCTTCTCGCCGGAGCCCGCCGATGTCGCGTGGGCGCGGAAGGTGATCGACGCGATGGGCGACGGCACCGGTGCGGTGATGATCGACGGGAAGATGCAGGACGACGCGACCGTGAAGCAGTGTCATGTGGTCGTGGAGCTGGCCGAGGCGCTGGCGGCACGCGATCCCGAGCTGGCCAAGGCGTACGCCGCCGCAGAGAAGGAATGACGACCATGACCGACGACGCGATCCTGCGGCCCCGCCGCTCCGTGCTCTACATGCCCGGGGCCAACGAGCGCGCGCTGGAGAAGGCCAAGACCCTCCCCACGGACGCGCTCATCCTCGACCTGGAGGACTCCGTCGCGCCCGATGCCAAGGCCGACGCCCGCAAGCGGGTCGCCGCCGCCGTTGCCTCGGGCGAGTACGGGTACCGGGAGGTCACCATCCGGGTCAACGCGCCCGGCACCCCGTGGCACGCCGAGGACCTGCGGGCGGCGGCCGAGGCGGGCCCGGACGCGGTGGTGGTGCCCAAGGTGGACTCGCCGGAGACGGTGCACGCCGTCGAGCGGGCTCTGGAGGCCGCCGGCGCGCCGGACCGGACCGCGATCTGGGCGATGGTGGAGACTCCGCAGGCGATGCTGGACGCCGGCGCTGTCGCGGCGGCGAGCGAGCGCCTCACCGTCCTGGTCATGGGCACCAACGACCTGGCGAAGGAGCTGCACGCCGAATTCGTCCCGGGCCGGGCGCCGTTGCTCACCGGGCTGTCGCTCGCCCTGCTCGGTGCGAGGGCTGCCGGGAAGGTGATCCTGGACGGTGTCTACAACGACGTCCAGGACCTGGCGGGCTTCGAGGCGGAGTGTGTGCAGGGCCGTCAGTTCGGGTTCGACGGCAAGACGCTGATCCACCCTAAGCAGGTGGAGCCCTGCAACAGCGCGTTCGCGCCGTCCCAGGCGGAGATCGAGCGCTCCCGGCGCATCATCGAGGCCTTCGAGGCGGCAGCGGCGGAGGGCCGGGGCGTTGTCACCGTCGACGGCCGGATGATCGAGAACCTCCATGTGGAGGACGCCCGCCGGGTGCTTTCCCTCGCGGAGGCGGTCGCGGGACGCTAGCGGGACGCCGGAGGACCGCTGGACGGACGATACAAAGAAATGGCCCTGCGCGGTGCGCGCGGGGCCATTCTTGTGTTGCTTCTGTCCAGATGCTCCATGAAGCGGGCCAGGACACTGTACGAAGTGGACGCCGATTTTCGAAGGTGGTCACTCGTATCGTCGTTGGCATGACCGTTTTGGACGAGGTGCCGACCGAGCCGACCGCGGTGAATGACGCCCGTGGGCGCGTCGCCGAGCTGCACGAGATTCGTGAGCAGGTCCGGCGCGGTCCGAGCGACCGGGCGACCGAGGCCCAGAAGGCCAAGGGGAAGCTGACCGCTCGTGAGCGGATCGACCTGTTGCTCGACGAGGGCTCGTTCAGCGAGGTCGAACCGCTGCGCCGGCACCGTGCGACCGGTTTCGGCCTGGAGGCGAAGCGGCCGTACACCGATGGCGTGATCACCGGCTGGGGCACCGTCCACGGCCGGACCGTCTTTGTGTACGCGCATGACTTCCGGATCTTCGGCGGGGCGCTCGGCGAGGCCCACGCCACGAAGATCCACAAAATCATGGACATGGCCATCTCGGCCGGTGCCCCGCTGGTGTCGCTGAACGACGGCGCCGGCGCCCGCATCCAGGAGGGCGTCTCGGCGCTGGCCGGATACGGCGGCATCTTTCAGCGCAACACCCGCGCCTCGGGTGTGATCCCGCAGATCAGCGTGATGCTCGGCCCGTGCGCGGGCGGCGCCGCCTACTCCCCGGCGCTGACGGACTTCGTGTTCATGGTCCGCGAGACCTCGCAGATGTTCATCACCGGCCCGGACGTCGTCCAGGCGGTCACCGGCGAGAAGATCTCCCAGAACGGGCTCGGCGGCGCCGATGTCCACTCCGAGGTCTCCGGTGTCTCGCACTTCGCGTACGACGACGAGCAGACCTGCATCGAAGAGGTCCGCTACCTGCTCTCCCTCCTGCCGCAGAACAACCGCGAGAACCCGCCGCCGGTCGAAAGCACCGACCCGGCCGACCGGCGCGGGGATGTGCTCCTGGACCTGGTGCCGGCCGACGGCAACCGCTCGTACGACATGCGCAAGGTGATCGAGGAGATCGTCGACGAGGGCGAGTACCTGGAGATCCACGAACGCTGGGCCACCAACATCATCGTCGCGCTGGCCCGGCTCGACGGCCAGGTCGTCGGCATCGTCGCCAACCAGCCCGCCTCGCTCGCCGGGGTGCTGGACATCGAGGCGAGCGAGAAGGCGGCCCGATTCGTGCAGATGTGCGACGCCTTCAATGTCCCGCTCGTCACTCTTCTGGACGTCCCCGGCTTTCTGCCCGGGGTGGACCAGGAGCACGGTGGAATCATCCGCCACGGCGCAAAGCTGTTGTACGCCTACTGCAACGCCACCGTGCCCCGGATCTCGCTGATCCTGCGGAAGGCCTACGGAGGTGCGTACATCGTCATGGACAGTCAGTCGATCGGCGCGGACCTCACCTATGCCTGGCCCACCAACGAAATCGCCGTGATGGGCGCCGAAGGTGCCGCCAATGTCATCTTCCGCAAGCAGATCGCCGAGGCCGACGACCCCGACGCCACGCGCGCCCGCATGGTCAAGGAGTACAAGGCCGAGCTGATGCACCCCTACTACGCCGCCGAACGCGGCCTGGTGGACGACGTCATCGACCCCGCCGAGACCCGCGAGGTGCTCATCCGCTCCCTCGCGATGCTCCGCACCAAGCACGCCGATCTGCCGTCCCGCAAGCACGGCAACCCGCCCCAGTAGCCCTCGCAAGGAGAGCCCCCCGTGAGCACCGTGAGCACGCCGCCTGCCGATACCGCGACCCTTGTCCGCGTGGAGAAGGGCCATGCCGAGCCGGAGGAGCTCGCCGCCCTCACCGCCGTCCTGCTGGCCCGCGCCGCGGCCGCCGGGCAGGACACCGGCGCCAACGTCCGCCGGCCGCGCACGACTGCGGGCTGGCGCCGTCTGGAGCGCACGCCGGGCTTCCGCAGCGCGCACAGCTGGCAGGGCTGACCTCCCGCGCTTATCCGGACGTACGGCCAGGGCCGAGGATCCGTGACGTCAGAAGGCCGTCTCACCCTCCCGCGGGGGGGTGAGACGGCCTTCTGACGTCACGGACGGCGTCCTGGACGCTGTAGCGGGTACGGGGCGCCCACCGGCCATCGGCCGGGAGGCGCCCCGTACCCGTCCTAGCGCAGGCGCGCCATGAGCGCGTGCTCGACGAGTGTGATGAGCGCGCTCTTCGCCTCGCCGCGGTGCCGCGCGTCGGTGGTGATGATGGGGGCCTCGGGGCCGATCTGGAGGGCCTCGCGGACCTCTTCGGGGCGGTAGGGCTGCTGGCCGTCGAAGCCGTTGAGGGCGATGACGAAGGGCAGGCCGCTGTTCTCGAAGTAGTCGACCGCCGGGAAGCAGTCCGCGAGACGCCGCGTGTCGACGAGCACGACCGCACCGATGGCGCCGCGCACCAAGTCGTCCCACATGAACCAGAAACGGTCCTGGCCGGGCGTACCGAAGAGATAGAGGATCAGGTCCTCGTCGAGCGTGATACGACCGAAGTCCATCGCCACCGTGGTGGTGGTCTTGTCCGGCGCGTGTGTGAGGTCGTCGATCCCGGCCGAGGCGGAGGTCATCACGGCTTCGGTACGCAGCGGGTTGATCTCCGATACGGCACCGACGAACGTGGTCTTGCCCACGCCGAAGCCGCCCGCTACCACAATCTTCGCAGATGTGGTCGAGCGAGCTGGACCGCTAGAGCTTCCGTAGTCCACTGAGCACCCTTTCGAGCAATGTCACGTCTGGCTGACCGCCCGCGGCTTCGTCGCCACCGGGCTGGTGGATGGCGACGAGACCCGCCTCGGCCAGGTCGGCGACGAGGATTCGGGCAACGCCGAGGGGGATGGAGAGGAGCGCGGAGATTTCCGCGACCGACTTGATCTCCCTGCAAAGGATGCAGATCCGCTGGTGCTCCGGCAACTGCCCCCGCAGTTGCGTCGGTTCGGCCGTGGTGCTGACCAGCGCCTCAATGGCGAGCTGGTAGCGCGGCCGGGTGCGGCCACCCGTCATCGCGTACGGTCGGACCAGAGGTTGATGGTCCGACCCCATCGGAGTCGGGCGGCTGCCGCGGGCAGGAGAGCGTGGTGGCGGGGCCTGGGGAGGCGCGTACGGCTGGACCCGGTGCTGCCTGGGGGCCTGTGGACCTGGGTCCTGGCTTGGGGCAGACGGGAAGTTGAACCGCTTGAACGGCGGTTGCTGATGCGGATTGCCGTACTCATCTCCGCCTGGGGGCGTTGCCACGGTTCCTCCTCCAGCTCGTCGGCGCGTCTGAGCACCTTACGGGTACTCAGACGCGCCCGCACGCCTGTCCGTTAGGTGAGCAGGCTGCCTTGCAGTTCCGCACGTAGGTCGGGGGTGAGAACAGTCCCTGCTCGGTCGACGAGCAGGGCCATCTCGTAGCCCACCAGGCCGATGTCGCACTCGGGGTGCGCCAGTACGGCCAGTGAGGAACCGTCCGATACGGACATGATGAAGAGGAAACCGCGTTCCATCTCCACGACGGTCTGGTTGACGCTCCCGCCCTCGAAGATCCGCGAGGCTCCGGCGGTCAGCGAGGTCAGACCGGAGGCGACAGCCGCCAGCTGGTCCGCGCGGTCCCGGGGGAAGCCTTCGGACATGGCGAGGAGCAGGCCGTCGGCAGAGACCACAACGGTGTGCGACACCCCGGGGGTGTTGTCCACAAAGTTGGTGATCAACCAGTTCAGGTTCTGTGCCGCCTGGCTCATCGGACTCAACTAACGCTCCTGGTGATTGGGGCCGAAGCCCTGGCCGTTCGTGTCAGTTCCCGCATTGCGCCCCTGTTGGACGCCGCGCCGCAGATTACTCAGCCGGCCGCGGATTTCCTCAGGTGCGCGAGAGACCTGTGGGCCGCTCTGGGGAGTCTGCTGGGCGGCGCCCGCGACCAGGTTGGCCTTGGGGACGCGCCGCGGCAGGCCGGAGGGGGTCACTCCGCCTGCCTTGGGCTCGCGGGCCTGCTCGGCCCGCTGCCAGTTGTCGTCGTTCGCTGAACGCCATTGGGTGGACTCTTCCTGCTCCGGAGCCGCCTGAGCCGCCTCCTCGGGCTGCTCCGACCCGTTGCGGTCCCGGCGCGGAAGGCCGGAGCCGGTCAGCGAGTGGGTGGCGCCCGGGGCGGGGCCCGGTCGTTGGAAGCCTACGCGCTCCGGCGCTTCGAAAGCGCCTCCCGGAGCGGATTCGGCCTGCTGCGGCTGCTGGAGCTGTTGCGGCTGGTACGGGGCAGTCCCGGCCGCAGCGGTCCACTCCTGGTGCTCGGGCTGCGCCGGCCGGGCGGGCGCCGGGGCGGCCCACTCGTCCTGGGCGGGGACCGGGTAGCCCTGCTGCTGCCACTCGTCCTGGGCCCCGTAGCCGTCCTGGGCCGGAAAGCCGTCCGGTTGCGGGGTCTGCTCGTACTGCGGCTCCTGGTAGGCCACGGGCTCGACGTAGCCCTGCTCCTGGTAACCGCCCTCGAACGACTCGTAGGGGTGCTGCACGGGGGCCTCGTCGAGGAACGCCGGCAGCGGCTGCTCGCCCGTCCGCTCGCCGGTGGAGGCCTCCAGCTGGGCCCGGCGTTCCTTGCGCATCAGCGAGCGGCCCACGGGGTCGAGGGCACGGGCGTCGTCGGGCACCTGGATCTGCTCGTACCGCGAGTCGTCGAATCCGAGATCGGCCGCCGAGGGCCGGTAGGCGTAGTCGGCGGTGTCGTGCTCGGGGACGATCCGGGAGACGGTGAAGTCGTTGTCGTCCTCCGGGATCTCCTCCTCGCCGCCGCCACCGTGAGTGATCGGCTCCGGCAGCATGACCAGCGAGGTGGTACCGGCCTGCTCGCCCGAGGGGCGCAGCTGGACCCGGATGCTGTGCCGGTCGGCGAGCCGGCCGACCACGAACAGGCCCATGCGCTTGGAGATCGAGGCGTCCACGGTCGGCGGCTCGGCCAGCTTGTGGTTGATGTCCGCGAAGTCCTCGGCGGTGAGGCCGATGCCCTTGTCGTGGATCTCGATCATGACGCGGCCGTCGGGGAGCCGGGTCGCGGTGACCCGGACCTTGGTCTGCGGGGAGGAGAACGTGGTGGCGTTCTCCAGCAGCTCGGCCAGCAGGTGCACCATGTCGGTCACGGCGGTGCCGTGGATCTCGGTCTCCGGGATGCCGATCAGCTCGATGCGCTCGTAACTCTCGACCTCGGAGGCGGCGGCGCGCAGCACGTCGACCAGCGGGACCGGCTGGTTCCACCGGCGGCCGGGCTCCTCGCCCGCGAGGACCAGCAGGTTCTCGCCGTTGCGGCGCATACGGGTGGCCAGGTGGTCCATCTTGAAGAGGTTCTCGAGCTGGTCCGGGTCCGCCTCGTTGTTCTCCAGCTCGGTGATCAGGGAGAGCTGCCGCTGGATGAGGCCCTGGTTGCGGCGCGAGAGGTTGGTGAAGATCGCGTTGACATTCCCCCGCAGCAGCGCCTGTTCGGCGGCGAGCCGGACTGCCTCGCGGTGCACCTGGTCGAAGGCGCGGGCGACCTCGCCGATCTCGTCCTTGCTGGTGATCGGGATCGTCTGGATCCGGGTGTCGACCCGGCCGGGGTCGGTCCGGGAGAGCTGGTCGACCAGAGCCGGCAGTCGCTGCTCGGCGACGTCGAAAGCGGCGTTGCGGAGCCGGCGCATCGAGCGGCTCATCGCGCGGGCCATCAGGGCGGCGACGATGAAGGCGACGATCAGGGCGACCAGCACGATGGCCGAGTTGACGATGGCGTCGGTCCTGGCGCTGGAGGCGACGTGCTGGGCGTCCGAGAGGGCGCTGTCGGAGAGGTACACCCCGACGTTGCGGTAGGCGTCGAAGCCGAGGGCCGAGGCGGCGAACCAGGAGGTGGTAGTGATGCCCTCGGCCGCGAGCTGGGTGGCCGACTTGCCGGAGGCGATCTCCTTGATCATCGCGATCGTCTCGGGCGGGGCCACAAAGGTCTGGCCCGCCGCGGCGGCCTGCTGGGCGGCGGCGGTGACCTGCTGCTTGCCCTTCGCCGCGGCAGCCGTCAGCTCTTTCTGCAGCTCGGCCACGTCCTGGTCCGTGCCGCCGCCCTTGAACTCCTCGATCGCGATCCCCTGGAGGTAGGCGTACGAGGACAAGGCGGTGAGCTGCGTGTCGAGTTCACCGGTCGCGAGCTTGTTGCGGTTCTCGGCCAGGATGTGGGTGCCGATGGACCGGGTCAGCGACTCGGCTGCCTGGGTGAGGGAGATGGCGTAGAGCGTGCGGCCGAAGCTGGCCTGGTTGGCGCTGCCGAAGCCGAGTTCGTTGGACAGCTCTATCAGCGGGTGTGTGACGGCGAGGTAGCCCTCTTCGGTCTGCACACCGGGGAGCTTGCGGGTGAAGGCGGCGGCGCGCAGCGAGGCGAGCTTCTTCTCACCGTCGCGGACCAGTTGGACGCGCTTTTGCAGGCCCGTGGTCTGCGGCATCCGGCTGACCGCCGTGTCGAAGGCGCTCTTGGCCTTGTCGGTGGCTGCCCGGGCGGTCAGCACCTGGGCGCTCTTGGTGTCGCCCTTCAGCAGCGGGATCACGGCGACATCGCGTTCGTCGCTCGCCGTGGTGGCGTACGTGACGGCCGCTCGCACCAGCTGGGCGATCCGGACCGCGTCATCGGCGTCCCGCCAGGTCCGCACCGAGCTCTGCACCCGGAAGCCGCCGAAGACGAGCGCGACCAGCACCGGGATGAGGAGGATCGCGTTCAGACGGGTGGCCACCCGCCAGTTGCGCATGGCGAAGCGGTTGCCGGGGCCGGCCACCGGCTCCATCGCCACAGGTTCGGGGGCGGCCGCGGGGGTGCCGGCCGCCCCGTGTCGCGCAGGCGGTGTGAAGTTGCCCCGCGGTTGGTCCGCGGGGCCCGACTCTGCTCGCCTCGTGTTCCTCACTCGACCAACAACCTCTCGGAGACGGCACCGGAAGTGCCGTTACTACTCTCGGGTTCTGCGAATTCCAGCACGTCATGGGGGTGCTCTTCAAACGTCGGACAAATCCGGCCGGGTGACCGAAACGCCCTGGATATAACGGGCATAAGTGTAATGCGGTGGCAAAATACGGTAGTTATGTGTGCTCTATGCAGCCGATTGGGAGCAGCCGGTGTTCGGTGTGCGCTGATTCTCTGTCGAAACGTTATGAACACAGAGACCGGCCATGTCCAAAGACACAGCCGGTCCGTGCCACAACTGGCAAACTGGAAGATTTACTTGAGGCGAGCGAGCAGTGCGTGCTCGACGAGTGTGATCAGCGCGCTCTTCGCCTCGGCGCGGTGCCGGGCGTCGGTGACGATGATGGGAGCCTCGGGGCCGATCTGGAGGGCCTCGCGGACCTCTTCGGGACGGTAGGGCTGCTGGCCGTCGAAGCCGTTGAGCGCTACGACGAAGGGCAGCCCGCTGTTCTCGAAGTAGTCGACCGCCGGGAAGCAGTCGGCCAGCCTGCGGGTGTCGACCAGCACGACCGCGCCGATGGCGCCACGCACGAGGTCGTCCCACATGAACCAGAAACGATCCTGGCCCGGGGTACCGAAAAGGTAAAGGATCAGGTCGTCATCGAGCGTGATACGACCGAAGTCCATCGCCACTGTAGTGGTGGTCTTGTCCGCGACATGGCTCAAGTCGTCGATTCCGGCCGACGCGGAGGTCATAACGGCCTCCGTGCGCAGCGGGTTGATCTCCGAGACCGCGCCGACGAACGTGGTCTTGCCCACGCCGAAGCCGCCCGCCACCACTATTTTCGCCGAGGTGGTGGAGCGGGCCGCAGGCGGGCTGCCGTACGCCGCCTGCTGACCCGGCCTAGAGCTTGCGAAGTCCACTGAGCACCCTTTCGAGCAGTGTCACGTCTGGCTGTCCGCCGGCCTCACCGCTGCTCGGCTGGTGGATGGCGACCATCCCGGCCTCGGCCAGGTCGGCCACCAGGATCCGGGCCACACCGAGCGGGATCGCCAGCAGGGCGGAGATTTCGGCGACCGACTTGATCTCGCGGCACAGGTGGCAGATGCGCTGGTGCTCGGGGAGCAGCCCTTGGTAAGCGCTCGGGTCGGCACTGGTGCTGACCAGTGCCTCAATAGCGAGCTGGTAGCGCGGCCGGGTGCGGCCACCGGTCATGGCGTACGGCCGCACCAGCGGCTGGTCGCCTTCGCCCTCGTACGGCGCATGGTGCGACGCGCCGTACGGGCCCGGCGAGGCGGGTGGCGGGGTCATGTGTCAGGTCCTCCGGGTCCGAGCGAGCTACTGGAGCTTTGGCGAGCTTCTGCGGTTCTGCGGTCGCGATGTGTTGTCTTTCTACCGCTGTATGCCGTAGGTCGTACGGCCTTTGGATGGAGCTCAGTGCATCAGGCTGCCTTGCAGTTCGGCACGCAGGTCCGGGGTGAGGACGCCGCCCGCACGATCGACCAGCAGGGCCATCTCGTAGCCCACCAGACCGATGTCGCACTCGGGGTGTGCGAGGACGGCCAGTGAGGAACCGTCGAAGATCGTCATGAGGAGCAGGAATCCGCGTTCCATCTCCACGACCGTCTGGTTGACATCGCCGCCCTCGAAGATCCGGGAGGCTCCGGCGGTCAGCGAGGTCAGGCCGGAGGCGACGGCCGCCAGCTGATCGGCGCGGTCCCGGGGGAATCCCTCGGACATCGCCAGCAGCAGGCCGTCAGCGGAGACGACCACCGTGTGGGACACCCCTGGGGTGTTGTCCACGAAATTGGTGATCAACCAGTTCAGATTCTGTGCCGCCTGGCTCATCGCGCTCAACTAACGCTCCTGCTGGTGAGTGGGGCCGCCGGTACCGGCTTGGCGGCCCTGCTGGATACCGCGACGGAGGTTCGTCAGGCGTCCGCGCACGTCGTCGGGGGCACGCGAGACCTGCGGGCCGCCCTGGGGGGCTTGTTGGGGGGCCGCGCCACCCGGGACGAGGTTCGCCCGCGGTACCCGGCGAGGCAGTCCGGACGGGGTGATCCCGCCGGCCGACGGCTCACGCACCTGCTCCGCCTGCCGCCACACCTCGTCGTTCGGGGTGGGGCGCCAGGACGAGGGCTCACGGCGCGGTGGCTGCGTGGGCTGGTGCTGGGCGGACTGGGCCGAGGGGACCGGCGACGGCGCCGGGGCCGGGGCCGAGTGGGCGGCGCGGGTCCGCTGGGGCCCTGCCGGGCGGCCGACGGGCTGGCCACTCTGCCCGTTGTACCCGCCGCCCTGGCCGTTGTACGCGCCCTGTCCGTTGTGGCCATTGTGACCGTTCTGCCCGTTGGGTGCGGCGGGTGCCTGCCGGGTGGGGCCGACGGGGCCGCTCTCGACGTGGACCTGCTGCATCCGCTCGGCCTGTCCGGTGCGGAACCAGTCCGACTCCAGTGCTTCGAAGATCGGGCTGCGTTCGTCGTCGCGGACCGGTGCCGGCGGCAGCGCCATCGGCTCGGCGGCCGGCGGCAGCGGACGGCGGTCGCCGCCCTGGTCACGGCCGGGTGCGAAGGGGGTACCGCCCGGGCCGCCCGGCTGCTGAGCCGGACGTTGCGGGTTGCCCCGGCCGGTGCCGGGCGGGTACTGCTCCGGCAGGCCGTTGCCGGGGGCGCCGCTGCCCTGCCGCGGCGCGGGCAGGTTGCCGTTTCCGGGAGCCTGCGGGCCGCCCGGGCGTGCCGGGTTGCCGGGACGCCGGTCGGCCGGGGGCTGGAAGACATCGCTACGGGTGAAGGGCCGGCCGACCTGACCGGTGTCGGGCTGCGGGCGCTGACCGGCGCCGGAGGGCGGGAACGTACGGGCGCCGGGTGCCGGGGCGTTGAAGTCGGCGCGCGGGGATTGCCCGGTGGGCACCGGGTCGGCGGGGCGCTGGTCCCGGCCGGCCGGGGTGGAACGGGGGAACTGGCCGGTGGATTCCGGGTTCCCCGGGCCGCGCTGCGGGCCGGTGTGCGGGATCGCGCCGGGTGCCGAGGCGTTGAAGTCGGCGCGCGGCATTTGCCCGGTGGACTCCGGGTCGGCGGGGCGCTGCTGCCAGTCGAGCGGGGTGGGGCGGGGGAACTGGCCGGTGGATTCGTGCTGCGGGCCGGTGTGCGGGAAGTTGCCGGCGGGCGGGAAGGTGCCCGCCGGCGGGAACGTGCCGGCGGGCGGCGCGTCGAAGTCCATGCGCGGCAGTGCGGCTGTGGCCTCCACGTCCTCGTGGCCGCGTGCGGTGTCCTGCATGGGACCGCGGTCCGCGGAGACCGGCTGCGGGGCGTTCTGACCGCGCTTGGGCTGCTGACCGCGACTGCCGCCACGGCGGTGGCCCCGGCCCTGGTTGCCCTGCTCCTGGTCCTGGGCCCAGGCCGGGCCTCCGGGACGCCCGTTCGGCGGGGCACCGACATCGGCGGGGCCGGAGGGGTTGAGCGCCGGACGCTGCTCGGCGGCCGGAACCTGGTTGCGCTGCGGCTGCCGCCCGAGCGGCCCGCCGCCGCCGGCACCGGCGCCGGTGGTACCCATCGGACCGATGGCCGCGCCGCTCTGCTGGCCGGGGCCCGGCGCACCCGGCCTCGGCTTGCCGCCCTGGGTGACGTCCACCGGCAGCATGACGAGTGCTGTCGTACCGCCGGAGTCGGACGGGCGGAGCTGGATCCGGATGCCGTGCCGCAAGGACAGCCGGCCGACCACGAACAGGCCCATCCGTCGGGAGACGGACACGTCCACCGTCGGCGGGTTGGCCAGCCGCTCGTTGATGTCGGCGAGGTCCTCCGGCGACAGGCCGATACCGGTGTCGTGGATCTCGATGAGCACCCGGCCGTCCGGCAGCGCGTGGCCGGTGACCCGCACCTTGGTCTGCGGGGACGAGAACGAGGTGGCGTTCTCGAGCAGCTCGGCCAGAAGGTGCACGAGGTCGTTGACGACACGCCCGGTGACCTCGGCGGCCGGCACAGAGGTGAGTTCGATGCGCTCGTACTGCTCCACCTCGGAAGCGGCGGCACGAAGCACGTCGACCAGCGGGACCGGCTTGGTCCAGCGGCGGCCGGGCTCCTCGCCCGCGAGGACGAGGAGGTTCTCGCCGTTACGGCGCATACGGGTCGCGAGGTGGTCGAGCTTGAAGAGGCTGGACAACTGGTCCGGGTCGGCCTCGCGGCTCTCCAGTTCGGAGATCAGGCTCAGCTGCCGCTGGATGAGGCCCTGGCTGCGGCGGGAGAGGTTGGTGAACATCGCGTTGACGTTGCCCCGCAGCAGCGCCTGCTGGGTGGCGAGCCGGACCGCCTCGCGGTGGACCTCGTCGAAGGCCCGGGCCACCTGGCCGATCTCGTCGCGGCTGTGGATGCCGATCGACTCGACCGAGGTGTCCACATCCTGCGGGTCGGACTCCGAGAGGTGCCTGACCAGCTCGGGCAGCCGCTTCTGGGCGACTTCCTGCGCGGTGTCCTGGAGACGGCGCAGGCTGCGGATCATGGAACGGGCGACGACGAACGCGCCGACCACCGAGATGCCGAGCACCAGCAGGATGAGTGCGCCGTCGAGGAGCGCCTGCTGCTGGGCTTCGGAGCGCAGCTGCAGCGCCTTCTGCTGCATGTCCTTCAGCAGCGACTGCTCGATCCGGGTCATCTCGTCGATCTTGACCTGGGCGTCGTCGTCCCAGTCGCGGTACGAGCCGCCCTGACTGCGGATACCGGTCTCGGAGGCCGCGATCCGCGCCTGTTCGTCGTTGACCGTGTTGATCGTGTCGTTGCCGCCGGTGATGCCCTTGAGCAGGGCATCCGCACCGGTGCCGTAGATCTGCTTGAACTGCTGCAAGGCGGAAGTCTCGGAGCTGGCCGAACTCTGCAGGTACTGCCAGTCGTTGGTCGCGAGCTGCCTGTTGTCGGCGAGTGCGGCACTGATCACGGCACGCTGGATGGAGTCGAACTCCTTGGCGGACGAGAAGGCCGCCAGCGTACGGGTCTGGGTGATCATGTCCGGGTTGTTGGTCGCCTGGGCCATGTCCTGGGAGAGCGCGAGCAGCGACTGGATGAGACCGTCGTAGTCGTTGACGGTCTGCGAGATGAAGTCAGCGTTGGTGTACGCGTTGTCGCGGATCGAGGTGAGCTTGCTCAGCTGCCGGTTGATCGCGAGCACCGTGGACCGGACACCTGTGAGATTGCCCGGGACATTGCCGCTGACCGAGTCGAAGGCTTGCTTCGCCCGCGTGGTCTGCTCCCGTGCCGCGACTACAGCGTCGTTCTTGTCCTCCCGGGGCTTGGACGAGAGCGGGCCGGCCGCGACGTCGCGCTCGTTCTGCAGCGCGGCGGCCAGCTCGGTGGAGCTCTCTGTGATGTCCGTGAGCGACTTCATGTTGCCGAGCTGGTCGAAGTTATCCAGCGAGCTCTGGATGCGCAGCGCACCCAGCGACGTCGCGGCGACCACAGGCAGCGCGAGCAGGGACACCAGACGCGTGCTGATGCGCCAGTTGCGCATAGCTACGCGGGGACCTGGCCCTGTTCTGCCGGCGGACCCCATACTGCGGCCCGTCGCGGCGCTGCTTTTCGGCGTGCTCGTAGTTCCGGCCGCTACGGTCTCGTCCGGCCGGCGTGGCGCGGAGCCATGGTCGGCTCCGCCGCGCTGCTCCGGGTCGCCCGCAGCGCCGCCATCCCTCTTGAAACGTCCCTGCACTAGCGTCGCAACCTCTGGACCAGGCGTCCTCCGCGCGGGCGGCAGGACGGTTGTCGAGTCTGGGAGCCTCGCCCTCCCCGGCGAGATGCTCGTATAAGCCGCCGCTCGGCGCTCGAACGCGCCCCCTGCGCGCCGGCTCGATGGATACGGCGGGTCCGGGGAATTCCAGCACAGTGACGGACCTCCAACAAGGGCCGGGCCTCAGTGTTTGAAACGTGTGACTCCCTGCGCCCAGTGGGTCACCGGTTGTCGGTGACTATCCCCTGAATAACTGGCGCTAATGGACATTTCTTCTATGTATTCCAAGGCCTTCAGTGGTCCCCGTTGACCGATCGGCAGGGTGAATCATCCGGTGAAGTACGCTATGTCGCTTTCACTTGTCAAGATCAAATGTGGGATTCGCCTACTTTGTCCATCACTTGGTGAGCAATATCACAGCGCAATGGGTGTCTCGGCCACGGAGTTTTGGGAATTGACGCCACTAGCCTGATCGTTTACATACACGCCCAGACCGTCAACCGGCGTCTGCTGCCCGGCGCCCCGATCCAAGAGGTCCATACCGGCCCATGAAGACGACCATGATGTTCCGTCCCATAGCCAACCCCCGGCGCACCACCCTCGCGCACCTCAAGGATGCCGAGGAACCGCAGACCACAGTCACCGAGGACGCGGCGGCAGACCTGACGGACGCAGAGGTCACCGAGGCCCCCCAGCTGCCGCGGCAGACGGCGAATCCGCGCCGCACAGTGCTTTCGAAGCTCCCCGGCGCGCAGTAGCCGTAGCGCGGAGCAGCGAGGCGCCCCCCCGCAGTGTCAAATAAGCTGGAGTCCCACTTCCGGTACCCAGTGAGGGGCAGCTGCTTCCCGTGCGCATCGCCAGGTTCTCCATCGACGGCAATGTCGCCTTCGGCGCGGTCGAGGGCGAGGCCATCGACATCATCAAGGGCATCCCGTTCGCCGACTTCGAACTCTCCGGGACCAGGATCCCGTTGGACAAGGTCCGGCTGCTCCCGCCGGTGCTGCCGAACAAGGTCGTCGCGATAGGCCGCAACTACGCGGAGCACGCGGCGGAGCTCGGCAATGAGGTGCCCGCCGCCCCCTGGGCCTTTTTCAAGCCCTCCACCTCCGTGGTCGGCCCCGGTGACCCGATCGTGTACCCCACGTTCTCCCGCGAGGTCCACCACGAGGCCGAACTCGCCGTGGTCATCGGCCGGCTGTGCCGGGAGGTGCCGCGCGAGCGCGTCAAGGACGTCATCCTCGGCTACACCTGTGCCAACGACGTCACCGCCCGCGACACCCAGAAGGCCGAGAAGCAGTGGGCCCGTGCCAAGGGCTTCGACTCCTCGTGCCCGCTCGGCCCCTGGATCGAGACCGGTCTAGACCTCGCCGCCGCCTCGGACCTCGCGATCACCGCGACCGTCAACGGCGAGCTGAGGCAGGCAGGCCGCACCAGCCAGATGATCAACTCCATTGAGGACCTGATCGTCAACATCACCGAGGCGATGACGCTCCTTCCGGGTGATGTCATCCTCACCGGCACCCCGGCCGGGGTCGGACCGCTCCATGTCGGCGACGAGGTCGCCGTCACCATCGAAGGCATCGGCACTCTCACCAACAAGGTGATCAAGCGTGACTAGCGCAGCTCCCGCACGACCCGTACGTGTACGGTTCTGTCCCTCGCCGACCGGCAACCCCCACGTGGGCCTGGTCCGCACAGCCCTGTTCAACTGGGCCTTCGCCCGGCACAACAAGGGCCGCAGCGGCACATTGGTTTTCCGTATCGAGGACACCGACGCCGCGCGCGACTCCGAGGAGTCCTACGAGCAGCTCCTGGACGCCATGCGCTGGCTGGGCTTCGACTGGGACGAGGGCCCGGAGGTCGGGGGCCCGCACGCTCCGTACCGTCAGTCCCAGCGGATGGACATCTACGCGGACGTCGCGCGCCGGCTCCAGGAGGCCGGCTACGCCTACGAGTGCTTCTGCACCACCGAGGAGCTGGACGCCCGCCGCGACGCCGCCCGTGCCGCCGGCAAGCCGTCCGGCTACGACGGCCACTGCCGCGACCTGACCGCCGAGCAGATCGAGGCGTACCGCCGGGAGGGCCGCACGGCGATCGTCCGTTTCCGGATGCCCGACCACCCGATCACCTTCACCGACCTCGTACGCGGAGACATCACCGTCACCCCGGAGAACGTGCCCGACTACGGCATCGTCCGGGCCAACGGCGCCCCGCTCTACACCCTGGTCAACCCGGTCGACGACGCGCTGATGGAGATCACCCACGTCCTGCGCGGCGAGGACCTGCTCTCCTCCACCCCGCGCCAGATCGCGCTCTACGCCGCCCTGGCCGAGATCGGCGTCGGCAATGGCACCACGCCGGAATTCGGGCACCTGCCCTATGTCATGGGTGAGGGCAACAAGAAGCTCTCCAAGCGCGACCCGCAGTCCTCCCTGAACCTCTACCGGGAGCGCGGCTTCCTGCCCGAGGGCCTGCTCAACTACCTCTCGCTGCTCGGCTGGTCGCTCTCCGAGGACCGGGACATCTTCTCCATGGACGAGATGGTCGCCGCCTTCGACATCAAGGATGTCGTCGCCAACCCGGCGCGCTTCGACCTGAAGAAGTGCGAGGCGATCAACGCCGCCCACATCCGCCTGCTGGACGTCAAGGACTTCATCACGGCCTGCGCCCCCTGGCTGAAGGCGCCCTTCGCCCCCTGGTCCCCGGAGGCGTTCGACCAGGAGGCCTTCGAGGCGCTCGCCCCGCACGCCCAGACCCGGCTCACGGTCCTGTCCGAGATCACCGCAGGCGTCGACTTCCTCTTCCTCGACGAGCCGGTGGAGGACGAGGTGTCCTGGCAGAAGGCGATGAAGGAGGGCTCGGACGCGCTCCTGCGCTCCGTCCGCGGCAAATTCGCCGAGGCCGAATGGAACGCCGGGACCCTCAAGGAGGCCGTCCTGGCCGCAGGCGAGGAGCACGGCCTGAAGCTCGGCAAGGCCCAGGCCCCGGTCCGCGTCGCGGTCACCGGCCGCACCGTGGGCCTGCCGCTCTTCGAGTCGCTCGAAGTCCTCGGCCGCGACCGCACCCTCGCCCGCCTCGACGCCGCCCTGGCCAAGCTCGGTGGCTGACCGGCCGCAGAGGTCCGCTGGTCTGTAGGGTCGGCGGCATGCCGATCCGCGCTGTCCTCTGGGACATCGATGACACCCTCTTCGACTACTCGGGGGCCGAACGCACCGGCGCACTGCGGTACTTCGAGGCCGAGGGCCTGTTGCGCGCGTACGAAAGCGCGGAGCAGGCCCTCGGTCATTGGCGCGCGGTGATGGAGATCCACTACGACCGTTTCCTGGCCGGCGAGCTGACATTCCCGGAACAGCGCCGCGAACGCGTCCGCGCGTTTCTGGGACGGCCACTGGCCGACGCCGAGGCGGATGCCTGGTTCGAGGGCTACCGGGTGCATTACGAGGGCGCCGACTGGTCCGCCTTCCCGGATGTCGTACCGGCTCTGGACGCCCTTACGCCCGCGTACCGGCACGGGGTGCTGTCGAACTCCAGCGTCCTCCAGCAGGACCCCAAGCTCCGGGCCCTGGGGCTGCGTGACCGCTTCGAGGTGCTGCTCTGCTCCGCGGAACTCGGCCACGCCAAACCCGCGCCGGAGGCGTTCCTCGCGGCCTGCGACGCACTCCGCCTGCCGCCCCGCGAGGTGGCGTACGTCGGCGACAAGCCGGACATCGACGCGCGCGGCGCGGACGAGGCCGGGCTCACCGGCATCTGGCTGGACCGGGCCCGCACCGGCGCCGGCCTGCCCGGCCTGCGGATGATCACCGGTCTGGGGCAGCTGCCAGCGCTGCTGGCGGGCGATACCCGTTTTGGAGCGCCGTCACGCATCGGGTAATGTTCTTCCTGCGCCGCTCGGGCGGGCCGCAGGGCCGGGCCGGGAAGCGCTAACCAAACAAAACCCCACAATATCAGGGGTTGGATTTTGGTGGGGTATGGTGTAATTGGCAACACGGCTGATTCTGGTTCAGTTGTTCTAGGTTCGAGTCCTGGTACCCCAGCGTATTTCGTACAGAGCAAGCCCCCGTTGTGTAGCGGCCTAGCACGCTGCCCTCTCAAGGCAGTAGCGCCGGTTCGAATCCGGTCGGGGGTACTGGTCCCGTAAGGGACTTCGCTAGGGCCCCCGTTGTGTAGCGGCCTAGCACGCCGCCCTCTCAAGGCGGTAGCGCCGGTTCGAATCCGGTCGGGGGTACTTGACATGCCATGGGGTATGGTGTAATTGGCAACACGGCTGATTCTGGTTCAGTTGTTCTAGGTTCGAGTCCTGGTACCCCAGCGTATTTCGTACAGAGCAAGCCCCCGTTGTGTAGCGGCCTAGCACGCCGCCCTCTCAAGGCGGTAGCGCCGGTTCGAATCCGGTCGGGGGTACGTAAGCGAATGGCCCGGCGCGAAGGCGCCGGGCCATTGTGCTTTGTACGGGCTCAGGCTCAGCCGTTGCGGCGAAGCGCTTCGCTGAGCCGGCCGGCCGCGTCGATGATCGCCTGGGCGTGCATACGCCCGGGGTGCCGGGTGAGGCGCTCGATGGGCCCGGAGACGGACACAGCGGCGACAACGCGGTTGGAGGGCCCGCGCACGGGCGCCGACACCGACGCCACGCCCGGCTCGCGCTCGCCGATGGACTGGGCCCAGCCCCGTCGCCGTACGCCGGAAAGAGCCGTAGCCGTGAAACGGGCGCCCTGGAGCCCGCGGTGCAACCGCTCCGGCTCCTCCCAGGCGAGCAGGACCTGGGCGGCGGACCCGGCCTTCATCGGAAGGGTGGAGCCGACGGGCACCGTGTCCCGCAGCCCGGACAACCGCTCCGCCGCGGCGACGCAGATCCGCATGTCCCCTTGGCGCCGGTAGAGCTGGGCGCTTTCTCCGGTAACGTCACGCAAATGGGTAAGTACCGGCCCGGCGGTGGCGAGCAGCCGGTCCTCGCCGGCCGCCGCGGCGAGTTCGGAGAGCCGGGGGCCGAGGATGAAGCGGCCCTGCATGTCGCGGGCGACCATGCGGTGGTGCTCCAGGGCAACCGCGAGGCGGTGGGCGGTCGGCCGGGCGAGGCCCGTGGCGCCTACGAGTCCGGCCAGGGTGGCCGGGCCGGACTCCAGTGCGCTGAGCACCAGAGCCGCCTTGTCGAGAACGCCGACGCCACTAGAGTTGTCCATGCAACGATACTCGCGTCTCACTCTGTGAAACGCAAGTCCAATTTTCCGGGTAACGCGTCAGGCTGGTAGGCGACAAGGTCGCAGTGGCCTCCCTTACGAGGGGACCGGCCCGCCGCGGCACCGTACGAGTTGGCCGGCAGTGCGGCCGGTCGGAGGGACAGCGATGGGCAGGACACTCGCGGAAAAGGTCTGGGACGACCACGTCGTCCGGCACGTCGAGGGCGAACCCGACCTCCTCTACATCGATCTGCACCTCCTCCACGAGGTCACCAGCCCCCAGGCCTTCGACGGCCTCCGGCTCAACGGCCGCCAAGTGCGCCGTCTGGACCTCACCATCGCGACGGAGGACCACAACACCCCGACCCTCGACATCGACAAGCCGATCGCCGACCCGGTCTCCCGCACCCAGCTGGAGACGCTGCGGAAGAACTGCGCGGAGTTCGGGGTGCGGCTGCACCCGCTGGGCGACGTCGAGCAGGGTGTCGTGCATGTCGTCGGCCCGCAGCTGGGTCTGACCCAGCCCGGTACCACGGTGGTTTGCGGCGACAGTCACACCTCCACCCACGGCGCCTTCGGCGCGCTGGCGTTCGGCATCGGCACCTCGCAGGTCGAGCATGTGCTGGCCACCCAGACGCTGCCGCTCGCCCCGTTCAAAACCATGGCGATCACGGTTGACGGCGAACTGCCTCCCGGGGTCACCGCCAAGGACCTGATCCTGACCATCATCACCAAGATCGGCACCGGCGGCGGCCAGGGCTATGTGATCGAGTACCGCGGCCCGGCCATCGAGAAGCTCTCGATGGAAGCCCGGATGACCATCTGCAACATGTCGATCGAGGCGGGCGCCCGGGCAGGCATGATCGCCCCGGACCAGACCACCTTCGACTACCTGCAGGGCCGTCCGCACGCCCCCGAGGGCGAGGACTGGGACGCGGCGCTCGCGTACTGGAAGACCCTCAGGACCGACGAGGACGCCGTCTTCGACCACGAGGTGCGCATCGACGCTGCCTCGCTGTCGCCGTTCGTCACCTGGGGCACCAACCCGGGCCAGGGCGCCCCGCTGAGCGCCAGGATCCCGGACCCGGCCTCCTTCGCGGACCCCAGCGACCGGTTCGCCGCCGAGAAGGCCCTGGAGTACATGGCCCTTGAGGCCGGCACCCCGCTGCGGGAGGTCAAGGTCGACACCGTCTTCCTCGGCTCCTGCACCAACGGCCGGATCGAGGACCTGCGCGCCGCCGCCGCCGTCGTCGAGGGCCGCCAGGTCGCCGACGGCGTACGGATGCTGGTCGTGCCCGGTTCCGTACGGGTCGCTCTCCAGGCCGTCGAAGAGGGCCTGGACAAGGTCTTCACCGCGGCCGGCGCCGAGTGGCGGCACGCGGGCTGCTCGATGTGTCTGGGCATGAACCCCGACCAACTCGCCCCCGGCGAGCGCTCCGCGTCCACCTCGAACCGTAACTTCGAGGGACGGCAGGGCAAGGGCGGCCGCACCCACCTGGTGTCGCCCCAGGTCGCCGCCGCCACCGCGGTCACCGGCCGCCTCTCGTCCCCCGCCGACCTCGACTCCGTGGAGGCCTGAGCGTCATGGAAGCTTTCACCACACACACCGGCCGGGTTGTACCCCTGCGCCGCAGCAACGCCGACACCGACCAGATCATCCCGGCCCACTGGCTGAAGAAGGTCACCCGCAACGGCTTCGAGGACGGCCTCTTCGAGGCCTGGCGCAAGGACCCGGCCTTCATCCTCAACCAGCCCGAGCGCGCGGGCGCCACCGTGCTGATCGCCGGCCCCGACTTCGGCACCGGCTCCTCCCGCGAGCACGCGGTGTGGGCGCTGCAGAACTACGGCTTCAAGGCCGTGATCTCGTCCCGCTTCGCCGACATCTTCCGTGGCAATTCACTGAAGAACGGCCTGCTCACGGTGATCCTCCCGCAGGAGACCGTCGAACAGCTCTGGAAGATCACGGAAGGCGACCCGGCCGCCGAGATCACCGTCGACCTCGTCGCCCGCGAGGTCCGTGCCGAGGGCATCACCGCCCCGTTCGAACTGGACGACAACGCCCGCTGGCGGCTTCTGGAAGGCCTGGACGACATCAGCCTCACGCTGGGATACGAGCCCGACATCGCCGCGTACGAGGCCAAGCGTCCGGCGTACAAGCCACAGACGGTGCAGGCCTGAGGGTCTTCCGGCCCGCACGTCCTCGTAGCGCCCCCGCCCTATGGCGTGGGGCGCTACGTCGCGTTTGCGCCTGCCCGGTCCGGGCAGTTCGCCACCGGCTTGGTGACCGCCCCCGGAACAGGTGACTGACTGTGCTGGGCCGCTACGCTTCGTACGCGCACCAGGATCGCATTCCCTCTGACCTGAAGGGCAGGATTCCCTTGTGGAGGAGAGAGATGGAACGCGATGAGGGGCTCGAGCTGTACGGGCTCCTCGCCGCCCGGCTGAAGCAGGCACACACCCGAGTGGCGGGTCTGCAAGTGACCGATGAAGTCCGGGTCCAGTTGAGCCGCAGACTGCTCGTCATCACGGCGGCCGCGAAACGTGATCTCCCGGCTGCGGCAAGGCGTCTGGACGCTCTGATGAAGGACCTGGAGGAAGGCCGGCTCCCCGACGAAGGAAGTCCCTGAGAGCCGAGTTCGTTGCGGCACAAGGGTGATTCGCCCGTTTCGTATTTGATTTGCGGTATATATCCGCCTAACGTGCGAAAAAGCCCGAACTCATTCGCCGGGCAAGTTCCGAAGGGGAAGACGTGAACAAGGCGCAGCTCGTTGAAGCGATTGCCGACAAGCTCGGCGGCCGCCAGAACGCCGCAGAAGCGGTGGACGCGGTTCTGGACGCCATCGTCCGTGCGGTTGTCGGCGGTGACCGGGTCTCGGTCACAGGTTTCGGATCGTTCGAGAAGGTGGAGCGTCCCGCCCGCTACGCCCGCAACCCCCAGACCGGGGAGCGGGTCCGGGTCAAGAAGACCTCCGTGCCGCGATTCCGTGCCGGCCAGGGCTTCAAAGACCTGGTCAGCGGGACAAAGAAGCTCCCCAGGGGCGGCGAGGTCTCGGTGAAGAAGGCCCCCAAGGGCAGCCTCACCGGCGGCGTTACCGCCAAGGCCACGACCAAGAAGGCGGCCGCGAAGAAGACCACGGCGGCCAGGAAGACCGCCGCCAAGAAGGCCACTCCGGCAAAGCAGACCGCCGCGAAGCAGACCACGGCCGCCAAGAAGACCTCCGCGGTCAAGAAGACCGCGGCCGCGAAGAAGACCACCACCAAGAAGGCCGCCGCGAGGAAGACCTCGCCGGCCAAGAAGGCGCCTGGCAAGACAGCCGGGCGCAAGACCACCCCCAAACGGGCCGCCGCCAGTAGGTAACCCGCCTACCAGAGGCCGCGACGGGCCGGGTTCCCTCCGGGGAGCCCGGCCCGCGCCATTGCGTCCGGAGACCAGGAGGCTTCGCCCTTACGCCCCCGGGTCCGGGAACGTCTGCAGCGTCACGAACACCACCCTGCGCCCCGGCCCCGACCCCTCGGTGCGGATCCGCACCCGCTGCCCCGGCCGCAGCAGCCGCAAGCCCCCCGCGTCGAAGGCCGCCGCGTCGAACGGCAGTGGGGTCCCGTCGTCGAGCAGCACACTGCCGCCACGGGTCTCGGGATCGTAGGTGTACGAGGTCGCCTGCATACGGCCAGCGTAGTAGGGCTGCGGCAGGCACGATCCCGTCCGTCCTGCCAAGGAGGGCCGAGCGGCTCGCCCGGCGCCGTCGGCAGGCCGCCCCAGGCCCTGTCCGGCAAATCCTGCCTGCACCGCGGGGGCCCGCCCGCCGGCCGGCCGGCGCTATTTGTCGGACAGGGCCTGGGAATGCCCGGCGATCGATGGCAGCGGCATCAGCGCCGCTGTGTACCGGCCCACGCCGAGTGCCAGGGCCGCGCGTAGGTCGTCGGCGGTGTCGACGTCACGCCGTGCGGAGTCCACGCCGGTCAGCGTGATCTCCCGCGCGCCCGAGGCACGATGGCGGGCCCGGGAGGGGCCGCCGAAGGCCGGGGCGAGGGCGGTTCCGGGGGCGGCGCAGAGCAGCGTGGTGCCCAGGTCCGCGGCGTCGGCCAGGAACGCCCGCCCGGGGCCCGCCGAGGCGGCGTCCAGCACGCGCGTCAATTCGGCGGGCCGCAGCGCCGGGAGATCGGCGTTCAGGGCCGCCACGGGGGTGTCAGGGCGATCGCGGCGCACCCACAGGGCGCCGTGCGCGAGCGCCGCGTTGAGCCCGGCGGCCGGGGTGTCGGCGACGACACGGGCGCCGAGCGCGGCGAGCTGCGCCCCGGCGAGCGGGTCGTCGGTGACCACAGTCACACTTCCGACCGCCCGGCAGTTCAACGCGGCGGTCACCGTGTCCTTGGCGAACGCCAGCGCGAGCCCGGGCAGCACCGGCCCGGCCGCGCTGGCCAGACGGCTCTTGGCGAGGGCGAGCGGTTTGAGCGGCACGACGAGGGACCACATCACGATTGGCAGCACTGCTCCATTGTGCTTGCCCCCGCCTGAGGTACCGCTCTACGCCCTGGCGTTACGGTGGGCGTACCGGCGACACTTGTGCCGCCGCACGGGTACGCGCGTGCCGCGCCACAGCTACGAGGAGGATGTCCTGGTGTCCCGCCGCAGAATCGGCTTCTGGTACCGCCTGGCGGCCGTCATCGCGAAACCGCCGCTCCTTGTGTTCTTCAAGCGGGACTGGCGCGGAATGGAGAACATTCCTGCCGACGGCGGATTCATCACCGCGGTGAACCACAACTCCCACCTCGACCCCTTGTCGTACGGGCATTTCCAGTACAACACCGGACGCGTCCCGCGTCTTCTCGCCAAGGCCGGCCTCTTCAAGATCCCGTTCATCGGCATGATGCTGCGCGGCACCGGCCAGATCCCCGTGTACCGGGAGTCCAGCGACGCCGCCAACGCCTTCCGCGCCGCGGTCGACGCCCTCAACTCCGGCGAGTGCGTCGTCTTCTACCCCGAGGGCACCCTCACCCGTGACCCGGACCTGTGGCCGATGACCGGCAAGACCGGCGTCGCCCGGCTCGCGCTGCTCAGCAAGGCACCGGTGATCCCGGTCGCGCAGTGGGGCGCCCATGAGGCGATGCCGCCGTACGAGAAGCTGCATCTCTTCCCCCGCAAGACCCTCAGGGTGCTCGCCGGACCTCCGGTGGACCTCTCCGCCTTCTACGGTCTCGAACCCACCGCCGAAGTGCTGCGCGAAGCCACCGACGTCATCATGGACGCGGTGACCGAGCACCTCGCCGAATTGCGCGGCGAGCCCGCGCCCACCGAGCGTTACGACCTCCGCAGGGCGAAGAAGGGCCTCAAGTGACAACTCGTTGCGCGGTCTACGGAACCGGCTCCTGGGGCACCGCCTTCGCGATGGTGCTCGCCGACGCCGGCGCCCAGGTGACCATGTGGGGCCGTCGCCCTGATGTGGTGGACGCGATCAACACCGGCCGTACCAACCCGGACTACTTCCCCGGCGTCGAACTCCCCGACACCGTACGGGCCACCACCGACCCGGCGGCGGCCGCCCGTGACGCCGAGTTCGTGTTCCTCTCCGTACCGTCCCAGACGCTGCGCGGCAACCTTGCGCAGTGGGCGCCGTTGCTGCCCCCGGACTCTGTGCTGGTCAGCCTGATGAAGGGGATCGAACTCGGCACGGCCAAGCGGATGAGCGAGGTCATCGAGGAGGTCGCCAAGGCCGGCCCGGACCGGATCGCGGTTCTCTCCGGACCCAACCTCGCCAAGGAGATAGCGGCCCGCCAGCCCGCCGCCTCGGTTGTCGCCTGCCATGACGAAGCGGTGGCCCGTAGGCTGCAGGCCACCTGCCACACCGGGTACTTCCGCCCGTACACCAACACCGATGTGATCGGCTGCGAGCTCGGCGGCGCGGTCAAGAATGTGATCGGGCTCGCCGTCGGCATCGCCGACGGCATGGGCCTCGGCGACAACACCAAGGCCTTGCTGATCACCCGCGGCCTCGCCGAGACCACCCGGCTCGGCGTCGCCATGGGCGCCGACCCGCTCACCTTCTCCGGCCTTGCGGGCCTCGGCGACCTCGTTGCCACCTGTTCGTCGCCGCTGTCGCGCAACCACACCTTCGGTACGAACCTCGGCCGCGGCATGACCCTGGAGCAGACCATCGCCGTCACCAGGCAGACCGCCGAGGGCGTCAAGTCCTGCGAGTCGGTGGCCGATCTGGCCCGCCGCTACGGGGTCGACATGCCGATCACAGACACGGTCGTGGACATCGTGCACAACGGCAAACAGCCCGCCGTGGCCGTCAAGGACCTGATGTCACGTTCTGCGAAGTCCGAACGGTAAGGTCAACGCGACATGAGCACTGTGCCTTCTTCCCAGAGCCCCGAGGGCCCCAAGGGCCCCAAGCCGCGAGTCGCTGTCGTCTTCGGCGGCCGCAGTTCCGAACACGGGGTGTCCGTGGTGACCGCGGCGAGCCTCCTGCGCGCCATCGACCGGACCAAGTACGACGTGCTGCCCATCGGCATCACCGCCGACGGACGCTGGGCGCTGACCGCCGACGACCCCGAGCGGATGGCCATCACCGACCGCCGGATGCCCAGCGTGGAGCAGGTCAGCGATCACGAGGGCACCGTTGTCCTCCCGGTCGACCCCGCCAGCCGCGAGGTTGCCTACACCGAACCGGGTTCGGTGCCCAAGGTGCTCGGCGAGGTCGATGTCGTCTTCCCGCTGCTGCACGGCCCGTACGGCGAGGACGGCACCCTGCAGGGCCTGCTGGAGCTTTCCGGCGTGCCCTATGTCGGCGCCGGCGTGCTCGCGTCCGCCGTCGGCATGGACAAGGAGTACATGAAGCGGGTCTTCACCTCCTTCGGACTCCCCGTCGGCCCCTATGTGGTGATCCGGCCCCGCGAGTGGGAGCAGGATCCTTCTTCCGCCCGCAGGAAGATCATCGACTTCGCGGGCGACCACGGCTGGCCGCTCTTCGTGAAGCCGGCCCGGGCCGGCTCCTCGATGGGCATCAGCAAGGTCGACGACCTCGGCGGCCTGGACGAGGCGATCGAGGAGGCGCGGCGCCACGACCCCAAGATCATCGTGGAGTCGCTGCTGCGCGGCCGTGAGATCGAGTGCGGCGTACTGGAATTCGAGGACGGCCCGCGCGCCAGCGTCCCCGCCGAGATCCCGCCGGTCACCGCGCATGCCTTCTACGACTTCGAGGCCAAGTACATCGACTCCGCCGAGGGCATCGTCCCGGCACCGCTCACCGAGGCCGAGACCGCCGAGGTCCAGCGGCTCGCCATGGCGGCGTTCGACGCCGCGTCCTGCGAGGGCTTGGTCCGCGCGGACTTCTTCCTGCTGGACAACGGCGAATTCGTGATCAACGAGATCAACACGATGCCCGGCTTCACCCCGATCTCCATGTACCCGCGCATGTGGCAGGAGAGCGGCGTCAGCTACCCGGAACTCGTCGACCGGCTGATCCAGGCCGCGCTCCGCCGCTCCACAGGATTGCGCTGACGCGCGATCATCCCAGGACAGGCCCTAGGGCCTGTCCGGTCGATCTCCGTGGCGTCGCGGTGCCCCCGCCTCCGCCCCCTCCATGCGAATCGCAGGCGCCGGACACCGTTCCTTCCTCCACGGCCACGCCGCGCCAGGGGCAGATCGGCTGCAGCGACCGGACAGGCCCTAGAGACCGGTCGGGTCCGTCTTCTTCACGGCGGCCGCCAGGTCGGTGAGCGGATTGACCTCGGGCGCGTACTTCCCGGGCACCGTCACCTCGACAAACGCGTCGCGGTCGGTCGTCGTGAAGCGGTACCCGTCGGTCAGCTGCTGCACCAGCCAGCTCACCCCGTTGACCTCCGCGGCGTTCGCCGTCGGATCGTACTTGGCATTGCCGGGCGTCAGTACGTCGGGCCGGGGTACTCCGCAGCGCAGCGCCACCGTAGGATCCCCCCACCCGGCGGTGAGGGCGGAGTCCGGCTCGACGGTGCGCCGGGACAGCCCGTCGACGGTGCCGGGAAGGGCCTTGTGCAGCGACCGGCAGAGCGTGGCCGCCTTCGCGGCAGGGGACGGCGCGGGGATCTTGACGGGACCGTCACCGCCGCCGGAGGCGAACGCGTAGACCGCCACCGCGAAAAGGCATGCGGCGGCGGACACGGAAACCAACAGGGACCGGCGGCGATGTATCACCGGTCCAGCCTAGACGGGGGCTACAGATGGACGACCGGGCAGGTCAGGGTGCGGGTGATCCCCTCCACCCGCTGCACTTTCGCGACCACCATGCGGCCGAGGTCGTCGACCGTGTCTGCCTGGGCGCGGACGATCACGTCGTACGGGCCCGTGACATCTTCGGCCTGGATGACACCGGAGATCTTGGAGACCACCTCCGCTACTGCCGAGGCCTTGCCGACCTCGGTCTGGATCAGAATGTACGCCTGTACCACGGAACCTCCAGGGCGGCTACGAGGATCATGTGGGAGGGACCGCAACGTTACCGCGTCGCCGCACGCCACGGGGAGACCCGCGCGGCACCGACCACGCACATGACGGGAAAAACTAGGTGAACGCAGCGAAGGGGACGAAGCGATGAAGGGGACCGTGGGCGAGTTGGGGGAGTTCGGGCTCATCAGGGAGTTGACCTCCCGGCTCACCTCCAACCCCGCCGTGCGGCTCGGACCAGGCGACGACGCCGCTGTGGTCGCCGCGCCGGACCGCCGGGTGGTGGCCACTGTCGACGCGCTGATCGAGGGACGGCACTTCCGCCGCGACTGGTCCACCGCCTACGACGTCGGCCGCAAGGCCGCCGCGCAGAACCTCGCGGACATCGCCGCGATGGGCGCGGTCCCCACCGCCGTGCTGCTCGCCCTGGTCGTCCCGGCGGACCTGCCGGTGACCTGGCCGGTCGAGCTCATGGACGGCATCCGCGACGAGTGCCAGGTGGCCGGGGCGGCGGTGGCCGGCGGGGACGTGGTGCGCGGCGACACGATCATGGTCTCCATCACCGCGCTGGGGGATCTCCGCAACCGCGAACCCGTAACCCGGTCCGGCGCCCGGCCCGGCGACATCATCGCCGTCACCGGCTGGCTCGGCTGGTCCGCGGCCGGATTCGCGGTGCTCTCCCGGGGGTTCCGCTCCCCGCGCGCCTTCGTCGAGGCCCACCGCCGACCGGAACCGCCCTACCATGCCGGTCCTGCCGCCGCCGACCTCGGCGCCACCGCGATGACCGACGTCAGTGACGGACTCGTCGCCGACCTCGGACACATCGCGACCGCCAGCGGCGTCCGAATCGACCTCAAGTCCGCCGACATCGACGTCCCGGTCCAGATGGCCGACATCGGCCAGGCGGTCGGCGTCGACCCGCTGCACTGGGTGCTCACCGGTGGCGAGGACCACGCCATCGTCGCCGCCTTCCCGCCCGACGCGAAGCTCCCGGCCCGCTGGCGGATCATCGGCGAGGTCCTCAAGCCGGCCGGCACACCCCAGGTCACCGTGGACGGCGCCCCCTGGGACAAGGCAGGCGGCTGGGACCACTTCGGCGGCCAGGACTAGATTTCCAGTATGACCGCCCCACCTGCCCCGCCCCGGGCCCTCACCATCGCCGGTTCCGACTCCGGCGGCGGCGCGGGCATCCAGGCCGACCTCAAGACGATGCTCGCGCTCGGAGTGCACGGCATGAGCGTCGTCACCGCCGTCACCGCGCAGAACTCACTCGGCGTCCAGGGCGCCTGGGATCTGCCCGCAGAGACGGTACGGGCCCAGTTCCGCAGCGTCGTCGACGACATCGGCGTACAGGCGGTCAAGACCGGCATGCTGTCCTCCGCCGAACTGGTGGAGACCGTCGCCCAACTGCTGGCGGGAATCAGTGCCCCCGTCGTCGTCGACCCCGTTGGTGTCTCCAAACACGGCGACCCCCTGCTCGCCGCCGAAGCCGTCGAGACCGTTTGTGCGAGCCTGCTCCCGCTCGCCACCGTGGCCACCCCCAACCTCAACGAGGTCACCCAGCTCACCGGCGTCGTGGTGGACAGCGAGGCCGGGATGCGCGAGGCCGCGGACGCGCTGCTCACCCACGGCCCGCGCTGGGCGCTCATCAAAGGCGGTCACTTGGCGGGCGACGCCGTGGACCTGCTCACCGACGGATCGGCGGAGCACTGGTTCCGCGCCGCCCGCCATGACAACCGCCACACCCACGGCACGGGTTGCACTCTGGCGAGTGCCATCGCCTCGCACCTGGCCATGGGGCTGGACGTCCCCGAGGCGGTCGGCGCGGCCAAGGAGTACGTAACCGGCGCTATAGCGTCGGGTTTCCCGCTGGGCGGCGGAATCGGGCCCGTGGACCACGCGTGGCGGTGGCGGTGAGGAAAAACAAAACCGGCCCACGGCGAGATGGACCGGCTTCGAATGACGCCCCCGAAGGGTTCCTGCTTCACAGGCGTTTAACCTGTCCGCCCGTCCGGCGGCCAGGAGCAGTAGCCGCAAGGGCTGCGCTACGACGTACGCGTCAGCGCGAGACCTTGCCGGCCTTGATGCACGAGGTGCAGACATTGAGGCGCTTCGGCGTCCGACCGACCGTCGCACGCACCGTCTGGATGTTGGGGTTCCAACGACGGGGGGTACGGCGGTGCGAGTGCGAAATGCTGTTGCCGAAGCCCGGCCCCTTGCCGCATACGTCGCAGTTGGCAGCCACGGGTCACTCCAAAGACTTCAGATGCTCTTACGGTCACCTTCTGGATCACAGCCCCTGCCCGCCACTGGCCGTGACGTATGGACCGCATCCACCGGAGGGTTGAGCCTCCGGTACGGGCACGATGACATGTACCCACGCCGTACCATCGGTAGTACGACGACTCCGCTGCCAGCACACCCTGACCGTGACCCCGGCGGACCGGTTCGTGCCTTAAGGCTCAGGCAGCAGATGCGCACGGCTCCGTGCCGTGCGACCGGGGAAGCATACAACGACCACTCCCGATCGACGAAACCAGCCGGGTGGCCGGGCTCGCCCTCCGACCGCTGAGCTTCCAGGGATAGCCTTCCCGCATCGTCGCCGGTCCGAGGAGGAACCCCAGTTGCCGCAAACGCTGGACGCCGACGCGGTACGCGCCTGGTGCCGGCTGGCCCTGCAGGCACTCGGCCGGGCCCGCGAGGAGATCGACGCGATCAACGTCTACCCCGTCGCGGACGGGGACACCGGCACCAACCTCTATCTGACCGTCGAGTCCGCCGCCGAGTCCGTCGACGCGGTCCTCGACGCTCACGGCGACAGAACGCAGGCCCTGCGGGCGATGGCCCACGGCGCGCTCATAGGAGCTCGCGGCAACTCCGGCACAATCCTGGCGCAGCTGCTGCGCGGCATGAGCGAGATCCTCGCCGACACGCCCGGCCCCGACGAAGCGCGGCAATTGCGCCGGGCGTTCCGGCGGGCCTGCGAGTCCGCGTACCAGGCGGTGGCGCATCCCGTGGAGGGCACCATGCTCACCGTCGCCCGGGCGGCGGCCGACGCGGCCGCGGGCGGCGAGGCGGCCGCGGTCGCCCGGTCCGCCTACGAAGCCGCCCGCAAGGCGCTCGCGGCGACGCCGGGCCAGCTCGACGTCCTCGGCGACGCCGGAGTCGTGGACGCCGGAGGGCGCGGCCTGGTGGCCGTCCTCGGCGCCCTCGCCGACGCCCTCGCCGGAGTCGTGCCCCCGGTCCGGCTCACCGACCCCGGCCGTACGGCGCCGCCGGTCCCGTACGGCTGCGGGCCCGGCCGCGACGGCACCGACCCGCACGTCGTGCCCGGCGGCCCCGGCTACGAGGTGATCTACCTCCTGGAGGCGGCGGACTCCGCCGTCACCGCACTGCGGGCCCGGCTGGACGGCCTGGGCGACTCACTGGTCGTCGTCGGCGGCGACGGTCTGTGGAACGTACACATCCATGTCGACGACGTCGGCGCCGCCATCGAGGCCGGCGTCGAGGCCGGCCGCCCCTACCGGATCAAGGTCACGCACTTCGGCGACCAGGCCCGTGCGTCTGCCTCCGGCGGCCCGGCCGAACGCGTCCTGCGCGCCGTTGTCGCCGTCGTACGCGGCGACGGGCTCGCCGCCCTCTGCGCCCAGGCCGGCGCCACCGTCGTCACCGTCCGCCCCGGCGACCCGCCCGCCGCCGCCGAGATCGCCGAGGCCATCCGCCGCGCCCACGCCCGCGAGGTCGTCCTCCTCCCCAACGACGCCGAGCTCCGCCGCGCGGTCGCCGACGCCGCCGACCAGGCCCGCGCCGAGGGCGTCCGGGTGGCCCTCATCCCCACCCGCTCCGCCGTCCAGGGCATCGCCGCCCTCGCCGTCCACGAGCCCTCCCGCCGCTTCGACGAGGACGTCGTCGCCATGACGTCGGCCGCCGGCGCCACCCGTTACGCCGAGGTCGTGGTGGCTGAGCACCAGTCCTGGACCATGGCCGGCGTCTGCCAGGCCGGCGACGTCCTCGGCCTCATCGACGGCGACGTCGCCGTCATCGGCGGCAACCTCGTCGAGACCGGCACCATCGTCCTCGACCGCATGCTCGCCGCCGGCGGCGAAATGGCCACCCTCGTGCTGGGCGCCGGCGCCCCGCCCGACCTCGCCGACCGCCTGGAGACCCACGTCCGCGACAGCCACCTCGCGGTTGACACCGTCGTCTACGACGGCGGCCAACAGACCTGCCCCCTCCTCATAGGCGTCGAATAGGACCGCATGTCAGTGCCGTGCGCAAAGATGGACGGCGATGTCTGCTGCCTTGGATGAGAACCTCCGCAAGGTGGTCGGCGACCGCACCGCGAAAGCGCTCGCCGACCACCTTGACCTGCACACGGTCGGCGACCTGCTGCACCACTATCCGCGCCGGTACGCGGAACGCGGTGAGCTGACCCGACTGGCCGACCTGCCGTTGGACGAGCACGTGACCGTCGTGGCCCAGGTCGCGAAGGCGACCAAGCTCACGGCCAGGAGCGGCGGCGTCCGCGTCGAGGCCGTCGTCACCGACGGAAGCGGCTCGCTGACGCTGGTGTTCTTCGGGCGCGGGCCCGCGAACCACCACATCAACCAGCTGATCCCGGGGCGGCGAGGAATGTTCGCCGGCAAGGTGGGGGTGTTCAACCACAAGCTGCAGCTGGCGCACCCCGAGTACAAGCTGCTGGACGCGGAGGACGGCGCGGACGCCGTCGACGCGTTCGCGAACCGGCTGATCCCGCTCTATCCGGCGTGCAAGCAGGTGACGTCCTGGACGATCGCCCAGTGCGTGGAGATGGCTCTCGACTCGCTGAACGCCACCAGCTGGGTCGGGGTCGGCGAGCCGCTGCCCGCCGGGCTGCGCGAGGCCCGCGGGCTCGCTCCCCTTCCCGAGGCACTGGAGAAGGTCCACCGGCCGCGCACCAAGGCCGACCTCGCCGCCGCCCGGGACCGGCTGAAGTGGGACGAGGCGTACGTCCTGCAGGTCGCGCTGGCCCGCCGCCGCGCCGCGGACTCCGCGCTGCCCGCCGTGCCTCGCGTACCAAGCCCGGAGGGGCTGCTGGCGGACTTCGACGGCAGGCTGCCGTTCACGCTCACCGAGGGCCAGCTCAAGGTGTCGGCGGAGATCTTCGGCGACCTGGCGACGGAGCATCCGATGCACCGCCTGCTGCAGGGCGAGGTGGGCTCGGGCAAGGCGCAGCCTCTCGATTCCCTGGTCCTTACGCCACAGGGTTTCCGGCGTATGGGCGACATCGCCGTCGGCGACGAAGTTGTTGTTCCCACGGGCGAGCTGGCGACCGTGGACGGCGTCTTCCCTCAGGGCGAGCGCGATGTGTGGCGCATTGTCCAGTCGGACGGCACCTCCGTGGAGTGCGACGACGATCACCTGTGGATCGTGGCCACGAGTTGCGCGTGGCATCGCGGCGACGCACCGAAGGTAATGACAACGCGCGAGATCCGGATGGACACGTTCAAGGCGAATGGCTCGCCGAAGTGGTACATCCCTCCAGCCGCGCCAGTTGATCTCGAAGACGGTGTCGATCTGCCAATTGAGCCGTACTTGTTCGGACTTCTCCTGGGTGACGGTTCATTCAGGCACAATCTGCGTCTGTCCAGTGCCGATGAGGAGATCGTTGAATCGGCGCGGAACGTTCTGCCGCCAGGCCTGGACATCGTTCCGGTCCCTGGATCGCGATGTGACTACACGATCCGGATGACCGGGCCTCGTGGGGGGAAACGCACAAATCCCGTCATCCGGGCGCTGCGGGAACTTGATCTGTGGGGTGCCGGGTCCCACGGGAAGTTCATCCCAACGATGTACTTGAACGCGACCATCAAGGACCGATTGGCGCTCGTGCAGGGACTGATGGACACCGACGGGACAGTCGACGCGAATGGCATGAGCATTTCCTTCTGCTCGGCGTCGCGCCCGCTGGCAGAGGACGTGGCTTGGCTCGTGCGCTCCCTCGGCGGCAGGGCGCGGGTGTTGCCCAAGAAGGCGGCCTACAACGTGTCCGTAGCCCTGCCAGGCGAATACGTGCCCTTTAAGCTGGCACGTAAGGCTGTCAGGCTGCGCGATCGACCGAAGTACAACACCTATCGGCGCGGTATCCGCGCGGTGGAGTACGTGGGGCGTAAACCGGTCCAGTGCATCAGCGTGGCCCACCCGAGTCATGCTTATGTGACCGATCACTTCACAGTGACGCATAACACGATGGTCGCCCTGCGGGCGATGCTCGGCGTCGTCGACGCGGGCGGCCAGGCGGCGATGCTGGCGCCGACCGAGGTGCTCGCACAGCAGCACCACCGGTCGATCACGGAGATGATGGGCGAGCTGGCCCAGGGCGGGATGCTGGGCGGCGCCGAACACGGCACGAAGGTCGTGCTGCTCACGGGGTCGATGGGCACGGCCGCCCGCCGTCAGGCGCTGCTCGACATGGTCACCGGGGAGGCCGGGATCGTGGTGGGCACGCATGCGCTGATCGAGGACAAGGTGCGGTTCCATGATCTGGGCCTGGTCGTCGTCGACGAGCAGCACCGCTTCGGGGTGGAACAGCGGGACGCACTGCGGGGCAAGGGCAAGCAGCCGCCGCATCTGCTGGTGATGACGGCGACGCCGATCCCGCGCACGGTCGCGATGACGGTCTTCGGCGACCTGGAGACCTCTGTGCTGGACCAGCTGCCTGCCGGGCGCTCGCCGATCGCCACGCATGTCGTCCCGGCGAAGGACAAGCCGCACTTCCTGTCCAGAGCATGGGAGCGGGTGCGCGAGGAGGTGGAGGGCGGCCACCAGGCGTATGTGGTCTGCCCGCGGATCGGCGACGAGGAGCCGGACCCGAAAAAGAAGAAGCGGGAGGAAGACGTGGCAGACGAGGGGGATGACGCGGAGCGCCGGCCGCCGCTCGCGGTCGTGGACATCGCCGAGCAGCTGGTGAAGGGGCCGCTGGCCGGCCTGCGCGTCGAAGTGTTGCACGGCCGTATGCCGCCGGAGGCGAAGGACGATGTGATGCGCCGCTTCGGCGCGGGGGAGGTGGACGTCCTGGTGGCGACCACGGTGATCGAGGTCGGGGTCAATGTCCCGAACGCCACCGCGATGGTGATCATGGACGCGGACCGGTTCGGCGTGTCGCAGCTGCACCAGCTGCGCGGCCGGGTCGGCCGTGGCCCCGCGCCGGGCCTGTGCCTGCTCGTCAGCGAGATGCCCGAGGCGAGCCAGGCCCGGGCCCGGCTCGCCTCGGTGGCGGCGACCTTGGACGGTTTCGAGCTGTCGCGGATCGACCTGGAGCAGCGCCGGGAGGGCGATGTGCTGGGCCAGGCGCAGTCCGGCACGCGCTCGTCGCTGCGGATGCTGGCCGTGATCGATGACGAGGACGTGATCACCGCCGCCCGCGAGGAGGCCACCGCGCTGGTCGCCGCCGATCCCGAGCTGACCGGGCACCCGGATCTGCGCAGCGCGCTTGAGAGCCTGCTCGACGCCGAGCGCGAGGAATATCTCGACAAGGGCTGACGGAGCGTCATTGTCAGACCCCCCTGGGAGAATAAGAACCAGTCCAAGCCGAGTTGGACCATTGGGGGCTGAATTCATGTCGTTCCGCCACATCAACGAACTGCCGCTTGGCGAGAAGATCTTCCGGATCGAGCTCGCCAGCGACGACGACACCCATGTGACCCTGTCCCTCTCCGGATGGAGCGAGACCAACCCCGAAACCGTCCTCGCCGAGGGCAGTCTGCGGCTGCCCATGGCCGATGTCCCGTCGCTGCGGATCGCACTCAACCGCGCGCTGCGCGCCCTCGCCCTCGTCGCCGACGTCGCCGAGCCCATCCCCGACCGTGATGTGCTGCGCGAGCTGTTCCCGGGCCACGGCGCGCCCTGGGTGCCGCAGCACGAGGAGGAGCTGCTCCGCCGGTTCCATGGCTCCGAGACCATCGCCCGGATAGCCGCCCGCTTCGGCCGTACGCCGGATTCCGTACGCACCAAGCTCCGTGAGCTCGGCCATGACCCGCGCCGCCCCGAGTACTGCCCGCCCGACGGCTGTCTGTCGTGGTCGCGCTACGTCTCGCCCGCGTTGGTGGGGGCAGTGGACGAGCCGGGCCAGGACTGACCTACGTATCGTGGGGGGGGGGCGGCGCGGGGGGCCCCCCCACCCCCACGATGCCGAGGACGTGACCCTAGAGATGACCCGCGTGATCGCCGGAGCCGCCGGTGGCCGCCACCTGGCCGTACCGCCCGGGCAGGGGACCAGGCCGACTTCGGGCCGGGCGAAGGAGGGGCTGTTCTCCACCTGGGAGTCGCTGCGCGGCACCCTGCTCGGGGCGCGGGTCATTGACCTGTACGGAGGATCGGGCGCGGTCGGCCTGGAGGCGCTCTCGCGCGGCGCGGAGCATGTCCTGCTGGTCGAGGCGGAGCCGCGCGCCGCCCGCACCATCCGGGAGAATGTGAAGGCGATCGGCCTGCCGGGCGCCGAGGTCCGGGCCGGCCAGGCCGAGAAGGTCATCGCCGGTCCGCCGCCCGCGCTCCCGTATGACCTGGTCTTTCTCGACCCGCCGTACGCTGTCTCCGACGACGAGCTGCGGGAGATTCTGATCACACTCCGGACGCAGGGGTGGCTCCATGCCGAAGCGATTGCGACGGTGGAGCGGAGCACCCGGGGCGGAGAGTTCCGCTGGCCCGGGGGGTTCGAAGCAGTGAGGGCCCGCCGCTACGGCGAGGGGACGTTTTGGTACGGTCGCGCCGCCCAAGTCACTGACGCGTCATGACCAGACCGGAGAGCGAGGAGTCACTCTTGCGCCGCGCAGTCTGTCCGGGGTCCTTCGACCCCATCACCAATGGACATCTCGACATCATCGCCCGCGCCTCCCGGCTGTACGACGTCGTGCATGTCGCAGTGATGATCAACAAGTCCAAGCAGGGCCTCTTCTCGGTCGAGGAGCGCATCGCCCTGATCGAGGAAGTCACCGCCGAGTTCGGCAATGTGCAGGTCGAGGCCTTCCATGGTCTGCTGGTCGACTTCTGCAAGCAGCGGGACATCCCCGCCATCGTCAAGGGTCTCCGCGCGGTCAGCGACTTCGACTACGAGTTGCAGATGGCCCAGATGAACATCGGGCTCTCCGGCGTCGAGACCCTCTTCGTCCCGACCAACCCCACCTACAGCTTCCTCTCCTCCAGCCTGGTCAAGGAAGTCGCCCAATGGGGCGGTGACATCTCGCACTTGGTGCCGCCAAGGGTCCTGGATGCCCTCAATGGCAAGCTCGGGCAGCGCTAGAGTCTGCTTGTGGACGTCCAGAAGAAGCTCGATGAGATCGTCTCCGCCCTACAGGCCGCCCGGTCAATGCCGATGTCGGCCTCCTGTGTGGTCAACCGCGCCGAGCTGCTCGCCAAGCTCGACGAGGTGAGAGCCGCGCTCCCTGACTCCCTCTCCCAGGCTCAGGCGCTGCTCGGCGGCCGTGACCAGATGGTCGAGGAGGCCCGTGCCGAGGCGGACCGCATCATCGAGTCCGCCCACGCCGAGCGTGGCTCGCTGATCTCGGACACCCAGATCGCCCGGCAGTCCCAGGATGAGGCCGAGCGCATCCTCGGCGAGGCCAGGCGCGAGGCCGAGGAGATCCGGGCCGAGGCCGACGACTACGTCGACTCCAAGCTCGCCAACTTCGAGGTCGTCCTCACCAAGACCATCGGGTCCGTCGACCGCGGCCGCGAGAAGCTGCTCGGCCACGGTTCCGGTCTCGACGAGCAGGGTTACGAGGACGCCGACGCCCCCGAGCGTTCCACCGACCCCGAGACCCTGCGCCGCCGCGCCGACTCCTACGTCGACGCCAAGCTCGGCGCCTTCGAGGCCGTCCTCAGCAAGACGCTGGAGGCTGTCGGCCGCGGCCGTCTCAAGCTCACCGGCCACAGCGCCAGCGACGAGCTGGGCGCGCACATGGCGGCACAGGACGCCGTGGCGCTCTCCGTCCCCGTGGACCAGACCGACGCCGAGTACCTCGCCGGACTGGCCGCCCCGGCCCAGCCGGTGGACTACCAGTACGACCCCGCCTCCGCCCCGGCCTACGGCTACCAGCCGGACCCGTACCAGCAGCAGCCCCAGGCCGAGCCCCAGCCCCAGTACAGCGCGGACCCGTACGCGGCCCAGCAGGGCTACTACCAGGAGCAGCCCGCCTACGACCCGGGCTACGGCTATCAGCAGCAGCCCGGCTACGATCAGCAGCAGATCCAGCAGCAGCCGCAGCAGCAGGGCTACGCCCAGCAGTCCGGTGCCCTCGACGAGACCAGCTTCTTCGACACCGGCCTGATCGACCTGGACCGCCTCCGCGAGCTGGAACAAGGCCGGTGAGCGCCTGCCGGGGGCGCACGGTTTGGGCCAGTGGCAGCGGACCGGTATCCTGATTCCTCAGCCGTGTGACTTGCCGGCACTTTGGCGTGCCCGCCCCGCAGGGGCGACCGCAGGCCGTACCGATGAAAGCAGGAAGCCCTGAACACCCGCCTCGACCACCGCGACCCGCTCGTGTTCGACACGCATGAGCTGGGTCGTCGTCCTGGTTCGATGCGGAAGGTCTCCCGCTCTGTGCCGGCGCCCAAGGACCTCGGCATCGAGGTGATCGGCGTCCCCGAGGGCGCCGAGATCCGGCTGGACCTCCGCCTGGAGGCGGTGATGGAGGGGGTACTCGTCTCGGGTACCGCCCGAGCGCCGCTCACGGGGGAGTGCGTAAGGTGTCTGGAGCCGATCGAGCGCAAGCTCGACACGGACTTCCAGGAGATGTACTCCTACCCTGACGCCGACGACCGGACCGGTGGCCACCGAGCCGCCGAAGCCGGTGACGACGCCGAGGAGGAGGACACTCTCCACCTCGAGGGCGACTTGTTCGACCTCGAACCCGTGCTGCGGGACGCGGTGGTGCTCGCACTGCCGTTGCAGCCGGTGTGCCAGGACGACTGTCCGGGCCTGTGCTCCGAGTGTGGAGAGCGGCTCGCGGACGACCCGGACCACCACCATGAGGCCACCGACATCCGTTGGGCGGCCCTGCAGGAATTTCAGCAGAGCGGTGCCGGGACCGGCACCACCGAGAACCAGGAGAAGTAGCCGTGGCTGTTCCGAAGCGGAAGATGTCGCGCAGCAACACGCGCCACCGCCGGTCGCAGTGGAAGGCTGCGGTCCCCAACCTGGTGGCGTGCGAGCGCTGCCACGAGCCGAAGCTGCAGCACATCGCGTGCCCGAGCTGCGGCACGTACAACAAGCGTCAGGTCCTCGAGGTCTGATCGGCGGGTGAGAGGCTCCATGTCAGACGTCGACACGTCTGCCGAATCCCCGGATCCAGCCTCATCCTCCACGCTTCTGGAAGGGCGGCTCGGGTATGTACTCGAGCCCGCCCTTCTGGTGCGTGCGCTGACCCATCGCTCGTACGCGTACGAAAACGGCGGTCTGCCCACCAACGAACGGCTGGAGTTCCTGGGGGACTCCGTACTGGGCCTGGTGGTCACGGACACGCTCTACCGCACCCACCCGGATCTTCCGGAGGGCCAGCTCGCCAAGCTGCGGGCCGCGGTGGTCAACTCGCGTGCGCTGGCCGGGGTGAGCCGTGGTCTCGACCTCGGCAGCTTCATCCGGCTCGGCCGGGGCGAAGAGGGTACCGGCGGCAGGGACAAGGCTTCGATCCTCGCGGACACTCTCGAAGCGGTCATCGGTGCGGTCTATCTGGACCAGGGTCTGGACGCCGCGTCCCAGCTGGTGCACCGGCTCTTCGACCCGCTGATCGAGAAGTCCTCCAATCTCGGTGCGGGCCTGGACTGGAAGACCAGCCTCCAGGAACTGACCGCCAGCGAGGGCCTGGGCGTGCCCGAGTACGTGGTCGCCGAGTCCGGACCGGATCACGAGAAGACCTTCACGGCTGCTGCCCGCGTCGGTGGTGTCGAGTACGGCGCCGGCACCGGCCGCAGCAAGAAGGAAGCGGAACAGCAGGCGGCCGAGGCCGCATGGCGTGCGATCTGCGACAAGCGCGACGGCACCGGCCCCGGCGATGAGCCGCCGTCCGCGAACGGCTCCGCCCCGCCCCCAGCCGCGTAGGCCCGACACCTCGTCGCCTACCGCAGGTTCGAAATCTGCGGTAGGCGACGAGGTGTCGGCTTTCCCCGGAGGATCCCCCTCATGCCAGAACTGCCCGAGGTCGAAGTCGTCCGGCGCGGTCTCGAACGCTGGGTCAGCGGCCGCACCGTCGACAGCGTCGACGTACTGCACCCGCGGGCGGTACGCCGCCACCTCGGCGGCGCCGCCGACTTCGCCGACCGGCTGAAGGGCCGGACCATCGGCCCGGCCCGCCGTCGCGGCAAGTATCTCTGGCTGCCGCTCGACGCGGCAGGCTCCCTGCTGGGGCACCTTGGCATGAGCGGTCAGCTGCTCGTCCAGCCGGGCACCGCCCCCGATGAGGCCCACCTGCGGATCCGCGTCCGCTTCGCCGACGACCTCGGCACCGAGCTGCGCTTTGTGGACCAGCGGACCTTCGGCGGACTGTCGGTTCACGAGTCCGGCCCCGACGGGTTGCCGATACCCCTCGCTCACATCGCACTGGACCCCCTCGACCCGGCCTTCGACGAAGCCGGGTTTCATGCTGCCCTGCGCCGCCGCCGTACGACGATCAAGCGCGCCCTGCTCGACCAGTCGCTGATCAGCGGGGTGGGCAACATTTACGCGGACGAGGCGCTGTGGCGGACGAAGCTGCACTACGAGCGCCCGACGGCCACCCTGAGCCGGCCCCGTACAGCCGAGCTGGTGACCCACATCCGCGAGGTGATGGGCGACGCGCTGGCCGCCGGGGGCACCAGCTTCGACAGCCTGTATGTGAACGTCAACGGCGAATCAGGCTACTTCGACCGCTCGTTGGACGCCTACGGTCGCGCCGACGAGCCGTGCCGGCGTTGCGGCACCCCGATCCGGCGCCGCCCGTGGATGAACCGGTCGAGCTATTTCTGCCCGCGCTGTCAGCGCCCACCACATGCCCCGGCCGTCTTGCCTTAGGGCCTGTCTGGTCGTCAGTGCCGCTGGTCATAGCGCTGTTGCGCGGCCAGCACCTCCGGCATACGGCCCTCGACAAACTCGATCAGCGCGAGCAGCCGCTCGGCGGTGTCCCCGCCGAGCGGAGTGAGGCTGTAGTCGACCCGGGGCGGATTGGTCGGCTGGGCCTCGCGGTGGACGAGGCCGTCACGCTCCAGGGCGTGCAGCGTCTGGGAGAGCATCTTCTCGCTGACGCCGTCGATGCGACGGCGCAGTTCGTTGAAGCGCAGCGGCTTCTCACGAAGGGCGCCCAGAGCGAGGCTGCCCCAGCGCCCGGTGACGTGCTCAAGCGTGGAGCGCGACGGGCATGTGCGGGTGAAGACGTCGAACGCCTCGCGGGGAGAGGTCTCCATGCGGTAGAGCGTACCCCGGGACAGCACAAACCATCAGAGTGCGCTGTCCAGAAGTTAGCGCTCGCGCCATCGTAAGGGCCTTAGAGGCCGCGCGAATAGGTGGGGCGGGTGAAGGAGCGGGGCGAGGGGCAAGTCTGGCAAGGCGGAGGAGGGAGGCGACGCGGAGCGTCGTTGACCGACGACAACGCCGCCAGGCGCCGCCCATCGGCACGCGACGCCGCCCCACCTATTCGCGCGGCCTCTTACTCAGTAGCCGAAGTCCTGCGTCCACCAGGGGCCGCCGGTCCCGAAGTACGCGCCGACCCCGAGTGTCTTGAAGTCGCAGTTGAGGATGTTGGCACGGTGGCCAGGGCTGTTCATCCAGGCATCCATGACCGCGGCGGCGTCGGCCTGGCCGCGGGCGATGTTCTCGCCGCCGAGATTGGTTATGCCGGCCAGTTTGGCCCGCTCCCAGGGGTCGTCGCCGTCCGGGTCGGTGTGGTCGAAGAAGTTCCGTTGGGCCATGTCCTTGGTGAAGTCCTCGGCCAGCTTGGCGAGAGGCTGGTCCATGACCAGCGGCGAGCAGCCGATCTTGGCGCGCTCCACGTTGACCAGGGTCAGCACCTGGCCCTCGGGCGAGGTGTCGGCCGTGGCGGGCTGCGACGCGCTGGCCGACGGCGTTGCGGAGGGGGAGGGTGCGGTGGTCGTCGCGGAGGCGCTGCTGCTCGGTGCGGTTGTCGGCGGTGCGGAGGGCGTCGCCGACGCGGGCGCGGGCGCGGGCACGGGCGGCCTGGATGCCGGGGGAGTGGTAATCGGGGCACTGGAGGGGGCTTCGCCCTGGCTCGCCGGGGCGGAGGTGCGTTCCTGGGGGCTCAGATCGGAGCCGCCCGTGGGGCTGGCGCTTGTCGCGTTGCCCGCCTGGGCCTGGCTGATACTGCCGTCGTCCTGGAAGGAGAAGCCGCCCGATCCGTTGGGCGTGGGCAGCAGTCCGGCGGACACCGCCACCGCGCTCACCGCCACTGCCGCCCCGGTGGCCATTAGCCCGGTCTTGACAGGTTTGCGCCTCTTCCGGCGGCTGACGGTACCCGTGGTACCCCGACGGCCTTGCTCAGCCACCATGACCATGGGCTGGGGGGCAGTACGTGAATGGCGACCCATCCGGCGCTGTCCTTACGGTCGTCGAGCTCACCCGACCGGATGAGTCCGGACGGGTGAGTACTGTCGTGGCGCGACTGTATCGAATGCAAGGGGTGACGTGTGAGGATCAAATGAAAGTAACCCGATAGCGTGCAGTTATGAACGATAATGTCCGGCTCACCGCCTGGGTTCGCGGCCGGGTCCAAGGAGTGGGCTTCCGCTGGTGGACCCGTGCCACCGCGCTGGAGATCGGTGGTCTCGGCGGCTACGCCGGCAATCTGGAGGACGGCCGGGTGCAGATCGTCGCCGAGGGCGACCGCGAGCGCTGCGAGCGACTGCTGGATTGGCTGCGCACGGGCGACACGCCCGGCCGCGTCGACGGAGTCACCGAAATCTGGGGCGTCTCGCGCGGCGGCTACCGCGGCTTCGAACTCCGGTGACCCGGCGCTCCGGGGCATACCCGGGGCAACTGCCGGAAGCTAGGTCTGGACAGGCGGTTGCCAATTCGGGAACGTCGTGCAAGGCTGCCGACATCGAGGATTCAGTGATCTTTCCGGAGCCTGCCTCGAAGCAGTGAGGGACACCCCGGCGCCGTTCGGCGTCGCGATTTCTTAGGTGGGCCCGGCGGTCGGGCTGTGATCGTGTTGACCGTAAAACCATTTGGTGAGACGCTGGAAGCCCCGCGCACCGTAGTTGTATGGCGACCAAACGGCAGCTTCGGCGTATAGCGGCGCGGGTGCGAAAACCCTCACTCACGACCCATACCGCTCCGGTCGGTCACTCATTGTGGAGGACCATCCATCATGGCAAAGGCGCTTCTCGGTTACGTCGGCGGCCCCGACCCGCGACTCCTCTCCGAGATGCGAAGGCTTCAGCAGCGCGTTCAGGACCTGGAATCCGAGCTCGTACGGATCCAGGCCCAGAACGACGCGATGGCTGCGGCGTCGCACGCAGAGTCGCTGCTCAGCAGCATCGACGTACCTCACGCGGAGCCCGTGCTCGCTTGATCCGGCGTCATTGCCGGCCAAGAGGGAACGACACCGTTTGAGATTTTTTCAAGGGACGCTCCGGCGTCCCTTCGTCGTATGCCTACCGTGGTTCGAACCCCACCTCTTTCCGTCTGATGTGCCCTCCCTCCTCCCCGGCGAAACCGGGAGCGGAGGGTAAAGTCCTTCGGCGTGCACCTCAAGAGCCTGACCCTGCGCGGGTTCAAGTCCTTCGCCTCGGCGACGACGCTGCGCTTCGAACCCGGCATCACCTGTGTTGTCGGTCCCAATGGCTCCGGCAAGTCCAACGTCGTGGACGCGTTGTCCTGGGTCATGGGCGAGCAGGGTGCCAAATCGCTGCGCGGCGGCAAGATGGAGGACGTCATCTTCGCCGGCACGACCGGGCGTCCGCCGCTCGGCCGCGCCGAGGTGTCACTGACGATCGACAACAGCGACGGCGTGCTGCCCATCGAGTATGCCGAGGTCACCATCACGCGGATCATGTTCCGCAACGGCGGCAGTGAGTACCAGCTCAACGGCGACACCTGCCGTCTCCTGGACATCCAGGAACTCCTGTCCGACTCCGGCATCGGCCGTGAGATGCATGTGATCGTCGGTCAGGGCCAGCTCGACTCCGTACTGCACGCCGACCCGATGGGGCGCCGGGCCTTCATCGAAGAGGCTGCGGGCGTGCTGAAGCACCGCAAGCGCAAGGAGAAAGCGCTGCGAAAACTCGACGCGATGCAGGTGAATCTCGCGCGAGTACAGGACCTCACCGGTGAGCTCCGGCGGCAGCTCAAACCGCTCGGACGGCAGGCCCAAGTGGCCAGGCGGGCAGCCGTGATCCAGGCCGATCTCCGTGACGCCCGGTTGCGGCTGCTCGCTGACGATCTTGTCACACTGCGGGAGGCCCTGCGCGCCGAAGTCGCCGACGAGGCCGCACTGAAGGAACGCCGCGACACGGTCGAGGCCGTGCTGGCCGAGACCGTCCAGCGCGAGGCGCGCCTGGAGGAGCAGGTCAGGGCCCTGTCCCCGAGACTCGCCGACGCCCAGGGCACCTGGTACGCGCTCTCGCAGCTCAAGGAGCGGGTACACGGCACGATCGGCCTCGCCGAACAGCGGGTGCGCCATGCCACCAGCCAGCCCGCCGAGGAGCGGCACGGCCGCGACCCCGAGGACATGGAGCGCGAGGCCGCCCGCATCCGCGAGCAGGAGGCCGAACTCACCGAGGCCCTCGACGCCGCCCAGCGGGCCCTCGACGACACCATCGGCCACCGCGCCGAGCTGGAACGCCGGCTCGCCGACGAGGAGCAGCGGCTCAAGGCCGCCGCCCGGGCTATCGCCGACCGCCGCGAGGGCCTTGCCCGCCTCCAGGGCCAGGTCAACGCCGCCCGCAGCCGGGCCGGGTCCGCCGAGGCCGAGATCGGCCGGCTCGCCGCCGCCCGCGACGAGGCCCGCGACCGAGCCGAATCCGCCCAGGAGGAGTACGAGGAGCTCAAGGCCCAGGTCGAAGGCCTCGACGCCGACGACTCCGAACTCGAAGCCCGCTTCGAAGCCGCCAAGCGCGACCAGGCCGATGCCGATGACGCTTTCTCCGCCGCCCGCGACGCCGCCACCTCCGCCGAACGCGACCGCGCCGCCCTTTCCGCGCGCCACGACGCCCTCGCCCTGGGCCTGCGCCGCAAGGACGGCACCGGCGCGCTGCTCGCCGCGGGCGACCGGCTCGCGGGCCTGCTCGGTCCCGCCGCCCAGCTGCTGACGGTCGCCCCCGGTCACGAGGTCCAGCTCGCCGCCGCCCTCGGAGCCGCCGCCGATGCCGTCGCCGTCTCGGGGCCGGGCGCCGCCGCGGAGGCCCTGCGCCTGCTCCGCCAGGACGACGCCGGCCGCGCGGCGCTGCTGGTCGCCTCAGGTTTGTGGGCAGGCGTTCCGCAAGGCGACGGGGGCAGCTCCCATGCGCTTGAGGCTATGGGGGAGGGTGGGCACAAACCGCCCACCGGGCCGCACCCGGCGACGAAACCAGGGGGCCCGGGGGCGGCGCCCCCGGTTCCGGGAAGGGACGGGGTGGGGGACAACCCCTCGGCCACCATCCCGCACCCGGGGGCGGCGCCGGACGTCCATGGATCCGCCTCCGTGTCCGGGGCCGCCCGGACCGCGGCGCCGACCGGCGGTTCACCGGTCCCGGCTGCCGGCGGCGATCCGGTACCGTTCCCCGCCCAGGCGGGCGAGCAGGCAGCGACCTCCTCCGTCCCGGCTGCGGCTGTGCCGCAGGCACGTGGCGCCCTGTCGTCGCCGGACCTGGCGCGGCCCGCTGCCGAACTGATGTCCGGGCCGGACGCACTGCTGCCCGCCGTGCGACGGCTGCTGCGCGACGTGGTGGTCGTGGAGACTCTCGAGGACGCGGAAGCGCTGGTCGCCGGGCACCCGCACCTCACTGCCGTCACCGCCGAGGGCGATGTGCTGTCCGCGCATTTCGCGCACGGCGGTTCGGCGGGGGCGCCGAGCCTGCTGGAGGTGCAGGCGGCGGTGGACGAGACGGCGGCGGAGCTGGAGCGGCTGGCCGTACGGTGCGAAGCCCACGCGGAGGAGCAGAGCGCGGCCAAGGAGCGGCGGGCCGGGTGCGCGCGGCTGGTGGACGAACTGGGCCAGCGGCGGAGGGCGGCGGAGAAGCAGAAGTCCGCGGTCGCCCAGCAACTGGGCCGGTTCGGCGGTCAGGCCCGTGCGGCGGCCGGGGAGGCGGAACGTACCGCCGCGGCGGTCGGCCGGGCCGAGGAGGCGCTGGCTGCCGCGATGGAGGAGGTCGAGGAGCTGTCGTACCGGCTCGGCGAGGCGGAGCAGGAGGCCGATGCCGGGGCGGAAGCGGAGCCGGACACTTCGGTTCGGGACCGGCTGGCCGCCGACGGAGCCAACGCCCGGCAGACGGAGATGGAGGCGCGGCTTCAGGTCCGTACCCACGAGGAGCGGGTCAAGGGCCTCGCCGGACGCGCCGACGGCCTGGACCGGGCGGCCCGGATGGAGCGCGAGACCCGGGCCCGGGCCGCGCGGCGCAAGGCCCGGCTGGAGTACGAGGCGGGGGTCGCGCGTGCGGTGCTGGCGGGCGCTCGCGGGCTGCTGGACTACGTAGAGGTGTCGCTGGCCCGAGCGGAGGAGGAGCGGTCGGCGGCCGAGCGGGCCAAGGCGGAGCGCGAGGCGGAGCTGTCCGAGGAACGCCGCCAGGGCCGGGAGCTCAAGGGTGAGCTGGACAAGCTCACCACCGACGTCCACAAGGGCGAGGTGCTGGGCGCCGAGAAGCGGATGCGGATCGAGCAGCTGGAGACCAAGGCGCTGGAGGAGCACGGCATGGAGCCCGCCGGACTGGTCGCGGAGTACGGCCCCGGGCAGCTCGTACCGCCGTCGCCGCCCGCCGAGGGGGAGGAGCTGCCGGAGGACCCGGAGCACCCGCGCAACCTGCCGGTCCCCTACCGCCGGGCCGAGCAGGAGAAGCGCCTGAAGACCGCGGAGAAGGCGTACCAGCAGCTGGGCAAGGTCAACCCGCTCGCTCTGGAGGAGTTCGCGGCGCTGGAGGAGCGGCACAAGTTCCTCACCGAGCAACTGGAGGACCTGCGGAAGACCCGGGCGGACCTGCTCCAGGTCGTGAAGGAGGTCGACGAGCGGGTCGAGCAGGTCTTCACGGCGGCATACCACGACACCGCCCGGCAGTTCGAGGGCGTCTTCTCACGGCTCTTCCCGGGCGGCGAGGGCCGGCTGATCCTCACCGATCCCGACTCCATGCTCACCACCGGAGTCGATGTCGAAGCCCGGCCCCCGGGCAAGAAGGTCAAGCGGCTGTCCCTCCTCTCGGGCGGCGAGCGGTCGCTGACCGCAGTGGCGCTGCTGGTCTCGATCTTCAAGGCGCGGCCCAGCCCCTTCTACGTCATGGACGAGGTCGAGGCGGCGCTGGACGACACCAACCTGCAGCGGCTGATCCGGATCATGGAGGAACTCCAGGAGAGTTCACAGCTCATCGTGATCACCCATCAGAAGCGCACGATGGAGGTCGCCGATGCCCTCTACGGCGTGTCGATGCAGGGCGACGGCGTGTCCAAGGTGATCAGCCAGCGGCTGAGGGACGGCAAGCGGCGGTCTGCCTGATTCGCTTCCCCGCAACCACTTCCCTTCAACTTGTGAACTGAATGTGGCCAGCTGCTTGATCACCTCTGTGAGCAGTCCAACCTTCTGGCGGGATTAGATTCGATATTTGAAGGCATAAGCTCTTCGTTGTTGTTTTAGCGTTCGAGTGGTGGCCATCATGGGATCGACTGGCACTCGATGTTCCTGCCCCCTCACGCGGGTTCAATGCAGAGCCCAGGGAGTACACCGTGACCACCACCGCATCGAAGACCGGTACCGGAGGCCGCCAGGCCCAGCCGGACCACCTCGGCCATGTCATCTTCATCACCGCGGCCGCCGCCATGGGCGGCTTCCTCTTCGGCTACGACAGCTCCGTGATCAACGGTGCCGTGGAGGCGATCCGGAGCAGGTACGGCGTCGGCTCCGCCGCCCTCGCCCAGGTCGTCGCCATCGCCCTGCTCGGCAGCGCCATCGGGGCCGCCACCGCCGGCCGGATCGCCGACCGTATCGGCCGCATCCGTGTGATGCAGATCTCCGCCGCGCTCTTCTCCGTCAGCGCGATCGGCTCCGCCCTGCCGTTCGCGCTCTGGGATCTCGCGATGTGGCGCGTCCTCGGCGGTATCGCCATCGGCATGGCCTCGGTGATCGGCCCGGCCTACATCGCCGAGGTCGCCCCGCCCGCGTACCGTGGCCGGCTCGGCTCCTTCCAGCAGGGCGCGATCGTCATAGGCATCGCGGTCTCCCAGCTGGTCAACTGGGGGATCCTCAACGTCGCAGGCGGCCAGCAGCGCGGCAAGATCGCCGGCATCGAGGCCTGGCAGTGGATGCTCGGCGTGATGGTCGTGCCCGCAGCGCTGTACGGACTGCTCTCCTTCGCCATCCCCGAGTCGCCTCGCTTCCTGCTCTCCGTCGGCCGCAACGATCAGGCCAGGAAGGTCCTCGCCGACGTCGAGGCCGAGAACACCGACCTCGACGCCCGTATCGCCGAGATCAAGGACGCGATGCGCAGTGACCACAAGTCGTCCTTCAGGGACCTGCTCGGCGGCCGCTTCGGCCTGCTGCCGGTGGTCTGGGTCGGCATCGGGCTCTCGGTCTTCCAGCAGCTGGTCGGCATCAACGTCGCCTTCTACTACTCCTCGACGCTGTGGCAGTCGGTCGGTATCGACCCGAGCGCCTCCTTCTTCTACTCGTTCACCACGTCGATCATCAACATCATCGGGACCGTCATCGCCATGGTCTTCGTCGACCGGATCGGCCGCAAACCGCTGGCTCTCATCGGTTCCATCGGCATGGCCGTCTCCCTCGCCCTGGTGGCCTGGGCCTTCTCCGCCAGGGCGGTCTCCGGCAGCAACGTCAAGCTGCCGAACACCGAGGGCGTGGTCGCGCTGATCGCGGCCCACTCCTTCGTCCTCTTCTTCGCCCTCTCGTGGGGCGTGGTCGTCTGGGTCATGCTCGGCGAGATGTTCCCGAACCGGATCCGCGCGGCGGCGCTCGGAGTGGCCGCGTCCGCGCAGTGGATCGCCAACTGGGCGATCACGGCGAGCTTCCCCAGCCTTTCCGACTGGGACCTGTCGGCGACGTACGTGATCTACACGGCCTTCGCCGCGCTCTCCATTCCCTTCGTCATCAAGTTCGTCCCGGAGACCAAGGGCAAGCGGCTGGAGGAGATGGGCTGACGCGGCCCGTCAGCCGCAGGAGCGAACACCCCGCACCGGCAACGAACGACCATCCCTCAGGTCGCGCATACTGGGCAACCATGGAAACCGTCATCCTCGCTGTAATCATCGCTTTGGTCGCGTTCGTCGCGGTCGGTGGCGGACTGGTGGTGGGCAGCCGCCGCAAGAAGCGGCTGCCCCCCGCGCCGCCTGCCGCGCCGACGGTCACCGAGCCCCCCGCCGAACCTCATATCGGCGACGAGGCGGAGGTCCCGCGGGACGAGCCCCGCCGGACCATCGAAGAGGTAGAACTCCCCGAGGCGCTTCCCAGGACGCCTCCGGAGGCGCTTGAGCTGCCGGAGGCGCCGGAGCTCGAGATCCCCGAGCCGACCGAGGGCCGTCTGGTACGGCTGCGCTCCCGGCTGTCCCGCTCCCAGAACACGCTCGGCAAGGGACTGCTGTCCCTGCTCTCCCGGGAACACCTCGACGAGGAGACCTGGGAGGAGATCGAGGACATCCTCCTCACCGCGGACGTCGGCGTCACGCCCACCCAAGAACTGGTGGAGCGGCTGCGCCAGCGGGTGAAGGTGCTCGGCACCCGCACCCCCGCCGACCTCCGGCAGCTGCTGCGCGAGGAGCTGATCGCCCTCATCGGCACCGACAGCGACCGCACCCTTCACACCGAAAGCCACGAGGAGCGCCCGGCCGTAGTACTGGTCGTCGGCGTGAACGGCACCGGCAAGACCACGACCACCGGCAAGCTCGCCCGCGTCCTGGTCGCCGACGGCCGCAGCGTGGTGCTGGGAGCGGCGGACACCTTCCGTGCCGCCGCCGCCGACCAGCTGCAGACCTGGGGCGAGCGGGTCGGGGCGCGCACGGTACGCGGTCCCGAGGGCGGCGACCCGGCATCGGTCGCCTTCGACGCGGTGAAGGAAGGTATCTCCGAGGGCGCCGACGTCGTACTCATCGACACCGCCGGCCGGCTGCACACCAAGACCGGCCTGATGGACGAGCTCGGCAAGGTCAAGCGCGTCATCGAGAAGCACGGCCCGGTGGACGAGGTGCTGCTGGTCCTGGACGCCACCACCGGGCAGAACGGCCTGGTGCAGGCCCGCGTCTTCGCCGAGGTGGTCGACATCACCGGCATCGTGCTGACCAAGCTGGACGGCACCGCCAAGGGCGGCATCGTCGTCGCGGTCCAGCGCGAACTGGGCGTGCCGGTGAAATTGGTCGGGCTGGGCGAGGGCGCTGACGACCTGGCGCCGTTCGAGCCGGGCGCGTTCGTGGACGCGCTGATCGGCGACTGAGCTCGCCTTCTCCGGGGCGGCCGGGCGGTCTTGCGGTGCGTTGCCCTCAAGCCCGTCCGGCGCTTGAGGACGTCAGCCCCCGCCGGCGGGCGATGGCTGCCACGGCCCCGGTGTGCGGTCACGGTGGCACGCGTATGCGAGCGTGCCGAGCAGCAGCCGGGCCTCGGGCGGCTGCGCCGCGGAGCCGAACTCCGGCGGGCGGAGCCAGCGGGCCGGCCCGAGGCCGCCCAGATCGGACGGCGGGGCGGTGACGAAATCGCCGGGGCCCAGGCAGTGCAGGTCGAGGGCGGCATCGTCCCAGCCCATGCGGTAGAGCAGGTGGGGCAGTTCGCCGGCGGCTCCGGGGGCGACGAAGAACCAGGCGCGACCGGCCGGGGTGGCGATGACCGGGCCGAGCCGCAGGCCCATGCGCTCCAGACGGGCCAGCGCACGGCCAGCGGAACGTTCCGCCACATCGATCACGTCGAAGGTACGGCCGACCGGCAGCAGCACGGCCGCGCCCGGCACCTGCTCCCAGGCGGCGGTGACCTGCTCCAGTGTCGCGCCGGCGGGCACCTCTTCGGCGAAGGCGAGCGGGTGGGCGCCGGGCGCCTCGCACCCCGGATCGCCGCAGGAGCACTGTGCGCCCCCGCGTGTGGCGCGCGCACCCGGGGCGACCGTCCAGCCGCACAACCCGGTGTACTCCGCGACAGTTGTGGCGCACGCCGAGGCGCGCGTGCGGCGCCGCGCGCTGGGGCGGACATGCCGCATTTCCCGCATACTCCCGATCGTGAAGCCCATGACACCCCCAACGGGTCGTAGTTGCCGATGGTTACGCCCGCACCTGACCGACCCTGATCGGCATGTGTCAAGTGAATCGTGTGCGGCGGCTGATGAGTTAACTCGAAGGGGTGGCGAATGGTGGCGATTCGGCAGCCACGCTCGCGCAACCCGTGATCGTAGGATTACTTTGTGTGCACAAGCCCTTGGACCGTGGCCGTCGTTGGGTATGCCGGAGGCATCCAGCGGGGAGCGGTTCGGGGGATCGGCTGAACGGTCGAACGGCACCTTCCGTATTGGGAGCCGGACGATCGACTCGGGATGGGGGCGTATCAGTGGGCGGCACACAAGACAAGCAGCCCAACGCGCAGTTGAACTCCTGGTTCGTGCGCAGCGGCTGGTCCAAGGGCGAGCTGGCCCGCCAGGTCAACCGGCGGGCCCGTCAGATGGGCGCCCTGCACGTCAGCACCGACACCTCCCGGGTGCGCCGTTGGCTCGACGGCGAGCAGCCGCGCGAGCCGATCCCGCGGATCCTGTCCGAGCTGTTCTCGGAGCGGTTCGGCTGTGTCGTCCCGGTGGAGGACCTCGGGCTGCGTTCCCTGCACCAGCCGACCGCCTCCTCGGGTGTCGACCTCCCCTGGGCGGGACCGCAGACGGCCCAGTTGATCAATGAGTTCTCCCGCAGTGACCTGATGCTCGGCCGCCGCGGCTTCCTCGGAGCCTCGTTGGCGCTGGCTGCCGGACCGGCCCTTGTCGAGCCGATGCAGCGGTGGCTGGTGCCAACCCCGCCCGCCGGCCCGGCCGGCCACGCCGGGGCGGCCGCAGTGCCGTCCCGGGACTCCGGGAACCGGCCGTCCAAGGTCTCCGAAGAGGAGCTGGCGCTCCTGGAGTCCACGGCCGTGATGTTCCGCTCGTGGGACAACCAGTGCGGCGGTGGCCTGCGCCGCAAGGCCGTCGTAGGACAGCTGCATGAGGTCACCGACCTGCTTCAGGAGTCCCACCCCGAGCGGGTGGCGCGCCGGCTGTACCGGGTCACCGGGGAACTTGCGGCGCTGGCCGGCTGGATGAGCTACGACGTCGGTTTGCAACCGACCGCGCAGAAGTACCTGGTCCTGGCGCTGCACGCGGCCAAAGAGGCCGAGGACCGGCCCCTGGGTGCGTTCATCCTCTCCAGCATGAGCCGCCAGATGATCCATCTGAACCGTCCTGACGACGCGCTGGAGCTCATCCACCTCGCACAGTACGGCAGCCGGGACACCGCGACCGTCACCACTCAGGCGATGCTGTACGCGATGGAGGCCCGCGCCTACGCCAATATGGGTCAGGTCAACAAGTGCCACCGCGCGGTCCGGACGGCCGAGGACGCCTTCACCGAGACCCGCCCGTCCGAGGACCCGGACTGGATCAGTTTCTTCAACGAGGCCGAGCTCCACGCGGAGAACGCCCACTCCTACCGTGACCTCGCCTATGTGGCCGGCCGCAGTCCCACCTACGCGTCGCTCGCTCACCCCGTCATGGAGAAGGCCGTCCAGCTCTTCGAGGGCGACACCGATCATCAGCGCGCCTACGCCCTCAATCTCATCGGCATGGCCACCGTCCACCTCCTCCAGAAGGAGCCGGAGCAGGCGGCGGGCAGTGCCGTACAGGCGATAAAGGTTGCCCAGCAGGTTCGCTCCGAGCGGGTCAACACCCGTATCCGTAAGACCGCCGACGCCGCGTTGCGTGACTTCGGCGAGGTCCCGGCGGTCGCCGCACTCACCGAACGGCTGGCTGCCTGCCTGCCCGAAGTCGCCGAGTCGGCCTGACCCGCCCCGTATACGCCGGCCGCGGCCGCCATCCCGATCAGCCCGACTCGGCTCCCTCACGCCAGGTCAACCGGGTGGCTGCCGCGGCCGGTCTCTTTTCGGCGGACTCTCACCGGCTCTGCACGTATACAGCGGGCCCAGGCCGCCGGGGGTCACAGAGTAGTCACGGCAGGGGCCACCAGCGCAGCGGTTCACCTTGACGTAACACGGCGGACTTCTTCGTCACGCCGGTGAAACACCGAGCGGCTTTCATGGAAACCAGCCCGGGACATTCTCATGGCGCAAACCGGCCCACCGAACCCAATTCCCGCACGGGCCGTTCGGATGACGAGGAGACGCCGATGGCAGCAGGCTTCCTGACGCTTGCCGCAGACACGCCCAAGTTCGACAGCGGAAGCACGGCGTTCATGCTGCTGAGCGCCGCGCTGGTGCTGATAATGACCCCTGGCCTGGCCTTCTTCTACGGCGGCATGGTCCGGGTCAAGAGCGTGCTGAACATGCTGATGATGAGCTTCATCGCCATCGGCATTGTGACCATCCTCTGGACCCTCTACGGATTCACGCTCGCCTTCCACACCGGCAGCGCGTTCATCGGCGACTTCAGCTGGTTCGGCATGCGGAACATCGGGATCGCGGAGCTGTGGCCCGGCTACACCATCCCGATTTACGTTTTCGCGGTCTTCCAGCTGATGTTCGCGATCATCACGCCCGCCCTGATAAGCGGTGCCCTGGCGGACCGGGTGAAGTTCACCGCCTGGTCGCTGTTCATCGCGCTGTGGGTCACGATCGTCTACTTCCCGGTCGCGCACATGGTCTGGGGCTCGGACGGCTTCCTGTACACGCACGGCGTGATCGACTTCGCCGGTGGTACCGCGGTCCACATCAACGCCGGTGCGGCAGCGCTCGGCGTGATCCTCGTCATCCGTAAGCGAGTCGGTTTCAAGAAGGACCCGTTCCGTCCGCACAGCCTGCCGCTGGTCATGCTGGGCGCCGGTCTGCTGTGGTTCGGCTGGTTCGGATTCAACGCCGGTTCCTGGCTCGCCTCGGACGGCGTCGCCGCCGTCGCGTTCACCAACACCCAGGTCGCCACCGCAGCCGCCATGCTCGGCTGGCTCGCCTACGAGAAGATCAAGCACGGCTCCTTCACCACCTTGGGCGCCGCCTCCGGCGCGGTCGCCGGTCTGGTCGCCATCACCCCGTCCTGTGGCTCGGTCAGCCCGCTCGGTGCCATCGCGGTCGGCGCCGTCGCCGGCGTCGGCTGCGCCGCCGCGGTCGGACTGAAGTACAAGTTCGGCTTCGACGACTCCCTGGACGTCGTCGGAGTCCACATGGTCGGCGGCATCATCGGCTCCCTGCTCATCGGCTTCCTGGCCACCGGCGGTGTCGGCCAGACCGCCAAGGGCGTCTTCTACGGTGGCGGCTTCACCCAGCTGTGGAAGCAGTTCCTCGGTGTCGGTGTGGTCCTCTTCTACTCGCTGATCGTCTCGGCCATCCTGGCCTTCGTCATCGACAAGACCATGGGCTTCACTGTGACCGAGGACGTCGAGGTCGCCGGCATCGACCAGGCTGAACACGCCGAGACCGGGTATGACTTCGCGGGCGTCGGCAGCGCCGCCCGTGCCGTCCTCTCCTCCCTCGACGGCACCAGTGACACGAAAAAGGTGGACGCGTGAAGCTCATCACCGCGGTAGTGAAGCCGCACCGATTGGACGAGATCAAGGAAGCCCTCCAGGCCTTCGGCGTGCAGGGCCTGACCGTCACCGAGGCGAGCGGCTACGGCCGTCAGCGTGGTCACACCGAGGTCTACCGCGGTGCCGAGTACACCGTCGATCTCGTACCGAAGATCCGTATCGAGGTGCTCGTCGAGGACAGCGACGCCGAACAGCTGATCGAGGTCGTCGTCAAGGCCGCCCGCACCGGCAAGATCGGTGACGGCAAGGTCTGGAGCGTCCCGGTCGAGACCGCGGTCCGGGTCCGCACCGGTGAGCGTGGCCCCGACGCGCTCTGAGCGCGGCACGCGCACCCCGGCCGCCCCGTAGCCTGGCGGGCGGGGGGCGACACGATCGCCGGGACGGCGACGCCCCGGGACCAGTACCGAACGAGGGCGGAAGCGAGGGTCGTCGCCCCACTTCCGCCCTCGTGGACAGAACCGCACAGCCTGCGTCTGGAGACAGCGTGACGGAAAGCGTCGAAGCGAAAGCCAACGACGGACACGACCCCGCAGGCTACGCGGCGGCCCGGCTGAGGCTCCTCAACGAGGAAACCCAGTCCGGGCCACCGCGCCGTAAGGCCCTCGCCGAACTCACCGACGGCTGGCTCGGCGCACTGGCGGCCGGCGCCGCCGCCGAGTCCGGGGTGGCCGGCTACGCCCTGGTCGCCGTCGGCGGCTACGGCCGGGGCGAACTCTCCCCGCGCAGCGACCTCGACCTGCTGCTGCTCCACGACAGCGGCGAGAAGGCCCGCCCCGTCGCCTCCCTCGCCGACAAGATCTGGTACCCCGTATGGGACCTGGGCCTCGCCCTGGACCACTCCGTACGCACCCCCTCCGAGGCCCGCAAGACCGCCGCCGACGACCTCAAGGTCCATCTCGGCCTTCTTGACGCCCGGCACATCGCCGGCGACGCCGCGCTCACCGCCGGACTGCGCACCGCCGTCCTCGCCGACTGGCGCAACCAGGCCCCCAAGCGGCTCCCCGCGCTCCATGAGCTCTGCCTGGAGCGCGCCGAGCGCATGGGCGAGCTCTCCTACCTCCTGGAGCCGGACCTCAAAGAGGCCCGCGGCGGCCTGCGCGACGCCACCGCCCTGCGGGCCGTCGCCGCCTCCTGGCTCGCCGACGCCCCCCGCGAAGGCCTGGAGGACGCCCGTACCCGGCTGCTGGACGCCCGTGACACCCTCCACCTGGTCACCGGCCGCGCCACCGACCGGCTCGCCCTCCAGGAGCAGGACCAGGTCGCCACCGCCCTCGGCCTGCTCGACGCCGATGCCCTGCTCCGCCAGGTATACGAAGCCGCCCGTACGGTGAGCTACGCCTCGGACGTCACCTGGCGCGAGGTCGGCCGGGTACTGCGGTCCCGCGAGATGCGCCCGCGCCGCCGCGGACTGCTGGGCCGCGGGCGGGGGGCGCCAGCCGGAAACTCAGCCACCCCCGCCGAGCGCAGCCCGCTCGCCGAGGGCGTCGTGGAACACGAGGGCGAGGTCGTGCTCGCCCGCACCGCCAAGCCCGAGCGTGACCCGGTACTGCCGCTGCGGGCCGCCGCTGCCGCCGCCCAGGCCGGGCTGCCGCTCTCAATGCACTCGGTCCGCCGGCTCTGCCTCGCGCAGAGCACCCGCCCGCTGCCCGTGCCGTGGCCCGCAGAGGCCCGCGAGCAGCTCATCACCCTGCTCGACGCGGGTGAGTCCACCGTCCCCGTATGGGAGGCGCTGGAGGCCGAAGGCATGATCACCCGGCTCATCCCCGACTGGGAGCGGGTCCGCTGCCGACCGCAGCGCAACGCCGTGCATGTGTGGACCGTGGACCGCCACCTCGTCGAGACGGCTGTCCGCGCCTCCGCTCTCACCCGCCGCGTCGGCCGCCCCGATCTCCTCCTCATCGCGGCCCTGCTGCACGACATCGGCAAGGGCTGGCCCGGCGACCACTCGGAGGCCGGCGAGGTCATCGCCCGCGATGTCGCGGCCCGCTTCGGCTTCGGCCGCGCCGACGTCGAGACGCTCGCCCTGCTCGTACGGCAGCACCTGCTGCTCATCGAGACCGCCACCCGGCGTGACCTCGACGACCCGGTCACCCTCCAGGCGGTCGCGGACACCGTCCGCGACACGGAGACGCTGGAGCTGCTGCACGCCCTCACCGAGGCCGACGCGCTCGCCACCGGCCCCGCCGCCTGGAGCGCCTGGCGCGCCTCACTCGTCGCCGACCTGGCCAAGCGGGTCGCCGCAGTGCTCGCCACCGGCGCCGCCCCCGACCCCGTCGACCCGGAGCCCACCGCCGAGGAGGAGCGCCTCGCCATCGAGGCCGCCCGCACCAGCGGCCCGGTGCTCGCCCTGCACGCTCACACCGAGCCGGACCCGGACGGCGACGTGGACTCCCCGGACGACAGCCCGGACCCCGTAGGCGTCGAACTCCTCCTCGCCGTCCCCGACCGCCCCGGCCTGCTCGCCGAGGCCGCGGGCGTCCTCGCCCTGCACCGCCTCACGGTCCGCGCCGCCGATCTCAGGTCCGTCGACCCGATAGGCGAGGGCCCCGTCACGCTGCTGCGCTGGCGCGTCGCCGCCGAATACGGCTCCCTCCCCGAGGCCGCCCGCCTCCGCGCCGACCTCGACCGTGCCTTCGCGGGCACCCTCGACATCGAATCCCGGCTCGCCGAGCGCGAATCGGCGTACCCGCGCCGCCGGGGCATCACCGCCCCGCCGCCCCGCGTCACCGTCGCCCCCGGCAGTTCCAGCTCCGCCACCGTCATCGAAGTCCGCGCCCACGACGTCCCCGGCCTGCTCCACCGCATCGGCCGCGCCCTGGAGCTCACCGGCGTCAACGTCCGCTCCGCCCGCATCAGCACCCTGGGTGCCAGCGCGGTCGATGCCTTCTACGTCACCGGGACCGACGGCTCTCCCCTGAGTGACGTACGGGCAGCCGAGGTGGCCCGCGAGGTGGAGCGCGCTCTGCGCTGATCTCCGGCCACCCGCCGACGGGTTCCGGACGCGGTCCCAGGTGCGGTGGAGACCGGAACTGGGCCGGGCGGATACCCTGGAGAGCATTGCCAGCACCCGCCCCCGACTCGAGGATCCGCGACCGACGTGTTCGATACCCTCTCCGACCGCCTTGCAGCGACATTCAAGAACCTCCGGGGCAAGGGGCGCCTGTCCGAGGCGGACATCGACGCCACCGCGCGCGAAATCCGGATCGCGCTGCTGGAGGCCGATGTCGCGCTGCCAGTGGTTCGTGCGTTCATCAAGCAGGTCAAGGAGCGGGCGGCCGGTGCCGAGGTCTCGCAGGCCCTGAACCCGGCCCAGCAGGTCGTCAAGATCGTCAACGAGGAGCTTGTCGGCATCCTCGGCGGTGAGACCCGCCGTCTCCGCTTCGCCAAGAACCCGCCGACCGTCATCATGCTCGCCGGCCTCCAGGGCGCCGGTAAGACCACGCTCGCCGGAAAGCTCGGCCACTGGCTCAAGGGCCAGGGCCACGCCCCGCTGCTCGTCGCCGCCGACCTCCAGCGGCCGAACGCCGTCAACCAGCTCTCGGTCGTCGCCGAGCGGGCCGGCGTCGCGGTCTTCGCCCCCGAGCCGGGCAACGGTGTCGGCGACCCGGTCAAGGTCGCCAAGGACTCCATCGAGTTCGCCAAGTCCAAGCAGCACGACGTCGTCATTGTCGACACCGCCGGCCGCCTCGGTATCGACGCCGAGCTGATGCGGCAGGCCGCCGACATCCGTGACGCGGTCAGCCCGGACGAGATCCTCTTCGTCGTCGACGCGATGATCGGCCAGGACGCGGTCAACACCGCCGAGGCCTTCCGCGACGGCGTCGGCTTCGACGGTGTCGTCCTGTCCAAGCTCGACGGCGACGCAAGGGGCGGTGCGGCGCTGTCGGTCGCGCACGTCACCGGCCGTCAGGTCATGTTCGCCTCCAACGGCGAGAAGCTGGACGACTTCGACACGTTCCACCCGGACCGCATGGCGTCCCGCATCCTCGGCATGGGCGACATGCTCAGCCTGATCGAGAAGGCCGAGCAGACCTTCAGCCAGGCCGAGGCCCAGAAGATGGCCGAGAAGCTGGCGCGCGGGCCGAAGGAATTCACCCTCGACGACTTCCTCGAGCAGATGGAGCAGGTCCGCAAGATGGGCTCCATCTCCAAGCTGCTCGGCATGCTGCCTGGCATGGGCCAGATCAAGGACCAGATCGCCAACCTCGACGAGCGGGACGTTGACCGCACCGCCGCCATCATCAAGTCGATGACCCCGGCCGAGCGCCAGGACCCGACCATCATCAACGGCTCCCGCCGGGCCCGGGTCGCCCGCGGCTCCGGCGTTGACGTCAGCGCCGTGAAGGGCCTGGTCGAGCGGTTCTTCGAAGCCCGCAAGATGATGTCCCGGATGGCCCAGGGCGGCGGCATGCCCGGCATGCCCGGAATCCCCGGCATGGGTGGCGGGCCCGGGCGGCAGAAGAAGCAGCAGAAGCAGGCCAAGGGCAAGCGGAAGAGCGGCAATCCGTTGAAGCGCGCGCAGGAGGAGCAGGCCGCCGCCGCCCGCCGCGCCGAGCAGGCCGGCGGCGCGTTCGGTCTCCCGGCCGGGCAGGACGCGTCGAAGTTCGAACTCCCCCCTGAGTTCAAGGACCTGCTCCCGCCGCAGTAGGCGGTCCCGGGCGGGAGCCGGGCGCTCCCGCCCCGGGATTACTCCCGGCCTCGGCGGGGAGCCCCGGCCCGGGAGGGCAGGGGTGGTTTATCAACGAAGCCAGCCATGAGGGTTACGAGCTCCGCTTTTGCCGGTCGCCCCACGACACGCCGCCGTACGGGTGATCGCTCCCACCGCCCCGCCCCGCCGGACGACCCGCGCGTGGCACCGGCTCGGCGAGAACTTTTTCGTCCGCGGGGCGCCGGGCGTGTCGTAGGCCGCCGGCCCGGGACTTGCCGGGTGCGCCCGGCGGGCGGCGGGAGTTGGGGAAGATCGCAAGGGCTCGGCCCTGACCCGCAAGGCGCCGCAGGCACCCGGCATGATGGTGGGTATGCGCGTCCACATCCGCCCGCCCGAGACCTCCGACGCAGTCCCGTACGCCGAGGCGGTGGCGCGATCGGCAGAGCACATCGGCGCGTGGAATCCGGTCGAGGCGGACGGGTTCCATGAGCTGCTACGACGGCAGAGCTCGGGCCTGCGCACCTTTCTGATCATCGATGACGAAACACTCGGCATCGCGGGCAAGTGCAATGTCGCGAACATCGTCCGCGGCCGCTTCGGCAATGCCACGCTCGGCTATGACAGCTATCTCCCGTTCGCCGGGACCGGCCGGATGAGCGAGGGCATGCGGCTGATCGTCGGCCGTTGCTTCGCGAGCTACCCGGAGGGGCTGGAGCTGCACCGGCTGGAGATCAATGTGCAGCCCGAGAACAACCGGTCGATCGCGCTGGCGAAGCGGCTGGGCTTCCGGCACGAGGGTTTCTCGCCGCGGATGCTGTACGTGAACGGGGCCTGGCGGGACCACGAGCGCTTCGCGCTTACCGCGGAGGAGTGGCCGGGCAGCTGACCGGCCGGGCAGCCGAGAATGGGTGTCCGTATCGTTATCATATGACCAACCCTGTGCCGCCCCGCCGGAGCCCCGAGGATCCGTGGCGCTCGGAGGGTGCCCCGCCGCCCGCTCCGCCGCGGCCGCCGCGCCGCCGGATGAGCGGCTGGGGCTGGATGATCCTGACCGCGGTGGTGGTGTTCCTGATCACGGACATCGTGCTGTCGCTCTTCGCGGGCGTCAGAACGCCGACGATCTCATACACGGAATTCGACAGGCAGCTCGCCGCGAACAACGTCTCGAGGATCTACTCCAAGGGCGACGCCATCGAGGGCGAGCTCAAGAAGCAGCAGAACATCCCCCGAGGCGACGGCACCGGCACGTACACCCAGTTCAAGACCCAGCGCCCGGTCTTCGCCAACGACAACCTGTGGGCCACGCTGGCCAAGAACAACGTGACGGTGACCGCCGCGCCGGTCGTCCAGCAGCGCAGCTTCCTCTACAACCTGGTGCTGTCGCTGGCTCCGGTGCTGCTGCTCGTGCTGCTGTGGATCTTCATCGCCCGGCGGATACGCGGCGCCATGGCCGGGGGGCTGGGCGGCATGGGCGGGCTGGGCCGAAAGGCGCCGCCGAAGCCGGTCGCGCCGGGGGAGGGGCGGCGGACCACCTTCGAGGACGTAGCCGGCATCGACGAGGTCGAGGCCGAACTGAGCGAGGTCGTGGACTTCCTCAAGCGGCCCGAGGCCTACCGGGCGCTCGGCGCCCGGATGCCGCGCGGGGTGCTGCTGGCGGGGCCGCCGGGAACCGGCAAGACACTGCTGGCGCGGGCGGTGGCGGGGGAGGCGGATGTGCCGTTCTTCTCCGCGTCGGCGTCCGAGTTCATCGAGATGATCGTCGGCGTGGGCGCCGGCCGGGTGCGGGAGCTCTTCTCGGAGGCCCGTAAGGTCGCCCCGGCGATCATCTTCATCGACGAGATCGACACCATCGGACGCATCCGGGGCCCCGGCGCCGGCCTGGGCGGCCACGACGAGCGCGAGCAGACGCTCAATCAGATCCTTACCGAAATGGACGGCTTCTCGGGCTCGGAGGGCGTCGTCGTAGTGGCCGCCACCAACCGGCCGGACGTACTGGACCCCGCCCTCACCCGGCCCGGCCGCTTCGACCGTACGGTCTCCGTCAGCCCTCCCGACCGGCCCGGACGGGAGGCCATCCTGCGCATCCACACCCGCCAGGTGCCGCTGGAACCGGATGTCGACCTCGCGAAAGTAGCCCGTACGACCCCGGGCATGACGGGCGCCGAACTGGCCAACCTCGCCAATGAGGCCGCGCTGCTCGCCGTGAAGCGGCAGAAACGGCAGGTCGGGGAGAGCGAGTTCTTCGATGCCCTGGAAAAGGTCCAGCTCGGCGCCGAACGCCCCCTCGTCATGCCCCTGGCGGAGCGCCGGCGGACCGCGTACCACGAGTCGGGACACGCGCTGCTCGGCATGCTCCACCCGGGCGCCGACCCCGTCCGCAAGATCACCATCGTCCCGCGAGGGCGGGCCCTCGGCGTGACGCTCTCCACCCCGGACGCCGACCGCTACGCGTTCACCGAGGACTATCTGCGGGGCCGCATCATCGGCGCGCTGGGCGGCATGGCGGCCGAGGAGGTTGTCTTCGGCGTCGTCACGACGGGCGCCGAGAACGACCTGGAGCAGGTGACCGGGCTCGTACGCGGCATGGTCGGCCGCTGGGGCATGAGCAAGCGCATCGGCCCCATCAGCGCCATTCCGGGCGATGCCCAGCAGGCCTACGGGCTCTCCGCCGCGCCCGGCACGCTGGATGCGGTCGACGCCGAGATGCGGCGGATCGTCGAGGAGTGCTACGGGACGGCCTGCCGCCTGCTCGATGAGCATCGCGACAAGCTGGATGCCCTCGCGGCGGCGCTGCTTGAGGCGGAAACCCTGGACGAGGCGGCGGCGTACCGCGCCGCGGGAATCGTGCGGGTGGACATTAAGGGCGAGGATTAGAAGCTGGTCGAGGCACCCGCGCGATGACATAACGGAAGACGTTTTCCATGCGGACGGTCCCGTCAGGCCGCCGGTAGGCGTGCAGCGCCTCGGTCAGCTCCTTTTCCACCTGCCGCTGGTCGGTGGCGTCCACCGCGTCGTCGAACAGGCCGGTGGAGAGGAGCCCGCGGAGCGCGCTGTCCATGTCGGGATAGCCGAAGGGACAGGCCACCCGCCCCGAACCGTCAGGGCGGAGCCCGGCCGCCACTGCCAGCTCCTCCAGGTCGTCACGGCGGCTGAGACCGGCGTGGGGGGCCGGTCGGCGGGGTTCGGCCAGCCGGGCGGCGATCCGCAGGACCCGGCTGGTGGCGCACCGCTCGGACGGCCCCCAGCCGGCCAGCACGACGGGGCTGCCGGGCTCGGCCAGGCTCGCCGCCGTCGCCAGCCCCGCCGGAGGCGCGGGGATGCCCCCGGGGTCGAGGGCGGTGACGACGGTGAACGGGGCGGAGCCCACGTCCTCGGGGTTGGCGTGGAGCAGGAGCGGGCGCGCCCGGTGGTGGGACGGGCCGCCCCACCGGGGCTCGGGGAGCAGGCGTTCGCGCGCCAGCGCGAGCCGGTGCGCGTCGGGATCGCAGCCGCAGACGGCGGCACCGCGGCCGGCCGCCATGAGCAGTGCCAGTCCGCAGCCGCAGCCCAGGCCGAGCAGACGGGTCGCGGGGCCGACCTCCAGACGGTCGTACACGGCTTCGTAGAGCGGGACGAGCATGCGTTCCTGGATCTCGGCCCAGTCCCGGGCCCTGGCGCGGGCCCGGTCCAACGGTGCGTGTGCGAGCGTAGGAGAAGTCATAGAGCCGCCCCAATCAGCCGAGTCGCCGTACCCGTGTGCCCCCGTGTGCGCCGTGCATGTCCCCCGAAACCAGACAACTCCGCTTCTGCCGTGGCGTCCAGGGGTTGCGCCGGTATCGTTCAGCGCGCCTGGCGCGCGCCCTCTTCGAACAGCGCCTTCGCGCTCGATTCACGCTTGCACAGGAGGCGGCCGTAACATCTGGGCCATGGCAAAGGCTCCCGTTCTCACTCCCCGGGCGGACGATTTCCCCCGTTGGTACCAGGATCTGATCAACAAGGCCGAGCTGGCCGACAACGGCCCGGTGCGCGGCACTATGGTCATCCGGCCGTACGGATACTCGCTCTGGGAGCGGATGCAACAGGAGATGGACGCCCGCATCAAGGACGCGGGTGCCCAGAACGCGTACTTCCCGCTCTTCATCCCGCAGTCGTACCTGACCAGGGAGGCCGACCACGTCGAGGGCTTCGCCCCTGAGCTCGCGGTGGTCACACACGGCGGCGGCAAGGAGCTGGAGGAACCGGTGGTTGTCCGGCCGACCTCCGAGACGATCATCAATGAGTACTTCTCGAAGTGGGTGCAGAGCTACCGCGATCTGCCGCTGCTGATCAACCAGTGGGCGAATGTGGTCCGCTGGGAGATGCGCCCCCGTATCTTCCTCCGTACGACGGAGTTCCTCTGGCAGGAGGGCCACACCGCCCACGCCACGTACGAGGACGCGCGCGAGTACGCCGCCCGTATCCACACCGATGTCTACGCGGACTTCATGGTGAATGTGCTGGGCATTGATGTCGTCCTGGGCCGCAAGACCGCCAGGGAGCGCTTCGCCGGCGCGATCAACACCCTCACCCTTGAGGGGATGATGGGTGACGGCAAGGCGCTGCAGATGGGCACCAGCCATGAGCTGGGCACGAACTTCGCCAAGGCGTTCAACACCTCGTACCTCTCCACGGAGGGCAAGCAGGAGCTGGTCTGGCAGACGTCGTGGGGCACGTCGACCCGGATGGTCGGCGGTCTGATCATGTCGCACGGCGACGACAACGGTCTGCGGGTGCCGCCGCGGCTGGCGCCCGTCCAGGTCGTCGTCCTGGCGATCAAGGGTGACGACGCCGTGATCGCCAAGGTGCACGAGATCGGCGCGCGGCTGAAGGCGGCCGGCCTCCGGGTGCAGGTGGACGCCCGCACCGATACACCGTTCGGCCGCCGGGCGGTCGACTGGGAGCTCAAGGGCGTGCCCGTACGGGTCGAGGTCGGCCCGCGGGACCTGGAGAGCGGCACCGCGATGTTGGCCCGCCGCATTCCGGGCGGCAAGGAGCCGGTCGCCATCGACGCGCTGGAGGCGCTGCTGGGAGAGGTCCTCGAAGAGGACCAGGCGACGCTTCTGGCTGAGTCCCGGGCGCGTCGTGAGTCCCGCACGGTCGATGTGGCCACGATCGGCGAGGCGGCCGAAGCGGCGGCGACCGGCTGGGCCCGTATCCCGTGGGCGGATCTGGGGCCGGAGGGCGAGGCGAAGCTCGCCGAGCAGAGCGTCTCGGTACGGTGCCTGGTCGCCGAGGACGGGTCGGTACCGGTCGCGGACGACGCGCCGGGTACGCTCGCGATCGTCGCCCGGGCGTACTGATCGGGTACGTCATCGCGTACGGGCACGTACGGGCACGTACGGACAAAGGCGCTGGCTGGAAAGCGCCGCACGTAATCGGCGGTACGTCCCGGCTTAGGTGCGGGTGCGCGGGTTCTCCACTGTCCTCCGCACCCGCCCTCAGTCATGCGCATCAATCGGAACTGACCGTTGAGTGCAAATTATTTAGGATGGCCCGGAATCGGAACACCGGGGGCCCCTGGCTCGTTGTCACGACGTGAGCACGACACCACCAGTTCTCGCCGCCGAGCTGGCAGTCGCGTGGGCCGACATTCAAAGGCACCACCCCGAGCTGCCGGATCTGGCCGCCCCCGAGTCCCTGATCGGAGAGTCCTCGTCCGCCTGCGGCACCGAGCTCTCCTTCGAAAGGCTGTTGCACGAGGCCGTGCACGGAATCGCCGCCGCTCGCGGTATCCGTGACACCTCGCGCGCCGGCCGCTACCATAACCGCCGCTTCCTGGCCATCGCCGACGAGCTTGGCCTGGACCATTCGGATGAGCCACACCCAAGCAGTGGCTTCTCCTTGGTCGGGCTTCGTCCGGATACCAAGAAGCGCTATCGCGCCACTATCGACCGGTTGCAACGTGCGCTCAAGGCGCACACCGTCGCGACCGCCGCAGACACCACACGCAGCTTCCGTGGGCCGGCCGCCAGGCACGGGTCGTCCGGAGGCGGCGTCAGAGTGAAAGCGGTATGCGACTGCGGGCGCAATGTCCGCGTCGTCCCGTCCGTTCTAGCCCAGGCGCCGATCGTCTGCGGCGCCTGCGGCACGCCATTTCGTATTCCGGAGGTCGTAGGCGCTGCCTGAGCCCGTCCATTGCTCCCTGTCCGCATCAGGGGCCCGCAGCCCAGCGCTGCCCCACCGGGCCCCACGCGTAAGGCGGCATCCCCGCCGTATGGCAGAATGGTCAGCTGAGCACTCGGCAGCCGTGCAGGACCCCTCTCTCCTTCGGCTGACGCGTCCATCGGGCAACCGGAACCCACAACCCCACGTGGTGCACCGTCGTGCCCAAACACGTCAAGACCAGGAGAACCCACTCCAGTGGCAGTCAAGATCAAGCTGAAGCGTCTGGGCAAGATCCGTTCGCCTCACTACCGCATCGTCGTCGCCGACTCCCGTACCCGCCGTGACGGCCGGGCCATCGAGGAGATCGGCCTGTACCACCCGGTGCAGAACCCGTCGCGCATCGAGGTCGACTCGGAGCGCGCGCAGTACTGGCTGAGCGTCGGCGCGCAGCCGACCGAGCCCGTGCTGGCGATCCTCAAGCTCACCGGCGACTGGCAGGCGCACAAGGGCCTGCCGGCCCCGGCGCCGCTGCTCGTCGCCGAGCCGAAGGCCGACAAGCGGCTCCTCTTCGAGGCCGCCGCCAGTGACGCCTCGGACGGGCCGAAGGGTGAGGCCATCACCCCCAAGGCCAAGAAGGCCGACAAAAAGGCCGATGACGCAGCCGAGGCCCCCGAGGCCGCGGCCGAGTCGACCGAGGCCTGAGCATGCTCGAGGAGGCCCTCGAGCACTTGGTCAAGGGCATCGTCGACAACCCCGACGACGTGCAGGTTGCTTCCCGCACCCTGCGCCGCGGGCGGGTTCTCGAGGTCCGGGTCCACCCCGAAGACCTCGGCAAGGTGATCGGCCGCAACGGCCGCACCGCTCGTGCCCTCCGCACCGTCGTAGGCGCCATCGGCGGACGTGGCATCCGTGTCGACCTCGTCGATGTGGATGACGCGGCCCACTGAGGCCGGGACGTACGAAGCACCGGCAAGGGCCGGGGCACGGCCCTCGGGCCGTCCCCGGCCCTTGCCACAGACAATGACCGCAACCATCAATTGAGAAACCCCAACGGCGAGCCACCACCTCCGCGAGAGCGGCGGGGGTTTAGCCGCAAAAAGGGGAGAAATCCCAACGGCGAGCCACCCCGTCCACGAGAGCGGCGGCGGTTTAGCCGCAGAAGGGGGAGCGCAGCGATGCAGTTGGTAGTCGGACGGATCGGCCGCGCCCACGGCATCAAGGGCGAGGTCTCGGTGGAGGTACGCACGGACGAGCCGGAACTGCGGCTCGCACCGGGCGCCGTACTGGCCACCGACCCGGCGTCGGCCGGCCCGCTCACCATTGAGACCGGGCGGGTGCACAGCGGCCGGCTCATGCTGCGCTTCGAGGGCGTCAAGGACCGCAGCGGCGCTGAGGCACTGCGCAATATCCTGCTGATCGCCGAGGTGGACCCGGAGGTGACCCCGGAGGACCCCGAGGAGTTCTACGATCACCAGCTGATCGACCTCGACGTGGTGACCACCGACGGCACCGTGGTCGGCCGGATCGCCGAGATCTCCCATCTGCCGTACCAGGATCTGCTGATCGTGAAGCGGCCGGACGGCAGTGAGGTCATGATCCCGTTCGTCTCCGAGATCGTCCCGGAGGTCGACCTGGCGGAGCAGCGGGCCGTCATCGACCCGCCGCCCGGCCTGCTGGACGAGGCCGGGGCGCAATAGTCGCCGGGACGGAGTGGTCAAAGCCCATGCGCATCGACGTTGTCACGATCTTCCCGGAGTATCTGGAGCCTTTGAGCGTCTCGCTGGTCGGCAAGGCGCGGCAGCGAGGGCAGCTGGACGTACGCGTCCATGACCTTCGGGAGTGGGCCCACGACCGGCACAACACGGTCGACGACACCCCGTACGGCGGCGGGCCGGGCATGGTCATGAAGCCCGAGCCATGGGGCGAGGCACTGGACTCGGTGCTGGCCTCCGGCGACGGCAAGCCTGTTCTGGTTGTCCCGACGCCCAGTGGGATCCCCTTCACCCAGGAGCTCGCCGTGGAGCTCTCCGAGCAGCCGTGGCTGGTCTTCGCCCCCGCCCGCTACGAGGGCATCGACCGGCGTGTCATGGAGGAGTACGAGGAGCGTCTCGACGTCCGGGAGGTGTCCATCGGCGACTACGTCCTGGCCGGTGGTGAAGCCCCGGTCCTCGTCATCGTCGAGGCCGTGGCACGGCTGCTGCCGGGAGTGCTCGGCAACGCCCAGTCGCACCAGGACGACTCTTTCGCGCCGGGCGCGATGTCAAACCTCCTGGAGGGCCCGGTCTACACGAAGCCGCCGCAATGGCGCGGCCGGGAGATCCCCGAGGTGCTGCTCAGCGGCCACCACGGGAAGGTCGCCCGCTGGCGGCGGGACGAGGCCCTGCGCCGGACCTCGCAGAACCGTCCGGACCTGGTCGAGCGCTGCGACCCGGAGGCGTTGGACAAGTACGACCGCCGGCTGCTGGGCGAACTGGGCTGGGAAGAGGGCGCGGACGGCCGATTTGGGCGGTCGGCGGGGGCCGTGGAAGAATAAGCCGTTGCTGTACGTCCGGCGTGCGCCCCTGCCACAGGGGGAACGTCGCCCGTCCGACGCGGCGGCACCGTAATCTCATCACTAGATTCCGCTGATGACCTGTGGCATTGGCGAGGAAAGCAGACGATCATGTCCAACCTGCTCGACAGCGTCGACGGCGCCTCCCTGCGCACCGACATCCCGGCGTTCCGCCCCGGCGACACCGTGAACGTCCATGTGCGCGTCATCGAGGGCAACCGCTCCCGTGTGCAGCAGTTCAAGGGTGTTGTCATCCGCCGCCAGGGCTCGGGTGTCCGTGAGACCTTCACGGTCCGCAAGGTCAGCTTCAGTGTCGGCGTCGAGCGCACCTTCCCGGTGCACACCCCGATCGTCGAGAAGATCGAGATCGTGACCCGCGGTGACGTCCGCCGCGCGAAGCTGTACTACCTCCGTGAGCTCCGCGGCAAGGCCGCGAAGATCAAGGAGAAGCGCGACAACTGAGTCCAGGCAGCCGGGCGCGAACGGGCCGTATAGGCTCGCGCCCGATGGACACCACAGCGCGATCCCCGGAACGCGACGGCTCCCCCGCCACAGAAGTGGCAGAGGAGCCGTCGCGTTCCGGCGTACCCGGTTGGGGGAAAGCCGGTCTGCTGTTCGGTGTCTGCTTGCTCATCGTGTTCTTGGTGAACGTTTTCGTGGCGCAGCCGTATCTCATCCCGAGTGGATCGATGGAGAAGACCCTGTCGGTGGGTGACCGGGTCCTGGTGAACAAGCTGGCGTACCGATTCGGCAGTGCGCCGCAGCGCGGCGACATCGTCGTGTTCGACGGCAAGGACTCATTTGTGCAGGACAAGAGCGGCACGGACTTCATCAAGCGGGTGGTTGGCGTCGGCGGGGACCGGGTCATCTGCTGCGACGCGCGGGGCAGGATAACGGTCAACGGCCGTTCGATCAACGAGCCATACCTTTACCCGGGAAACGCTCCGTCCCGGGTACGGTTCGATATCGAGGTGCCGGAGGGGAGGTTGTGGGTGATGGGTGACCACCGTGACGATTCCCGGGACTCCCGCGACCACCTTGGCGACCCCGGCGGCGGTACTGTCCCGGTCGACGAGGTGATCGGCCGGGCGGAGCGGATCGTATGGCCGTTGAGCCGTTGGCGGACCCTGGAGGGTGTTCGTGGGTAACCGTGGCCGCGGCCGGCCGCAGGATGACGAGAACGAGAGCTGGCTGGACGACGGGGTCATCGTGTCCGCCGTGCGTGAGCCCCGCAGGGGCGGCGGCAGGGCCGACCGGCGCAAGCTGGCACGCAAGGTCAAGCGGAAGCGACGGCGCGGGGCAGCGAAGGAAGTGCCGATTCTCATCGTCGTGGCACTGCTGATCGCCCTGGTGCTCAAGACCTTCTTGTTGCAGGCCTTTGTCATCCCGTCCGGATCGATGGAGGCGACCATCCAGGTCGGCGACCGCGTGCTGGTCGACAAGCTGACGCCCTGGTTCGGCTCGGAGCCGCACCGTGGCGATGTGGTGGTCTTCAAGGATCCCGGTGGCTGGCTGGACGGCGAGGAGAAGCCGTCGACCAAGAACGACCCGGTCGTGATCAAACAGGTGAAGGAGTTCCTGACCTTCATCGGGCTGCTGCCGTCGGACAAGGAAGGCGACCTGATCAAGCGGGTCATCGCGGTCGGCGGGGACACGGTGAAGTGCTGCGACACCCAGGGGCGGGTCACCGTCAACGGGACGCCGCTCACCGAGACCTCGTACATCCTTGCGGGGAATCCGCCGTCGCAGGAGAAGTTCACGGTGCAGGTGCCCAAGGGACGGCTGTGGGTGATGGGCGACCACCGCTCCAACTCGGCCGATTCGCGCTTCCACATGGACCAGGCCGGCAATGGCACCATCCCGGAGGGCCTGGTGGTGGGCAGGGCCTTTGTGATTGCCTGGCCCATGGGCCACATGACGCAACTGAAGGAGCCCTCAACGTTCCAGTCGGTGGCCGCCGCGCGCGGCGAAGCGACAACGGCCCTGCAGACGGCCAATAATCAGCAAGGACTGGTCCAACTCCCGACCCCTGCGGAACTCCCGCTCGTTATGGGAGTGGTGGGCCTGCGCCGCATCTGGCGCAGGCGGCAGCACGGAGTAAGGAGTGGATGTGGGGGACCTGGTGGTCGGCGCACGGTCCGGGCGCGAAGAGCCCGAGGAGCAGGGCTCCTCGGAAGCCTCCGTCGACAAGGCGGTGGCCGGCGAGGCGATGGCCGACAACGCGGCAGGCCCTGGTCCTGATGCGGAGTCAGCTGAGAGGGACGGCGGCAAGCACCAGAGGAAGCAGCGCTCCTTCTGGAAAGAACTGCCGATCCTGATCGGAATCGCGCTCGTTCTGGCGCTGCTGATCAAGACATTTTTGGTGCAGGCTTTCTCGATCCCCTCCGCCTCGATGGAGAACACCCTCCAGGAGGGCGACCGCGTTCTGGTCGACAAGCTCACCCCGTGGTTCGGCTCGGAGCCGGCGCGCGGCGAGGTCGTCGTCTTCCACGACCCCGGTGGCTGGCTGGGCGAGACGGTCCCGGCCAACTCCAACCCGGTGACCAGCACGATCCAGACGGCCCTGAGCTTTATCGGCCTGATGCCGTCCGCCGAGGAGAAGGACCTGATCAAGCGGGTCATCGCAGTCGGCGGGGACACGGTCGAGTGCAAGGGCACCGGTCCGGTCACGGTGAATGGCAAGGCGCTCAACGAGCCGTACATCTACCCCGGCAACACCCCTTGCGGTGACAAGCCGTTCGGTCCGATCAAGGTGCCGAAGGGGCGGATCTGGGTGATGGGCGACCACCGCCAGGACTCGCTCGACTCCCGTTACCACCAGGATCTGAAGGGCAATGGCACGGTCTCGGTCAATGAGGTCGTCGGGCGCGCCATTGTGGTCGCCTGGCCCGTCAACCGGTGGTCGACGCTGCCCGTCCCGAGCACCTTCGACCAGCCGGGCATCAACGCGGCCGGTGCCGAGCTGCCGGTGGTCGGCGGACTGGCGGGTGCGCTGCCGCTGGTGATGCTGCGCCGTCGGCGGCTGATCTACAAAGACGGGCGACTGATCAACAAGGTCCGGTAAAGGGACCTTACAGAGGTTCGGACCCGCAGGTAGGGTGCGGATCCATGAGCTCCAAGAGCGCGACCGTGACCACCGCGCCCCGAAGCGCGACGCACCCGGCAGGCGGCCGGCTCGGACACAGGTTGTCCGGGCTGGCTGTCGCGTTCGGCTGTTTGCTGTTCCTCGGTGGATTCGGCTGGGGGTTGGTCGACTACCGGCCGTACACCGTGCCCACGGGGTCGATGACCCCCACGGTCGACGCGGGGGACAAGATCCTCGCCCAGCGGATCGGCGGCGCCGATGTGCGCCGAGGGGATGTCGTGGTCTTCACCGACTCCCTGTGGGGCAATGTGCCCATCGTCAAGCGGGTGATCGGGGTGGGTGGTGACAAGATCGCCTGCTGTGACAAGCAGGGGCACCTGACGGTCAACGGCAAGTCCGTCTCTGAGCCCTATCTCAATGATCCGAAGGGGCCCGCCTCGCTGGTCGGCTTCCGAGTGACCGTCCCCAAGGGCAACCTCTTCATGCTGGGCGACAACCGGGCTACGTCCGAGGACTCCCGGGTCCACCTCACTGACGCGGACCGTGGCTCGGTGCCGCGGAGCGCGGTGAGCGCTCGGGTGGACGGCATCGTCTGGCCGATGGCCCGGGCGGGCTGGGTGGGCCGCCCCGCGGCCTTCGCGGCCCTGGCCGGCGGGGTGTCGCAACCGGGGCCCCTCAAGTGGCTGGCCGTCGCGATTGTGGCGGGCGTGGTTCTCATCCTCGGCGGCGCCGCCTACGGCCCGGTAGCCGGCCGGCTGGAGCGCAGGCGATGAGGCGGCGGGCGGCCCGGGTGGTGCTCCTGGATCCGGCCGACCGGATTCTTCTGCTGCACGGCTTCGAGCCCGCCGACCCGACGGCCACCTGGTGGTTCACTCCGGGCGGCGGTGTCGAGGAGGACGAGAGCCTGGAGGAGGCGGCGCGCCGGGAGGTCGCCGAGGAGACCGGGATCACCTCAGTGCGGCTGGGGCAGCTGTTGTGGGAGCGCACATGTTCCTTCGACTTCGACGGCCGCGCCTGGGACCAGGACGAGTGGTACTACCTGGGGCGTACCGATGTCACGGAACTGGACCCCAGCGGCCAGACGGCGCTGGAGCGGCGCAGCGTCGCAGAGCTGCGATGGTGGACGTGCGAGGAACTTCTCCGCTCGCGTGAGACCGTGTATCCGAGCAGGCTCGCCGGGCTGCTGCGCACGCTGCTCGACGAAGGGCCCCCGCTGTCGCCGATTCTCCTCGGGACCGAGCGTGACTGAAGCACAATGGGGGCACGTACGGCTGAAGGGGAACATGCCATGAGCGCCGAGGACCTCGAAAAGTACGAGACCGAGATGGAGCTGAAGCTCTACCGGGAGTACCGCGACGTTGTCGGCTTGTTCAAGTATGTGATCGAGACCGAACGGCGCTTCTACCTCACCAACGACTACGAAATGCAGGTGCACTCCGTCCAGGGTGAGGTGTTCTTCGAGGTCTCCATGGCCGATGCCTGGGTGTGGGACATGTACCGCCCGGCCCGCTTCGTGAAGCAGGTGCGGGTGCTCACGTTCAAGGATGTGAACATCGAGGAGCTGAACAAGGCTGACCTCGACCTGCCGTCGGACAACTCCGGCTTCAACGGCTGAGGCGCGAGTTGCCCCCGTGGTCCACGGGCGGGCTGTCCGTAGTTATCCACAGGGCGAGTCCATGATCATCTGATTTGCCGAACTTCCGTCACAGTGGGTGACGGAGGTGGTACGGATGAACGCACGAGGAGCACTGGGCCGCTACGGGGAGGACCTGGCGGCCCGCCGGCTGGCCGAAGCCGGCCTGACCGTGGTGGAACGAAACTGGCGCTGCCGGAGCGGCGAGATCGACATCGTCGCCTCGGACGGTGACGCACTGGTCGTCTGCGAGGTCAAAACCCGTCGCGAGGGGGAATACGAACATCCCCTGGCCGCTGTCACCACGCGCAAGGCCGAACGCCTGCGTGCCCTCGCCGAGCACTGGCTCGCCGACCATGGCGGCCCGCCACCGGGCGGAGTGCGGATCGATGTCGTCGCGGTGCTGCTGCCCGAGCGCGGCGCCGCCCGCGTCGAGCATGTCCGGGGGGTGGCCTGATGGGTTTCGCCCGCACGTGCTCGGTGGCCCTGGTCGGCGTCGAGGGCGTCGCCGTCGAGGTCCAGGCCGACCTCGAACCCGGCCTCGCGGCCTTCACGCTCGTCGGCCTTCCCGACAAGAGCCTCTTCGAGAGCCGCGACCGGGTCCGTGCCGCCATCGTCAACAGCGGCGAGACCTGGCCCCAGAAGAAACTCACCGTCGGCCTCAGCCCGGCTTCCGTCCCCAAGGGCGGCAGCGGTTTCGATGTGTCAAGACTAGCTAAGTGACGTTTTTACCCCTTACGCTGTCGCACATGATGGACCCCACCCCCGGCCGCCGCATGGTCGTCTACCGCCGCATCTCCGACGACCGCGAAGGCCGCCAGAACGGCGTAGACCGCCAGGACAAACAATGCCGCGCCCTCGCCGCCAAGAACGGTGACGAGATCGTCGCTGTCTTCACCGACGACGACCGCAGCGCCTATTCCGGCAAGCCACGGCCGGACTACATCAAGATGCTCGCGTTCCTCCGCGACGGTCACGCCGACGGCGCCTACGCCCTCGCGCCCACCCGCTTCTACCGGCGCCTCGACGACGGACTCGACTTCTTCCGGCTGATCGCCGAGCGCGGGCTGGAAGTCCAGACGGTCAAGCAAGGCCGCTACGACCTGTCCACCGCCGACGGGCGGCGCGACGCACTGCGGGCCGCCATCGACTCTCAGCACGAGAGTGAGCAGATCAGCGAGCGCGTCCGCGACGCCAAGGCCGACAACCTCGCCGCCGGCGAATACCGCGGCGGCCCCCGCCCCTACGGATACGAAGCTGACGGCGTCACCCCCCGCTCATTGCTGTGCCCCAGCTGCGGCGCCACCGAGGGTTTCAATGCCGAACGGGAGTGCGCCTGTGGCACGGACGCGGTCAACACCCCCGGCTCCGAGGCATGGCACGCGGAGCAGGCAACGGACGCCGTCATCGCAGGCGACTCCCTCCGCTCCATCTGCCGCCACCTGAAGATCCAGGGCGTCCGGACTGTGCCGCGCCGGTACAAGCAGGAAGACGGCACCCGCGGCGAGCCCGAATCCCGGGACTGGCTGCCGGCGGAACTGCGGAAGATGCTCCTGCGGCCACGCAACGCCGGGCTCATCGAGCACTATGACGAGATCGTCGGCCGGGCCAGCTGGGCGCCGCTGGTGTCCGAGGAGAAGTGGCGGGCGGCCAAGGCCGTCCTGGAGAACCCGGAGCGCCGCACCACCACCGGCAACGGGCGCGTCTGGCTCGGCTCCAACCTGTACCGCTGCGGCACCCCCGAATGCACGGACACCGTCAGGTGCTCCACCTCCGGCAGGGGCAGCGGACACACCCACGTGCCCACCTACCGCTGCAGGACCAGCACCAAGCACGTCACCCGGGTAGCTGCGCCCCTCGACGCCTACATCGAGCACCTCGCCATGGTGCGCTTGTCCATGGCGGATGCAGTACAGCGCCTTCTGCCGCCCGCACCCAAGGGCGAGGTGCGCGAGGACCTGGCGGCGACCGCGAACACGCTACGCGGCAAGCTGGACGGCTACACGCAGGACTACGACGCCGACCTCATCACCCGGCAGCAGATGCTCGACGGCACCGCGCTGACCCGCAAGCGGCTGGAGCGGGTGGAGGCGCAGATGGCCGCGCAGGCGCAGCTGTCCGTACTCGCGTCCGTGCCGCTCGGCGACGCGGACAAGATCGATGAGGAGTGGCCCGGGTATCACCTGGACAAGAAGCGCGCGATCCTCGACGCCCTCATGACGGTCACGATTTTGCCCGCCCGGCGCGGCAGGCCGGCTGGCTTCAAGCCCGGCGTTGACAAGACGTACTTCAACCCGGAAACGATCCACGTCGAATGGAAACAGCCCGGCTGACCGCTGGCCTATTCGTCTGCGGCGCCGGCGTCCTCGTCGGCGCCGCCTTCGTCTTCGGAGTCGCTCTGAGCGTCTGCGCTCGGCCGCCGGAGACGCTGCTCGGCATCGCGGCGGCGGCTCGCGTCCGGTACCGGGTCGGGTGCCGCAGCGCCCGTGATGCCGGGATGGACGACCGGCAGCCCCATTGGCCCGGCGAGGACCTCGTCCATCGGCGCCCATGAGTCGGGATCGCCGAACCGTTGCCATACCGGGCCAAGGACGTCGGAGGATGGCGGAGGCAGTTTCGCCTCGGCAGCACTTTCCCCTGACTCAGCGGCGGCGAGCAGGCCCCGTTCGCGGGCTAGGCGGATGTCTCGGGCAGCGGTGGCGCGGGAGTACCCCATTGCGGTGGCGACTTCCATGCCTGGCGACCGGCTGCCGCTGGCGAGGGCCTGCTTGTACACGTCGGCCGCCTGCTGAACTCGGTCAGCTGACGCTTCGTGCCCGCGGCCAGGCTTCGGAGGTGCCGGGCTCACCCAGGCTTGATGCTCGGGATCACCGCGCAGTTGGAACGCACCCTCGTGAATATCGGGGCGTCGCTTGACGCTCACCGACGCTCGGTCGAGGGCGACGCGCAGCAGGTAGTCGACCGGGATGCGGCGGAGCAGCGATGTGGAGATCGGCACATCGCGTTCGCGGGGGGATACGGCGAACTCGCGGATGATCGCGCGGGCGCCGGCGTCGACCGTGATGACCATTTGGACCGCAACCGGGGGCTCGTCCAGGTGCAAAAGGGCCTGAATATTTGAAGGCACGGCCGTGTCGTCGCTGGTGCGCACCCAGGCCGCCCGCTCGCCCGGGGTGACGAAAGCCCCGGCGATCTTTACGTCTTTCGGCTGTCGTGCCATGTCACGAGCCTAGGCAACCGTCATTGCCGTGGCAAACGTGTCACCTCTATGTCATTTGATGGACCCGGTCACCGGACTCTAACCCTTGTCCAGGTCAGGGCATTGGATGGACGTGACGACAGAGATGACACGGCAAAGACTTTCAGGTACTGTCCTTGTCATGAAGCGATTGTCAGTAACGGATCGCGTCGCCGAGGTCTGCGCCTGGATCGAGAGCGGCCGGGCCCGAGAGCTACGAATGAACTCCGGGATCACCCAGAGTGAGATGGCGCGGACGTGCGAGGTCACGCAGGCCGCTGTCCTCAGGTGGGAGCGCAACGAGCGGCGGCCCCGTGGCCGCAACGCGCTCACCTACCACAAGGCACTGAGCCGCCTCGCTGCCCGCGAGCGTGAAGCCGCATGAACGCCGAGGCGAAAGCCGCTGAGGCAGCAGCCCGGGGCGACAAGACCGGCGAGGCGTACTGGCTCCACGTCAAGAAGGTCGTGGACCAGGCGCCGCCGCTCAGCAACGAGCAGGTCAGCCGCCTCAGGGTCCTGATCTGGTCCGACGCCGAGCCCCGCGCCACGGCCGCCTAGCGGCCCCGCACATGACTGTGGCCCCAGGTCACGACACCCGAGGCCACACCACCCATCCCGCGCCCAGCGGACCGACAAGCCATAAGGGCGCACGAGTGAATCGAGTCCAGTATGAACCATCCGATAGGCGCAGCGCACGCCCTCGCGGACGCTGACGCACGGATCTCCAGCCCGTTCCTCCGCTCCGAGGCTGCGGCTACCACGGTCGCCGACCTCGAGGCGCAGCGTGACGTCACGGCCCGCCTGACCGGCGTCCCCGCCGCTTTCGCCGTCATCTCCATCTCGTGCGGCGAGCGGCACCCCAGCGGTCGCCTGATCTGCAACAACCCCGCCGGGCACGAGCCCGACCACTGCGACGCCCTCGGTCGCACCTGGCCCCAGGACAAACCCGCCCCCAAGCCCGCCCCGGAGACGCGCGACGGACACGCGTCCTACTGCCGGCGCGGCGAGCACGGCACGTTCCCCTGCGCCAGCGAAGAGCTGAGCATCAACGTCGCCGGACACGTTGGCGGCGAGCCGATCCTGCTCGCCCAGATCGTCATGGACGACGAGACCGGCCAGGCCGACATGCAACTCGACTTCGGCACCAGCGACTGGGTCGTGGCCACGCCCGCCCAGATGCGGCAGCGCATCGCCGCCGTCCGCGCGCACCTCGACCAGCTCGACAAGTTCGCCGACGAGTTCGAGGCCATTACCAAGGGGGACAGGTGACCACCACACTCACCGCTGGGTCGACCCTCACGCCCGACCTGGACGCCCTCCTCGCCGAGCACAACGCCACCGTCGTGCCCCTCGCCGACATGCCGGAGTTCGCCGACGACGCCGCCCGCCCGGCCTTCTACGGCGCGGCTGACGACGAACTGGTCGACGGCATCCGCGTCCGTCGGATCGTGCTGCCCGACGGCCTCGACGACACCCGGCGCGACCAGCTCCTCCGCTACATGGTCCAGATGTTCGACCGCGCGGAAGCCGGAGAGTTCGACAAGGCGGCCAGTGCATGACCGAGCCCATCAACCCGTCGGCGGCCGGGGACGACACCCCCGGCCGCCCGGCCCTGGACTGGGTCGAGCGCGCCAACTTCCTCGCCATCGCCAAGGAGACGGACTTGGGGGAGGGCGATGAGATCGCCGCCGCCACCGTCGACTTGATGGTGGAGATGGAGACCCGCATCCCCGCGCCGTGGGCCGACACCGACCCGTTCGTCGCCGAGAGGTACCTCGCCGCCCGCGGTGCCAGCCCGGCCGCCGCAACCGCCAACGCTGCGGAGTTCGAGATCTCCATGCGGGCCCTCGTAGGGCTCGGCACCGGCAAGCCGGCTGAGACCTTCGACGACATCGCCCGATGGATCGAGACCCACGTCGATGGCGGTGAGCAGTGAGCCTCGACGACTTCGACCTCATTGCCCTCACCGGGCTCCATGCGTCCGACGACGGCGGCTTCGACGCCCTGTACCAGCAGGCACTGACAAAGCTGCTCCGTAGCCACCCGGACGGCTTCCCCGCCACCGCAGCCGGCCGCGCCGCATGGGACCAGCTCGACGGCGGCCAGCGCGAACGCGCCCTCAATGCGCTGTTCTACACCTGGTTCGTCGATGACCGCCGCGAGCAGGACGAAGCGCTCCACCACCAGGACATCACCGCCGAATCCAGCTACCTGCAGGGCGGCGACCTCGACCACCTGGCGCAGGCCGCCGTATCCGCACGCGGAGCCGTAACGGTCGACTCCGCCGCCCTCTGGCGGGCGGTCAAGGAGCTGCGGCTCCTCACCCACCGCGTCGGGCTTCTGCGGGCCCTGCACACCACCGAGCCCATGACCGACGAAGCCATGAACCGCCTCGAGGACGACCTGAAGCGCGACCTGTACGGAGACGAAGAGGAAGGCGGCCGATGATCACCGACCACCCCGCCGTGGAAGGCGGGCCGGACTTCAATACCTGGCTCGCTGAACACCGCGCCGTCGGCGTCCACCTCAAAGACCGTGAGCGCGCCATCCACGACGCACTTGCCGACTTCTGCGAGGAATACACCGTCTGGCCCCGCGCCGGCTTGGGAATCGTCGCCAGCCTGTGGGGCTTCGAGCCGGAGGTGTCCGTCTTCGCCGAAGACGCCAACGCCACGGGGCACTGGTTCCACCTCCCGGATTTGAGCGGCCCGACCGGGGTCGACTACGACCGGCTCGCGGACGAGTTTGACCGGGACCGGGCCGACGATTACAGCGACGTCGCCCTGATCACCTGGCCCGGAAACAACGGCCTCCGGATCGTCCGGCACACGTTCGCCATGCGGATCTTCTCTGGCGTCTCGCCGTGGGCGAAGGAGTTCTACCGGAACACCGAGGACCTGTTGCGCCTCGGGTTCCTGCACTCCGGTCTCGCCGACAGTCTCGGCCTCGCCGACGCGATGCGTGAGGGAGGCGTGCCCTCCCTCGAAGTGGCCCGGCACCAGGCGTTCTCCGGCCCCCTCGGCGGCCTGGATAGCGAGACCCAGCTGTGACCGCGCACCGCCCCGCCCAGGGCCTCCGCAGCCCGGCAGGCGGGGCGGTGCGCCTCGATCTCCACCGCACGACAGAACTGACCAGTCCGCGAGGGACGGCCGCTGGCCGTTACGCCCTCCCCTCGCCCTCGCGGCTAGGAACCACGTTGATCACGAGCGACATTCGCCCTCGAGACGAGGACGCCAGGGAAGCACACATGCTGCGCCTGCGTAGCGAGCAGGCACGCCGCGAGCTGACCCTCGGCGCGATCCGCGCACACCTCGAGGAGCAGCCCTCCCCCCACAGCATCCGGGCCTGCGCCCGCCGCTGGTGCACCGCCATAACCAACCTCGCCGACGACGTCGTCACGGCCACGAACAGCGCGGAGAGCAACGAGTGAGCACCGAGCAGCCGCCGCTGACCGCAGACGCCGACGTCATGCGGACATGGCTGACACACCTGTACTCCGGGCTTCCCGGATGCATCAGTGTGTGCTCCGACGCCGACGGATGGGCTGGCCAACGCTTCGCCACCGACCCGGCCGGCATCGAGGCCGCCGTTCAGTACGCACTCGATCTCGACAAGCGTCGCCCGAAAGGCATCTACACCCAGGTCACTACCCTCCGCGAGAAGCCCACCACCGGGCGCGGTGGCGAAGACCTCGCGCACTGCGTTCCGTACTTCTGGGCTGACGGCGACTTCGGCACCATCGGCCACAAGCCCGGCCTCGATGACCTCCCCGCACCACCCGACGCTGACGCCGTCGCGCGGGTCGTCGCAGAATCCGGATTGCCGGATCCGACGGGCTGGAGTCTTTCGGGCGGCGGCTACAACCCTGGATGGGTGCTCCCCGAGGCCCACATCATCGGCGACGACGAAGACCGCGCCCGGGTCAAGGAACTGACGACCAACCTGCAGGCCATCCTCGGCGCGGCGGCCTACCGCAACGGCTGGTCCTGGGACGTCGAGGTCGGCAACCTCGACCGGCTGATGAAGCTGCCCGGCACCGTGAACCGCAAGGAAGGCCTCGAGCGCCCGACCGGCATCGGACCGGCTACCGGCGTCGCCTACGACCTCGGTGAGCTGTACGAGATCACGGACCGCCTCGCGCCCGACGCCCGCAAGCTGCTGGAGCAGGCCGACCGGGAGAAGCGCGAGCGGAAGATCAAGCGGCTCGGCGTAGCCATCCCGCCGCCCCGTGCGGACAAACCTCGTGTGGATCGTGCGGCCGGTACGGGTCCGTTCGATGCCCTGCAGGACACGGCATCGTGGGCGGACATCCTCGGGCCCGCCGGGTTCACCTATGAGGGCCAGCACAGTGACGGCCGTGAGAAGTGGCTGCGGCCGTCGGCGAACGGCGACCGCGCCAGCAGTGCCTACAGCCTGCTGTGCAATGACCACGTCGCCATCAACTGGTCCGAGCTGGCCGACCTCCCCGTCGGCGCCCTGGCGCACGGCCAGAAGCTCACCAAAGGCACTGTCTTCGCCTACCTCTACTACGCAGAAGACCGTGACGCCGCCGCCCGGGACCTACTGCTGGCCGCCCATGGTCGCGGTGCTCTCGGCCAAGCAGGGCGTCTCCCGGCACCCGTCCTCGCCGAGATCCAGCGGCGTAGCGGTCCGTCTGCGCCCCAGCCCCCCAGCCCCTTCAGCCAGCCCGGACCTCTCCAGCAGGCCGCCCATGACGCGGCCGGCGAAGAGGAGTTCGTACACGACTGGCCGGAAGCCGACGAGCCCCCAGCCGAGGAGGACCCCATCGAGGCGCCCGAGGAAAAGCGCTCCCGGTTCACACTCGGCGGATCGTTCGTCCTCGACGTCCCCGATATCCCGCCCGCCGTCTGGGGCAGCGGGGGGGACGTCCTGTGGGCCGAAGGTGAAGCGCTCATGCTCTGCGCCCCTCAGGGCGTCGGGAAGACCACGCTCGCCCACCAGGTAATCCGCGCCCGCATCGGCCTGCAGGACAGCGTCCTCGGGCTTCCGGTCGCCCGCGGTAAGCGGGTCCTGCTGCTCTCCATGGACCGCCCCGCCCAGGCCCGGCGCGCAGCCAACCGCATCTTCGGCAAGGACGACCGGAAGCTGCTCGACGACCGGCTCGTCGTCTGGGAAGGGCCGCCGCCTTACGACATGGCCAAGCACACCGACATCCTCACCGCCATGTGTGAGGCGGCCGAAGCGGACACCGTCGTCATCGACTCGCTCAAGGACGCCGCCATCGGCCTGTCCGAGGACGAAGTCGGGGCGGGCTACAACCGGGCCCGACAGAAGGCCATCGCGGCAGGCGTACAGGTTCTCGAGCTGCACCACCTCACCAAGCGCGGGCCCAACGGCGCGGCGCCCAACGACCTTGCGGGCGTGTACGGATCCGTGTGGCTCACCTCCGGCACCGGCTCCGTGATCCTCCTGTGGGGCGAGGCCGGCGACCCCGTCGTGAACTTCCGTCACCTCAAGCAGCCCATGAACGAGCTCGGGCCGTTCAACGTCATCCACGACCACGCCTCGGGTGTCTCCTCCGTCCAGAACACCGCCGACCTCATCGAGCTGGCCCGCTACGGCGGACCCGAAGGTCTCAGCGCAGCCCGCGCGGCAGAGGCCATCTTCGACACCAAGACACCCACCGCCGCCCAGAAGGAGAAGGCCCGCCGCCGGCTCGACAAGCTCGTCGGCTCCGGGCAGCTCGTCAAGCACGACGGCCCCACCAAGACCAGCCCGGCCACCTACTACCTCGGCCTTGCGAGGGCGTCGTGAAGCCCTCGCACAGCTTCACGAACAGCTTCACGCACCCGTTTTCACGTGCAGCTACACGCACTACACGACAGCTTCACGCACCGGGCATGACCGCAGGTCACAGCTTCACGCACCACTACACGCACTACACGGCGCCAGCTACACGTTCCCACACACCCCTATAAGGGTGTGGGACGTGAAGTGGTCGACCTTTCGCCGAACGGAGACCCCGATGCCCACCCAAGATCAGCGACTACTGACGTACATCCGCCGAGCCGGAAACAACGGCCGGACGCGGTCCGAAGTCCGAGACGCGCTGAAGGAAAAAGGCGCTCGGCGACCGTCCAAAGCGGACCTCGACACCCTGCTCGACCCGCTCATCGATGCCGGTCTCCTGCTGGCCACCGAAAGGCCGACAGCCGGCAGGCACGTGACCGTCTACCTCGCCCCCGAGAACCTCCTCAAGGAGACCCCGTGACCAAGCAGCTCACCGTTCACAACGCCACGATCACCACGGCGGCCGTAGAGGTGAAGACCCTCACCATCAGCGGCAAGCAGGTCACCCTCGCCGTATTCCGGCAGCTCCAGGAAGAAACCATCCTCAACCCCGTGAACGCCACGCTCACCGGCGAGCTTTGGGGAAGGGTCAACTACCACCCCGACAAGTGCGCGGACGCGGCCACCCATGTGCACGTGGTCTGGCAGAAGGACGGCGAGCTGCGACGCGCCCACGTCCGGGCCCCCGAGGAAGCCGCCCACAAGCACCTGCACGCAGGTCTGTACGCGGAAGCGGTCATCGCCGATGGCCTGATCCGCAGTCATCTGGCGGCCCGCAGGCCCGACCGCCTCCAGGTCGCCGGCAGCCCGGCTTCTCAGGATCTTGGGTTCACCCGGTTCATCCACCGCGGAGTGCAGTTCCACGGCCCGGTGCGCAAAGAGTTCCTTGCGGCTTACGGCGATCACCCCGACCGCCTCGGCGGCGAGGAGCTCTGGGGCCGAGTCCGCCACGTAGCCGGCCCCGATGCCACCGTCGAAAGCATCGCCGAGCGGCTGCCCGCTCTCGCCTATCACCAGTCGTGGCGGCAGCTCGCCGAACTCCCGCAGCTGTTCATCGCCGTCTGACAGCGCGCCTATCGGGGCCGGCTGCCAACCCAGCACACCACGAAGGAGAACCAGCAGCATGACCGAACGCACCCTCACCCACGGCGCGCCCACCGGAATCGACGACGACATCCGCGACCACGGATACGCCATCGTGCAGACCCGCGTGGAGCGCATTCCAAGGCTGATCAAGGGCCTCCGCTGCCAGGAGCCGGACGGCTGCACCAGGCCCGCGACTCTCGCGACCCTCGCCGTCGAGGAGACCGCCAACGAGGACGACGACGTGTTGGGCCTCTACCTGGTGAAGTCTCCGGACGGACTACCGCTTTGCATCGTGGTCTGCGACGAACACCGCTGCGAGGCCAGCCACGACCTGTACCGCCAGCTGACGGGCCGCATGCGACCGGACGGCATCCGCGCGTTCGACATGCCCGGCCAGCACCTGAGTTGGCACTGACGACGACGGCCGGGCCCGCTCGTACCGGGCCCGACCACCCCAAGCACACCACGAAGGAGAACCTGATGACCACGAAGAAGGCCGAGACGGAGAAGCGGCGCATCAGCCGCGAACTCCGCCAGCTGTACAAGGAACGGAAGCCACTGCTGACCGGCCGCCACATAGTTGACGTCGGCTGGTGGGGTGTGCCCTTCCACATCCGTGCCTGCGGCGTCGAAGCGTGCGAAGGCTGCGGCACGCGCGAGTGGCTCCGCGAGATGGCCGAGCCGCTCACCCAGCGGATCGAGGAGCTGAAGCAGAACCTCCAGCAGTTCGACCCCAAGCCCGAGGCGACGAGGAAGGCCACGGTCATCACCGGCCGCGGCGAGCAGCTCGTCATGTTCGTCTGACCACCCGCCCGGCCGTCCACCCGGCGGCCGGGCCCGTCCCCCCACAGGAATCCCATGAACGTCGAAGACCTCGTACAGCAGCGCATCGCCGAAGCCGCCCGCCGCCGGGAAGCTTCCAAGGAGCGCCGCGCCGACCTGCAGGCCGCCCGTGACGCCGGGCTCGTGCAGCGGCACCGCGGCAAGCTCGCGCGCCTCAACGCGGCGGAAATAGCGTCCGCTCGCCCGACCGGCAGCTATGCCCTCAGCACCGCTGAGCCCGCCGCCGGATGCGCACCCGAAGGCCGCAGACTTCAGGCCCCCTCGACCCCCGGAGGAACCACCGTGCCACCGAACGCCCGCATGATCATCTGCCCCGCGTGCCGCGTCGAGCGGATGGCCCGGCGCGTCGCCGCTGTCGTCATCGCCGGCGCCCCGCACGACGCCGTGCGCTGCCTCGACCCCGCGTGCGAACTGCTCTGGCTCGTCCGCGCCGACCGCCCCCGCGTCGCGCCCGTCGCGGCCTGAACGACAAATCACCCCCGACCCCACCAACCACACGGAAAAACAGAGCCCCCCATGAACCAGACCGACACGTACACGTCCCTCTCGACCGAGCTGCGCACCGTCCCCGGCGCCGACCTGGTCACCTCCGGCGGCCTGCAGGTCGTCGTCACCTGCCCCAACTGCGGCGCCCAGCACAGGCACCTCGGCCTCGGACTGCGCCGCTCCCCGTGCGGCACCTGGTACGCCGTCACCCGCACCGCCGGCCTGCGAAGCGAGGCGTGACATGCCCGCCGAGACCCTCACCGCGCGCGGGCTGCAGGCCGCCGTCGCGCTCACAACCGCCCGGAACGCAGGCTTGGAGATCCCGCAGGCGCAGCTGCTCGGCGACACGCCTGCGGAGGAGGCGCTGTTGGCGCTGACGGTCCTCGCGTCGTGCTTCCTGGACTTCGGTGCCCCATCGATCCCCGGGGCGGCCCTGCGGTCTGCGGGCCGTATTGCGGGGCGCCTGGAGGCCAGCGAGGTGGGCGACAAGTGACGACGCAAGAGCCGCCGGGCCGTCACCCGCGCATCGTGGTGGGCGTACAGAGCAAGCCGGGCCGGTACAAGGCCAAGGCGGACCCGCGCGCGGTGGCCGGCGCCGACGGGGCCCGTGTCCGGGTCGACGTCGGCCAGGGGCTGCGCCCGCAGGACATGGCGACGACCGCGACGTTCGCGCACAGCATCCGTAACGCGGCCGTCGTCGAGATCATCGGGCGCAGCCACCGGGCCGTGAACCATGCCCGTGAGGTGTTCCTCGCCGTGTGGTCCGTGGACCTCCCTGAGGGCGCCCAAGGCGGCCCTGACGGCTCCGTTGCCCGATGGGCCGCCGTGATGCTGGCGCAGCCCCGCGAGAAGGGCCAGGGCACGGCCTGATGGACGCCATGGTTCCCGCGGAGCCGCCGCCGGACGACCGCCGGCCCGCACCCGTCCAGTTGTGGGACGGCATCGCGGTGCCCGGCGTGCTCTGCGAGGAACTGACGGCCGCCCTCGACCTGCTCGACGCCTACCTGCGCGGTACGCCCCCGCCGGCTTCCTTCCGCCGCCCTCGTCTGTCCTGGGCGGCTCAGGCGGTGCGTGTGACCGCCCGCGACGCGGCTGTGGAGTTCCGGCAGCAGCAGGAAGCCCGCCGGGCTTACGCAGGCGCAAGCGCCCCGGTGGTCACACTTCTTACGCCTGCGAAAGCCCCGTCAGGATCGGATCGAAGGCAGTTCATGACGACCGAGCAGGCCGCCACGATCGCCGGGGTATCCGAGGCCCGTGTCCGTCAACTTGCCGCAGCAGGCACGATCGACGGCCGGAAGACCAGCCGCAACGTGTGGCTGCTGGACCCCGAGAGCGTGCGCGCCTACCGCGCACGAAGGGGAACCAGGCATGGCAACGATGACGGCACCCAAGCTCAACGAGCGGCTGGAGCAGGCGCGAAAAGAGGCCAAGGGGCTGCGTGAGCAGCTGGCCTTTGCCGAGTCCGACCTGGCGAAGGCGCTGGAGGACAGGGACTATGCGGCGGCCGAGGACCACAAGAAGGCCGCCGACGAACTCCGGCAGCCGGTCCTGATCGCCGAGGCGCACGTTAAGGCGCTCATCGCCGGGGCGCAGGAGCTGGAGGCCCACCGGGCGGCCGAGCAGCGGGCCACGCAGGAACGCGAGCAGCGCGAGCAGGCAGGCCGCCAGTTCGAGGAGGCCACCGCCCGCGAGGCGCAGGCGATGGACGAGATGAACCAGCACCTCGCGCAGCTGCGTGAGGCCTACGTGGCGCTCAGGCAGATCGTGTCCGAGGCCATCGCGGCGCAGCAGAGGGCAGGTCAGGCCCGCCTGGATTCACACCACGCCGGGATTGGCGCTGGCATCTGGGCGCAGGACATGCCGCAGCCGGCCTTGCCGAACCATGCATCTGTCTTGATCGACTACAGCCCGGTGCTGCTTCAGATCATGCAGAACCCGCAGCTTCCTTCCTGATGACCCGCCGCCTCGAGGCGTCAAGCTCACCGTCCGGCGCCCGTGGTGGCCCGGGTAGCGGACGTAAGGCCGAACAGCGGGCTTTGCCTCCTTTCTCCCGCGGTGACGCGGCCTGCGCCCCGAGGACCGGCTTCCTCCCCCCTCTTCTCTCCGCACGTGGCGACCTTGAGGAGTCGACGTGACCGACCAGTATCCCCAGCCGCAGCCCGATCCTTGGGCGCAGTCGCGCCGGATAGCCGAGCAGTGGAAAGAGATGGGCCGCGGTGTCGACCGCCCGACCCAGGTGGCCCGCATAAAGGCCGCTCGCCTCGCAAGGGCCAAGGTCGCCACAGAGGCCGAGGAGACGCGCCTGCGGGCTGTCGTCGACAGGGCTGTCGCTGCGGCCGTTGCTGAGGCGCTGAAGAACGTGCCGCAGGCCGCTGCTGCGCTGGCCGAGGCGGCCCCCGAGGTACCCGCGGCCCCGGCCGTGCCGGAGAAGGCGCTGCACGAGATGGGCCCGGAGGAGTGGCGGGATTACGCGCTCCAGTACGGGCCGCACCCGAGGCAGCGCCGCCGGCCGATGACGGTCAGCGAGCTCGTTGCCGGGCGGTACGAGGACGACGGCGAGGCCTGATCCACCATGGCCGACGTTGGTGACCTGTTCATTCGTCTCCGCGCGGAGACCGCCCCGTTCACGCGGGGCATGCGTGAGGCGTCGCGGACAGGCGAGTCGTTCACGCAACGCATGGGCGGCCTCAGCGGCATGCTGACGAAGGTCGGCAAGGCCACCACCATGGTCGGCATCGGCTTCGCCGCCTACGGCGTGAAGGCTGCGGGCGACTTCCAGCAGAAACTGAACCTGCTGGTCACCGCCTGCGGCGAGTCGACGTCCAACCTGAAGATGGTCTCCAACGGCATCCTGTCGCTGGCCCGCGAGACAGGCACGTCGACGGGCTCGCTCGCCGAGGGCATGTACCAGGTCGAGAAGGCCGGGTACCGGGGCGCCGACGGCCTCAAGGTGCTTCGCGCCGCATCGCAGGGTGCCCGCGAAGAGGGCGCCAACCTCAAGGACGTCACCAACGCCATGACCTCGGTCATGGCCTCGTACCACCTCAAGGCCAGCGACTCCGTCCGCGTCATGAACGGGATGAAGACCGCCGCCGGCGAGGGCAAGATGACGATGCAGGAGTTCGCGGGCTCCCTGTCCACGGTCCTGCCGATCGCATCCGCCAACAAGATCTCCTTCGGCGAGATCACCGGCGCGCTGGCAACCCTCACCCAGCACGGCACGTCGGCCCGCGAGGGCACTCAGGAACTCGCCGCGACGATCCGCTCCCTGGCCGCCCCGAACAACGTCGCCGTCCAGGAGATGCAGCGCTTCGGCCTGTCCGCCACGGACGTGTCCACGAATATCGGGAAGCGCGGTCTGACCGGAACCCTCGGCCTGCTCTCGCAGACGGTCCTGTCGAAGATGGGGCCGTCGGGCACGGTCCTGCTCAGTGCGTTCAACAAGACGAAGCAGGCCGCCCACGACGCGGACCTCATGGTCAAGAACATGCCGTCGAGCCTGCAGAAGCTCGCAGGCTCCTACGCCAAGGGCTCCATCAGCCTCGGTGACTGGCGCTCAGCCCTGAAAAAGCTGCCGCCCGACCAGGCCAACCTGCTGTCGCAGTACGCGACGCTGCAGAACAAGACCAACGGATTCAGCGCGGAGCTGAAGAAGGGCGGCCCGGCCGCCAAGACCTACACCGACGCGGTCAAGAAGATGACCGGCGGCGCGATCGGTCTCAACACCACACTGCAGCTCACCGGCGACAACATGGTCGGGTTCAAGGATCGCGTCGATAAGTCGAACAAGAGCTTCAATCACGCCTCCAAGAGCGTCGAGGGCTGGAAGATCACGCAGGGCAGCTTCAACGTCCAGATGACCCGCATGAAGGAAGCCGTCAATACCGTGGCGATCACGGTCGGGCTCAAGCTGATCCCGGTCATCATGTCGGTGATCGGCTTCTTCGAGAAGCACACCACGGTGACGAAGGTGCTCGCCGCCGCCATCGGCGTCATCCTCGTCGGCTCGGTGGTGAAGTTCATCAGCGGCGCCCTCAAGCCGCTGATCAGCGGCATCGGCGGCATCGGTAAGGCCATCGGCAAGATCCCGTGGGGCCGGATTGCTTCGGGTGCGTCATCCGCGTTCAACTCGGCGCGACTGGGCGCCATGTACGCCTGGGACGGCATCAAGGCGGGGGCATCAGCGACCCGCGCCGCGGCGACCTCCGCATTCGACACGATGCGCCTGAAGGGCATGTACGCCTGGGACGGCGTGAAGTCCGGGGCACGCACTGCCGGTACGGCGGTGGCGGACTTCGGCCGGAAGATGGCCACGGCCACCGCCTCGGCCGGTCGTGCCGCGTGGACCGGACTGGTGTCTGGCGTCAAGGGCGTCGGCGCGGCGATGAAGACTGCATCGGCGGCGGCTCTGAACTTCACCAAGTCGATGGCGGCGAGCGCCCTGGGTGCGTTGCGTACCGCTGCGGCGTGGACGCTCCAGAAAGTCCAGCTGATAGCCACGACCATCGCCGAGAAGGCGGCGGCGGTCGCGCAGTGGGCACTGAACGTGGCGATGGACGCGAACCCCGTCGTACTGATCGTCATTGCGATCGCCGCCCTGGTCGCGGGACTCGTCTACGCCTACACGCACTTCGCGGCGTTCCGGAACGTGGTGAACGCGGCGTTCCATGCAATCACCACTGCCGTGACCTTCGTCATCAACTTCGTCAAGGCTCACTGGCAGCTGATCCTCGCGCTCATCACAGGCCCGATCGGGCTCGCCGTCCTCGGCATCATCAAGTACTGGGACCAGATCAAGAGCGCAGTCGGGGCGGCCGTCAACTTCGTCATCGACTTCGTCAAAAGCCACTGGAAGCTCATCCTCGGCCTGCTGACCGGTCCGATCGGCCTCGCCGTCTACGCGATCAACAAGTACTGGAAGCAGATCAGCGCCGGGTTCTCCGACGCCTACCACGCTGTCGTCGGCGTCGGAGCGAGCATCGTCCGCTGGGTCTCCGCACTCCCCGGCCGCATCGGCGGCGCACTCGCCTCCCTCGGCGGGAAGCTGTACGACCTCGCCCGGTCGGCATTCACGTCCTTCTACCGCGCCCAGGTCTCCGTGGCCACAACGGCAATCAACTGGGTCCGCGGCCTGCCCGGCAAGGCGAAGTCCGCACTCGGCAACCTGGGGCACCTGCTCTACAGCGCAGGTGCGGACATGCTGCGCGGCCTCCTCAACGGCATCAAGTCGATCAACGTGTCCAGCGTCCTGTCCGGCATCGCCCACGGCGCCGTGTCGTCCTTCAAGTCCGCCCTCGGCATCAGCAGCCCCTCGAAGGTTTTCCGCAGCCTCGGAATCTATGTCAACGAGGGCCTGGTCGACGGCCTGACCTCGTCCACGGCGAAGGTCAAGGCCGCGACCCGGCGCATCGAAACCCTGCTGATCCAGACCCGCAACAAGGTCTCGGACCTGATGACCAGCGGCAAAACCAGCAAAGACCGGTCACTGAACTCGTGGGTCAAGGCCCACGAGGGGACCATTGACCGGCTGGAGAAGTACGTCAAGCGCGAGGACAACGCCCTGCGGTCCCTGGCGGCCAAGCGCGACTCGGTGGCCACGAAGCTGAAGTCCGCACAGAAGGCACTCGCCGCGGTCCAGAAGCAGTGGACGACTGAGAAGAACTCTGTCGCCTCCGGCATCATGCAGTCCGCATCCGTCATCACCACCGCCCCGCAAGACGGCTTTGGGTTGACCGGCCAAGACGTCGTCAACAACATGCGCGACCAGGTTCAGAAGGCGACCGCCTTCGCCACCCAGCTGCAGGCCCTCAAGAAGAAGGGCCTCAGCTCCGACCTCATCGCACAGATCGCAGCGGCCGGAGTGGACCAGGGCGGGGCCACGGCGGCGGCGCTGGCCGGAGCGAACAAGTCGACGATCGACCAGCTCAACTCCCTCCAGGGCAACATGAAAACCGCCGCCAACGCCACCGGCACAGCCGTCGCCGACTCCATGTACGGCGCGGGCATCAAGAGCGCCCAAGGCCTCGTCAAGGGCTTGCAGTCGCAGGAAAAAGCGATCGAGAAGCAAATGATGAAGATCGCCAAGGCCATGGAGGCGGCGATCAAGAAAGCTCTCGGGATCAAGTCCCCGTCCACGGTCATGGCGGAGCTCGGCGATAACACGGCCAAGGGTGTGGCCGTCGGCATCGACCGCAGCACCAAGCACGCCGTCATCGCCGCCCAGGGTCTCGCTATGTCGGTCCGGCAGGGCGCCGCCATGCGCAACCCGGGCATGGGGCTCGCCGGAGGCGGTGGCGGAGGCGGTGGCGGGTCGGTCGTCAATATCACGGTCAACGTCGCAGGCAGCGTGCGGTCGGAGCGGGATCTCCGCGACGCCATCGAGCAGGGGATGCTGCGCCTCGGCATGCGGAACTCGAAGACCTACGCGGCCTACAAGCGGTGAGGGGACAGACCGTGCCAGAGACGGCAGCACAGGGCAGTACGACGCTCGCATGCGGCTACTGCGACGTGGACTTCACGCCGTCCGGCCGGGGACCGGTGCCGCGGTTCTGTAGTCGGCGGTGCCGGGGCGCATGGCGTCGGCTGAAGGAGAAGCGGCGCGTCGAGGCCGACCGGATCGCCAAGGCACTGCCGCAGATGACCGGTGCGCAGCGCCGCCACTTCGAGCAGTACGAGCAGCTGCTCCGCATGTCCCTGGCCATCCGGGGCGCGCGGCGAAAGGGAGATGCCTGATGCCGGCCGAGATACGGATGCCCCGTACCCCGCCGCCGGAGCTCGGGGTGATGCTGGGCGCAGCCCGGATGCGTGCCGGCTACCGGCTGCGCGAGGCCGCACGGCTCGCGGGCATCGGCCATGAGTACCTGCTGCGCCTGGAGACTGGGCAGCGGACTCCGTCCCGTTCGGTCGCCACGGTGCTCGCCGATGTGCTCGAGCTGGACGACGCCGAGCGGGCCGAGCTGCTCGCCCTGGCGCTCGCCGACGCCGGACGGGACCACCCCGACAGGCGCGTTCCGGGCTCCCCGATCGGCAATCGCGCTGGTGTCCATAGACACCACCCTGATTAGAGATAACATGGCTTCTCATGAACCAGGAACTGGAGTTGAGCGGCCGTCACCACGACGCCGTCGCCACCGTCGAACCCGCACGTCTGTCCGAAGCCGCACGGGCCGCACTCGCCGCTGGCACTGCCGACTCCACCCGACGCGCTTACGCCTCGGACTGGCAGCAGTTCACCGACTGGTGCGCCACCACCGGGAGCAGCCCGCTGCCGGCCGCACCCGAGACGGTCATCGAGTACGTCACGCATCTGAAGACCGCCGTGCGGCCGAAGACCGGACGCCCCTTCTCCCCGAGCTCCATCGAGCGGGCCATCGCCGCTATCCGCACCGCCCACCGCGCCGTGAACGTCCAGCCGCCGGAGACAAAGGGCGCGCGCATGGTGCTGGCCGGTCACCGCGACGAGCTCGCCCGTGCCAAGGATCCCGCCGCCCGTGCCCGCAAGGCGCAGCCCGCCGTCCCGGCCCGCCTGCGCGAGATGCTCGCCACCCTCGACCGCGACACCCTGATCGGCAAGCGCGACGCCGCGCTGCTGCTCCTCGGCTTCGCCTCGGCGGCCCGTGTCTCCGAGTTGGTGGCCCTCGACCTGGCGGACCTGGTCGAGACCGAGCAGGGCATCGAGGCGGCCGTGTATCGGTTGAAGGTCAAGGCGTTCACCGACACCGCCGTGCCCTACGGCTCCAAACTCGCCACGTGCCCCGTGCGGACGCTCAGGGCGCTACGTGAGGCCATGGCCGAGGCGGGGCGCACCGACGGCCCGATGTTCGTGCGGATCGACCGACACGGCCGTGTGGCCCCGCCGCTGTACCGCCACGGCGTGGCAATCGGCGACCCGTCCGGCCGGCTCACCGCCCAGGCCGCCGCGCTGATCGTCGAGCGGGCCGCCGACGCCGCCGGGCTGAAGGGCCAGTGGACCGGGCACTCGCTGCGCCGCGGCTTCGCCACCGCTGCCCGCAAGGCCGGCCACGACATCGTCACCATCGGCCGGCACGGCGGATGGGCCGACGGATCGAAAGCATTGCTTGGCTACTTTGAGGACGTCGACAAGTGGGAGGACAACCCGGTCACCGGAACGGGCCTGTGACCATCGCTCAGTAGTCGCCGCTGGCGCGCAGCTCGTCCAGTAGCTGGCTGCGGTACTTCGGGCAGTACGCGGTGACTCCCATGACGAGGACCTTGTAGGCGTCGGCCTTCGCTGTCCCCCAGTCCTGGCCGATGGGGTACAGGTTGCCCTGGTGCATGTCGAACAGGTAGGCGGCGCTGTGCCCTGCAGCCAGCCCGGCGCACCACTGCTCCGGGTACGTGAGGAGCTCGGCGTCGGACGGCCCTGCTGTCGTCCAGCTGTCGATGGGGACGTCGTGGACGGCTTTGAGGAACTGCTGCTCCGGGTCGGGGCTGGCCTTCGCGGCGGCGGCCTTGGTGGCGGCGGGTGCGTTCGGGCTGGGGCTAATGCCGCATCCTGCGAGGAGCAGAACGGCGGCTGCCGCAGATGGCGCGGCGATACGGACGTGGCGCATTGGTCCCCCCTGGTGTGTGGTGCCCCATCTGACCGGATCGGCCGGGAGGCCGGGGGAGGAGTTGCCGTTTCGTGACGCTGCGGTTTCGGCGCGTCATGCGGCCGGGCTTTTCCGGCGACCACCGAAGAAGGGTGCGGCAGATCGCCGTACCCTTCCGGCTGCTTACGCGATCCCGTAAGCCCAACCTCATCAGTAATGAGGCTCCTCCCCGGGCATGGGCGAGCCCCGACCGCGAGTGCTCAGCGGTCGGGGCTCTCGCCGCCCCCTACGGGGGATGCCGTGTCGGCGGCAGGGAGCGGCGGTCTATCGGCGCTTCGGCCCCGGGTAGAACTGGGGCCGCCCGTCGCCGACGTGCTTCCAGTCGACCATCGGGACGATGCGGCGGCGGTCCCGGCAGGCTGGGCAGGCGTAGGTGGTGCCGCTCGGCCCCGTTCCCCGCTCAACGATGCCGACCGCGACCGGGGCACGGGTGCTCTCTCGGCACCAGTTGCAGACGGCGCTCATAGCGAAGCCCCTTCCGCTGGCAGCGCCCGCCACGGCCGGGTGATGGCCTCGCGGTACGCGTCGTGGCGGGTACGCCCGGCGTGCTTCAGGGCCCACAACTGCGCCGGCTCGACGTCCTCGAACGACAGGGACTTCTCCCCGCACGCCGCGCACTGCATGGCGTGCGTGATCGGCTCGGCGTCCGGGGCCTGGTGGGGCGCGATCGTCCACGCCACGAACCGCAACACCGCTTTCTTCACTGGCCACCCACCCGCAGCTGCATAGCCGTGTTCCGTACCGACATCCGTGCGCTCAGCTCTTCCCGGGCGGTGAGGGCACGGATGTCCTTCGGCTTGGCGTCCCATTCGGTGCCGCCCTTGACGGGGCGCAGTTGGACGTAGGTGCCGATGGCGGCCATCACGACGGCGTCGCAGTTCTTCCTGGTGTCCCGCACCAGTGCCCCGACCGGTGGTACGCCCTCGGGCCACCCGGTCCCCTCCGCGGCGCTCACCGGACTGCGGAGGTGGAGGCCTGGCGGTCGCCGACGAGGAGACGGGACAGCCCGGCGTACATCTGCTCGGCCTCGACGCGGGACAGCACCAGCTCTAAGTGCCCCTTGAGCTGGTCGAGATCGAACAGGGCAAGCGGGATGCGGATCTCTCCGGTGTCGTCCTGCCGGGACGCAGGTACGGCGCGGCGGGGTGAGGCGTGCCATTTGCACACGTCAGGCATGGTGTCCCCGTTCGGTAGCGGTCACTGTGGGGTCGCTACCGTAAGCGCTGCGCAACGGGTGGAGGGGGACAGTCTGTCCCCCGTACACACCCTGTCCCCCTTACGCGGACGCCGTGACTCCGACCGCTTCCGCCAGCTGGGTTGCCTCGCCGCGCAGTGCTCGCGGGGCTTTGCGCCAGAGATCGGCCGCCGCCGTCCGCGCTGACGGGGTATAGGTCACGGTCTCGGGGCCGATGTCGTGCGCCATCTTCATCACGTGCAGCGCCGCCGTGGCGTCCCCGCGCTGGAGGTGCCCGCGGGCGACCTCGACCCATAGGCGGGCCCGGCGTTCGGTGGACGGCATCGTGTCGGGGTCGATGTCGTCGGCGAGCGAGAGCGCCTTACGGGCCGCGCGCAGGTCGGTGGCCACCGACACGGCGTGGAAGTCGACGTTCGCCCGGCCGAAGACCGTGCTCGGGTGAACGTAGGCGGCGGGCAGGGACTTGGCGACCTGGTCCCCGGCGTCCCAGTAACGCCAGGCGTCGCCCTCGCGGCCCTCACGGGCAGCGGTGACGGCCGCGTGCAGCTGCAGCGCCCCGTAGACGCCGCGCCAGTCCTGCGGGGCGCCGTCGAGGTGCGGGCGGATCAGGTCTGCCGCCTCGGTGACGACGCGGAGCGCCTCGTCCGGATAGGCGGTCTCGCGGAGGATGTTGCCGAGGTTCCATGCGGCGGCGGCGATAGCCGCGGGGTCGTCGGCCTGCTGCGCGGCGGTCAGGGCGCGGTCGGCGACGACCCACGCCAGCTCGGCCGGCGCAATGTAGGCGGTGGCCTGGCCAACGAGGCGGTAGGTGTCGGACAGGGCGACCAGGGCGGTACGGCGTGCCGGGCCGTCGAGGGTGCGGGCGGCGGTCTCGGCGTCGGCGATCAGGCTGGGAAGCAGGGCGCCAACTTCGGTGCGGTTGTTCTTGGACGTGTGCCAGAGGTGCCACGTCTGCTCGACCCGGCCGCGCAGTCCGTCGGCGTCGACCTCGCGTGCCGGCGCGGCGGTGAGCGGACGGGTCATGACTGCGGCCCAGATGGCGGGCATGGCGGGGTGGCCGAGGCGTCCGAGCGGTACGGGCTGCGCGACGTCGGACGGGCCGCCGGTGATGATGGACAGGTCGGCGATCTGGAGGGCAGCGGCGAGGCGCAGAAGCAGCGTGTGTGAGCGGAGTTCGCGTTCGCCGGATTCGATTTTCTTGAGCCAGTCGGGGCTTCGCCCGCACAGGCCGGCGAGGGTGGGCCGGGACATGCCGCGTGATTCGCGGAGGAGTCGGATGCGTTCGCCGATGCTGAGGTCTTCGGGAAGGTCCATGGCGGGCCCCTCGTGTGGCGTGGGTGGCGTATCCGCCAGAGTACGCACGCGGATGCCGTCGAGGGGAGAGCGCCTGGGGGTGCGCCCGCCGGTCCGCGTGGCTACGCTCGAATGTATGTACGAGTTGCCGCCGGATCTGGAGCGCCTCCGGGTGATCCGCGTCTACCTGCAGATGCAGCTCGCCGCGGTCGACGCGAAGATTCAGCAGATCGAGAAGGCCGCCGCCCCGCCACCTGAGCCACGTACCGAGCTGGCGTGGCGGCTGCAGCACGTACCCAACCCCGACGGCGACACCGGCCACGGCGTGGTGCACCGTGACAGCTGCCGTATCAAGGGCGGCGGCCGGCTCGACCGGAAGGCGCTGGATCTGGCGCTCACCATGCCCGACGTCACGACGTGCAGCATCTGCCAACCGAAACGCGGCCTCGACCCCTGACGGGCCCCGGACACACGAAGCCCCCGCCCGGTACGCCGGCGCGGGGGCTTCGTCGTGCGGGTCAGGCTGCGATTGCTTCGCCGGAGCAGGGCCAGCAACAGCCGAGCGACCGGGGGATGACGTATCCGGCGTCGCGTCTGCAGTCGGGGCAGGTGCGGCGGGCGAGCATGGCGGCGGCCAGGGCGCGGGCCCGGCCGGGGGTCATGGGGCGGACCGGGGCAGCGGTGGCGACGTCGTACAGGTAGGCGGTCCGCCGGCCGCGGCGCCATCGGATCTCGCCGACGGGGTCATGTCCTCCGGGTCGAAGGCCGATGGCCCTGAGTTGGCGGCGGGTCATCAGCCCGGCCGGGGCCAGGCGGTAGCGGTAGGTCGGGAGGGTGAGCGCACGCATCTCTGTTCCCGTCGGAGTAGTTGGGCTCTGCCCATCGGGGGCCTGAGTGGGGTTGCCACGGGGGGCGTACACCCCCCTCTACCGGCCCTACCTCGCAGGTCAGGGGCCTCTACCACCCCCATTACCGGGGTAGAGGGCCCCCGCTACCCGGGGGCCCTGCAGAAACCAGCTGAGGGCGCCCCGGGCGGGGCCGGTTTGTGGGGGTTGGTAGAGGGACCCCCCTCTACCCCCGGAGCAGGATCTCGGCGGGGACGGCGCCCTCGATGTCGCGGCGCTGATACCCGGCGGCGTTCGCACCGCCGATCTTCACCTGCTTGCTCGTGCGCTTGACGCCGGCCGTCTCCAGCTCACCGGCGAGCCGCTCGGCGTTCCAGTCGCCGTAGGTGTCCTCGTCGAGGTTGACGAGACCGGCGATCAGGTCGGTGGTGAACATCCGCACCGAGTGCCGCATGACCTCGAGCACGTCGGAGACGACGGCCGGGACGGTGATGCCGGCTGCGTCGGCGGCTGCGGTGACGTCGCCGGCCGCGTCGCCGGTGAGCTGTCCGGCAGCGTGCCGCAGGGTGCGGCCCTTCTGGCAGAGCGTGGCGAAGCCGGGGCCGTCGAGGTAGTCGGCCCGCACGGTCACGTAGGACGCGGGCCCGGTGACCAGCACACCAACGCCCTTGTGCTCCTCGGACAGTACAGACGCGTCCGCGCCCTGGGCTGCCTTGCCCTTGCCGAGCACCATGTCGGACGACGCGCGGTCGACGACCTGGGTGGAGTACCGCAGGGTGATGATCTCCCGCAGCTTGGTCGGTACCGAGTCCGCGTCGGGCCGCTGGCTGGCGAAGTTGCTGATGAACCCGGCGGCCGGGCCGCGCCGGGCGATCCGGCACAGGTTGTTGATGACCTCGTCTCGGTCCTCCCGCTCCATCGCGGTGAAGTACTCCTGAAGCTCATCAATCGTCACGAAGATGACGGGCAGGTTGTACTTCGCGACTATGGCGGGCGTCAGTTTCCCCTCGGGGCAGACGGACGTCGGCAGCTCCCTGAGCAGCGCGAACCGGCGCTCCATCTCCACCAGCAGCTCCTGCAGCATGGCCTTCAGCGCCTCGACCGCGTCGTCCTCGGCACCCATGACCAGGCGGTGGGCGACGGCCTTCATCGGCATCCAGTCCGCTCCGCCCTTGCCGTCGGCGACGTAGTGCCGAACGTGGGTGTCGAGCAGCCCGGCGGCGGTGAGCAGCCGCTGGGTGAAGGTCTTGCCGCGGCGCGGGAGTCCGCCGAAGAAGAGGGACTGCCACATCACGGGGACGGAGATGCGGTTGCCGCGGGCGTCCTGCCCGAACGGGATCGGCTCCCAGATGCTGAAGCTGTCCAGCTTCTCCAGCGGGCTCGGGTTCGGCGTACCGAGGTACGGGTCATCGTCGGCGACCCACATCGACACCCGGCCGGCGTTGCCGCCCTTGGCCGCGCGCACCCGGGACATGATGACCTGGATCTCATCCACGCCGAGCTCCTGCGCGATGACCTCCCGCTTGGCGAGCACGTCAGAGGCGGTCTTGCCGCCACCGCGCGGCAGGTCGAAGATCACTGCCCAGCCGCGCCCGTCACGGACCGGGCCCATCGTGCAAGAGACCTTCGGGCCTTCCTCGTCGCCCTTGCCGACCTTGAGCAGGCTGGCGGCGCGCAGGGCGTCGTTGAGCTGCTGCGCGGACATGTCCACCCGCAGCGGCGGCGTGCCCTGGTCGAGCAGGTGAGTCTCCTTGCCGCGTCCGAGGTAGGACAGCGGGGTCACGATGGCCGCGGCCATGGTGGTCTGCAGCAGCGGGTCGGCCAGGGCGAAGCCGAGGGCGGCGGCGGCGACACCGACGGCCGCGGCACCGAACCGCCAACGGCGCGTCTCGGTACGGGCGGCGTGCGCGGCCTGCAGTCGCGCGGCCAGCTCGACATCCTCGGGCTTCACCTTGACCTGCGCGCGCAGGGCCCGGACGGCTGCGCTGTGGTCGTGCGCGGACAGGGTGGGCCACAGTCCCACGGTGGCCCGGAAGAATCCGCGAGCGGCGAGCAGCACGGTCTTCACCAGGTACTTCGGCACCCGGAAGGCGTGGAAGCGGGCGTGCCACCAGGTGAGCCGAGCGAGCGCCTGGGCGTTGGCGACGACCGAGGCGCGGGAGCGGGCCCACGCGGGGAGCAGCGGCGCGTCGGGGACACTGAGCCAGTCCGCGAGGGGGTTGTCCGGGCGGTCGACGGCTTCGACGCCGGCGGGGAGGACCACGTCCTCGAGCGGCTGCTTGATGAGCTGTACCGGGGTGGCGCGGTGGTCGTTGAGGCTGTGAACGGTGCCCACCGGGGGTGCCTCCGTGATCGTGTCGGTCATGATGGGGTCTCCTGCTTCTCTGCTGAGTGGCGGGTGACCCGGGGCGGCTGACTGCTTGGCGGCGAGTGGCCGCCCCGGGGCGTTACTTCTTCTTGGCTGCCTGCTCTGCCCGCTTCCGGGCGCCTTCCTTGATCCGGTCGATACGGCGCACCAGGTCGGCCTGGTGCACGTCGGGACCGGCAACGGATCGCTTGCACATGCGCGCCACCAGCACCGTGATGCGGGCCTTTTCGGCGGCGGTGTACTGCGGTTCGACAGCGGCCATCAGTGGGTCACGTCCTCGGTAGCGGGGCGGGCGGCGAGGGCGGCGACCTGCGCGAGCTGCGCCCAGACTCCGGCGGCTGCGATGAGCTGGGGGGCGGGGCGGCTGTCGGTGCGGGTGAGCATGGGCTCGGCCTGCCGGAGCAGGTGGGCCGCCTTGTTGCTGTATTCGGTGACCTTGTCGACGGGCTCGGATGCTGAGGTCGTCATGGCTGGGTGTCCTCTCGGGTCAGGCGCTGGTGTTGGAGCGGCCGAACCACTTGTTGTGGTTGTGGACGGTGGTCGTGTTGGTGGTACTGCCGCGGCTGCCGCCGGTGACCTTGGCGGCGACGATGGCGATGGCGAGCCACATCAGGGCGCCGCTGCCGACCGCGGCCAGCGACGACAGGACTTGCGCGACGCCCCACCCGGTGCCGGCCGCGAAGATGCCGCTCGCCGCGATGACCTGAGCCCGCGGGTCGATGACCGGGCGCGGGGTGAGGTCGCGGGGCTGGTACATGACCGGCTCGGGGTGCGCCTCGATGATGGGCACGAGCATCCCGGCGTACTCCCGGTAGCCGACGACGCGCGTCCCCTCGGTGGGGATCGGCGCCAGGTCGGCGGCCGGGTAGACGGCGGTGGGCTCGTAGGCGGTGGCCACCTTGCGGCGGCTGTGGTCGGTGCTCATGACCGTCCTCCTTCGAGGATTTCGCGGCGCAGGGTGCCCGCGTCACGGCGGGACAGGCCGAGCTCGGAGCGGAGCGCTTCGATGGTCACTTGGCGGCCGGTCTCGGCTACCGTCTGGGCGTTGAGCTTGCGGGCCTGTTTGCGCAGCTCTGCCGGTGTCTTGACGACCACGGCGGTGACCGTCTGACGGGCCGTTTCGGAGGCTGCGGCGGTGGTCACCCTGTCCCGTGCTTCGGTGGTCACCTCGGAGGCCGGAGGCGGCCACTGAATGGCCTTGAGGCCGAGGTCGGCGAGCGCCATGTAGCCCAGGCCGTGGGTGGTTGCGGAGGTGGTCATGCCGAGGACGGGCAGCGGGTCGAAGTCGACCACCTCGGCTACCAGCTCGGTGACCGGCTCCGGCTCCTCGGCCGGGGGCAGCTCCAGTGACTCCGGTGCGGCACCGACACCGAACATCCCGGCCAAGGCCGCGTCGGCTCCCTCGCGCAGCCGCTCCCGCTGCACCCGCACGAGGCTGGCGCCCAGCTCGGCATCCCCCACGCCGACCTTCCGGGCCAGCCGCCACGACCTGAGCTCGCTGCGGCGGCGAGCCCCTTCGTTCGGGTGGTTCGCTGCGCGGGCCCGGTGGTAGGCGAGCTGCTGCACCGTGGCCGCATGACGGCGCTGGGCTTCCATGTCGACGCCAGTGCGGTACACGACGATGCGCCGGGCGATCAGGCTGATCCCCTCGGCGGATGCGCACATGGCCATGGGGGTCAGGGCGTAGACGACCGACTCGGTGAGGTTGCTTGCGACGGACACGCCGATCAGGGATGCGGCGAGCGGGGCGCACCACAGGCCGACGCGGACCGGCGCCGGGGCCGATTGGCCCAGCATCGTCAGGCCGACCATGACCAACGCGAGGACGAGGGTGACGCCTTCGCCGGCTGCGACGACGCCGAGGGCGGTCGCGGCGCGGCCGAACTTGGTGACGATGTTGGTGTAGGTGCCCCATCCGCCGAGGGCGCCGGTTGCGATCATCGGCAGTGTGGCGGTGGCGAGGATCCAGGCTTGCCCGCGTGTCAGCTGGGCGTCGGTGCGGTTCACGGGGTCCACCTCTGTACGCGGGCGGTGATGCGCGGCCGAAGGATCAGGCCGGCGACGAAGCCGAGGACGACGGGCTGCGCGGCGGCGGTCACGGCGAGGGTGCCGACCACGGCGAGCAGCGCGGCGGCGAGGGCGGGATAGAGGACCAGGACGGCGAGCAGGGCGCCGATGGCGAGCCAGAGCTTCACGGGGTTCCCTTCACGGGATAGGGGCCCCGCCCGGTGAGGGGCGGGGCCGATGGGTGTCAGCGGAGCGGGCCGCCGGCGGCGCGGACGATGGCGAGCCCGAAGCGCTGCAGGCCGTTGCGGTCGTGCAGGGCGTAGGCGGTGACGAGGCGGTCGAACAGCACATCGACGGGCGGCAGCGGCGGGATGGTGCGGGCCGCGGCCGTGACAGCGGCGTCCTCGGTCGGGCGCGGGATCGGGAAGCGGGCGCTCATCGCTGCGCCCCCAAGCCGCGGCAGGAGCCGCACGAGTGCCAGGACTGGCGGATCGTCTTGCCGTCGCTGGTCGTCTCGGTACGGCCGCCTGCACCGCCGCAGGACTGGCAGGGACGGGGCTGGTTGCTCATGACCGCCCCCCGTTCTCGACGTCGAGCCGGAGGGCGGCGAGGCGGGGGGCGAAGGTCCGCACGTAGCGGGCGGCTTCCTCGAGCGCGGTGGCGGTCTCCTCGAGCTGCTCGAGGCTGTCGGGGTACATGACGAGGTCGACCTCGACGCTCAGGTACGGGCGGGTGTAGTCGGCGTCGCCGAACTCGTACTTGCCGACGCTGGTGGTGACGTGGGCGTCGCCGATCGACGTGGGCACCCTGTACCGCTGGTCCTCGCCGCTGTGGGCGATGTCCGCGGTAGCGGTGTCGTCGGTGTGCTCGATGGTGCACCAGGTCGGGTCGGTGAACGTCATGTCGCCGACGTCGGTGCGGATGGTGATGCGGCGGGCGGTCACTGGGGCTCACCGCCCTCGGCCTGCTCGGGCCAGAGCATGGCGGTCAGGGCCTGCTCGAACGCGTCGAGACGCTGGAGACTGCCACGCGCCGCGTGAATCTCCGTTCGGGCGGCACGGGCCAGGCTGAGGAACTGCTCGTCATGCTCCGCGGCGAGCCGCACGGGCCGCGGCTGGCCCTCGACGACGGTGAGCAGCTGCTCGACAACGCCGCGCAGCTTGCGGACGTCGGCGACGGCTTCGAGGGCGTTCATGTACGGCACGCCCTCGGTCACGTCCAGCGCGCGGCGGGCGGCCTCGATAGCCGCGAGACGGGTGCTCATGCCTGGCCCCCGTCCTGGCCGTCGGACTGCCCGGGGACCCAGACGGTGTAGGTGACGGGCGATTCGCTGGTCCACCGCGCCAGGTGGGCGGCGGAGTCGGCGATGTCGTGGCCCTTGTCGAGGACGCCGTCGAGGATGATGCAGGCGCGGCCGGCCCGGTCGGTCAAGAGCTTGTGGTGGGCTGCCTCGTCCTTGTCGTCCCAGTGCGACAGCGGCAGGTCGAGGGCCTCGACGACGGCGGCGAGCAGGGCGATCACGTCGGGGGTGAGGTCGCTCATCGGCCACCGCCGAGGCGGGCGGTACGGAAGCCGGTGGCGGCCGGGGTGTAGTAGCCGCCGGCGGTCTCCAGGTCGCGGTTGGCGTACTGCCAGTCGCCGGTGTCGGCGGGGATCTCGCGGGTGTTGCTGGCCTTGCGGTAGTGGTCGGCCACGGTGCGGCGGGCGATGGTCGCCATCCAGCTGAACAGCCGGCCGTCGGTGGTGGCGTTGCACTTGTGGAGGGACAGCCACACCTGGACGAACGTCTCGGCGGTGAGGTCGTCGGCGAGGTCGCGGTCGCCGTTGAAGACCCGGCTGCGGACCACTTCGGCGATGCGGGCCTGGTGGGTGGCGTAGATGCTGGCGAAGCGCTCGTTCAGCGCCTGCGCCGGGGTGGGGAGGTTGCGCATCAGGCCACCTCCGCCAGGACCAGGGCCTCGACGCGCTCGACCTTGAGGGACGGGCTGCAGGGGCGCATCGGGACCTTGCCGAGGCCATTCGCCTTGAAGATGCGGGTGATCTCCGCGAGATCCGGGGTGCTCCGCGACGACGGGGTACGGAAGACCTTCCAGCCGCCGTAGACGCCGGCGGGCAGCTTGTCGAGGACCTTCTTCGCGGCACGCTTGCCGCGGTCTGCCCGGCGGGCCTGGTCGGCGGACCGCTCGAGCTCAGCCGCGGCGGCGGCGATGGTCTCGACGGCCGGCATGTCGTCGGCGGCGTAGACGTCCGTCGGGTCCGGGGCGGTGGCGGGCGCCTGCTCACGGACCAGGGCGGCCGGGGCGACGACCGAGCGGACCGCGCCGGAGACGGCGGAGAAGAGGCGGGATGGACGGCGAGGCGCCAGAAAGGCGAGAATCGGCACAGCCGGACTCCTTCTTATACAAGGACTTCGGTCAGGCCCTGCCTTGGTGATGGAGTCACCTCGGTGGGGCCGCTTGCATGAGAAGCGTCTCAGCTCAAGGACTGCCGTGGCCGTCGCCTGCGCGGTCCTCGCCGCCAACGAGCGCATCGCGCCCAAGGACATCGCCGACATCATGATGATCGGCGAACTCGGTCTCGACGGCCGCGTCCGCCCCGTCCGCGGAGTCCTGCCGGCCGTCCTGGCCGCCGCCGACGCCGGCTACCGGCAGGTCGTCGTCCCCGAACGGACCGCCGCCGAGGCCGCTCTCGTCCCGGGTGTCTCCGTCCTCGGCGTCCGCACCCTGCGCCAGCTCGTCGCCCTGCTCAACGACGAGCTGACCCCCGAGGAGGAAGCCGATCCGGACGACGGAAGGCCCGACTCGATGCGCTCCGGCCTGACCTTCCCCGGTCCCGGTCTCGGCGTCGGCTTCGCCGGTAGCCAAGGCACCGTCCCCGACATGGCGGACGTCGCCGGGCAGGCCTACGCACGGCTTGCCCTGGAAGTCGCGGCTGCAGGCGGACATCACCTCTTCCTCAAAGGTCCCCCCGGCGCGGGCAAGACCATGCTCGCCGAGCGGCTGCCCGGTCTGCTGCCGCCGCTCACCCAGCAGGAAGCACTGGAGGTCACCGCTGTGCACTCGGTCGCGGGAATGCTGCCACACGGCAAACCCATGGTGGACACCCCGCCCTATTGCGCGCCACACCACTCGGCGACAATGCCCTCCCTCGTCGGGGGCGGCAGCGGTCTTCCCCGGCCCGGCGCGGTCTCCCTCGCCCACCGAGGGGTGCTCTTCCTCGATTTAATCGACCTGCAACCAGTGTGTGTGGAACGTGCGTGGGAGCCCGTGTCTGAGGGTCTGCTGCTTCGTTAACCGCTCTGAGTGCCGATGTGCGGCACGTGAGCGAGGGGGTCTCGGTGCAGCTGGGGTTGGTTCTCGGGGATATCCGCGTGCAGGAGGTGGTTCGTGGTGACGGCCGGGTCGAGTACACCGTCCTGCAACCGGGCGGGGAGGTCTTCGAGGCTGCGGATGGCTATCTCAGGTCGTTGACGGCTGGGACCAGCAGGACCTACGCCTACTTGCTGGTCGATTACCTTCGTTGGCTGGTGATGGAGTGCCTCGACTTCTCGACCGCTACGATCGCTGATCTTGAGCGGTACATGGGGGCGGTCGGTGCGGAGTACCCAGGCCCGTTTGGACAGCCGTGGCGCCAGGACAAGGAGCCCTACGGCCAGAGCACCCTGGAGGTGGCGGCGGCCTGCCTGAAGGGCTTCTACCTCTTCCTGGCGAAGCGCGGGGTGGGTATCGAGCTTGCGGAAGCTCTGGACCAGAAGAGGTTGCCGACGACGGTTGATCGGCGGCGGGCCTTCCTGGGACACACCTTGCAGTCGATGCCGGCCAATCCGCTCTCGCCGACCAAGAAGGTTCGTCGCCGCCATCCCAAGATGCTGCCGGACGGCGCGAAGCAGGGCCTGCCGACGACGCTCCGCTGGGCGCGTGACCGGATGATCGTCAGTTGGTTGAGCGACGGGGGCTTCCGGATCGGCGAGCTCTTAGGTCTGCACATGGTTGACCTGCATCTTCGTAAGAACGCCGAGTGCGGGGAGTGCAGGGAGCATCACGTGCACATCTGCCATCGTGAAGGGAACGTGAACCGCTGCCGGGTCAAGGTCAAGGACGCCTGGGAGCTGAAGAACGGCGTCATGCGTGGTGGGACCGTTCGCCGTGTCAGTCCCGGGATGGTCCACACCTACTTCGACTACATGACTACCGAGTACCCGAGCCAGGCCCGTCACGGCATGCTGCTGGTCCAGCTCCAGGGCCCGCGGGCCGGTGAACCGCTCGCCACTGCGGCCGCCCGCGGCATGTTGAGGCGAGCGGGTGTCCGCCTGGACCTGGACAAGGTGCTGCCGAAGGAATTCAGGCACTCCTTCACCTCCGAGGTCCTGGACGCCGCCGACGGCAACGCGATGATCGCCAAAGAGGCAGGCGGCTGGAGGTCTGCGGCGATGGTCGACGAGGTCTACGGCCACGTCGACGTCCACGACCCGATGTTCGTCGCTGCGTTGAAAAGGACGTGGAACCTGTGACGAGCGCCCGGTCCCGCCCCGCGCGCGAGCGCCGCAAGCCAGCCAAGCCACGTCTGAAGTTGCTCAGCCACGACATTCCCGCCCGCGAGTGGCGCGACCGGCTCGAGCTGCTTGGAGCGCTGATCAGTGCACCGAACTTCGATCCCGTTCTGCGGGGTAAAGTTCTGCAGATCCCACGGGACCATCCCCACCTCGGCTGGGGCTGCCAGGTTCCCAAATGCGAGCGCACGCGGAATGAGAGCAGCCTACTCTGCAACCAGCACTACCAGGGCTGGCAGAAGGCGCAGGCGGTCGGCATCGGAAAGCCGGAGTTCCTTCGTGAGGCGGTTCCGATTGCTGCCGCGATGAGGCAGCAGCGGCAGCGGTGTCTGATCTGTCCCGACCGCGGCACCGTTAGGCAGGAGCCGCCCCTTTGCGGAGCGCACTACTACAGATGGGTGGAAGCGGACAGGCCTCCGCTGGAGAGCTGGTGCAGCACGCAGCACCCCGGGGTGAGTTACGGACCCTGCGTGGTGGAGATCTGCGATGAGCCCGCGGCCACGCCCTTGAGCCTGTGCCACAGGCACCACACCCGCTACAGGTACCACCAGCGGCCGGGCGGGGCTCGCCTGCCGAGAGACTGGGCGAGAGTTTACGCGTGCACTGGTCGGACGCCGGCGGTGCAGTTCGACGACGAGGGCGAGTTCCGGCAGTGGTGCAAGAGGACGGGGCCCCTCGTCACAGGCCAGATCAGCCTGGAGGGGCTCCCCGAGCTCGTCGCCGCCGAACTCAGGTGGGGAATCTTCGACCACTACCAGCAGGCCCAGCCCAGCCGCTGGACCGCTGCCTCCGTACAGCGTGCTGTCCGGTCCTGCATGAACCTCGACATCAAATCCCTTGCTGACGTGGAGCACCCGGAGGTGGCCAGCCTGCCATCGAGCCAACGGATGGTCATCCGGGGAACCCGTCGGAGCCTTCGGAAGATCTACTTCACTCAGGAGGACACGAAGGACGCCGGCTTCATCGAGACGGAGCACTTCGGACGCCGCTTCGATAACACATCCAGCTACATCGACCTCACGCCCATTCCGCAGCGATGGCTGCGGGACCTGCTCTGGGATTACATGGCCGCCCAGCTCAGATCGCCGAAGTGCCCGCGCACGCGGGGACCGTTCGACGGGGCACGCCGCTCAGCCTTCCAACTCGGCACCTACTTGGCCGCCGACGCCCCGCAAGCCGAGCAGAGTCCCGAGCACCTGACCCAGAGGCACACCGAGGCGTTCGTGGCAGACATGCACCACCGTGAACGCGAAGGCCTACCCACGCTGGGTCTGTTCCGCGCCACGGGAGAGCCGACCATCGTGACCAGCACCCAGCGCCGGCTCACGTTGACCAGCCTCCACAAGATGCTCTACTGGGCCCTGGAGTCCGGGTATTCGGAGGCCATCGGGCTGCCTCGGGTCTTCATCACCGCCATGCCCACTGGCGGAAAAGACCCCAAGATCTCCCGGAACCCGTTCACCGATGACGTCGCCCGAGCTTTGGCCGACGAGCACAACCTTCAGCAGTTCGTAGCCCTGTTCGATGCCGCCGACTACGGTCTTCGCGACATCTGGGAGACCCTTGTCGTCACTGGTCGCCGCTGCAAGGAGGTCATCAATCTCCGCCTGGACTGCATCGGCCGCTACGGCGGCTTTCCGTTTCTCTGGCACGATCAGACCAAAGTCGGGAATCTCAACGACGGGGTCCGCATCCCGGACTACCTCTTCGAACGGCTGGAACAGAGAAAGACCAAGACACTCAAGCGGTTCGAGGAGATCCACGGGCGCGTGCCGACCCGTGACGAGCGTCCCAAGCTCGCTCTGTTCCCCTCGCCGCTCTGCAACGCCAACCGCAGGAAGGCGCTGTCCTACGGACACTTCCAGATGTCCTTCTCCGCCTGGGTCGACATCCTCGACCTCGGGGCTGTCGTTGCCCACCAGGCCCGGCACACGATGGCCACCAAACTCCTTCGCCACGGCGCTTCACTCGCCCACATCCGGCGCTACCTCGGCCAGGTTTCCGACCGCATGGCCGAGCACTACGCGAAGGTCGCCAACTCGGACCTGGAAGACGTCCTCCAGGCAGTCTGGGTGGCCGGCCCAGGCTCGGCGTCCCCAGGCGAGCTGCTGTCCGGCAACCGGCCCCTCACCCAACACGATGCGATGGCCCTGGCGCTTGACCTCAGCCGCCGCAGCACCCCGGCAGAAGGCGGTCTCTGCACCTTCCAGCCCGTCGTCGAAGGCGGCGTCTGCCCCTGGAACCTGGACTGCGAGAACTGCGACAAGTTCGTCCTGTCCGGGGCCGACCTCGTCTACTGGCGCCGCAAGCAGCAGCAGTGGCGGTCCATCGCCGAGCGGGCACCCGACGACGCCACCGCGGACTACTTGCACAAGGTCTTCGAGCCGACCGCCCGCGCGATCGACGGCCTGGAGCGAGCACTTGCCGGCATGGGCCTGCTGGAGGAGGCACTCACGCTCGACCTGCGACGTCCTCAGGACTACTTCGAACGAGTCTGGAGCACGGCCTTCCGCGCTGCCGACCTGGCCAGACTCGCCGACGAGCCGGTTGACGACCTGACTGGAGCATCGTGACCACGGCGCCCGGCCAGACCACCGCGGCGATCGCCGCCCGCCGCCGAGCCGCCGAGCTCATGACCGGCCGAGTCCGCGAAGTGCTCACGCGAATGCGGCGCGAACGTGCGAGGATCACCTTCGCCGCAGTCTCACGCCGGGCGGATGTCTCTCGCACGTTCCTCTACCAGAACGAGGGCGCCAGGCGACTCGTCGAGGAGGCTGCCGCCGAGGCCGCAGGGCAGTTCACCGCGGATCAGTCGGCCAGGGCCGCTCAGCTCGAACTATCCTGGCGTGAACGCGCTCTCAACGCAGAGGATTTGGCGAAGTCCGCAGGTGAGGAGATTCGCGCGCAGCGTCGCCAGATTGCCACGTTGCTAGGGCGTGTTCGTGACCTGGAGGGCAACCTCCCTGCCGACGCCGTTCAAAGACTCGTCAGCGAAAACACCACCCTGAAAGTCCAACTGCGTCAGCAGACACAGGACAACCGAGCCCTCGAAGACCGTCTCAAGGGGGCGCGAGACAACAACCGCTTCCTCGACAAGCGGATCACCGACCTCGAAGTCGAGATCCTCCGATTCCGCCAGGACGAGGGCGAACGATGATCGTCTGAAGACTCTTGAGTCCTGCTGATGTGTTCGACGCCTTTGTTCCCTTCACTGAATGCCGGGCCAATGCACCCACATCAGCCAGCCAACGCATTCAGAGTCCATGTCGCGGCAATGCCCTGCGGCCACTATGCAGAACGTCGTACCAAAGCCGGTAGGCGGCCGGGACGCGCCCGGGTAACGTTGTGGCGTCATGCCGCAACGGCACGACTACAGGCCCCCGGCTTCCGACACGCAGTCGTGCCTGGATTACTCGCTCGCAGGGGGCCCCGCCCGCGGCCCGACTCGGGCAAGCGCTGTTTTGGCTGTGCTCCCCGACCTCGGTGGTCCTCAGGCCACCGGCATGGCTGCATCCTCGCTCTTGGGCTGGCGTGTGCACTCGGAGATCATGCGGGACGCCTGCGGGCCTAAGCCCGCTCCATCCCGGACGCGGTCGTCGTCGACGACGCGGCCAGGCTCGGTCCCGTCGCTAGGCCCCGGACTGTTGCTGCACGAGGTTAACCACGACTGTCGCCGGATCACGCTGTCGCACGCTGCCCACACCTCGCCCATGCCGCCCTGGCCGAGCCTGACCGGGTCGCAACCCTGGACATCGACGACACCGCCTACCTCGTGGGTCTGCGTCAGCGGGTGCGGAAGGCCCTGGCGGCGTCCCCTCACGCCGAGGAACTGGGCACCATCGTTGGGGAACTCCTGGACCAGTAGGTACGTGCCGTTAGCATCGTAGCGTGCGGGACCAGTGTGGGGGCACGTGCTTGTGGGGGTGGGCGAATTGGCCGGGCGGACACTTGCGAGCCGGTACGAGCTGGGCAGGCTGCTCGGCCGAGGCGGCATGGGCGAGGTGTGGGCCGCGCACGACACCGTGATCCGGCGGCAGGTCGCGATCAAGCTCTTGCAGCGTCAATCCAGTGATGACGTCGAGCTGTTCTTCCGCGAGGCCCGCACCGCCGGCGGCCTGAACCACCCCGGCGTGGTCACCGTCCACGACCTCGGCCAGGACACCGACGGCACCCTCTACCTGGTCATGGAACTGCTCGCCGGACGTGACCTGTCCGCCATCCTGGGCCAGGACGGCCCACCCACCATCGCCGACGCCGTCGACTGGACCGCGCAGACCGCCGACGCCCTGGCCGCAGCCCACGCCGCCGGGGTCATCCACCGCGACCTCAAACCCGCCAACCTCATGCTCACCCCCGTCGGCGCCGTCAAGGTCCTCGACTTCGGCATCGCCCGCTATGCCTCCACCGTCACCCAGGCCAGCCGCATCAGCGGCACCTTCGCCTACATGCCGCCCGAGCGCTTCCTCGGCAAGGTCGGTGACGGCCGCGGCGACCTGTACTCCCTCGGCTGCCTGCTCTACCAACTTCTCACCGGCGCCGTCCCGTTCGGCGACGTCGAACCCGCCGCGCTCATGTGCGCGCACCTGCAGCGCGACCCCGAACCGCCCAGCACCCGGCGCCCCGGTGTCCCCGCCGCCCTCGACCGGCTCGTCCTGGACCTGCTCGCCAAAGACCCCGACGACCGCCCCGCCACTGCAGTCCAGGTCCGCGACCGGCTCCGCGCCCTTACCACCGCACAACCCGCACATCACTCTGAGGTGCAGCCTCCCCAGCCCTGGTGCTTCCTCACCGGCGACAAGGTCTGCTCCTCGCCGGCGGTGGCCGACGGCACCGTCTACATCGGCAGCTGGGACCACAAGGTCTATGCCCTGGACGCCGCCACCGGCACCCAGAAATGGGCTCACACCACCGACGGCTTGGTCGACTCCTCGCCGGCGGTGGCCGACGGCACCGTCTACATCGGCAGCTACGACGGCAAGGTCTATGCCCTGGACGCCGGCACCGGCACCCAGAAATGGGCTCACACCACCGGCGACGGGGTCGGCTCCTCGCCGGCGGTGGCCGACGGCACCGTCTACATCGGCAGCTACGACGGCAAGGTCTATGCCCTGGACGCCGCCACCGGCACCGAGAAATGGACCCACACCACCGGCGGCCCGGTCGCCTCGCCGGCGGTGGCCGACGGCACCGTCTACATCGGCAGCCGCGACCACAAGGTGTACGCCCTGGACGCCGCCACCGGCACCAAGAAGTGGACCCACACCACCGGCGACTGGGTCCTCTCCTCGCCGGCGGTGGCCGACGGCACCGTCTACATCGGCAACCGCGACGGCAAGGTGTACGCCCTGGACGCCGCCACCGGCACCGAGAAATGGACCCACACCACCGACGGCTTGGTCGAGTCCTCGCCGGCGGTGGCCGACGGCACCGTTTACGTCGGCAGTTGGGACGGCAAGGTCTATGCCCTGGACGCCGCCACCGGCACCGAGAAATGGGCTCACACCACCGGCGAGGTCCTCTCCTCGCCCGCGGTGGCCGACGGCACCGTCTACATCGGCAGCTACGACGGCAAGGTCTATGCCCTGGACGCCGCCACCGGCGTAGGCCCGGCCGACTGCCTCCGCCTGGACTCAACAGGGTGGAATACCTCACCCTAATTCGGAAACTCAGTCCCCCAGTCCCTGTCTCTGACGGAGACTGCTTACTGACCTGCAGTTTTGTTCAGGGAGTGAAGGGGTGCAGCTTTAGTCCCTGCTTGGCTGCGGTGGCGGGCTGCTGGCGTCTTTCGCTTCGCCGCGCTCGCTTGGGTGCTGCCGCTCCATCGTTAGTAGAGGTGTGCTGCTGCTAGAGCCCCTGATAGCCAGCCCCTCCGGGGCAGGGGTGTCCGGCGACGGGATCGAGTCCTCGCCCGCGGTGGCCGACGGCACCGTCTGCTCTGGAGAGCGACGAGACCCACAGGGTGGTTAGTGGCCCATTCGGCTCCACCGACCGCCCTGCTGGCGGGTGCAGCAAAAGACCCCCGCATCAAAGATGCGGGGGTGGGGCCTCGAACCATTGCTGGTTGGGCCCGGACGGGCAAGCCCGTCGGGATGGCACTTGCATGCACAACCGCTCCACACTTTACGGCACGCCTCTGCAGCACCTGGACTCGGCCGATGCCGCATCCCAGGATGCGGCCAACCGGCACCAGCGGAGTAGACGACCGGGATCCGCATGCCTCGGCCCCTCCGCTCCATCGTGGTGGTGCCGATCCGCCACGATCATGAGCTGCGGTGACTCCGGTAGGCAAAGGAACTCTTCTTGGCATCAGCCGTAGCGTCGCAACCCGCCGCTCAACTTGCACCTCGCTGAGAATGGAGAGGAACGAACTGCTGTGCGGCGCCTGAGGGTAGAGCGAGCTAGAGACTGGAGGGACTGACCTGCAGATCTGCCGAGTCCCATGCCCCCTCGCCAGGACGGAGCCTCGCTCTGACAGGATCGGTCGCATTCTCACAGACAGGGCCTGGTAGCCCTCCTAACCCCTCGGGAGACCTTCATGGCCAAGACCCTGGTCGGCGCCCCGGAGCCGCAGGAGCCCCGGCGCCCACAGTCCAGTGATCCTCACGCGGAACGCACAGCCCTGGGCGCCATGCTCATGCATCCAGCGGTCTCGGCGCACTTCGCCACCATCCTGGAGGCCGGCGACTTCGCCGAGCCCGCCCACCAGGACCTCTTCTCCGCCGTCGTCGCCCTCCGCGACCGCGGGCAACGCACCGCCCCGGCCACCGCGATGGAGGAACTACACCGCCGGCACAGCCCGCTCGGCGCCGAGACGGTCCACGCGATTACCTCTCACGCGCCCGTGGAAGCCGTTGCCCTCTACTATGCAGCGATCGTTCGCGACCTGGCCGCCCTGCGCCGCAAGCCCAGCAGCGCCACCCCGGAGGGCATGGCGCCCATGCCGCTGCGCGGATTCCTCGTCGACGAGGATGACTGACCCGGCGCCTCCACCCCGGCGCTGAGCGCCTCGGTTCCCCCTGCCCTGACGGATACGCGAACTGGGGCAACACCTGCGGGGCACCGCTGGTCCCTCCGTGGGCACCGCCCAGCCGGCGATGCCCGGCCATCCCGCCTCGGTTCCCCCTGGCTGACACGACGCACCGGCTGGTCGAGTACGACCGGCGGCACCGCCGGATGAGGGCGGGGTCCGCAAACAGGCGTGCGCATCGGAGGCTCGGCGGCTCAGCGGGACTTCCTGTCCCTCACACCCCGGTGTACAGCTGCCGCCAGCGGGCACGTGGCTGACAGTGATGAGTCTCCGGGGTCCATCGGGACAACGCGTAGACCTCACCTGCGGAGCCCCTGACTGACGGCACGCATCTGCGGTTAGATACCGAGACCGCCCACGACGTGCGTCTCCTGACGGGTGAACTCACCCGTCAGCAGCGGCATGACCTTGCCGATGGCAGCCTTCGCTTCGGGCAACTGCAACGATGCATCGTGATGCTCCTTGCTCTCCCACACCTCGCTCACCCACACGGTGTCCTCGTCGGTGGCCGATTCGGTCACGACATAGAGATCACATCCCGCATTGCGTAGACCGTCCGCGCCGGCGACCAGTACTGCGACCACCTCCGTTCGGTGACCGGGTTTGACTTTCATCGAACCGATGTAGCCGTAGCGCATGACACTCCTCTTGATCACGAACGAGATCCGCACGCGAGCCTAGTGCTGTGGCCGCGAACGTTTGCCGGGTTGTGCGGCCTGCGGACGCTTGTCCTCAATCGCCGGACGGGCTCATTTTCTGAGCGCCCCCGGCTACGGCTGGGTGGGTGTCCCCCTGCCGAAGGCGGGGGCTTGCCCCCAGTCGGCGGTTGTGGGGGGGCACCTCCCAGCGGTAGCCGGGGAAGGGACCGGCACCGGACGGACCCGGTGAACCCATGTGGTCACAGCACCAGGTGACGCCCAACAGACCCTGAAACGAGGAGGGATGTCGTGATGAGTACAGCCGACGCCGAACGCAGGCAGGCAGCGCAGTTGCCGGAAGGCGACGTGGTCGGGATCCTGCTGGAGCAGCACGCCCGGATCCAGGACCTCTTCAGCGACGTGAAGAGCGCGAAGTCCGAGCACAAGCAGCAGGCGTTCGACGAGTTGAGGGCCCTGCTCGCGGTGCACGAGACGGCGGAGGAGATGATCGTGCGCCCGGTCGCTCAGGACACCGTCGGGAAGGAGGAGGCCGAGGCCCGCAATCGTGAGGAGAAAGAAGCGAACAAGGTGCTCGCCAAGCTGGAGAAGATGAATGCCGGCAGCGCCGAGTTCGACACTCTCTTGGCGGAGTTCGAGCCGGCCGTTCTCGACCACGCCCGGCATGAGGAGCAGGAGGAGTTTCCTTCCGTGCACGCAGGGCGGAGCGAGCAGGAGCTCAAGCGCATGGGCACGATGCTGCGGATGGCCGAGAAGATCGCCCCCACGCATCCGCACCCGGCAGTGGCGGGCTCGCCGATGGCCCAGTGGAGCGTGGGACCCTTCGCGTCCCTGGTGGACCGGACACGGGACACGATCAACGCCGCCATGCGCAGCAGGTGATCGGGGAGCTGATCGCGGGCGCTCAGGTCTGCATCAGGTCTGCGTACCGGCCTCGGAGAAGCGCAGCAGCACACCCAGCCCGTCCTGCATCTCCAGCCGCTCCGTGGGTACGACAATCAGCTCGGCACCCGTGCCCGCGGCCGCGCGGATCAGCGCGGCATCGACGGGCTCCGCCCATGAGTCCTCGACGCCGAAGGATTGCAGCTCCGCAGCCGAGAAGCCGATCTGCTGGGGCGCGGCGCCGACCCACAACTGCACGGGAAGGTCGACCGGGGGGTTGACCAGTAGTGCCTGCGCTTGACCGCGTCCCAGTGCGGCAACCACCGCGATCATGCCTTCCACACTGCTCCTGTCGCTGGCCCGCTGCTTCAGGAACCTGTCCAGGCGGACCTGGTCGCGGGCGGCCAGGCGCCCGCGGAACAGTTCTTCGAGTCCGTCCTCCAGCAGAGCCCGCTCTGCCCCGGGCTCCCGGGCGTCGGCTTCGACGCCGATGACCCGCTCCCGCAGCCGCTTGGGCAACGCATGAACGAGGACGCCACGGGCCCAGATGTCGCCGGTGAGCACCACGACGTCCGCGCCGCCGTGATCGGCGAGTCTCGCCAGTTTGTCGGCGAGCTGGACTGCGCCCTTACTCCAGCTGTCGGTGGGTTCGCTCCACCGTGCGCGCTCGTCCGCTGCCACCTTGCTGATGGGCCATCGTCCGATCTGGAGGTCCAGCTCCAGGCCCTCCGCGACAGCGCCGTCCGCGCCGTCCTGCGCAGGCTCGACACGGCGCACGGCCACGGCCGCGTAGGGGATGTCAGGCGCGTGCTGCATAGCGAGCGGCATCGCGTCGGGCAGGATGGCGATGGCGTCCGGCAGCCGTTAAGTCACTGGCATTTCGCCTAGCCAGGGGATGCGGCTGCGGTCGCTGAACCAGCATGAACGGATCCCGTAAGCGGCCATCCGTTCCGTACGGGCGGTGATGTCGTAGGCGGTGAGGGCCGCTAACTGCGCCTCCAGGGCGACGTGGAGGCCGTCCGTGCGTGCGGAGGCGAGGACGTCGGCCCGCCAGGCGCCGCCCGGGCCGCTCACCTCCAGCTCGGCCGTCCACCCCGCCTCACGGGCCGCCGCAGCGAGCTCCAGTTTTCCGAACGGCGGCGCGTCCAGAAGGACGGTGACGAGCCACTTTGCGTCGCGGACGTCTGCGCGACGTCGTGTTTGGCCCCGGTGCTGGCCCCCTCGGCGAGGTCCTGTGTAGGTCCGGGCCTAGAGTGTCCGCCGCCACTCACTCTGATCGCTGGGATCCAAGATGACGCAGGTCGATGCCCCCGCCCTCGACACGATATTCACTGACGGTGCCACCATCGAGACGGGAGCGGGGTCTTCCGCATGGCAGTGGAGGACCTCGGCAAGCTCGATCTGCCGAGCGGACATCTGTATGCCTGCGATCCGTTCGTAGCCCTCGACCGAGAGAGCGCGGCCGCCTACTCCGCGAGCGTGCCAGCGGGCAGCTATCCGGTCCAGGTCGCGCGGGTCCGGCAGGAGGGGGCGTCGGGCTCGCGGGTGGTAGCCGTGAAGCTGGTGATCTGGGATGAGCCAGCATTCACCTGGGAGGTCGATGACGATCAGCCCGGCTATGGGGTAGATGCCGGTGCAGGCTGCTTCATTGACCTGGAGTCAGTGCCGGTCTTCGAACGGCTTCACCAGGCTGGAGCCGACAGCCCGGTCCGGGCGGCATTCCGTCGGACCGACGACGAGGCAGTCGCCACGATCCTGGCTGACGCCGCCAGCGGACACGCGATGGCGATCTTCAGTTCCGGCGTGGGAGACGGCTACTACCCGACCTGGATCGGCCGCGCCGTCTCTGGACACGTCGTGTGCTTCGTCACCCAATTTATGAACCCCGAGGCCTAACGCAATACCTCACCACCCCTGCTCGGACACTGGGCGGAGTGCGAGGATCTGCGTCTCGAGGTCGAGCACGAGAGAGGAGACCCAGAGTGCAGATCGCCGGCTGCGACCTATATCTCAATCACGGGATCTTGGGCGTAGGGTCCACGGATTGGCTTCCCCGAACTCTCGATCTCGGAAGGGTGCGTATCCTTGATTTTTCCGACCGCATGAGTCTCGGGAGAGGCTGTGACCTGGGATTGAACATAGCGAACATGTTCAGGATGTTGGGTCTCAGACTCGCCGGATCACCCGATCGTGCATCCGGATGGCGCGCCTGCACCTCCACTACGAGCGCCACCAGCCCGCGGGAGGGGGCGGCCCCTACCCGGCGGTGCCGTCCCCACCTCCATCCACTCAGGCGCCCGACGGGCGCACATGTGGCTTGAGGGCACGATGAGGATCTCAGGGGCCCACGCGAACACCGACTCTGCGTCGTGCGCCCGCGGTCCGCTCGACGCCCCACGGTGTAGCTGCCAGGAGCTGGGGACGTCACCGGCTCGACAGCCGCCCGCGACAGATAGGCGTCGCCGCAGGCCCCTGGGCTTGAGCGACTGCCTTCGAGCGGCCGGGCGCTAAAGCGGCCCGTCCTGGGTGCTGCTCCGTCTCGATGCGAGGTGGCAGGATTCTCGGCGACGGGGTGCGGGTATGTGGGAGGGCTAATCGATGACGAGCAGATCCTGGGAAGACCGAGCGTTCCTGGCATTCCAGCGGTCTCGAATACGGGGCTGCATGCTTGGTGGAGCGCTGGGGGACGGGATGGGAAACCCCGAGGGGTGGTTCCAGTCCTTTCGGGCGGGTGTCACGGAGCCGGATGCCGATGCGGAAGGCGTGGTCGCCCAGGTCACCGATGCCACTCAGATGACGCTGTTCACCGCCGAAGGACTGATCCGGGCCCGAGTCCGCGCCATCGTCAAGGAGGTCGACGCCGGTCAGGAGACCTTCTTCATCCACGATGCGTACCTGCGGTGGCTTGAGACGCAGGAGTACAGCGGCCCGCCGTCCGCTCGGGGGTCCTCCGACATGGACACAGCGCAGCACGATCGGGTTCGGTCCGGATGGCTGAGGCAGCAGACATGGCTGTACGCCCGACGCTCCCCTGGAAAGGCCTCCCTGTCCGGACTGAGGCACGACTTCATCCCTCATCCCGACACTGAGCTTGACGGCAGCCCGGGCCGCGTGAACCCAGAGTCGAAGGGCTGCGGCACCGTGATGCGCTCAGCCCCGTTCGGGCTGACCGGCTTTGACCCGGAGCGGACCTTCAGAGTGGCGGCGAATAGCGCCAAGATCACGCACGGCCACCCCACCGGTTACTACGCCGCCGGCACGTTCGCAACCATCATCGCCTACATCCTGGAAGGCTGCCCCATTGAACGTGCGACCCACCATGCGATGTGGCACCTCGCCCAGCACCGCGGACACGAAGAGACGACCACAGCGCTACGAGCGGCCGTCGACCTAGCCGCCGAAGGCCGCCCGACCATTGAGAAGGTGGAATCCCTCGGCGCCGGCTGGGTGGCAGAGGAAGCCCTCGCCATCGCGTTGTACTGCGCTCTCGCAGGGGGTTCAGTCAGAGAGGCGCTGCAGCTCGCGGCCAACCATTCTGGCAACGGCGACTCCACCGGAGCGGTGTGCGGCAACCTTCTCGGCGCGTACCACGGCGATGTGGGTCTGCCCACCGACTGGCTCGCCGTAGTCGAGGGCCGGGGCGTCATCAGCGAACTCGCGGACGACTTCGACACGCGCTTCCACTCGGACGAGGACACTCGCCGCCTGTGGATGGGGCCGTCTCTGCAACGCTACGAGGTGCCGTAGGCGCCAGTCTGTGTCTTCCGATCGAACCTGAATTTGACCGTGAATGCTCGGACGACCTGTGCCGCGCATTACGCTGGTCGCTGTGGCAGTGGGGGAGGATGCTCACCTCAAGGGGTTCTCAGGCGCCCGACGGGCGAAGATGTGGCTTGAGGGCACGATGAGGATCTCAGGGGCCTACGCGAACACCGACTCGGCGTCGTGCGCCCGCCGATTGACTTTGGCCTGGCCGCACGGCGGCCAGACGTTCTCCTTCGACCTGGGCGGCGCGATGCGAGGCGCGCCATACCGCGGGGACATGTTCTGCGCCGAGGTGAAGAACTACCAGCACGCCAGCGACCAGGGCACGCAGTTCGACGAGTTTGTCGCCAAGTGTTATATCGCTTGTCAGACGGGCCACCTTCTGAGTGACCACCTCATGTGGATCACTTGGGCCCCTTTCCGGGCTAACAGTTGGGCGCAGTTGGACTCTCCCAAGCACGTGGAGTCGGCGGTACTTCAGCACAGAGACCGCGTCTTCGGAACTGATGACATGGCTGTCGCCCGGTCCCGGATGGCTCCTGAGGTTGTCGAGATGGTCGCCGACCGGCTGTGGCTGATCGTCTTGTCAGAGAAGCAGGAGACGCTTGTCCCCCTGAAGGACTGGGAAGCCATCGTGGCTGCCGAGCTGATCCGCAAGGGAGAGCAGTGGTGAACCAGGCGTCGCAGGCGATCATGGCAGCGCTGGACGATCCGGACCCCCGGCGTCCCTTCACACTGGTGAAGGACCTCATCGGGCGCCAGTTGCGGCGGATGGACCCCCGTGCCGAGGTCATTCCAACCGGCTTCTTCAACCACACCTATGCCCCCGACATGGTGATCCGCTGGCCCCAGGTGGCCCGGACTCCGGACCGCTACGTCTACCTCAGGACGACGGCGAACCCGGCCGAGCTCCATGAGGACATCACCCGGCTCCAGTCCAAAGACCGCCCGATGATCCTCTCGCTGGGCGAGATCGAAGCCTCTGCCTCCGAACTCCAGCCCGCAGCCACCGAGCACCAAGCCCTGCTCTTGGACACGCCGGCCTTCGGTGAGCTGCTCCCGACGCAGGACACCCCCAGCATCCCGCGGCTCATCTCCAGCTCGGTAATCGAGGGAGGACGCGGCGCGTTTGACGGCCCCTCCACCGCACGGTTCACAAACACGGTGGCCACCGGCGTGGCAGCGGCCCGCGAGGGTTCCGCAGGGCTGACGCGCACCGCTCTGGACGCAGTCGCCGCACAGATGGTCCCCGAGGTCGCCGACCGCATGACGGCCTTCATGGCCGCCCTTTGGCAGGGCGGAGGCGCCACCCTGGCCTCCTTCCCCGGCACCCTGCGCGGTTCCGGCCAGCTGGACGAGTCCACCCTCGCCTACCTCCTCAGCGCCGAAGAGATCCCCGACACCAACTTCTGGGACAGGCTCCTGCGCCTGATCAGCCTGCCGCTTCTCCTACGTACGCCGGTCCGCGACCCCGACAACCTGCAGCACCTGATGCGTCCCGCCGTGCGGCACTGGCAAAGCCACGCATGCAAGATCGTCCCTGGAGCACCTCCCCACGCACCAATCGGACCGTGGCGCTGGGCCGTGGATTCGGGCCACCTGGTCCTGCAGACACCGCGCTTCCGCACCTACGTAGCCCAGACCCGCAAGGACCTCGAGGCGGCCGAGACCTACGACGAACCCGGCCTCGATGACGTACGCAACCGGGCTGACCGCTTCTCCACACCCCTGACATCGATCAGGATGCTCGTCACCAACCGCCGCATCGGCTACGACGGCCGCGGCGACAACGTTGTACACGACGCGCAACTCGACGGGATCAGCGAGGCACTCGGCCAAGCGGAGACTGTCATCGAAGTCGACGCGCCAACCCGCTCGGGCGCCGTCCTCCGTTGCAGCTTCACTCATCACCTCGCTAGCGCCCGCGGCGCCCGCAGCCAGGTGCCGCTCGATGAGCTCATCGGTACCGCCGCTCGGCTTCTCTACGACCTCACCGACCACGAAGCCGACCAACTCGCTGGGCTGCTCGGTCCACAAGGGCAACCAGTAAGCGCGCCCTGGAACCAGCCTCCGCTGTTCGAACCCTAGAACTGTGGCCGGGGAAGGCGCGCCGGGGTGGCTGGAGGCTGCCAATCCCCCTGTACGAGGCGCCGGAATCCCAGCTCCGACCCAGGGGACAACTGACCGACCGGTAGATGGGGCGATCGGACATGACGCCCCGACCGTCGTACGCCAACCTGCGGGAACGAACTCGGGCCTGGGGCGCGCCCTGGTTTCGTGGTGCAGTCGCCGGTGTTTCGCATGCGCTCGGTGAGCTCACCGGCCCAGGCGCCAATGACGTCTGCCGCGCCCTGAACCACCGTCATACTGCTGGTGGGTGTGGCGTCGAATGCGCCGCGGCGGCAGGACGGGCAGAAGGTGGAGGCATGTCAGGGTCGGGTCGTGAGCGTCTGTCGCGCGGCGAGCTGATACGGCAGCGTGCGCGGGCGCAGTTCGTGGGCAGGCGGGCGCAGTTGTCGCTGTTCGCGGAGAACCTGGCGAGGGATCCGCTGTCGGAGGGGGATCCGGCGGAGTTCCTGTTCCATGTGCGCGGGGTGGGCGGGGTGGGGAAATCCACGTTGCTGAGGCAGTGGCGGGAGGCGGCCCAGCGGGCGGGTGCGGTGTCCGCGGTGGTGGATGAGAACGATGTCCACGGCGTACCACAGGCTCTGTCGGAGCTGGCCCGGCAGCTAGCTGAGGAGGCGGGCCCGCTCAAGGGGTTCGACCGGGCAGCCGAGCAGTTCCGCCGGGAGCAGGAGGTGGCCGCCGAGCCGGTACCGGCGGACGGCGCCGGTGCGGCCGAGGGCGGTGCGTCGTTGTCGAGCCGGTTGGTGACGCAGGCCACGCTGGGGGCGGTGTCGCTGATTCCCGGGGCCGGGGTGGTGACCGCGATGGCGAACCCGGAGGCCGCGGCGCAGGGGCTGGACCGGCTGCGGGCCGGTGCCGGGGCCCGGGGGCGCCGGGGGCGCGGAGGTGACGCGGCCGGGGTGAGCCGGGCGTTCGTCGCTGAGCTGGACCGATTGTGCGGGCAGTACCGGTGGGTGGTGCTGTTCTTGGACACCTGGGAGCACACCGGCCGCTATCTGGACGGGTGGTTGCGGGATCTGCTGCAGGACACGTTCGGGCCGCTGCCGGCCAACGTGATGGTGGTGCTGGCCGGACGTGACGAGCTCGCGGAGCGGGAATGGGCACCGCTGCGGGCCCTGGTGGCGGACGTACCTCTGGAGGTGTTCACCGAGGCCGAGACGCGGGCGCTGCTGGCCGCACGCGGGGTGACCGAGCCGGGGGCGGTGGAGGCGGTACTGCAGCTGTCAATGGGGCTGCCACTGCTCGTGGAACTCTGCGCGCTGGCCCGGCCCACGACCGCCGGGGACGTGGACCAGGGCGGGGACGCCGTGGACGCGGCGGTCGAGCGTTTCGTGCAGTGGATCACCGACCCGCGGCAGCGGGAAACGGTGCTGGCGTGCGCGCTGGCGCCGCAGCTGAACGAAGACGTGTTCACCGCCGCCGCACCACAGGAGGCACAGGGCTTGTGGGGATGGCTGTGCGGGCAGCCGTTCGTCAGCGGCCACGGCGACTTCAAGCAGTATCACGCAGTGGTGCGCGCAAGCATGGTGCGCCGCCAGCGCACCCATTCGCCCCAGCGCTGGACCACGGCGCACCTCCGGCTCGCCGACGCCCACGCCGCCTGGCGAACCGACGCCGAGCAGGGCCTTCCCGAAGCGAAGCAGTGGGGCGATCCCCTGTGGCGCCGGCACCGCCTGACCGAGACCTACCACCGGCTGTGCGCACACCCCGCAGCCAGCCTTGAAGCAGCACTGGAGCAGACCGCTCATGCCGCCGGACGGGACACGGCGGTCCTGCGGCAATGGACCGACACCTTAGAACAAGCAGCCCGCGACACCGCCGACCTCACTCTCCTCCCCTGGGCCGACCGCCTCCAGAACGCCGCCGCCGACAGCGATCCAGCCCTCGCATCCCTCACCGCCCTGCTGACCCACGGCCATCTGACCCCCGCCACCCGGGCCTGGGTCCACACCTACCGCGGCCGGCGCCTCTTCCTCGCCGACCGCGACGAGGAAGCCCTCGCCGAACTTGACCGCGCCATCGCCGCCGACCCTCACAACCACCGCGCCTGGGCCTACCGCGGCGACGTCCACTGCTGGAACGGCCGCACCGATCAGGCAGTTACCGACCTGACCGCCGCCCTCGCCCTCGACCCCACGTACGCCTGGGCCCTCGGCTCCCGGGGGGATGCTCACCGGCAGGCGGGCCGCTACGACGACGCCATCACCGACCTGACCGCCGCCCTCGACCTCGACCCCACGTACGCCTGGGCCCTCGGCTACCGAGGGGATGCTCACTCGCAGGCGGGCCGCTACGACGACGCCATCACCGACCTGACCGCCGCCCTCGACCTCGACCCCACCCTCGCCTGGGCCCTCGGCCGCCGAGGGGATGCTCACCGGCAGGCGGGCCGCTACGACGACGCCATCACCGACCTGACCGCCGCCCTCGACTTCGACCCCACCCTCGCTTGGGCCCTCGGCTCCCGGGGGGAGGCTCACTCGCAGGCGGGCCGCTACGACGACGCCATCACCGACCTGACCGCCGCCCTCGACCTCGACCCCACGTACGCCTGGGCCCTCGGCTCCCGGGGGGAGGCTCACCGGCAGGCGGGCCGCTACGACGACGCCATCACCGACTTCACCGCCGCCCTCGACCTCGACCCCACGTACGCCTGGGTCCTCGGCTCCCGGGGGGAGGCTCACCGGCAGGCGGGCCGCTACGACGACGCCATCACCGACTTCACCGCCGCCCTCGACCTCGACCCCACGTACGCCTGGGCCCTCGGCTCCCGGGGGGAGGCTCACCGGCAGGCGGGCCGCTACGACGACGCCATCACCGACTTCACCGCCGCCCTCAACCTCGACCCCACCCTCGCCTGGGTCCTCCGCTCCCGAGGGGTCGCCCACCGGGAGGGCGGCCGCTACCTACTTGCGCGGGAGGACTTTGAGCGGGCTTCCGCATTAAAACCTGGGGATCCTGGCCTGCCGTTCGAGAAGTTGCTGCTGGACACGGTGACGTCGGGGCCCGCGGCATGCGTGGAGCAGTGGACCGAGCTGCTCATTTCCCCGGTGGAAACACCGAATGGGGATGCGACCAGGTTCTTCGGCCTGTTCCGGGTGCTGCTCCTCGAACCTGAAAACAACGTGGCGGAGGCAACCGAGGTGTTCCTCTCAGCAGGCCCGAACCGCGACGCTGTCACCGACCTGCGCCACTACCTGGCTGAGCTCTCCACTGTGGGTGGCGAACTGGCGGACCGCGCGCGGCAGTGCCAGCAGCTCATCGCGGAGCATGCCCCAGAATGAGCGGCCTGGGTGTGCTGCTTCCGTTGCAGAGCGCCGCGCAATACGGGGTGTCCTTACGAGTCGGTCCGGGGATCCCCGGACCCCAGAGCTCGTTTCCACAGGTCGGCGTACGACGGTCGGGGCCTCACGTCCGATCGCCCTACCTACCGGTCAGTCAGTTGTCCCCTGGTGTCCGAGCTGCGATTCCGGGGCCTATCCGTCAGTGTCCTTGCTCGCCTCATCGAGTTGCCAAGTGTCCAGATAAGCGTTGACCGTGGTGCGCGAACGGCCACAATCGGGCGACCGCCTCATCTCGGACCTCGGAGCCCTCGACCTTCGTGTCGCGCGAGGCGGATTACCGCCGCCGGGCCAAGCTCCACCAAGCAGGGCGGCCGCGTCGCCTACCCGTTAACTGTTTCTCCTTCTCAGGCTCCCAGTCCGCGAGGAGTTCCGGGAGAGATTGGGACGTAATTCTCCATTTCGGTCCCTCCAGTCCCTCCAGTCCCTTCTCGCTCAGCTGGGTGCGCCCTGACCTGCGGAAACGTTCAGGGACTGAAGTGTCCGTTCGCAGGTGTTCGATAGTTGAGCGAACCGCGCTGAGCTGCGCTGATCAGGTCCACGGAGAATCGCGGCCCTGACGAAGCCCAATTGATCTGCAATCTCTCGTGCTGCTCGCCGTGGCGATGATGCTCCCGGTGCCGGTGAGCACGACATCACCGCAGCTCAACGCTTCTTCCTACTCAGATCCGCCGAGAACGGCGAGGTCGAGATGCAGGATCACGTACGGCTTCCGGGTCGGGTTGGGGCAGGGACTGAGGCTGCGCCGCTTCAGTCCCTGACGAAACCGCAGGTCAAAGCTGAGTGCCCTGCAATGGCAGGGACTGGAGGGACTGAGTCCTAACATTTGGGCGGAAAACCACCGAGTTGCGGCTGGACGCACCTCGGGGCTCCGCGCGGGGGGCCTCTCTGGAGCAGGTCGCCAAGCGAGCCGGAGTGGCCATTGGCAGTCCTCTACCGGCCTTCTCCACCTACCTGGGCCTGGTCCAGGCCCTCGCCAACCATCCGCGCCCACGCCGAAGATCACGCCCACGTCGGCTGATCTCGAGGCGAGTGGTGATTGGACGAGTACTTCAACGGTTTCGTCCTGGCTGCTGTGAGGCCAGCAGCAGCCCCAATGTGACCAGCAGCGGCACGAATCCTGCGCTGATGACAAGGACCTGTTAGTGCGGGTTGGCGATTGCCCCGCACCACCTGGGAGGCAAGGTACGCCGACATCAGAAGCGTCCCGTACCCCCACAATCAGGGTTCGTTGTAGCGCAGTTACATACTCAGGGCGGCGCTCAGCATCTGAGCCGTAGCTCTACCCGGCATGAACCCTTCAGCTCTGATGGCTAGTTCAAAGGGCGATCGACTACATAAGATCACCGGATGATTCGTCAGTACCACTCCCAGAGCTGTGGTGACGACTATCAGGTGGGGGCACCTATGGCACGGGCAGCAAATTGGCTCGCCGACTCCGTGGCCGTGTTCGGTGCGGCTTGCGGGGCAAAACTCGCTGGCCCAGGCGAGCGGGAGGCCGCTATCCGTGCCCCGTTGGAAGTTCTGCTCAGCACGGCTGGCGCGCGGTTGGGCGTACCTGCCGTCTTCCACGACGAGGTTCGCGATACCGAACGGGGGGTACGCCCGGACTACGGCGTCAGCGTTGGTGGGACGATCACCGGCTATGTGGAGGTCAAGGCCCCCAGCAAGACTGTCGACCCGGCTGTGCTGCGTGGGCACGACAAGGTGCAGTGGGAGCGCCAGCGGGATCTGCCAAACCTGCTCTACACCAACGGTACTGAGTGGCGCCTCTACCAGAACGGTGATCTGCGCCTGGTCGTGCGTTTCACCGGCGACCTCAACGACGGTAAGGTCGCCGCTCCTGCGGAGTTCGAAAAGCTCCTGGTGGACTTTCTGGTCTGGAAGCCTGAGCCGATCACCACCATCGGGGCGCTCGTCAAGGCGGTGGCCAGGCTGACGCGCTTGCTGCGTGGTGAGGTACTGGATCAGCTCGCAGCCGAGCATGCGGCCGTACGCGGCGGCGCCGACGAAGGAGAGCAGCCGTTTCTCGGGCTGGCCGCCGAGTGGCGGCAGATGCTGTTCCCCCAGGCCGGTGAGGCCACTTTCGCCGACGGGTACGCACAGACCGTCACGTTTGCGTTGCTGCTGGCCCGGACCGAAGGGATCACCGTCACGGGCGAGTCGCTGCACACCATCGGAGAGAAGCTGGGCGCGGACCACTCGCTGATGGGCCGGGCGCTGCAGCTGCTCACCGACTACGTGGCCCGCGACTTCAGGATCACCCTCGACCTGCTGGCCCGCACCGTCGATGCCGTCAACTGGCCTCGAATACGCCGGGGACGCCGGGACACCTACCTGCACCTGTACGAACACTTCCTTGACGAGTACGACCCTGACCTTCGCAAGCGCTCCGGCTCGTACTACACCCCGGTCGAGGTCGTCGAGCAGATGGTCCGGCTCACCGACGACATCCTGGTCACCCGGCTGGACAAGCCGCGCGGCTTCGCCGACCCCGGCGTCTTCACCATCGATCCCGCGATGGGCACTGGCACCTACCTACACGCCGTGCTGGAACGGATCGCCGCTAACGCCGCGGCCCACGACGGGCCGGGGGCGGTCAGTGGGGCGCTCACCCGCGCTGCGGGCCGTGTCGCCGGGTTCGAGCTCCAGATGGGGCCGTACGCAGTGGCGGAACTGCGAACCGCCGAACAACTGAACCGCTACCAGGCTGCCCCGCCGAATGGCGGCATAAAACTATACGTCACCGACACCCTCGACGACCCCTACGTGGCGGCCACCCAGTTCAGGCCCGCACTTCGGCTGATCGCTGCCGCCCGCCGCAAGGCCAACGAAATCAAGGCCCGCTCCAACGTCACCGTCGTCATCGGCAACCCCCCGTACGCCGAACTCGCCAACGGCGCCGGCGGCTGGGTAGAGAACGGCGGCGCCGACATGAAGGGCAAGCGCGGCGCCAAAGCCATCCTCGACGACTGGTACACCCCCGGCGCCGCAAAATTCAAGGCCAAGCTCAAAAACCTGTACGTCTTCTTCTGGCGCTGGGCCACCTGGAAGGTGTGGGAGTCCACCCCCAACAACGAGGGCGGCAACGCCGGCGTCATCTGCTTCATCACCACCTCCGGCTACCTCACTGGCCCGGCGTTCACCGGCATGCGCGAGTATCTGCGCCGCTACGCATCCGAGGGCTGGATCATCGACTGCACCCCCGAAGGTCAGACTCCGGACGTTCCTACGCGCATATTCCCGGGCGTGCGCCAGCCGCTGGCGATCGGCGTCTTCGTCCGCCATGCCGACGCTGACACAGACACGCCGGCCCGCATCCGCCACCGCACGTTGACCGGCCGGCAGGCCGACAAGTTCGCCGCGCTGGCCGCCGTCGAGTTGGACGACGACGGTTGGCGCGACTGCCGCACGGTCTGGACCGCCCCGCTGACCCCGGCGAGCACTAGCCAGTGGGACACCTATCCCGCGCTCGACGCGCTGATGCCCTGGTACTCGCCCGGCGTGTTCCCCACCCGCACATGGGTCTACGCCCCCAACCGCGACATCCTCCACAGCAGGTGGTCGGCGCTCATCGGTGAAAGTGACCGCGGACGGAAGGCGCAGCTCTTCAAGGAGGGCCGCGACGCCAATCTCGACAAGGCCAAACCGCCCCTGCCCGGCGACGACACCTGCCCCGCTCCGTCAACGCCGATCGTCCGGGAGACCAACAGCCAGCCCGCCCTCGTCCGAGTCGGATACCGGGCCTTCGACCGGCAGTGGATCGTCGCCGACCCACGCGTGATGGACATGCCTCGCCGCGACCTGTGGGCCGCCCGAATACCGGGGCAGGTGTTCATCATCGAGCAGCACCGCAAGCCGATCCAGTCAGGTCCGGGCGTGATCTTCTCGGCTCTGATCCCCGACTTCGACCACTTCAAGGGCTCCGAAGGCGGCAGGACCCTGCCGTTCCTGCACCCCGACGGGAAGCCCAACCTCGCCCCCGGCCTCAGAGCCGCGCTCACCAGCCGACTCGGCACCGAAGTCACGGACCCGGACATCCTCGCCTACATCGCCGGTGTGACGGCACACCCGGCCTTCACCGCGACCTTCGCCGATGAACTGACCACCCCGGGGATCCGGGTGCCGGTCACCACAGACCCGGTGCTGTGGCACAAAGCCGTGCAGCTGGGCCGGCAAGTCCTCTGGCTGCACACCTACGGGAAGTGCTTCATCGGCCCGGAGCGGCCCGAGGAAAACGTCCGTCTCCCGCAGAGCGACCCGCGCCGCCCGCTGAGCCTGGCACCGATCACCTCCATGCCCGAGACCATCAACTACGACGGGGACCGCCAGGTCGTCACAGTCGGGGACGGCGAGTTCGGACCGGTCACCCCGCAGGTCTGGGAGTATGCCGTCGGCGGACGCAATGTCGTCAAGGGCTGGTTCGGCAACCGCAAGAAGGAGCCTGGCGGCCGACGCGGCTCGCCGCTCGATGACCTGCACGTCACAGCGTGGGACCCGGACTGGACCAGCGAGTTCATCAACCTTCTCACGGTACTGACCCGCCTGGCCGATCTTGAACCCGAACAGGATCAAACCCTGGCGTCCATCCTCACCACCGATGTTCTCACCTACGACGACCTCGCCCCCGCCGGCGTGCGCTGGCCACACACCCCAGCAGACCGCAAGCCACGCTTCTCCCTGGCGTCTGTACGCTCCGGTAACGACGACACCTTGATCTAGCGGAGTACCGGCAATCGTCACATGAACCGGGAGGAATGGGCAGACGGGAAGGGCACGCAGCGGGCACGCCTGCCCAGTGATATCTATCGCTGTGTGCTCCTTTGACGACATCAGGCTGTTTTTCCGCGAGGCCCGCACGGCTGGCGGCCTGAATCACCCCGGCGTGGTCACCGTCTACGACCTCGGACAGGGTCTCTACCTGGTCATGGAACTGCTCGCCGGACGCGACCTGTCCGCCGTCCTGCGCTTCGACGGCCCACCCACCGTCACTGACGCCGTCGACTGGGCCGCGCAGGCCGCCGACGCTCTGGCCGCCTCCCACGCTGTGATCTCACCAGCGCAGGCGGCGGCCCCACCGAGGCGGAACGCGTCACTGCGAAAGGGGAGGCCGAAGGCGGCGGGCATGGAGGTCCTTCGCGGTGTGCCGCGGGCCGCGGATGACGTCCTTGCGGGCGGGGCTGCGTGGTCAGTTGCCAGCAGGGAGAAGTTCGACGGTCGTAGTGTTAATCATCCACTGAACGTCCTGCTTTGCGTCGCCGGAACCGATAGTTGTCTCCGGGGGCGGGGCGAAGGGGTCGGACTGCCCGTTGGTGCCACCGGCCGGAATCGTCGGCACATTAACCCTGCGGGTCACGTCCTTTTGGCCCCCTGGCAAGTCCGTGGCGGTGAACACGACCGTGATCCTGTAGGCATGCGGTGCAGTATCGGTATTGCGCAGCGAGGTGAAGCGGCAGGTGAAGTTGCCGCCGAACTCCCACTGGTTCTGATGCGGCTTGCCGCAGTTGATCTCTGGTGACGGTCCTTGATCGACCAGGTCGCTCCCGTCGTACGGCGGTGGGGTGAAGACCGGGGCCGCCGCCGCGTTCGCCGTCTTGGCCTCCAGCGCGTCACTACAACCGGCCGACCAGGCGAGGGCCTGGTCGTTGTCCGCCGTGGCAGAGGCACCCACGTCGGGGTTCGACGTCCCGCTGCTGCACTCGCTCTTAGCGGTGGCGTCCATCCCTTCTGGCACGCTGGCATACCCGAGGGAGAGCAGGTTCCCACCCATGCGGTATCCGTCGGCGTAGGCCGCAAGGGCACGGGCCTGGAGCGCGTCCGGAGTCGGGGCGGTGGCGGCTGCGGGGCTTTCGGCGGCGGACTGCGCGGAGTTTTGCTGGGGGGAGGTGGGTGCGTGGGAGCCGCACCCGGCGAGCACCGGCAGCAGCGCGGCTATGAGCAGAGGAAATCTGTGTCTCGGCATGAGAATGTCCTATTTGCTTGATCGTTGTCGGGGGAGCGTATCGGACGTCTTTTTCCGACTTTGTACGCACCCCCGACGTCCGCCGCTGCACCACCGCCGTTACGTGCGCTGCAGAGCGCGACTTCACCCTCAGTTCGCTCCCCGGACGCGCGCGATAGCGCTCAGCTGGCCGGTGGACCCGATCGGGCCGCTGTCGCCGGCAACTTGCGTTCAACGGCACCGGCGCCATGAAGTCGCTGTCATTGAGCTCGGACTCACCGCTGCCCGTCTGAAGGCGGTCGTACACCAAATAGGCGTATGGCCTCGCCTTCCCGCTCGTTGCAGCGGTCGCTCTGTCGTTACCCTCGTTGAAATACCTGCGGACCCAGCGTTCCGCCGTGTCCAAACCGACGGTGAATGCCCCTATGCGCACCCTGCCCCGCTCCACCACAACACTCGGACCAGCCCAGGGACACTGGTCCCTAACATGATCCGAGGGAATAGGTCACGTGAGACGGACGCAGGAAGCGACCGAGAAGGGGCGTCAGCGGAGTCGGGCCCAGAACAGCGCATGCCCGCTGTCACCTTCGGGCACGAACTCTTCCTGCTCGACGGTCAGTCCGGCTTGAGTGATCCAGGCCCGGTTCGTAGCGGCGTCCGTGTGGCTCCACCACATAGCGGTCCCGTCGCCAAGCCAGTCCTCATCGACGCCGGTCCAGGCCCGACGGCCGGTGGTCCCCAGGAACCAACCGCCAGGTCGCAGCCATCGGGCGACCTTCTCCAGCAGCGGAAGCTGTTCCTCGAGTGGGATATGGATCAGTGCATAGAACGAAACGACCGCGTCGAAGGAGCCCGGTGCGAAGTCCACGGCCGTAGCATCGGCGCAGATGAACTCGGCCTGCGGCACGAGCTCCCGGGCCCTGCGGATCTGCACCTCACTGATATCGACGCCGGTGACACGGTGACCTGCGTTCGCCAGGTCGCGGGCGACGGGAACCCCGCTTCCGCACCCCAGGTCCAGCACCCTGCCTCCAGCCGGGATTCGACCGCACAGTTCGCTGATCCACGGCTGATACTTCGTCTCGGCGGCATACGCCTGGTCATAGCGCAGTGAGAGCGCGTCGTACCCACGCCGGACCAGGTCTTTGGGATCTTCAATGTCCACGTCAGTGCACGTTAGCCACCCGCGGTGACAGGCCGCGAACGGATATCGCTCGATCCTCGGGCACGCCCCCTGCCGGGGTGATGTGGGGGCTGCTGCCAGGGTGGGCGGCTGTCAGGGCGTGCATGCAGGCGGGGCAGGCCGCGGCGGCGGGGCCACCGCCCGCGAGTTGGGCCACTTCGCCCGCCTCCGTGCCGACGCCGTCCGGCGCAAGGCGGAGAAGGCCCGCCCCCGCCCGCCTCGCCGCCTGCCGGTGAGTCCGGTAGGCGAAGGGACTCATCTGCGCATCAGCCGCAGCGTCGCGACCCACCCCTCAGCTTGCACCCTCGCTGAGATGGAGACGAACGAGCTGCTGCGCGGCACCGAGGGTAGTGCGAGCTGGGGACTGAAGGGGCTGACCTGCAGATCTGCCGAGTCCCATACCCCCTCGCCAGGACGGAGCCTGGCTCTGACAGGATCGGTCGCATTCCCACAGACAGGGCCGGCAGCCCCCTAACCCCTCGGGAGACCTTCATGGCCAAGACCCTGGTCGGCGCCCCGGAGCCGCAGGAGCCCCGGCGCCCACAGCCCACCGATCCTCACGCGGAACGCACCGTGCTGGGCGCCATACTCACGCATCCAGCGGTCTCGGCACACTTCGCCACCATCCTGGCGGTCGGCGACTTCGCCGAGTCGGCCCACCAGGACCTGTTCTCCGCCGCCGTCGCGGTCCGCGACCGCGGGCAACGCACCGCCCCAGACGCCGTGATTGAGGAACTATGCCGTCGGGACAGCCCGCTCGGCGCCGAGACGGTCCACTCGGTCACCTCTCACGCGCCCGTGGAAGCCGTTGCCCTCTACTATGCAGCGATCGTTCGCGACCTGGCCGCCCTGCGCCGCAAGCCCAGCAGCGCCACCCCGGAGGGCATGGCGCCCATGCCGCTGCGCGGATTCCTCGTCGACGAGGATGACTGACCCGGCGCCTCCACCCCGGCGCTGAGCGCCTCGGTTCCCCCTGCCCTGACGGATACGCGAACTGGGGCAACACCTGCGGGGCACCGCTGGTCCCTCCGTGGGCACCGCCCAGCCGGCGATGCCCGGCCATCCCGCCTCGGTTCCCCCTGGCTGACACGACGCACCGGCTGGTCGAGTACGACCGGCGGCACCGCCGGATGAGGGCGGGGTCCGCAAACAGGCGTGCGCATCGGAGGCTCGGCGGCTCAGCGGGACTTCCTGTCCCTCACACCCCGGTGTACAGCTGCCGCCAGCGGGCAGGTAGCTGACAGTGATGAGTCTCCGGGGTCCGTCGGGACAATGCGTAGACCTCCCCTACGGAAACGCGGACATCGCCGTACTGGCGGCGCCCGCCACAGCGGCAAGTGCGCGGTCCACGACAGCGACCCAGGGCTGACCAGCGAAGAGCTACGCATAAGAGTTCTCTGCTCCTGCTCGTCTTTACCCTAATTTGCCATCTTTGTGGGTTTGCGCGTGGCACACTTCCCCCGAACTAGCTATGCGATCAACAGTTGATCGTCCTTTCATGGGAGAATGTGAATGCCTGTCAGACGAAGATGCGCAGTTTGGGGCATCTCCCTGGCTGTTGTGTTCGGCGCCGCCCAACTCGGAACCGCACCGTCTGCCTTCGCAGCATCCGCGCCTTCGGTGTCGGCGGTATCGCCGACGTCGGGCGCCACAGCGGGCCGCACGCGCGTGACCGTACGCGGGACCGGCTTCACGCACGTCAAGCGGATCCTGTTCGGCTCAGCCGCGGGTTCCTCGATCCAGGTGAAGTCCTCGACCCAGCTACTGGTCACCGCGCCGGCACATGCCGCCGGACGTGTGGACGTTCGCGTACAGACCAGCGCGGGAACCTCCGCGCAGCGAACCGCCGACCACTACACCTACGTGTCACCACCCAGAATTACCGCGATAACGCCCACTTCCGGAACCACCGGCGGCGGAACCCGAGTCACCGTCACCGGAGCCAACTTCAGCCACGTCACCGCAGTAACCTTCGCAGGGAAAATCGGTACGGCACTGTCGGTCACCTCCGCAACGAAACTGCTCGTAACCGCCCCAGCCCATAGCGCCGGACTGGTCGCCATACAGGTCAAAACGGCGTACGGGGCATCCGCCGCAGTAACAGCGGACCGCTACACTTACGTCGCGCCGCCCCGGATTACCGCGATTGCGCCCTCTTCCGGAACCACCGGCGGCGGAACCCGAGTCACGGTCACCGGAACCGACTTCAGCCACGTCACCGCAGTGACCTTCGCAGGGAAAGCCGGTACGGCCCTGTCGGTCACCTCCGCAACGAAACTGCTCGTGACCGCTCCAGCCCATAGCGCCGGACTGGCGGCCATACAGGTCAAAACGGCGTACGGGGCCTCCGCCGCAGTGACGGCGGACGGCTACACCTACGTTGCGCCCCCCGGGAAGGTCACCGCCGCCGCGGTCACGGCGACGACGACGTCTCTGAAACTGGAGTGGACGAACCCCACCGGGAGTGATTTCTCGGGTGTGATGATCCGACGCAGCCCCGGCACCGTACCGCCTTCCTCACGGTCCGCCGGCACGCTGGTGACCACAACGAGCAAGACAACGACCGTCTACTCCGACACCGGCCTCACACCGGGCAAAAGTTACGCGTACGCCCTGTTCGCCCACAGCACGGCCGATGCCTACGCGGCAGCCGACACGGTCGTGGGCACCACAAAGCCATCGGGCGGAGGTAACCCAGACACAGCCACCGCCCTCACCGCGGGCTGGCTCGACACCTGCGCGGTGCTGACCGGCGGCACCGTCGACTGCTGGGGAATCAACGGCTACGGGCAGCTGGGCGACGGCACCACCACCAACCGGACCACCCCGACACCAGTGACCGGACTGACCGGCGTCACCGCCGTCACAGCAGGCATGGCCCACACCTGCGCGGTGCTCACCGCCGGCACCGTCGACTGCTGGGGAGACAACGAATACGGGCAGCTGGGCGACGGCACCACCACCAACCGGACCACCCCGACACCAGTGACCGGGCTCAGCGGCGTCACCGCCCTCACCGCAGGCGACTACCACACCTGCGCGCTGCTCACCGACGGCACCGTCAACTGCTGGGGATACAACGAATACGGGCAGCTGGGCGACGGCACCACCACCAACCGGACCACCCCGACACCAGTGACCGGACTGACCGGCGTCACCGCCGTCGCCGCAGGCGACTCGCACACCTGCGCGGTGCTCACCGACGGCACCGTCAACTGCTGGGGATACAACGGCTTCGGGGAGCTGGGCGACGGCACCAACACAGACCGGACCACCCCGACACCGGTGACCGGACTGACCGGCGTCACCGCCCTCACCGCGGGCTGGCTCGACACCTGCGCGCTGCTCACCGGCGGTACTGTCGACTGCTGGGGAGACAACGAATACGGGCAGCTGGGCGACGGCACCACCACCTACCGGACCACCCCGACACCAGTGACCGGACTGACCGGCGTCACCGCCGTCGCCGCGGGCTGGGGCCACACCTGCGCGGTGCTAACCGGCGGCACCGTCGACTGCTGGGGAGACAACGAATCCGGGGAGCTGGGCGACGGCACCACCACCTACCGGACCACCCCGACACCCGTGACCGGACTGACCGGCGTCACCGCCCTCACCGCAGGCGATTTCCACACCTGCGCGGTGCTCACCGGCGGCACCGTCGACTGCTGGGGAGACAACGAATCCGGGGAGCTGGGCGACGGCACCACTACCGACCGGCCGACCCCGACACCGGTGGTCGGGCTGAACTGAGTACCTGAGTACACCAAGCATGACGCACGCAGGCCGATGAGCCCGCGCTGCGGGGCTCCGGTCCCGTGTGGCGGGACTGTCGGACAAACGGTTCGGCGCTCTGCTCCCGCCCCGCGGGAACAGAGCGCCGTCCGTACCTCCCCACACAAGGAGTCGCCTTGCAGCAGCAGCTCGCTGCGGTCGACAGCAAGGTCTCTGTGGACCTCGGCGGCGGCGTTGAGGTCTTCTCGAGCGGTGTGCCGGCGCAGGCCCGTGCCGTCTACATCCATACGCTGCAGCAGGCGTCTGGCGGGTCGTCAGTGGCTGAAGGGGCACAGCCTCAGTCACTGCCTGGGCAGGCGTCGACGTCTGGATCGGCGGCGGGTGGGGCTGCCTGGGAGAGCCACGGTGCCGACCCCGAACCGCCGCTTGGGCTTGAGTCGCGAAGAGCGGCCCGATCCGTTCGATGATGCGGTCTGCCGCATAGGAGACGATGCGGAACTCAGGCGCGCTGAACCGAGTCATGATCACTCCTGATCGATCTTCTCGCTGCGGATGCTCCTACTCACCCGATACCGCTTACCCACCGCCGCAGTGGTTGCACCGCCCCTCGCGCGCCAGGCTCCGGAGCTGGGGCGCTTGGCCGCTTCACGGACGCCATGCCGTACCCGTGATCACGGGGAAGCGGGAACACCGAGTCGAAGGCTCCCGTCACCCCGAGCGCACTCCAGGCGCCACGCTCCTCCAAAACGGCCTGCTTTTGAGCCCAGGCATCCTTCCGGCGCTCGATGAAGAGCAGATGGTCAAGCAGCATCCGGATCGCCATCTCTCCACCGAACATCCCCGGCCGCCGGATGGCGAGGTGCGGCCAGGCGCGCGTCTCGACAAGCGCCGCCGCCAGGTGCAGCGTCGGCAGGTCGACCCGATCGAATCCAACGCACCACAGAGGGCGAGACGAGCGTGGGCCCCAAAGTCGGGGCCTTAGATCTCGAATCGCCATGCACCCCCGGGACGCAACTTGATCACTCTCTTGTCGATCGCATATACAAGTCGGCGTGATCAAAGTTATTATAGCCGCACTGGCGGTCGGATCGTGCCTTGTAGCATGTGGCTCAACGCCAGCGGCCTATCCTGTTAAGACCACGAGTTTCAGACCGAGCGCGTCCCCCAGTGGGCCGCCGACCTTGATGGCACCCGCAGGCTTTGACTTTCAGGCAGTTGATGTCTGCTTTGCCAGTTCGCGGGTTCGCTGCACACAGGACTTCGACGTCACCACCACGTCACCCGAGGATTGCAGCCTTAATGCCGTCATGTGCCCCATCGCCACGGTACACGTGCCCGCTGGCACGAAGATCACCACGCAGATGCTCAAGGCTGACGCGGTGGTACTGGCCTACCAAGCGCCGTTTCCCGACAATACCTGGGAGCGACTGACCTTGAAGTGGCCGGATGGCTCCCGCGCAAAGCTCAGCATCAAGATCGCGACTGAATGGTCACTGGTGACCGTGAAGTCAAAGCTTCTCAGCAAGACCGGCAAGCCGCTCGTTGGGCACCCCTTCGCCGGTAAGTTCTACATCTGTGACACGTACAACACCGACGCAGTCTGCAACTCGTGATGTAGGGGGCGCCTCTGACAACGTGTGGCATCCGAAGGGGTATTGTTACAGGTTTCCCCACCTCATGCACGGCGCTGCATCGGCCGGAGGCGGAGCGAGACGGAGCGTGTCCAGGTAGCGGCGACAGCTCACGCGGGTAGCTGGGCCTTCGGTGGGCTCGCCGACGTGCCGCTCCCGGCTCACCTCAGTTTGATTCGCGCTCTGCAGCGACTACCCCAGTGCCCCCGAAGGGGTTGTCGCCGACGGAGATCGGGGAGCCGACGACCTTGTTGGTGTTGGTGTCGATCACCGAAACGCTGTGCGAGGTTTTGTTGACCACATAGAGCCGATTGCCGAACAGATCCTTGTGCGTCGCTGCCGAGGCGTGCGGAGCAGCGGCGGGTAGTAGGGCGGTGCAGAATGCTGCCAGGAAGACGGTCAACCGCCCCTGGTGCCGTGCCCGACGGTGTCGGGCGAGGACCTCGACTTATACGAGATCAGACAAAACAGGGCACACCGTGCCTCCAGGATGGCCGGCTCTTCAGAACCGTAAATGATGGGTCGCGGCGGCTGTGCAGGCATGAGCGCGCGGCCCTCGGTCAATGCACATCCTTTGGTCCGCCGCTGTGCTCTGCCAGCCGGACTGCTCCGAACGTGACCCGCCTGGCGGAACTTTCTCTTACGAGCGTAGAAGGACCTCGGCTTGCTCCTGTTCGCCTTGCGCAGTGTCATCCGCCGATCGAGTCCGCACCTCCTGACCAGCACTACGCCGCCGAGGATCGACGCGCCCAAACTCACGTAGAAGCTCGGCTGCGCCTGTGTCAGGCCATAGGCGGAGTACCGAATGAGCAGCTTGGTGAACTGGACGCTGTCCTTCTCCTGCTGGGTGCCCTCGACCTGTCCAATCAACTCGCCCGGTACGCCGGGTCGCTTTCGTAGTCGTCTGGCAAGACGTAATGCCGGCGACCGGCCCGCTGGGTCTGCCCACTACGCTTCGCTGCATGGGGCTCATACGGTCAATGCGCGGACGCAAAGCGGAATCGGCACCGCCAGTGGCGGCAGCAAGCGGTACCAGCACCGGACTGCCGTCCTCCGCCAGTCGGGTCGACGCCGAGCAGCAGCGGCTGCGGAAGCTGCAGGCGGACACACGTGCGCACGGCCTGCACGATCCGCGGACGCTGGAGAGCCGGGCGCTGTGGGCCCATTCGCTGCTCGGGCTCAATCGCCTGGAGGAGTGCGAGGCCGAGATTCGTGAAGTCGTCCGGCTCTGCGCCCGGCCGCCGGTGGGGCCCGAGCACAAACTGACGGCGTCGGCGCGGATCATTTTGGTCACCCTGCTGCAGATGGCGGGCCGGTTCCCGGAGGCCGAAGCGGAGGCGCGGGACCTCGTCGCTGTGCGGGCGGCCCTGCCGAACGACCGGCCGCGGCTTGTCGCGTCGAGCATGGCGGCCCTGGCCGCGAACTCGCAGGGACGGCACACCGAAGCTGTGGCGGAGTACGACTCCCTGCTGCCCGACTTCGTCTCTTCCTACGGCGCCGAGCACCTGTTGACGCTCAAGATGCGGTCGGACCGGGCGCAGATCCTCGGCTACCTCGGCCGTCACGAGGAGACCGAAGCCGAGTGCCTCGCCATCGCGGGCATCGCCGACCGCATCGAGGGAGCGAGCGCCCTGCTCCTACAGCTAGCCGCCCGCAATGGCTTGGCCCACGCCCGCAGCCGCCTGGGCCGCCACGTCGAGGCGGAGACCGTGGCGCGCGAGGCCATAGACCGGGACGCCCAAACCTCTGGCCCCGATAACAAGTTGGCCGTGGTGCTGCGGATCACCCTGCTCCGCAGTCTCAACGGCCAGGGCCGGTACGACGAGGCGCTGGCCGAGGCGCGCGCCGCCCGCGCAGCCCACCTCCGCACGCCTGGAGGGCGCCACGACGAGGCGGGGGCGATCGAGATCGGCACCGCGACCGCCCTCGCGGGCCTGGGCCGGGGCGAGGAGGCCGAGGCGGAGGCCCGCCGGGCCCTGGCCGCGTGCGAATCGGCGCTGGGCACCGGACACCACCGCACCCAGGAGGCCCAGGCGCTGCTCACCACGATTGAGCGCAAGAACCGCACCTCGGAGTAGCGCGCACGACGTCGCCCACGCGCTCGCCGCGCTGAACATCGTCGCCATCGACACCGAAGGGCGGCTCGGCCTGCTTGGACGACTGGTTGTCAGCACGCTCGCTCACGCGCACCGGACGCGCCGGGCCGAAGCCGCGGCTCCGGCGGATCCGCAGCCGGAGGCCGCAGAGCAGGAGGGGACCACGTCCGACCAGTGCCCAACGGCCCGGTCGACCTGCCCGTTCCTGGATGCTGCGCACGACGTTGAGCACGGGCGCCTGGTGGTTCCTCGGCCTCGCCTGCGCCGTCTCCACCGATCCCCGCTTCGGGCATGGCCACTGGAAGTGGTACGCGTGCGGCGTCATCGCCATCGCCAGCCTGGCTCGGATCGGCTGGCACGCCGTGGACGGCTGGTCCCGCTGCCGCCCCGTGCTGCGCGCCGTGCGCGAAGTCGAAGCACGCCCCATGCGGTACGTCCGGCTGCACGAGAGCGACAACCGGCCCATTTATCGGGGGCGGCCGACGGTGACCGTCATGACATTCCTGCCTCGGGTTTGGTAGGCGCCGTTGATCGGCTGATCTGTATTCGATCTTTCGATCCGGTGTTCGGGAGCACCTCCGGGTAGGGGCGCCCCACCCCCGTGGGCTGTTCGTCAGCTCCCGCTGCTGCGTGGGGGCAGGCCGAACGCGGCGCGGGCCTTGCCCTCGGGGTCGGTCAGGTTCGCCGAGCTGTCGCTATCGATCCTCTCGACCTCGGCGGCGCCTCCGGGGGAGAAGTGTGCCGGGGCCCAGGTGTAGAGAACATCGTCGGGCTCCCATGCGACGTCGCTCACGCGGGCGGGCGCCGAGGCCGGCGACACTGTCAGCACCCCTGCCTCTATTCCGGCGTCCAGGTCAGTCACCTCGGTGCCACGCCGTACGTAGTGCCCGCACCAGGCCACCAGGCCCACCCGCAGGCCTGCCCCGGTGGGTCGGATCTCGATCACTCGCTCGGTGCAGAAACCACGCGCCACGGCTCCGTTCTTCCCAGGAGGCTCACCACTGCCGAGTGGGCCCAGCGGGTCCGTCAGCAGGTAGCGGTCCACCACAGGAAGCACCGCCCGCTCGAGTGTTGGGTCAACGCGCGGCGCCGCCGGAACAGCCTCCTTGTGCACGACCACCCCAGCCAAAGCCGTGAGCCCTACGATCCCCAGGACGCCCCAAAGCCGCCATCTGCGTCGTCCTCTGTCCGCTGTGCCCACCCCTTGCCCTCTCGCCGGTGTACCGGTCACTACGAACGCCGGCCCCACCACGCCGGGGGCGGACGGCCACCGAGGTACGCTCACCTACGGCTGCGATGCCCCTCATACAAGCAGGTCGGAAACGATGTCGAACGCCCTGAACCATGATCGGTCCGGGGCGTTGCGGTTTGTGCCGCAGGGAGGATTCGAATCTTCCCGCGGCAAGAGCGGCCTGTCGGCACATGCTCTCGTTGCCGACCACTCTGGGTGTGAGTAGCTGAGGTTGACCGGCCACCTACTGGGCGGGAGCGACGCTACCGGGTGGGAATCGCCTGAGCCAGCTCGACCCAGCGTGCGACCTCCTCCTGGTGCGAACCGTCCTTCGTCGCGCTGGCGACGGCGGCGGCCGCTGCCTCGTCCGTGCTGCCCCCGCGTGTCAGAAGCGTGAGGGGCCAAACCGGCTCGTGAGGCTCACCGCCGTCGAAGGGGTGCAGTCCCAAACGGCGTTGAAGCGCCACGCACGACCTGCGGCGTCGGCGACCTCATCACCGGCGATGAGGCAGGCGTAGGGGCGGAACACCAGATCGAAGGTGATCGGGATGTCGTCGTCCGGGTCGATCTCGTAGCCCTGCTCCTCCGACTCGGCATCGTGCGACTGGCCTGCGCGCAGGACCACCACGTGGCGGCGGGGGCGAGGAAGGCGCCCGGTCTCCAGTGGCGGATCGAAATGATCGACGGAGACCACGTGCACGAGGGTGGGTGGAATGCCGATGCGGCAGGTGGCCCCGACCGTGAGGTGGTCGGTTGCCGGATCGATGCGGAACATTTCGCGCTCCCACTCGTGCGAAGCGGGATCGCCAACGAGAGCCACCTCGCCGTTCCACGCGATCCAGTCGCAGTCCGGATCGACCGACCACCAGGGCCACGCGACCGTCACGTGCTCCCGCGACTTTCCGGTGACCGGGGCAACGGTGTAGGGGCAGGAAACGCTGACAACGTCGCCCACCCGGAGATCCAAACGCAACCCACCTCCCCACCAACACAGTTCGTTGAGACAGTACGACCGGCGGCACCTATCAGACGAGGGGGTCCCGAGCACAGGAGTTTGCCAATCGTCTTGTCACCGGCTCCGAAAGTCCCTGGCTCGCGACGGGTAGTGACTCGACATGGGCTGGGGCCCAATCCCGGCAGCGACCTCCCGGCGTCTATTACGCTCCCGCTTATGGGCCGTCAGAAGCAGAACAAGCCGCGGCGGGAACGCCCGCAGGTGCCGCACCACCAACTCACCGCCGAACAGGCCGCGGAGCAGCTCACAGCGATCGCACAGGCCGAGGAGATCGAACTCCCGCCGATCGTCTCCAGCGGACAGAAGGGCACCGTGCTCGACGTGGCCTCGGTCGGCCGACCGGACGTGGTACCGCCTACGTGCGGCTGACCGATGACACGTACCGGCGGCTGCCGGAGTCGCTGCGCGGCTGGGCCGAGATGATCCTCTCCACAGTGCTCAGCGTGGCCAGGAGGGCAACCCGTTCCCGGCGAAGGTGGACTTCGGCACCATCAACGGCCGACCGTACGCCGAAGTCCTCTGACCCGCTCAAGATCCCGTAGCGGGCAGGGGTAGCCGTGTGTGTTCGGCCTGTTAGCCGACCCCTCACGGCGGCGCGGCCTTCTTCGCCTTCTCCTTCTTCGCCTTCTCCTTCTTCGTCTGGGGAGGCGCGGCCTTCTTGGCGGGTCGTGTCGTCGTTTGGTGAGGCGTGGTGGACGGGGTGGGCTTGGAAGCGGTGGTCATGGTTGGTGTCGGTGACCCTGTGGACTGGGTAGTGAAGGGCGCTGCGGGGGCGGCCCTGCCGGTGCCCGGGGGCAGGGCGGATAGCGTCGCGGCGGCGACGGCTCCCGCCGCGACGACGCCGGCGATCACCTGGGACCGGCGGGTGTGCAGTATGCCGGTCCCGGGCGGTCGCCCGGACTTTGCCTCGCTGGCGAGTGCGGCGGCATCGAACTGGCGCGTGCCGCCATCCGAGGTCGCGGCCGGCCGCTGGGCGGCCTTGCCCGCCTGACGCGGGATGCCACCGCCGCGGGTGGTGAGCAGTGATCCCAGCGCATCGGCGGTCTGCTGGGCGGTGGGGCGCTCGCCCGGGTCCTTCGCCAATAGGCTTAGGACGAGGGCGTCTAGCTGTTCGGGCAGGTCCGGCCGGTGCCGCCGGGCGGGGACCGGGGCGGCGTCGACGTGCTGGTACACGACGGCTGTAGCGGTGTCCGCCTGGAACGGCGGGCGGCCGGTGAGCAGTTCGTACAGTACGCAGCCCAGCGCGTACATGTCGGCCGCGGGGCCTCCCACGCGGCCCAGGGCGCGTTCCGGGGCCAGGTACGAGCTGGTACCGATGACCTGCCCGGTAGCGGTCAGGTCGAGCGCGGACTCGTCCGCGAAGCGCGCGATGCCGAAATCCGCGATCTTTACGGTGTCGTCCGAGGCCACCAGCAGATTGGCGGGCTTGACGTCCCGGTGCAGCACGCCTTCGCTGTGCGCGGCGGCGAGCCCAGCAGCCACCTGGGCCCCGATCGCGGCGACCCGCTCGGGGGAGAGCCGGATGTACTCGGCCAGCTCGTCGGCGAGGCTTCGGCCATCGAGTAGCTCCATCACCAGATAGAGACGGTCCTGGTCGGCGCCAAAGTCGTAAACGGCCACCACGTGCGGGTGGTTCAGCCGCGCCGCGGTCCAGGCCTCCAGCCGGAATCGGGTCACGTCGTCCACGCCCTGATTCCGCAGCACCTTGACCGCCACCTGGCGGCCCAGAACCTCGTCGACGGCCCGCCAGACTTCCCCCATGCCACCCCGGCCGAGCACGTCGTCCAGCTGGTACCGACCCGCTATCAGCACACGTCTGCCCTCTCCCGAACGTCCAAGCCATCACCACCGCGGCGAAACCGCCGACCGTACGGCCCAGCTTCTCGTTTAGCTGCCGACAGGTGACAACTAGGCGCGAACGCGCTGGTCAGAGCGCTGCCAGACCGCGCAGCAAACGCCGCCCCGACTACGATGTCCGCGTTACCGCAGATGGGTTCCCCGCTCGCACATCATGCGTGGGCCATGACCTCCTGTTCCAGCCGCTCGAGTCCTTCTTCGAGTCGCTGCTGGATCCGTTCGTGGGAGAGGGTACGTTCGGCGCTCGCGTTTCCTGCTTCGTGTCCGCCGACGAATGACAGGTGTACCGTGACCCGGCTCCTGTCCGGCGCGGCATCGGTGACCTGCAACCAGCCGGAGTAGTTGTGCGGCTTGAGGTTGTCCCACTCAATCCGCTGGCGATCTGCTGCGGTGCGGACCACCGCCTCTTCCGACTGGCGGCTGGCCAGCTCGTCCACGACACGGACCACCTCGGGGTGGGCCGGGTCAGGGGTGGTCAGGTGCATCCCGGGCGGAAGCCAGCGCTGCATCCAGTCGAGATGGCCCGCCACATCGAACACCGTGTCGCTCTTCGCTTGGATCTGGCGTGAAGCCTCGTAGTCACCCATCGTCCCGATCCTCCCGCTTATGCGTGTCTCTTCCTATTCAGAGCGTCGCCGCAGTGGCGGGCGTCGCCAGTACGGCGATGGCCGCGTTTTCGCAGGTGAAGTCTGCGCACGTGTCCCGACGGACCCCGGAGACTCGTCCCTCTCCACCACCTGCCCGCTGGCGGCAGCTGTACACCGGGCTGTGAAGGACGGGAAGTCCCGCTGAGCCGCCGAGCCTCCGATTCGCACGCCCGTTTGGGGACCCAGCCCTCGTCCGGCGGTGCCGCCGGTCGTACTCGACCAGTCGGTGCTTCGTGTCAGCCAGGGGGAACCGAGGCGGGATGGCCGGGCATGGCCGGCTGGGCGGTGCCCACGGAGGGACCGTCGGCTCCCCGGAGGTGCTGCTCGTTCGCGTATCCGTCTGGGCGGAGGAACCGAGGCGCTCAGCGCCGCGGTGGAGCCCCCGGGTCAGTCATCCTCGTCGATGAGGAATCCGCGCATCGGCATGGGAGCCATGCCCTCCAGGGTGGCGCTGCTGGGCTTGCGGTGCAGGGCGGCCAGGTCGCGAACGATCGCTGCATAGTAAAGGGCGACGGCTTCCACGGGCGCGTGGGAGGCGACGGCGTGGACCGTCTCGGCGCCGAGCGGGCTGCGCCGACGGCGTAGTTCCCCGATCACGGTGTCCGGGGTGGTGCGCTGCCCGCGGTCGCGGAGGGCGACGACGGCTGAAAAGAGGTCCCGGTGGGCAGGCTCGGCAAAGTCACCGCCCTCCAGGATGGTGACGAAGTGCGCCGAGACCGCTGAATGCATGAGCATGGCGCCCAGCACGGCACGTTCGCGTGAGGATCGCTGGGCTGCGAGCGCCGGGGCTCCTGCGGCTCCGAAGCGCCCACCAGGGTCTTGGCCATGAAGGTCTCCCGAGAGGTGAGGAGGGCTGCCGACCCTGTCAGTGAGAAACGCGACCAATCCTGTCAGAGCCAGGCTCCGCCCTGGCGAGGGGGTATGGGACTCGGAAATCCGGAGGTCAGTCCCTTCAGCCCCTAGCTCGCACTACCCTCGGTGTTGCGCAGCAGCTCGTTCGTCTCTGTCCTCAGCGAGGTGCAGTTTGCGCAGCGGGTTGCGACGCTGCGGCTGCTGCGCGGAAGAGTCCCTTCGCTTACCGGACTCACCGCAACTCATGATCGTGGCTGATCGGGACCACCACGATGGGGCGGAGAGGACGAAGCATGTGGCTGATGGTCGCCTACTCCTCCGGTCCTGGTTGGCAGCATCCTGGGATGCGGCATCGGCCGAGTCCAGGTGCTGCAGAGGCGTGCCGTAAAGTGTGGAGCGGATGTGCATGCAAGTGCCATCCCGACGGGCTTGCCCGTCCGGGCCCAACCAGCAATGGTTCGAGGCCCCACCCCCGCATCTTTGATGCGGGGGTCTTTTGCTGCACCCGCCAGCAGGGCGGTCGGTGGAGCCGAATGGGCCACCGTGCAACTGACTTGAGCACAGGGCAGCTACGAATCTTGAGGACGGAACAGCCGGGAAGGTACCGTGCGATGTCTTACGGCTACACACCCCGCGCTCGGGGACTGGACATGAATGGGTCGGCCCAAATGACTTCACTGCCGGGCAATATAGAACTGCTAAGACTGTACCGCTCCGGCCGTTCCGACAAGGAGATCGCAGCGGAATTCGGTGTCACCGTTCAGGCTGTCAATTGGAGGCTCGGTCAACTCGGCATCCAAAGGCACCCGCACAAGCAAGCGGCAACTGCCATCATTGAGGCCGTGTGGCCGGCGGACAAGTATCGCCGCAATCTGTACACGAGCTTGAGCCGTGGACAGAGGCTTTTCACTTTCCTGCGGCGGCGCTTGGATGACCCAATGCTCGGCCCCCGACAGTTCCGTATGGCGTTCGGCTTTGAGCGGGAGGTCCGTGAGCGCGGCGTAGTACTCCATCTAGAGCCGGGAGCCGCTGAGCCGTGGATCTGGCTTCCGCGTGACAGTGGGGACGATCAGATGGTCATCCGTTGGCCGGAGGGGCGCGTGAAGCCGACTGGCAAGCTCCTCGAACCGTTGGACCTTCCACCTGAACCGTGGGAGGACTGACTACGGGTGTCCGCGCCCGGGCCCCGCAATAGGTCGAACAGAGCCTGCAGGGGGGCGACACCCACCCGGCGGCGCCACCAACGCACCCGCGGTCGGGGTCGCCGCCACCAGGCCCGTCCGCCGCGGCGCACGTTGTCTGCGGTCCTCTATTTCCGCATTTGGGCGAGCTGGCTCTCGTAGCTCGTAGTTCTCGGCCCAGGCGGAGAGAATGTCGCCCAAGTGCTCCGAGGTCAGGTGCGGGGCGCAGGGCGGGACCGTCCATTGAGCCAGGCCACCCCAACCAGCAAAGGACCTGCGGCGCCCTGCACTAGAGGGCGGGCTTCGTCGTTTCGCCGCGCACGGGATGGCCTACACACCGCGGTTCCGTGGACCGGCACATTCCAGCACATCGAGTGTCTTTACGGGCGCGCCGTGGCTTCCGGCGCAGGACTGAGGGCGACGGTTGCCCTGTCCAATCCGTGCAGGCGCTTCGTGCGTCTGCTGTGACAGGAGACTGTTATGCGCGTTACCCGCTTTGCTACCGCGCTCGGCGCGGCAATCGCCGTGATGCTAGGTGGTGCTGGAGCTGCCAGCGCCACCACGCAGGGCGTATCCGCGTACGCCTCACACGACCACGATGGTTGGCACCGGGGTGGGGACGATGACCACGGCCGATGGAACGACGACCACGGCCGATGGGACGACCACCGCGGTGGACACGAGCACCGGTGGGACGAGCACCACGGTCGGGACGACCACCGTTGGGACGACCACCACCACGACGGGCACCACGACCGCTGACGCGCGCTGCAGCGAAGGCCGGCTGGTAAGCCTAGAGCCCGGGGCGCTCTCCGTGACTCGGGAGGGCGCCCCGCCCCAAACGCGTGGGACATTCGCCGGGTTGCGCGGCCGACGGTGCGAGTCGGCGAACCAACGCGGTCACCGCACTGGGGACTGTCTGGTAGATCAGGTCCCTAACTGACCGCTGTTCGTCCAGGACGGGCACGCCCGGACCGAAGGGCGCCTGTCCCGCACCCTGACGACGCGGGTGGCCCCGGCGCTCGCCAGCCCGAAGCGGCGCGCACGGGCTGTGCACTTTCGGGTGTACCGAGCTGTGCACGTTCGGGTGTGCGCCGACAGATGCATCCGCTTGCTCCTCGGGGGCCGGCCTAGTCGCCGGTAATGGTGCGTTTCGGTGGGGAGGTGACAACCCGGAACCAGCGTGAGGCGAGGTCCATTGCTGCCCCGTTCCGGGACTTGCAGCGCGGGCCGGGGATGCCGTCGAGGCGGCTGATCCAGCCGTTGCGCCCAGACCTGGAGATACCGCCGTAGGACGGCTCCACGTGGCCGAGGACGGTGTCGCCGCTGCGGAGGATCCAGCGGTGGTTGTCCCGGTGGTCGGGGTCGCGGACCAGCGTGGCGGCGTCGGCGATGGCGAAGGCCTCGTTTTGGGGGAGCTTTTGCGGCCGGGGTGGGATGCCCTCCGGCGCGGTGGTCGGCTCGGTGGCGGGTTCGTTACGTGACGGTCCGGGCGAGGCCGGGCCGGTCGGCTCCGGGCGCGCGGGCACAGCTACAGCCGGAGCGGCGTGAGCGACGGGCGCCGGTTCGTTACGTGACGTTTTCGGGGCGCTGGCGAGGATGGAGGCGACGGCCTGTTCGGCGAGGGCCCGCACGGTGGTGACGGTGTCCTCGGGGGTGGTGCGGCGGTGGCCGGGCAGGGCGCCGCTGGTGTCGGTGTCCCAGTCCTGCGCGGCGCGCCAGGCCGCGGCCTCCACGGCGGCGAGCAGCCGTGCGCCGGCCGCCCGGATCTGTCCGGCGGGGCTGTCGTCGGGGACGGGAAGCTTCACCGGGGCCGGTACTGGCGGGGCGAGGGTGGGCGCGGGTCGGGCTGCGGCGGCGCGGAGTGCGGCGACCTGCTCGGCCTGCCGTCGGCGGTGGGCGGCCTGCCGGCAGGCGGGCGAGCAGGTGCGGCGGGCCCGGCCGCGACCCTGACTCATCTCGGTGCCGCAGATCCGGCACTGTGCCATCGCCGCCCCCTCCAGTTCGCTACCTGACGATCCCGTACCGCAACAACGCGGCACCGAGTTTGTCACGTAACGGACCGACGGGAGGTGCGTACCGCGGGCAGAGGCCCCCGCCGTGCGGACCGTGGCTTCGCCGGCTTCATTCGCCAGGACCTCGACGCCGTCACCGCCGGTCTCGTGCTCGAATGGAGCTCCGACAGGGTCGAAGGCCACGCCAACCGGGTGAAAACGATCAAGAGAGCCATGTGTGGGCGAGCCTCGTTTCAGCTCCTCCGCATTCGAGTCCTCAACCGCCTGTGAAGCGAAGTCGGTTACAGCCGCGAAGAGGCCTCCGCCCAAACGGCCATGTCGAAGTCTCCGTCGACGGCATCCTCTTCGTACCAGCCTCGCCCCTCCAACCAGGTCTCTAGTGCTTTGACCGCATAGAGGTTCGCCTCGCGCCAACCGTCGTCGTCAAGTCCGACGGCGGCCAGGGCGGCGAACTTGTCGGCCTGGCCGCCGGTCAACGTGCGGTGGCGGATGCGGGCCGGTGTGTCTGCGTCGGCGTCGGCGTCGGTATGGCGGACGAAGACGCGGGCTGACGTGTTCCGGCCAGAGTATGACGCTGACCCGGCACGGCGTCGCGAAGTTGATGCGACGGCCCGGCGGTGCGGCCGTACTGCGGGTAGACCGTTTGGCAGCGCAGGCGGACGCGCCCTGAAATTCCGAATGAGCGGGCGTGTGCATGGCCGGAATGAACGCGTAGAACATGCGTCCTATTGCCGAGAGAGTCGTTCATCCCCATCCTGAAATGTTCAGCTCAGTCGCGATGATCAAGGGGGGCATGTGGCTAAGCAGCGGCTTCAAGCGGACGACGCGGCTACGACCGTTCAACTGCGCAACCTGATTGAGTACTTGCGGGCCTTCGTCCGCACTGCGCATAAGCCTGTTCGCGACTGCGGGCAGTTGGAGGACGTCCTGTGGCTGTCGGGGCTGCCGGACAGTGTGCCGCGCCCGCGGGCGACGGCAGACGGCATCCTCATGAAGGTGGACCACCGGCCGCGCAGGCCGGCTCCGCAGATCCCGAAGGAGCTGACGGGCTGGCTTTCTCCGGAGGTGGTGGCGCAGCCGACGGCGCAGGAGCCCGAACTGGCGGAGACCGGTCCCGGGCGGGGCTGGGTCGAGGACGAGAACGGCGAGTGGATCGAGGTCGACTGGATCCGGCGCGAGGACGCCGCGGAGGTACTGTCCGCCTATACCCGATGGCTGCCCCTGTGGGGGAAGTGGTCGAGCATCGAGCGCGCGAACGATCCGCACCGCAAGCTGCACCGGCGTCTGCGCCGTATCGCCCGGCGCATGCAGGAGGAAGGCGACGTCTACGAGGCCGTCCTTGCGGTGGGGTTGCTGAGCGGCGGCCAGGACCATCCCGACGGTCGTGTGCGGCGCCACCTGCTCACCGCACCGGTGGTCTTCACGGTCAAGCCCGACACGGTGGAGATCACCGTGGCTCTCGTGCCGGACGCGCCGCTGCGCCTGGAGGACCGCGACTTCCTCGATGAGGAGGACGGATACAGCTCTGAGCTGCTGGCCGCGCTACGCACCCGCGTCGAGGGCGGTGACCTGCACCCCCTGTCACCCGAGATCGAAGGCGTCCTCGCCCAATGGTGCGATCGGGCGATGGGTGAAGGCCGAACGGTCCGCTTCACCGCGGCATGGGACCAGGCGGAGCGCACGCGGTCGTCGGAGCCGGGCCTGCAGGTGCTTCTCGCGCCGGCGCTGGTGCTGCGTGAACGCGGCCGCAGCGCGATCACCGGGTTCTACGAGGCGATCACGCGCGAGCTGTCCCGTCCGGGAGCGGTGAGCCCTCTCGGCCTGGCCCAGCTCCTGCAGCCCCTGGAGGCGCCCGAGCGGCTTGCGTGGGCGTCGGCAGGGGGCGGTCCGGTGCAGCCGGCCCTGGGTCCCGACCCGCTGTTCCCTCTGCGCGCGAACGCCGCCCAGCGCCGTGTCCTGCACCGGCTGCAGCAGGACACCGGCGTTGTGGTGCAGGGACCGCCGGGAACCGGCAAGACGCACACGATCGCCAACCTGGTGTGCGCCCTGCTGGCTGACGGCAAGCGGGTCCTGGTCACAAGCGAGAAGGACCAGGCGTTGCGCGTGCTGCGCGACCAACTTCCCGATGAGTTGCGCGAGCTGTGCGTGCTGCAGACCGACGCCCGGTCGGGCGGGGCCGAGGACGTGGAGCGTTCCGTGCGCGCCTTGTCCAACCGGGCGTCGACGACGTCGCCGCAGCAGTTGGCCGAGAGCATCGAAGACCTGAGCGCACTGCGGCGCCGCCTGTCGGACGAGGCGGCCGGGCTGCGCGACGAGCTTCGCGCCCTGCGGGAGGCCGAGTGGTACGAGCACCCAGAAGTCGCGCCGGGCTACCGGGGCCGTCTGGCGGAGATCGTCGAGGCGGTCGCTGGGGACGAGGAGCGCTTCGGCTGGCTCCCCGCGCTGCCGGCAGGAGCACCCGACGCCCCGTCTGTGACGGCCGATGAGGCGCGACGCATACTCGCGATCGTCGCGCGGCACGGCCGGGGTGTGCTGGACGATATAGCCGCGCGGTGCCCGGACCCGGACGATCTGCCGACACCCGAGGAATTCGCGGCAGCGGTCGCGCGCGTGAAGGCCGCCGAGGAGGCCCGCGCTCAGGCAGGAGCCGACTCTGTGGCGGACCAGATCGCAGGCCACGGGCCGGAGCTGGTCGGGGTGCTGCGTGAGCACATGGAGCAGGCAGTTCAGGTGCTTCAGCGGCAGGGCCTGTCGGTGGCGCTTGGGGCATGGGATTCCGACAGCTGGCAGAGCACAGCACTGAGCGACCTGCTCGCGAGGAAGAGGTCGTTCCTGTGGGATCAGATCCGCAACGCCTCACGCCAGGCCGAACAGACGCGTCAGGCTCTGCTCGGCCTGAACTTCGCACACGTCGGCGTGCCCGAAGGACTGGGCGCGGCAGAGACCTCCAGGCTGGTGTGCGCGGGCCAGGCCCTGCAGGAGTACCTCGTCCAGAACAAGCCTTTGCACAAGCGCTTCAAGACGGCTGTGGAGAAGGAGGCCAAAGATCTTCTGGAGAGGTGCACGGTCGACGGGCGTGCTCCCCGCACCGCCGCCGAGGTGGGGGCCGCCGTCGCCCACCTGCAGGCACGGCTGAGCGTGGAGCAGTTGAGCGCCCGCTGGGCCGATGTTGGTGCCCCCGCTCCGGGCGGTCCCGTGGCGGCAGTGCTGTCGGAGCTTCTGGACCGCATCGCGGTGCTGGGCGCCATCACGGCGTTCGCAGACCAGGCCGCAGCCGTGCGCGCCGCCCTGGAGCAGGCTCGGATCCCGGTCTCGGTGCAGAAGCCCCAGGAGTGGCAGGACGTCCGCGCCTCCACCGTGCACGCACTCGATCATCTCGCCGCTCAACAGGCGCAGCGCGACCTCGAGCAGCTCTCGCGGGCCCTTCCGGCACCCACCGCGCGCAGTGTGCCCGAGCTGGCGGTCGTCCACCGCGCGGCGGCCGACCGCGACCCGCAGGCGTACCAGGACGCGGTGACCGCCTTGACAAGGGCCTACACCCGGGAGGCCGATCGCCGCGAGGCGCGCAAGCTGCTCGAGCGCTTGGAGGCGGAACACCCCCAGCTGGCGCGCCTGCTGGGGGAGACTCCGAGCGATTCGGCTTGGGCGGCGCGCCTGGAGGCGCTTGAAGCCGCCTGGGCCTGGCGGCGCGCACGGGCCTTCGTCGAGCAGATGCTCGTCCCCGGCCGGGAAGGGGTGCTGGAAGCACGCCTGGACGAGGCTGAGGAGCACCTGCAGGACACCGTGAAGCACCTGGCCGCAGCCCACGCCCTGCGCCACTGCCTGCTGCGGATGAGCGCGGCGCAGCGGCAGGCCCTGAGCGCCTACGCGACCGCGATGAGCAACGCGGGCAAGGGCACGTCCGCGCTGAGCAGGCGCCACCTCAAGGCAGCCCGCTCGGCGATGCGCGTGGCCAGCGGCGCGGTGCCTGCCTGGGTCATGCCGGTCAAGCAGGTGGCGCAGTTGATCGCTCCCGAGCGGGACTCCTTCGACGTCGTCATCGTCGACGAGGCCAGCCAGGTGGGCCTGGAGGGCGTGATGCTGCTCTGGCTCGCCCCGCGGGTGGTCATCGTGGGCGACGACCAGCAGTGCGCCCCGGCCTACACCGGCGGCAAGCACGACCGGCTCAACCAGCGCTTCGACGAGCTGTTCCCGGACATGGAGCACTGGCAGCGCGAAGGATTCAGCCCGAAGTCGAACCTGTACGCCCTGCTGACGCAGACCTTCAGCCAGGTCATCCGTCTGACCGAACACTTCCGCTGCATGCCGGAGATCATCCACTGGTCGTCCGGACAGTTTTACAACTACGAACTGCAGCCCCTGCGTCAGTACGGCGCCGACCGCCTCACCCCGCTCAAGGTCGTCCACGTCCCCAACGGCCACTGTGAAGGCTTCGGCGACCGCCTTTTCAACCGGCCCGAAGCCGAGCGCATCGTGGCAACGCTCAAGGAGCTGACCGCGGACCCGGCCTACGCCAAGCGGACCTTCGGCGTGGTCGTGCTGCGCAGCGGCGGCGCGCAGGTACGGCTCATCGAAGATCTGATCGACACCGAGCTCGATGCGCCGGTCCGCGAGCGCCACGAGATCCGCGTGGGCACCCCCGCGCAGTTCCAGGGAGACGAACGCGACGTGATCCTGTTGTCGATGGTCATCGACCAGGACCACACTCGGGCACTGACCAGTCTCGGCGACGGCCGGCGCCTGAACGTGGCCGCAAGCCGCGCCAGGGACCAGATGTGGCTGTTCTCCTCCGTCACCACCGACCAGCTCAGCAGCAGCGACCTGCGGCACAACCTGCTCACCTATATGCAGTCCACGCCGGCCCTGCAGCACACCCCGCCCGAGCTCGCCGACGTCACCCCCCACACCCGGCAGGATCCGTTCCAGTCGCTCTTCGAGCAGCGCGTGTTCCTGCGCATCCGCGAGCGCGGCTACCACGTCGTCCCGCAGTGGCGTGCCAACGGCAAGCTCATCGACCTGGTCGTCGTCGGCGAGAAGGGCCGCCTGGCCGTCGAGTGCGACGGCAGCCCCTACCACTCCACCAGCCAGCAGATCCGGGACGACTACGAGCGCGAGCGTGAGCTGCGCCGGGCCGGCTGGCGCTTCTGGCGTGTACGCAGCAGCGAGTTCGCCCTCAACCCCGACCGCGCCCTGGAACCGCTGTGGCAGCGCCTGGGCAGCCTGGGCATCCAGCCCGGCGCCCGCATCGAGTCCGTCGCCGATGCGCAGAGCACCTGGGCCCCCATCACCCTCGCCGACGACACCGACGAGACCGGCGACGAAGCAGACGACGTGCTTGCCGGCGTCACCCGAGGAGCCTGACGTGCGCGAACCGCTCGATGACAGCACCCTGGCCGAGATCGCCCGCCTGATCTGCGGAGACGATGGTCCCCTGATCTACCGCCGGGGCTGGGAGCTCCCGCAGTTCTTCACCCGCGCCGGCTGGCCCAGCGTTCCCGACCACGACGGCACACCCCGGCAGGAGTGGACCCTCGACCTGCTGCGCCGCCGACAGCAGCGCTCAACGGACGACATCGCACGCGCGGTCCTGCGCCTGGCCGATCCCCGCGAGTACCGCGGACAGGAGCGCGAGTTCAAAGCTACCCTGCACCAGCTCAACGAGATCCTGGCTCTGGAGGGTCTGCGTGTCGACTACGTCGACGGCCGCCCGAAGCTGGTCGAGCAGGAGAGGATCGTCGACATCGGCTCCCGCCCGCCCCGCGTGGAGCTCAAGGTCGCCGTGGAGGACGTCGTCAAGGACCCGGAACTGGCGCGCGCCGTGCAGCTGCGCCTGGACGAGGCCCGCACCTGCACCACCCAGGGCGCCTACATCTCCGCCCTGATCATGCTCGGTAGTCTCCTCGAAGGTGTCCTGCTGCACGCCGCCGAGGCCCGGCCGGCCTCCCGCAGCCTGTCCAAGCCCCTGCGGAACATGGGCCTGCAGGACCTCGTCGACTTTGCCCACGACAACGGCTGGATTCAGCACGACGCGAAGATGGCCTCGCAGCTGGTGCGCCACTACCGCAACCTGGTCCACCCCCACTTGGAGATGCGCACCCGGCACACCCCCGACAGCGACACCGTCGACATGTGCTGGCCGATCGTCAACGCCGCTCTGAACGACCTGGCCGCCAGCGCGCCGGGAAAGGCCCGGAACACGGCCTGAGCCGCAGCGCGACGGCGGGCCGGGGCCTCCAGCTGCCCACTGTCCGGCAGCGTCGGTCGCGGCCCTGTCCCGCGTGGGTCGGTTGGGTCCGGCCGATAGGGGGGCATCTTTGCGGCCGACGGCTGTCGTACTCGGTCGGCATGACTATCACCGACGTCATCCACGCCGCCGTCTTCCAGATCCCGGAGTCGGCGTGGACACCCGCCGTCGCGAGTGGCGCGCGTCAGCGATTCGCCGGACGGGCCGGGTTGCGCAATGGCGACCGCGTTGCGGCCGACCTGTCGAGTGGAGAGCAGGGCCAGAGGCTGGGGGCCCGATGTCGGTGGCTGGCTCTAGGTGGTCTCGTGTCGAGAGTTGAGTGGACTCGCCTGAGGTCTCAACTGCTCGCCTTTGTACTTGCGTTCGACGCCCCGCCCCAGGAAGAGTTCCATCGGACGGACGCTCATCGGGGCGATGTCGTGTGAGACGGGGGCAGACGGATGTGCGTGGTGGATGCGGCGGACAAAGAGGCCGCCGTCGCTCACTTCCTGCGCGAATATCCGCAGGCAGGGCAAGCTGAATGCGACCACCCCGCGCTTGTAGGGTGCGCCGATGTCGCCTGGTCGCAGATCCCCGGGTGTCCTGCTGGGGTCCCGGTCCTGTTTCAATGTCTGCTCGATCAGGCCGCCGGTCCCGAGGCCCTGCGCGTGCTGGGCAACGTCTTGATGGACAGCGTCTTCCATGCGAGCGTGGCGATGCCGACTGCCTTGCCGTTCCTGATCCGCCTCGCGGCAGACCCTGACATAGCGGTGAGATCCGGCCTGGTCGACCTCTTGGTCGTCGCTGCGGATCTCTCTCAACCTGTCGACGCGGACAACGAGCGCATGGTGCTGCTACTCGGCAACGATGGCGACCACCCGGAACGCGAACAGTGCAAGGCCGCGTTCGCCGATCACGCGTCCGTGCTGCGCATGCTGCTGGACGACGAGACCCTTCGACTGATCAGTGCAGAGGACCGCGCGTGCCTGCTGAATGCTGTGGCGCCGCACTGAATTCCCCTCACCCGCCACCTGGCGGTGAAGCGGTCTGGAGCCAGTGAAGCGTCGAGCGGGGACCCGGTGGCCTGCGGGCTCCTTGAAGTGCCCAACGACCAGCGAGATCGGCCGGACAAGTCCTCCGAACACCCTGACTGCAGCGAAGACCTCACGGGCAGGCGCGACACCGCGGAATGCCGTGTGCGTCCAGCTGACCAGGGGCGGCCAGGGACTGAGCCGCGTGTCTTCAGTCACTGACCAAAGCTGCAGGTCAACGAAGGGCGCCCTAGAATGGCAGGGACTGGAGGGACTGGTTCTGACAAATGGGCAGAAAACCACCGCGGTGCGCATGAACACATCTCGGGGCTCCGCAGGGCCGCTGGAGGCCCCCTCTGGAGCAGGTCGCTAGGAACCTTTAACCCTGGGTATTCAGCGGTATAGCCCGATCTGATGCCTCGACGGGGAAAGGTGTCGCCTGGCCTGCGACGATGTGATTGTGTCGCCAAAGACCCCGACCACCGCCCCACCGCCGCAGCCCAGGTCCGCGACCGCCTCCGCACCCTCACCACCGCACTGATCCCTTCCCGCCCAGCATGAACGCAGGTAGGGGAAGGCAGCTATCGGGTGGCCATGACCATGCGGCAGCGAGGGCTGCCGTCAGGCAGTCGGCCGAGCTCAGGCAGCGCGTACAGCTCGACGGAGAAGCCCGTCCGGCGCAGTGCCTTCGGTCACGGCCGAGGGCCGGACCGCGCGGTAGTACATGACGAACGGGGGCCGCCACAAGGCGTTGCGCACCCGCATGGCCGAGTCGAAGCCCAGCAACGTCCAGTAGCCCCTGGACCCGGGCCGAGCAGGCGCAGGCAGCGGGAAGGCGAACCGGCCGCCGGGCCGGAGCACGGAGTGGACCTGGGCGAAGAGGCCAGGCTGCTCCCGAGGCAGGAAGTGGCCGAAGGCGCCGAAGCTGACGACCAGATCGAACGCCGGGCTGAACGGCAGGGCGCGGGCGTCGCCGCGCACCCACCCCGCGTTCGGCGCATCCCGCTCACCCCGCTCCCGGGCCACGGCGAGCATGCCCGCGCTGCGGTCGACGCCGATGATCCGGTCTCGGCACAGCTCCCGCAGGACGCCCATTCCGGCGCCGGTGCCGCAGCACAGGTCGAGGCCGGAGCTGAAGGGGCCGAGGGGGCGCAGGGCCCGGGTCACGGAGTCCAGCACGCGGTCCGGGGTGCGGAACGGGGTGTGGTCGAACTTTGGGGCGAGCAGGTCGTAGCCGCGTTCGACCGATGACAGCGCCTGCACGGCGAGCTCGCGGAAGGTGGGGCCCGGGGCGGTGAACATCAGGCCCGGCTTAGGACTCAGATCAAAAAGAGGCTTTCAGGCGTCGCCAGCAGATGATCGCGCAGCCGAGGGTGAGGAAGGCTTGGTGGATGTCGGCGCGGATCTCCCAGCGGATGCGCAGTCGGCGGAACCAGTGCAGAAGGGCGAAGGCTGCTTCCACGACCCAGCGGTTCTTGCCCAGGCCGCTGCCGTGCTCGGTGCCGCGGCGGGCGATGAGCGGGCGGATGCCCAGCTCGCGGACCTGGCGGCGGTAGATGTCGTGGTCGTAGCCCCGGTCGGCGTAGAGCACGCCGGGGCGACGACGCGGCCGTCCGCGCTTGCCGCGGATCGGCGGCACGGCGTGGATCAGGGGCAGGAGCTGGGTGACGTCGTTGCGGTTGCCGCCGGTCACGGTGGCAGCCAGCGGGATGCCGTGGGCGTCGACGATGACGTGGTGCTTGCTGCCCGTCTTGCCACGGTCCACCGGCGAGCGCCCGGTGGCATCCCCGCTCTTCAATGCCCGCAGGTGGGAGCCGTCAACAGAGGCGCGGGACAAGTCAAGCACGTCGCCGGCGCGCAGTTCGGCGAGCAGGAGTTCGTGCAGTTTCTGCCATACGCCGGACTCGTTCCAGTCCCGCAGTCGCCGCCAGCAGGTCATCCCGGAACCGAAGCCGAGCTCCTGCGGTAAGAACTCCCACCGGATCCCCGTGTACAGCACGAACAAGATCCCACACATGACCTTGCGCTGGTCAAGCCGCTTGCGTCCGGGGTAGCGGTAACGCCGCTCCACCACCGGGAGCAGCGGCTCCATCCGCTCTCACAGACCGTCCTCGATCTCCCACGGCTTGCGCTTCCCCACACCAGTGGTCGCCGCACACCCCCACATCGACCGTGCCAACGCGGGAAGAACAACTCTTGACGGTCAGTCATTCCGCAAGCTCGTTCTGTTAGGAGTCCTTAGAGGCCGCGCGGATGGGCGGGGCGGCGTCGCGTGCCGAGGGGCGGCGCAAGGCGGCGTTGTCGGCGGCCGACGACGCTACCTACCGGCCGGTCAGTTGTCCCCTGGTGTCCGGCGACATTCCGGGGCCTAGACAGGTCGACCGCCGGTGAAGTCCTTTGCGACGATGCGCTGGTCGGTGATGCCATCGGAGGCACGGGATGCGAGCCAGCAGATCGGTGGGCCCATGATCGCCGGATCGAGCCAGGTCGCTTGCATGTCCCGCGGCGCCAGATCTGGCGTCATGCCGGTCTTGGTGGCGCCACCGGGAAGCAGCAGGTTCACATCGATGCCGGTGCCAGCGAGGTCGTCGGCCATGATGTGGGAGAGCGCGTCGGTTGCCGCGCGTGAGGGCCCATAGGGTGCGAAGCCCTTGCGCCTCATGGTCGTCTCGTTGATCGAAATGTTGACGATCTTGCCGTGCCCGACGTCGAGCATGTGGGGTACGACCGCACGCGCGACCAGAAAGTAGCCGAGGACGTTGGTGGCGAACAGGTCGCTGAAGCCGTCCGGACTGACGTGCCAGAAGGCCTTCGCGTCGGTCATGAAGTCCGGGTTGACAGTGCGCATGCCGATGCCGGCGTTATTGACCAGTACGTCTACGCCGCCGAGGGCCGACAGCATATGATCGACGCCTTCGCCGACGGATTGCTCGTCACGGACGTCCATCACGAGCCCGGTCACGCGATCCCCGCGCGCGATGCGAGTGGAGGCGTCCCGGACGCGCTGCTCGGTCCGACCGGTCAGGACGACTCGGGCGCCGCAGTCGGCCAGCGCCCGGCTCATGGCGAAGCCAAGCCCGCTGGTGCCTCCAGTGACCAGCGCGCGGACTCCTTCGAGATTTGGTGCCTTCCCTGCGTCGGACTGCTGCGTCATACGCCGACCTTACCGTTCCGCCGTCTACTCGATTTGCGCGCGGGTTCTGTGCGAGGTAGGCGGCGGCCTGTTCGATCGCGAGGGGCAGGTGGCCGAGTTCGGCGCACAGTCCGGCGGCGCCGTCCAGGTCCCGTCCGGGGCTGTGGGCGGTGGCGATGCGGGTGAGCAGGGCGAGGGACTCGGGGGGTTCGAGGATGTCGAGGCGGACCAGCGTGGTGGCGTCGCTCCAGGCGGTGGCGAGCCGGCTGGTGATCAGGAAACGGCCGGAGGGGGCGCGGGCGATCAGGCGGGCGATGTCGGCGGGGTCGTTGGCGTTGTCCAGGACGATCAGCCAGCCGGTGTGGCTGGCCAGCCATTGCAGGCCCCATTCGGCGAGCGCCATGTCCGGCAGGACCTGGGCCAGTACGGGTTGCAGGGCGGTGGCGAGGTCGGCCAGGCCCTGCCGGATCGCGGCGGGGCTGTCTGCGGTGATCCACCGGATGGGGGCGCGGCCGTGGGGGCGGGTGGCGGCCCAGTGGGCGGCCAGGGTGCTCTTGCCGATCCCGCCCAGCCCGTGCACCGCCTGGACCAGGGCCGCGCCGGGGGCGGCGAGGGCGGCGTCGAGGCGGTCGAGTTCACAGCCGCGTCCCACGAAGAGCCCGGGCCGGTAGGGCAGGTCGTCCAGGCCCGCGAAGGCGTCCACCTCGGCGGGCGACCGCAGCGCCTCGGGCGGCAGGTTGACGGTGGAGTTGTAGATGCCGGTGTTGACGAATGCGCCGTCGCTGCCGGTCGCGTTCCCGCTGTGGAACACCTCCTGCCAGGTGCCCCCCGTGCTTCGGGCCGCGGTCTGCCGGATGCCGCCGGCGGCCAGCGGTGCTCCGCCGCTGCTGCCCGCACTCGCCTGCCCGGACGCGGCGGCGTCCCCGTCCCCGCCGTCCTTGCGCCACGGCCATCGGGTCATGCCGTCCCCCCGAGTTCCTTGATCAGTTCCGGCGGTGCCGGGGCGGTCATTCGTTGACGATGCCACTGACGGCGCTGGAGCCCGCTCCGGTGGCCTCCGCGTCCCCGGTGTGCACCGCCCGCGCCGGGCCCGGGCGGCCGCCGCCGGTGTTCTTGATACCCGTGACCGCACTGCCCCCGTCGCGGGCCACCGCCTTGCCCGTCGCGACGGCCGTATCACCGGCCGAAGCGGCAACGAACGCCAGCAGTTCGCGCAGTTCCCCGGCCGCACGCTCCCGCGCGGCATCGTCGAGACCCTCCAACAGGGCCTCGAACCGCCCGGCCCACACGCCTTCCTGCCGCAGCCGCTCCGCGGCGGTCTCCGCCGAAGCGCCCGGGGCCAGGACCCGCGCGGTGCGGTCCAGGCGTTCGAGCTCGGCTTCTGCCCGCGCGGCACCGCTGCGGCCGAAGATCTCCCCGACACGGCGCCGCAGCCCGTTCCACGCATCGGTCCCCGCAGCCTGGACCACCGCGCCACCACCCGCCGCCGCCAACGCCGCCAGCGCCTCCACCAGCATGCCCCACCCCCTTTTTCGCCTCCGCGGACCGGCCGCCCGCCACCGTCCCGGCACCGGACAACCGCACACCGTACCCATCAACACGTCCAGTAGCCGCTGGGAGTTCCCGCCCCTTACATGCCGCGGCCGGGCCCCTGCCTGCCCTGGCCCGCGCCGACCCGCCGCCCGCTCTGCCGATCATGTGACCTATGGTGAGCACCGTCACAGCCTGGGGAGTAGAGGCGGGGAGGACCGGCAGCGGTGGCGTTTCTGACCGACGGGCAGCGCCGCACCTACGCACCTTCACCGCCGTACCGGACGACGGGCAGCTGACCGGCTACTTCCTGCTGGACCGCGACGTGCGGCGCCTGGCGATGGCCTGCCGCGGTACGAGGGCGCAGCTCGGCTACGGCGTGCAGCTCAGCACCGTACGGTTCCTGGGCAATGCGGTCTCGGCGGTCGAGGGGGAGACCTTCGGCATCGTCTACACCGGCTTCGGGGCGCTGAACTGGCTTCCCGACCTCAGCCGCTGGGCGTCGGTGGTCGCTGAACTGCTCGCCCCCGCTGGGTTCCTGTACCTTGCGGAGTTAACGACCTGTGGTTCAGCCAGAAGCACAAGGCGTACGGCGGCAACGTGCCGTTTCTCTCCGCCCCGGACGGCACCCCGCTGTGGGTCTCCGATGTCGAACCCGGCAGCGTCCCCCGACATCACGGCCGCCCGCATCCCCGCACTCCCCGCGCTGTACAAGACCGCGGCCGACGGGCTGCCGACCCTGGCCGACAAGGGGGCTACATCGGGGCCGGGATCGGCATCCTCATCCCGGTCCGCCGCCCGAAGGGCCAATCCGAGCAGGCCCTGGGCACGCGGACACGCGAACCACGAACAGCCTGATCAGGGGCATCCGTGCGCTCGGAGAACGCGCTGCCGCCGAGCTCAAGCAGCGCTGGCGCACGCTGCAGCACGTCACCATCAGCCCCAACCGGATCGGCGACATCGGCCGAGCCGCCCTCGTCCTCAACCAAATCTGGAAATGATCACCGTTGAGAAGACGTCAGTAGCGGACCTGTCCCCAACGCGGAGGTTGCCGCTCAGCAGCCGCAGCGGGCGGGACTACCACCCTTCCTCCTCGTTCAGGCCCGCCGGCCGTGATGCTCAACCTTGCCAATAGGGGTTCAGCACGGGAAGGGTGACGTGCGCGCGGAGGCGTCGGCGCACTCGCGGTGGAAGTCCGATGCTCGCCGAGCGCATGGGCCAACTGGCGACGGAGTCGTTGGTTCTCGTCGGCCAGCTTCCGGTTGCGTTCCAGTGCCTGGCCGCCGCGCTTGAAGACCTGCACTGGTCGACCCGTAAGCCCAAGCACGTCCTCATGGCCGCCCTGGTCGCCGTCGCCCTCGATCGCCTCGACGACGTACGCCGCCAGGTCAGCGAATAGCACTGATCGCACTTCTCGCACCCGTGCGAGAGACGACGTGGAGAAGCTGCCGCCCGCATTTCTCGCAGGCGGCATGCGGGGCCGCCAGGTGCGCCTCACAGTGAGTGCAGGCGGCCCCGCCGCACAGCTCGCAGCGGGCTCCATCGACCGCGCCGTTGACCATCGCCATGCTCTCCGAGCACTCGTCTGGGTCCGGCGCTCCGTCTTCCTCATCCGGGCCTAGCAGGCCGGCCTCCGGGTGCCGCGCCAAGTTCTCCAGCGCGGCCCGGTACTGCTCGGCAGCCTCCAGTGTCTCCGCCAGCTCCTCCCCGCCAACTTCCTCGGCACAGGCATGGCACAGCGACGCTCCCGGGAGCGCGTGCACCGCAGTGCACATCCCGCAGGCGTAATGGCCGCACGCATCACAGAGGACGTCTCCGTAGTCGTCTTCTGTCGGAACGAACCCGGTGCATTCCATATCGGTGTCCCCTCTTCGAGGTAGCTGCGGAACGTAGCCGCCAACAGGCACCTGTCGCACTTCTCTCACCCCTCGCACGGGGCGCCGCCGATGCCATGCGGAGATCATGCACCCACGGACACCAACCGCGGGTGTCGACAACGACCGTCTGCCGACACTCGGACCCGTGATCACGAACCGGCAGGTGAACAGTGTCGGGAACTCGCGTCGAAAATCAACGTCGGCGAACGGTGCTGCCGGTAGATTCCGACACATGCTCATCGGCTACGCGCGGGTCTCGACCGCCGACCCGGCGAGTGCTCATCCCGCGATCATCCCGCGCGGTCAGCCGCCGACAAAGCGAGCAGTGCCAGCACCCGCGCGCGTTCGGCGGATGACAGCGCCGAGGCCGGGGCGGGACGGCGAGCCCGCTCCTTCGGCGCGGGCGGGTTGAGCCGGCGGTAGTGCGTCGCCCGTGAGCGGCCGGTGAGCCGGCAGGCAGCCGTCGTGGTCAACTCCCGTTCCAAGCACGCGAACAGCTCGTCGACGACCTGCTCGACCTCGCGCGTCAGTCCGCGCTCTCGGAGAGCAGTTCCAAGAGCGCGTGTGCTTTTCCCAGCAGTTCCAGGGCGGCGTCCTTCTGCGCGCCCTCCTTCTCCAGCCGGGCGACTTTCTTCCGCAAGCGCTCCAACTCCGCCAGTTCCGCTGCTTTTTTCGGCCGTGCCGCGCTGGTGCGCTTGTCGACCAGGGTGGCCATCGCACCGGCGTCCCGCGCAGCCCGCCACTCGATGATGTGGGAGTGGTACAGCCGTTCACGGCGCAGGATCGCGCCCTTCTCCCCGGTTGGGGCGGCGTCGCAGCCAGCTGCCACATTCCTGAGCCCCGCTGATGACGCGCGCACTGTCAGCCCTTCCTTCTCCGCGGAGCCACACGGCTCGTGAGGTGTCACAACCACCGCTGCCTCGAGCTACGCCTCGGCGTCATCGAAGTGGCCCATGTCATGGCGGATCTCTGCGTACCGCTCTTCCAGTTCCCGGAGCAACGAGACCAGCAGCATGATCGCGACCATTGCGTGCCCCACATTGAGATGCCCGAGAGAGATGCTGTGCACCAGCGCGTGCCGGGACAGCTGGTCAGGAAGGCGATCGTTCCTGTCGGCGCGGTACCTGGCGTACAGCGGATACAGCGGGCTCAGTGCCGCCTGGGGTTCCGGAAACCAGTCGTCGCTCGTCACCAGGCTCTCTGCGGCCTGCCTGACCGCAGCAGTCTTCTCGCTGCGGTCGACCCGGCTGGCTTCGTAACGACGTCGTGCGCGGTAGCTGAGACCCCGGTCTGAGCATGCAAACGGCCGTGCGAGACGATCATGATTGTGACGTCAAGAGGGGCCCGCACGGCCTTGAGCCATCGTATCTGCACCGGGATCCC
>NZ_SUMC01000070.1 GCF_005047355.1 Actinacidiphila oryziradicis
TACGCCACCGGAGTCCACACCCTCACCCCGAGGTTCGGACCCCACCGCGACGACAGACGGCCACGCCGCGCCCGAAAAGCCTGAATCACTCAGGCACACACAGAGTTCCAGAGACGCTCCGACTCAGCGCATCTGCATCGGCCTGACTCTGTGGAGTGCGTGGGGCTCTGCTAGAGGTTGTCATGACCGATGAACAGAAGCCGAAAACCCGTGCTCGCAAGAGGGCGATCCGCGCTCGCATGGAGCAGACAGGTGAGCCCTTCAGTGTTGCGGCCCGGCACGTAGCCGCCAAGCACGATCGGAAGACCGCGGAGCGGTCCGCTGCCGAGAGCCCGGCCCAGCGCGGACGTGCCCGTGACGACCACTCGGTTTCGCAGGAAGCCGAGGTCAACAACGCTCTGGCTCCCGCCAAGCACGCTGGGCGACATGACGTGAGCAACGCCTACCGACCACACGTCGGCGTCGAGGAGGCTCACCGTGTGCAACTCACTGTCGAAGAAGCACGCAGCGTGCTTCGTGCCGCTGAGCGCGAGTCGCCGTGCACGCATGCCCTCATCTCGGTGCTCCTCACCGGAGGGCTACGCCTCCAGGAAGCCCACACCGCCCGTGCCGAGCACCTGGGCGTCGCCCCGGCCGCATCGAGGGTCTGGTCCTTCTGAACCAGGCTGGTCGGCAAGCCCTGCCCGCTCAGGGCTGCACCCTCGTGTACCCGCGAGGCCGGCGGTACCGCGCCGGCCCCGAGCTGTCTGCCGGTTGGGTCTCTACGCCCGCGATGTGAGTGACGGTTACTCAGTCGCTATTCACAGACCCTAAACGTCCCGGTCTTGGCCATCAATCGCGTAGCCGGCCCTGTAGGGTGCCAGAAGTCCGCACGGGCTCTGATCAGGTATTTTGTGTCTCCGGTTGATCATGGCAAGCTCGGATCGCATGGCGTTGCGCATGCTCTACCTGGTCTTCCACCGACTCCTCGGGCTGCTTCTGCTGCTGTCGTGTTCGGAGGCGGTCAAGGAGGCCGAGCTGCTCGCGCTGCGCCATGAGGTCGCGGTGCTGCGCCGGCAGTTCGGCACGCGGCCGCGCCTGACGTGGCCGGAGCGTGCGGTGCTCGCCGCCCTGGCCCGACACCTGCCGGCCCGACTGCGCCGCCACCGCCTGGTCACCCCCGCCACCCTGCTGGCCTGGCACCGTCGCCTGCTGCGCTGGAAGTGGAAACAAAGACCCCCGCGCACCGGCCGCCCACCGATCCCCGAGCACCTGGCCGCGCTCATCCCGCCTGACCGACGACAACCCCAGCTGGGGCTACTCGAGAATCCAGGGCGAGGTGCGCCGCCTCGGCCACCGGGTCGGCGCCTCCACCATCCTCCCCCAGCCTTCGGCCGGGAGGTGCCCCCAGGATCCTGCGCCGGGCCGGCCTCGATCCCGCACCGCGCCGCGGCGGCGCCCTGGCTGGTGATCGTGACAGTACGGCTGTGGCTCCAGGTCGGCTTCTACATGATCCATTTCCTGGCCGGCTTCCAGCGCATCGACCCCGTGCTGTACGAGGCGGCCGCCGTAGACGGGGCACGGCCCGGCTGGCAGGTACTGCGGCACATCACGCTGCCGCAACTGCGCGCCACCTCGATCACGGTGGGACTGCTCCTGGTCATCAACGCCTTCCAGGCCTTCGACGAGTTCTACAACCTCCTGTCGAACGCCCGCGGCTACCCGCCCTACGCCCGCCCGCCGCTGGTGTACCTCGACGACACCGCCCTCGGACAGGGGCAGAACTTCGGGCTGGGCAGCGCGGGAGCGGTGATCCTCGTGCTGATCATCGCCGTGGTGACAGTGGGACAGTCCTGGTGGTTCCGGCTCGGCAAGAGGGGGGAGTCACCATGGACAACGCCCAAGTACGGGTCGGGCGGGCCCTGCGGCTCGCCCTGCTGATCGCACTGGCCCTGCTTTTCCCTGGTTGATCGCGAAGCTGCGGATCGCCATGTTTTCCGGTCCGAGTTTTGCCGGTGCGGACCTTGGTGGAGGTGCCCCCGGGCGGAGCCTGGGGGCACCTCGCGGAAGACGGTGTCCCGCGCGAAATGGAGCCGGTTTTCATTCATCCACTGTGACCGCACGATCTTCGCGATCCGCTCGGGCCTCGATCATTCACGTGCGCGCGCCGGCGTGAGGGGCTCGGTGGGGGTGTGTCCGGGGAGACGATCAGGTGCAGCTGCCGAAGTCTGGGTCTGGGGAGCCGGTGCAGGAGCGCGGCCAGGAAAGCGCGGTCCGCCGTGGTGACGCGTGGCCTGTCGATCTGCCGCTGCAGGACCGCCCGCTGGTGGCGCAGCATCACACAATCGATCAGGCTGACATGCCTGTCCGGCGACCCTCAGCCGTTCGCGGGAACCTGCACGTCACGGGCCATGGATGGGATTTTCGGCACCGTCGCTGACCGAGATGCCGTCCTGCCTGGCCAAGAGGAACATCCACGTCGAAGTGACCGAGCAGCCCGCCAACCGTTACTGGACCTTCCAGTGGGTGGAGACTGCGATCTCCGCCGCCCTCGCCGCGCTGCTGGCCGGCGTGGGTTTCTGGCGGATCCGCGGCCGGCTCGCCTGACGGTGCAGCCGCCGCGGACCCGCCCGCGGTAGGCGCCGCCCGGCCGACGGCAACCCGGTGTCCATCCCGGTCTCCGGCGCGGTCCACGTCGTCCTGCGGCTGAACGTCACCGCCGGCACCGGATGGCCGGCCGGCCAGGTCTCGGAGTTCCAGGTCTTCGACGGCAGCCCGCCGCGGGCGGACGAACGCGCCGGAACGGGCATCCCGTTCCGGCGCGTCGCGTGGTGCGGTCGGTCAGGAGCCGCCGGGGACGGACGCCGGCGGGACCGGGGCCGCGATCGGCGGGGTGACGCGCATCTCGGTCTGGCCGGCGTACTGGAGGGAGGCCAGGACGTACCAGGCGCCGGTGACCGGTTCCACCATGGTGGAGACGATCGGCTTCTGGGTGACGTTGGAGGTCGCCTCGCCGGGCGGCATGTAACCGGTGGCGGTGCGGGAGGTGTACCAGGTCAGGCGGTTAAGGGCGTCGGTCTTGTCGCCGAGGTAGAGCTGGTCGAGGGCGACGTACATCGACATCTGCGGCCAGGACGGCTCGGCGCTCAGGGCCTCGTTGCCGGCCGGGCTGTACTGCGAGGTGTAGTAGAACGTGTCGCCGACGTAGCGGGCGATGCCGTAGGTGTCCTGGGTCAGCGTCGCGGTGATCTTGGCGATGTGCGACTCGGCGTAGGCGCTGCTCACCGGGACGACGCCGAGGACGATCAGCATGTCGGAGGAGGAGTCGACCGGGTCGACGCGGGCGGTGTTGTCGGTGTTGACCGCGCGGTCGAAGTAGCCGCCGCCGGCCGAGTTCCACAGGCCGGCCGGGCTGGCCTCGGAGTCACGGTAGACGGCGGACTGGATGGTGGCGGCGGCCGAGGCCCAGCCGCTCTCCAGCGAGGAGTTGTTCTCGGCGACGGCGAGCTGCTCGGCGGCGTACAGGCCGCCGACGTAGGTGGCCTGGGTGAACGCGTTGTACTCGACGTTCTCCTCCCAGATGGAGTTGTCCGCCGGGCCGAAGCCGTTCGAGCCGATGCCGTTCTTGATGAAGTTGGCGGCCTTCTGCACGGCCGGCCACATGGCGCTCAGGAACGAGGAGTCGCTGGTGGCGGCGTAGTGGCGGGCGACGCCGTCGATGAACAGGCCGACCGAGTCGTCCTCGGGTTCGACGAAGCTGACGTGCGCGCCGGTCCACTCGTCGTAGGTGGTGCCGAACGATCCGTCGGAGTTCTGGATGGAGGCGAGCCAGCGGAAGTACTTGTCGGCCTCCGCGTGGTGGCCGGCCGCGTCGATGGCCAGGGCGGTGACGGCCGAGTCGCGGACCCAGGTCTTGTAGCCGTAGGCGATCGGGTTGGTGGAGGCCGGCCAGGTGCCCAGCGCCGGGTTCTGGGTCTGCTTCATGGCGATCAGCGCCCGGTCGTACGCGGTTGACAGCCCGGAGTCGGTGAAGGTCGACGTGGTGCGCTTGCCGGCGTTGAGCCAGTTGGTGTACGCGGTGGTGGTCTGGTTCTGCCAGTAGGTGTCGGCCTGCGCACGAGCGGTGTCGGCGTCAGCGAGCACGGCCGAAGCGGAGGAGTCGATGGCCAGGTAGAACGAGGTGGACACCGAGGAGTTGGCAGGGACGGTGACCTTCTTCGACAGGCCCACCGAGACGTCGGCGGCGGACACCGAGTTGTTGTCTGGCAGGTTGCCGGAGGCGTCGAAGGCGTACCAGGGCGCGACAGTCGCGCTGGAGGTGCTGGAGTCGGAGTCGTCGCCGACCTGGTGGCTGGTCGGCGCGCCGAACGAGCCGAGGACCAGGTGGTACTGGCCGGAGGCCGACATGTCGACGACGTCGGCGTTGCGGGTGGAGTCCCAGGTCGCCGAGACCTGCTTGCCGCTGCTGGCTCCGGTGTTGTTGACGTGCAGCTGGTCGAGGATGTTCTCGGTGACCGCCGTGGACGTGGTGTTGTTCAGGCGGTAGGTGACGACCATGAAGTGCTGGTCGGGCACCTCGGCGTAGTCGCGGCCGATGGTCACCGGCATCGCGGTGCCGTTGTAGGCGCCGTAGTCCGAGCGCAGGATGCCGCCGGAGTCGAGGTAGCCGGTCGCGGAGGAGAACTGGTGCACCTGGTCGTACTTGACCCCGTGCGTCTCGTCGCGGAAGAAGCCGGTGTAGTCGTTGATCTGGTTGGTGTCCGAGGCGGACGACGCGGTGCCGCCCGGCGAGAAGTGCAGCTCGGCCAGCCGCGGCCCGTACCGGGTGTTGGTGTCGGTCTGGGCCAGCTGCGACGCCATCCAGATGCCGGTGGTGTCGCTCCAGTTGTTCATGTAGAGCGAGCGGGCCGTCTCGGTCGTGGGCTGCGTGGTGGTGGCCGCCGCGGCGGGCGCGGCGTTCACCGCCGCCGCGCCGACCGCACCGGTCACGGCCATCGCGCCGGCCGTGGCCAAGCCGATCAGTCGTATCCGAAGTCTCTTCATGCGTGAGCCTCTCACGTCAGCCACACCGTCGGGGGGACCACCGGGGGCGTCAGTGGGCGTGACCGACCTCGGGGCGGCAAGAGTGTCGTGCAAGTTAATTGCGCCCGTCAAGCAACAAACCCGGTTTGATACCGACACGTTGGCGAACAGCCCGGGCAGATTACGGCCAGGCAACGGAAAACTGTCGGGGAGTTTTTTCCTTGACACACGTAATTCACCTGCACGAGACTCGCCACGGTCCCGACGGGCCACGGGCGGCGGCGCCCGGGTCGGCGAACGGAGGCACGGATGAACATCTCACGACGCGCCCTGCTCACGGGAGCGGGCGCCGCGGCGCTCGGCGGCATGACCGCGATGGCGCGGCAGCACGGCGCGACGGAGGTGCCGCTGCGGGTGGCACAGGCGGCGGCCGCATCGATCAGCCCTACCAGCCGCAACAGCGTCTACACCCGATCCGGCGCCGGTCCGCTGTACTGGTCGGCGTACAGCTGGGACTACGCCAACAACGCCACGCTGCCGGAGTCGGTCTGGAAGTCCAACGTCGACTGGGCGGCCTCGACCTTCAAGTCCTCCGGCTACACGATGGTGTGCACCGACGGCTGGGTCGACTACACGCAGAACACCAACGCCAACGGCTACATCCTCAGCTACAGCGACTCCTGGGCCGGCGACTGGAGCTACTGGTCGACCTACTGCTCCTCCAAGGGCCTCAAGCTCGGCGTCTACTACAACCCGCTGTGGGTGAGCGCGGCCGCGGTGGCCGACTCCACCAAGACGGTCACCGGCATGTCCGGCGTGACCGTCGGCTCGATCGTCGACAGCGGCGACTACCTCAACTCCAACGGCGAGCTGTACTGGGTCGACGTCACCAAGAACGGCGCCAAGCAGTTCATCCAGGGCTACGTCAACTACTTTAAGAACATGGGCGTCAGCTACCTGCGCACCGACTTCTGGGCCTGGTACGAGGCGGGGACCACCGACGGCCAGACCCGCATCGTCGCGCACGGCCCGGCCAACTACGCGACAGCGCTGGAGTGGATAGCCGAGGCGGCCGGCGACACGATGGAAGTCAGCGTCGTCATGCCGAACATGTACAACAACGGCGCCAACGAGGTGCTGTACGGCGACATGGTCCGGGTCAACAACGATGCGACCACCGGCGGCTGGACCCACCTGAGCGGCGGCCGGCAGACCTGGCAGGACAGCTGGTCGCAGTGGGACAACGCGTTCTGCGGCTTCACCGGCTGGGCGCACCGCTCCGGCCGCGGCCAGCTGATCCTCGACGGCGACTTCCTGATGATGAACACCTTCGCTTCGGACGCCGAACGGCAGACCGCCATCAACCTGTTCACCGTGGCCGGCTCGCCGATCGCCATCTCGGACCGGGTGGACAACATCGGGTCCAACGCGTCGTTCTACACCAACAGCGACGTGCTGAGCCTGCACAACCAGGGCCTGACCGGCAAGCCGTACTTCAACAACGGCAACCTGTACTCGGTGGACGGCACCGCGCGCGACACCGAGCGCTGGATGGGCCAACTGCCGGACGGTTCGTGGGCGGTCGCGCTGTTCAACCGCAACGACACCAGCACGGTGACGAAGTCGGTCAACTTCAATACCGACCTGGGCATCGTGGGCTCGGCCGACGTCAAGGACATGTGGTCGCACACCGACCTGGGGTCGATGACGTCGTTCTCCGCGAGCCTGGCGCCGCACGCCTCACGGCTGGTGCACGTGGTGCCGGCCGAGACGACCAAGCGGTACCAGGCAGCGTTCGCGGCCTGGGGCGGCGGCGCGAACTTCAACAACAACCACACCGGCTACTCGGCGATGGGCTTCGTCGACAAGCTGGAGTCGGCCGAGGCCGGCGCCAACGTCACTTTCGCGGTGCAGGCCACCACGGCCGGGTCACACACCGTCAACTACCGTTACGGCAACGGCAACGGCGCGGCCGGCACCGTGACGGTCGAGGTCGAGGGCGCCGCCCGCAACGTGATCGGCGCGCCGCAGACCGTCTCCTTCCCGGCCACCGCCGACTGGAACACCTGGGCCACCGTCTCCGGCACGCTGACGCTGGCCGCCGGTCTCAACCTGATCACGATCGCCCGCACCGCTTCGGACGCCGGGGCGATCAACCTCAACTACATCGAAGTGAGCTGACCCGCGTGAGGCATTTGGAGGCGGCCCGTTGAACGACAAGGAGCGGCACCCCGCCGCGCCGCGTCCCGCCGTGGCCGATCTGATCGGAGAACGTACCCGGGCGGAGATCTTCGCCCTGGTGCTGACCTCCGGGCCGGTCTCGCGCACCGCGCTGGCCGACCGGCTCGGGCTATCGCCGTCCACCGTGACGCGGCTGCTCGCACCGCTGGTGGAGGCCCGTCACCTGCGGGAGACCACCTCGAAGGCGACCGGCCCCGGGCGGCCGCGCCGGCTGCTGCACGTCAACACCGAACGGCACGTGGTGGTCGGGATCAAGATTGCCCCGACCCACGTGGCAGCGGTGCTCACCGACATGGCCGCCCAGGTGCTGGCCCGGGCGGAACGGGCCATCCCGGACAGCTCACCGGCGACGGCGCTGGCCGCGTCGGCCGGGCTGGCCGAGGAACTGCTGCGCAACGTGCCGGGCACCTCCGCAGGGGTACTCGGGGTGGGAGTAGGGGTCAGCGGACATGTGGACTCCTCCGCCGGGGTCTGCCGCTACTCGGCGCTGCTGGACTGGCACAAGGTGGACGTCGCCGGACCGCTGTCGGCGGCCACCGGACTGCCGGTGGTGGTCAACAACGACGTCAACACCCTGGTGGTGGCGGAACGCTGGTTCGGCCAGGGCCGGGACGTCGACTCCTTCGCGGTGGTCACCATCGGGTCGGGGATCGGCTGCGGCCTGCTGCTGGACGGCTCGCTGTTCGCCGGTGCCAGCGGCATGGCCGGCGAGCTGGGCCACCTGCCGATGGACCCGGACGGGCCCCGGTGCAGCTGCGGCCGGCGCGGCTGCCTGGAGGCGCTGGCCTGCTCGGACGCGATACTGGCCCGGATGCGGCGGGCCGGGGTGACCGGGGTGGAGTCGATCGACGCCGCGGCCACCCTGGCCCGCGGTCCCGACTCACCGCCCGCGCTGGCCGCCCGGGCCGCGTTCGCCGCCGCCGGGGACGCGCTCGGCCGGGGGCTGGCCGGGCTGTGCAACCTGCTCAACCTGGAGAAGATCATCGTGGCGGGTGAAGGCGCCGCCGCCCACGACCTGTTCGGCCCGGCGATGACCAACGCCCTGGAACGGCACGCTTTCTCCGAGGCCGCCCGGGACTGCGCCGTCCAGATCGACCCGGTAACTGACGACCTGTGGGCCCGCGGCGCGGCGTCCTTGGTCATCAAGGAGACGGTAAGCGCTCCGCTCTCGTAAGATCCGCCACCAATATGTGACTGGCCCTCAACCGGAATTCCGGTGCGGGGGACTAGCCTCAGGCTCCCCCCACAGCGATCCTGTCCGTTCGAAAATTCCTCCGCACAAGGAACTCTCATGCGTATACGCACCGCCGTCCGCTCGAACAAGGCGATGGCCGTCGTCGGGGCCGCGGCCCTGATGCTGGCCGCCAGCGCCTGCTCGTCCAGCAGCAGCGACAAGACCCCGTCCGCCTCCGGACCGGCCAAGGGCACCATCGTCTGGTACGCCAACCAGTTCGGGCCGACGAACACCGACGTCCGCAAGACCCTGATCGCCGCGTTCGAGAAGGCGAACCCGGGCATCACGGTGAAGCTGGAGCAGGCGCCGAGCGACTCGGACACCTTCCGCTCCACCCTGACCACCCAGATCTCCGGTGGCTCCAGCAGCTTCGACGTCTACAACGGTGACGTGGTCTGGCCCGCGCAGTTCGGCAGCAAGAACCTGGCCCTGCCGCTGAACAAGTACTTCCCGGCCTCGTACTGGAAGACCTTCTCCCCCGGCCTGGTCTCCTCACTGACCTACCAGGGCAAGATCATGGCCGCGCCGCTGTTCACGGACAACGCCTTCCTGTTCTACCGCAAGGACCTGCTGGCCAAGGCCCACCTGCCGGTGCCCACCACGTGGGAGCAGCTCCAGTCCGAGGCGCAGACCCTCCAGAACAAGAAGCTCGTCAAGTACGGCTTCGCCGCGCAGTTCGACTCCTACGAGGGTCTGACCGCCGACTTCACCGAGTTGGAGGCGGACGCCGGCGGCGCCACCCTCAACAGCGGCAGCACCAAGTCGACCATCAACTCGGCGGCGGCGCTCAAGGCACTGACCTTCATGCGCGGCCTGGTCAGCAGCGGGGTGGCCCCGTCGGCCATCACCACCTTCCAGGAGCAGCAGTCGGAGAGCCTGTTCACCTCCGGCCAGGTGGCGTTCCTGCGCAACTGGACCTACGCCTACGCCGACTCCAACTCCAGCGCCTCGAAGATCACCGGCAAAGTGGGCATCGTTAACCTGCCGACGTTCAGCGGCAACTCCGGTTCGGGCTACTCCACCACGGGTGGCTGGAACATGTACGTCAACCCGCACAGCAAGCACATCGCCGCGGACGTGGCGTTCGTGAAGTGGATGACCGGCGACGCCGCCCAGAAGATCATGGGCATCCAGGGCGGTGAGCTGCCGGTCAACGCCGCCACGCTCGCCAGCCCGGACGTGCAGAAGGCCAACCCGGCCTACCCGGTCGCCGCGCACAACAAGCTGGCGGCCCGTCCGTCCACCGCGGCCGAGTACTCCGCGGTCTCCAGCGCCATCTACAGCAACGTCAACGCCGCCATCTCGGGATCTGCCTCCCCGAAGGACGCGCTCGGCAACGCCGACAAGGCCATCACCACCGCTCTCGGCAGCAATGGCCTGTAAGGCCCCCGGTGGCCGGGCCCTCATGCTCGACCGGGGCGCGGGGGCCCGGTGCACAGTCGAACAATGACGTTCAACAGCACGTGAAGAGGCAGGATCGTGTCAGCGGATCAGGCAATACATCCACCGGACCTTGAAAAGACGCCCAAGTCTGCGGGGCGTTCGCGATCGGGCACCAGATCGCAGTTGGAGCGCAGCTCGGCCCGCCTCGGCTGGGGGTTCGCGACTCCAGCGCTGGTCGTGGTCGCGGCCGTGACGATCTTCCCGATCGTCTTCTCCCTGATCATGAGCTTCAGCAACGTGAACGTGACGGGCGACGGTTTCAGCCTGTCCGGCTTCACCGGCCACAACTTCTCCATCGTCTTCAGCAGCGACCTGTGGCAGCACGCGATCGTCTTCACGACGCTGTACACGATCACCACCGTTATCGTGGAGATCGTGCTCGGCACCGCGATCGCCCTGGTCCTGGAGCGGCTGACCGCCAGCCGCGGCTGGATGATGGCGCTGCTGCTGCTGCCGTGGGCGATCATCACCGTCATCTCGGCGCAGCTGTGGTCCTACGTCTACAACGGCGTGTACGGCGTGCTGACCGCGATCATCTCGCCGCTGAACGGCGGCCACGACATCAACGTGCTGGGCAGTTCGTTCTCGGCCACCGCCGCGATGGCGGTCGCCGACATCTGGAAGACCACGCCGTTCGTCGCGATCATCACGCTGGCCGGCCTGGTCATGCTGCCCGGCGACATCGTCGAGGCGGCCCGGATCGACGGTGCCAGCGCGTGGACGATCTTCTGGCGGGTGCGCCTGCCGCTGCTGCGCCCGACGCTGTCGATCGCGGTGCTCTTCCGCATCCTCCAGGCGTTCGGCCTGTTCGACCTGCCGTACGTGCTGACCGGCGGCGGTCCCGGTGACTCCACGGAGTCGCTGGCACTGCTGGGCTGGAAAGTCATGTTCAACGACCTGAAGTTCGGTGCCGGCGCCGCGGTCGCGGCAAGCACGGCGGGCATCGTCCTGATCGCCTGCCTGGTGTTCCTCAAGGTCTTCCGTTCGCAGGTCGGATCCGAGGAGACCGCATGAGCACCGTGACCGCCTCCTCGCGCACCCGCCGCCGACCCGACGCGAGCCGGGTCATCACCCTCGTCGCCGCGCTGCTGGTGGCGCTGTTCGTCGCACTGCCGCTGTACTGGATGGTCGCGGCGTCGTTCAAAAACACCCGGGACGTGGCAGCCAGCCCGCCGCAGTACTTCCCGACGCACCCGACGACGTCGAACTACGGCAGTGCGTTCCACCAGTACAACTTCGGGCGCTACATTGAGAATTCGGCCATCGTGTCGATCATCGCCACCCTGCTGGTGCTGGGTCTGGGCATCTTCGCGTCCTACGCGCTGGCCCGGCTGCCGGTGCGCGGCAAGTCCGGCGTGATGATGGCACTGCTGATGATCTCACTGTTCCCGACGGTCGCGCTGGCGGCGCCGCTGTACCTGCTGATGCGCGACATCGGCTGGCTCAACAGCTACCAGGGCCTGATCCTGGCGTACACGGCGTTGAACCTGCCGTTCGCCATCTGGATCCTGCGCAACTACTTCCTCGCCATCCCCAAGGAGATGGAGGAGGTGGCGTGGATGGACGGCACGTCACCGTTCCGCACGGTGATCAGCATCATCCTGCCGCAGGCCAAGCCGGGTATCTTCACCGCGGGCATCTTCGCGTTCGTCGCGTGCTGGACCGAGTTCCTGATCGCGCTGACCCTGAACAACGACGACGCGCACCGGACGATCCCGGTGGGCATCGCGCTGTTCGGCGGCCAGTACACCACCCCGTACGGCACGATCTTCGCCGCCTCGGCGGTGGCGATGCTGCCGATCGCGATCCTGGTGCTGGCCTTCCGCAAGGCCGTCGTGTCCGGTCTGACCGCCGGCGCCGTCAAGGGCTGACGATCACTCGTCGTCCTACCGCGCCCACCCCCGGACCTCCCCGCGAGGGAAGCCCGGGGGCGGACGTACGTTTCCCCAGGGGGGACGGGACGGTCCCCCCGCACACCTCTCACGCGCGAACGCCTGCCGGTGCCGCGCACCCGTACTGGAGAAGATCTCTGCCGATGACCTCCCGACGTTCCACCTCCGGCTGGCTCGCCGACGCCGTCCTCTACCAGATCTACCCGCAGAGCTTCGCCGACTCCAACGGCGACGGCATCGGTGACCTGCGCGGCGCGACGGAACGGCTGGACTACCTGTCCTGGCTCGGCGTGGACACCGTTTGGTTCAGCCCGCTGTTCGCCTCGCCGTTCGGCGACGCCGGCTACGACGTCATGGACTACCTGACCATCGCACCGCGGTACGGCACCAACGAGGACGCCTTCGCGCTGGTCGAGGCGGCCCATGGGCGCGGCATCCGAGTCATGCTGGACCTGGTGCCCGGTCACACCTCGCACCGGCACCCGTGGTTCCAGGAATCGGCGCACAACCCAGCCGACCACCGCTACATCTGGTCGGACCGGGTGGGGGCGCCGGTGCGCGACTGGATCCCCAACCAAGGCGCACGCGGCGGCTATTACCTGGCGAACTTCTATCCGATCCAGCCGGCCCTCAACTTCGGCTACGCGCGGATGAACGAGGCGGAGCCGTGGCGGCAGCCGGTGGACGCCGAGGCGCCGAAGGCCAATCGGGAGGCGCTGCGGGAGATCATGGGGTACTGGTTCGGCCACGGGGTCAGCGGTTTCCGGGTGGACATGGCGGCCTCGCTGGTCAAGGACGATCCGGGGCTGGTGGAGACCGCGAAGCTGTGGGGCGGGATGCGGAACTGGATCGACGCGAAGCACCCGGAGTGCGTACTGCTGTCGGAGTGGGGCGACCCGAAGACGTCGGTGCCGGCCGGTATCCACGCGGACTACTTCCTGCACTTCGTCGGGCGCGGCATGCGGTCGCTGTGGGACAACTCCACCGGCAGCCGCGGCGACTGGTGGACCGACCAGCCGTGCTACTTCGACCCGGAGGGCCGCGGCTCGATGGCGGAGTTCCTGTCGGCATGGACCGAGGCGGACCGGGCGATCGACGGTTCCGGTTTCGTGGCGCTGCCCACCGCCAACCACGACTTCTCCCGGCTGACCTGCGGGCCGCGCACCCGGGACATGGTGGCCCCCGGCTTCGCCTTCCAGCTGACCTGGCCGACGCTGCCGGTGATCTACTACGGCGACGAGATCGGCATGCGGTACGTGCCGGGGCTGCCGGACAAGGAGGGCAGCCTGCACGACGGCGAGGCCCGGCAGGGTTCGCGCACCCCGATGCAGTGGGACGGTTCGGCCAACGCCGGCTTCTCCACCGCGCCGGCCGACCGGCTCTACCTGCCGGTGGACCCGGACCCGGCGCGGCCGACGGTGGCCGGCGCGCAGGCCGACCCGTCGTCGCTGCTGCACCAGGTGCGGGAGCTGATCGCGCTGCGCAAGGCGACCCCGGCGCTGGGCACCGGTGCCTCCGTCGAGGTGCTGACCGACGGCTACCCGTTCGGCTACATACGCGGCGGCAGCTACCTGGTGATCGTCAACGGGCGCCGTGAGCCGGGCGGGGTGGACGTCAACCACCTCACCGGGGCGTTCCGCCCGCTGGTCGCGCACGGGGTCACCGTCCGTGACGGCGAGGCGGTGGCAGAGGGCTTCGGCTACGGGATCTTCGAGCTGTAGGAGCTGTTCCAGTTGGGTGCCTCCGGTGGCCCACGCGAGTCACCGGAGACACGGATCGCGGGAATTCACCAAGCCCGGCCGTTTACTTGTCATGCATGACTCAAATCCGCCGGGATGAGCTGTTCTGCGCATGCCATATTCGACGTCCCAATCCTTCGACTCCCCAACGCGGCCCTGTGCGACTCTGTCGCCCGATTCGGCCGACCTGCCGAAACTGGGTCGCCCTGTCACCCCGTGTCACCGCCGCACTCCAGCACCAGGCCCTTGCAGCAGGCCAGCCCCTGGACCCGGCCGGCCGTGCAGACGACGTTTCTGCCGCCCCGATGGTCGGCCGTTGCGGCCCCAGCGGGTGCTGGACCGCTTCCGCCACCTGTCCGAAGAGGCAGGCGTGCCGCGTATCACGGTGCACGAGCTGCGGCACCTCGCCGCCACCCTCACGATCACCGTCGGCGTCCCGCTGACCGTGGTCTCCAAGATGCTGCGGCACTCCACGCTGTCACGACCGCGAACATTTACGGGCACCTGACCCGCCAGGCCGCCCGGGAGGCCGTCGACACCATTGACACGGTGCTCACCGCGGCACATCGCGCCGACACCCGACCGAACGGAGCTCGCGGACGGGGGCTGCGACCACACCGTGACCACCCGCCGCAGTGGCCTCGCAGGCCGGCACCCGTCGACTCCCGCCGGGCAAACGGCGGTTACCCCGGAAGCCACCCAATGCTGGATCGGTATGCGATCACCATGCGTCCACCAGCCCTGCGGAAACACCAGAGGCCGTTCTCGTTTCTGCTGAGAACGGCCTCTGGCCTGTGTTAACACCGTCGGGACGACAGGATTTGAACCTGCGACCCCTTGCCCCCCAGCGGGGGCGAGCGGCGTGCTCCAGGTCGTCAGCGTACTCAGCCGAGTAAGAGGCCGCGCGAATAGGCGAGGCGGCGTCGCGTGCCGATGGGCGGCGCCTGGAAGTGTTGCCGTCGGTGTCGGTCGACGACTCTCCCCCAGACTCCGTCCGGGAGGTGCCCCCACCAAGCTCTCGGCTCCGCTCGAGCAGGGGGCACCCCCATCGCGTCGCCTCGCTCCTCCGCCTTGCCAGACTTGCCCCTCGCCCCGCTCCTTCCTCCACCCCACCTATTCGCGCGGCCTCTAAAGGGGGCTGCGTTCTTCGCCTTCGTTCTGTTCCTGCGGCACTTGGCCGCAGGTTCGAGTCCCGGGCAGGAGCCGCACAAGAGGGCTGGTCGTGCGACACCCCCTGCGACCTGCGGAAACCAACAGGCCGTCAAGCAAACCGTCCATCTGTCGAAGACGCGAGCCAGATAATCATGCCGCGAGCGGTCCCGCTGCGCGGGTTCGAATCCCGGGGAGGCTCCGACAGCATCTACACGCTCCGGTATCCGTCGTGAGCCTTCTCATCCGCCAGGACATTCGCTCCGGCTCATAGGAAAAGGGTTGGCTGGCGAGGTGTCCTTGCGGCTTACGCCGGACGATGTCCGGGTGAAGGTGCGGAGCTGTACGTAGGTGGGCGCGCCGGAGCGGCCGCCGATCGGGCCGGTCGGCTGGGCGTCGCTGCGGTGCGCTTCTGGCGATCGGGTTGTTCGGTCGGGGCTGTTTGGGGGTCTGTTCAGGCGGGCGTGGGGGTGGGCTGGTGGGACAGGAGGCGGGGGGCGAGGGTCGCGCAGAGGGTGGCGACTGCCGAGCAGGTGGTGACGGTGGCCCAGGCGACGGGGCCCAGGGGCGTGCAGCCGAAGAAGTGGCTGATGCCGGGGATCTCCATGACGGCGATGAGTGCTGCTGCGGACAGGGCCCCGGTGGCCAGGACCAGAGGGCTGTGCCGGCCGATGATGAGGGTCTGGCCGAGTTGGGTGCCCACCAGCGCGGCCAGGCCCATGGTGCTGGCGCGCCTTGGGAGGCCGGTGATGCGGCCGACCTGCCAGGCTGAGGTGGCACCGAGGGCGGTGGCGGTGCCACGCACGGCCAGGACGCGGGCCAAGTCGCGTCCGAGCAGCGAGGAGGCGGGTCCGCCGGCCAGGGGGTCTTCACCGGATTTGGGTTTGCGGGCGGGGGCCAGGGCGACGGCGAGGGCGGGCAGCATGTCAGTGAGCAAGTTGACGAGCAGCAGCTGGCGGGTGCCGAGGGGGGCGCGGCCTGACAGGGCGGTGCCAAGGATGGTGAAGGCGACCTCACCGGCGTTGCCGCCGACCAGGATCGCGACCGCGTCTCGTACGCTGCGCCACAGGGCGCGGCCCTCGATGAGGGCGTTGAGGATGAGGGTGGGATCGGGGTCGGTCAGGACGAGGTCTGCGGCGGCGCGGGCGGAGTTGGAGCCGTGGGCGGACAGGCCGATGCCGACGTCGGCGAGGCGGATGGCGGCTGCGTCGTTTACGCCGTCGCCGGTCATGGCCACGACGTGTCCGGCGTGTTGCAGGGACTGGATGATGCGGACTTTGTGTTCGGGGGAGACGCGGGCGAAGACCGCGGTTCGGGTGATCTTGGCGGTACGAGCCGGTTCGGGCAGGGTGTCCAGTTCGGTGCTTGTGAGGACGGTGTCGGCCTCGGGGATGCCCAGCTCACGGGCGATGGCGAGCGCCGTGGCCGGGTGGTCGCCGGTGATCATGGCAACCCTTACTCCGGCGTCCGTCAGGCGTTTGACGGCTTCTGCGGCACCCGGCCGGGCGGTGTCGGCGATGGTGATGAAACCCAGTAGTGTGAGGTCGCCGACCAGGTCGGCCACCGGCCCGTCGGTGGTGCCAGGGAAGGTATGCCTGGACTCGGCGACTGCCAGCACCCGCAGCCCGTTGGAGGCCAGCCGCTGGACCAGGTCGTGGGCGGAGCGCCGGCGGTCGGGGCCGAGGGGGGCGGTATCGGTGCTGCCGCCGTCATCGGATGATGGGTCCAGGGCGCTGGTACAGCGGGAGAGCACGATCTCGGGTGCTCCCTTCACCGCCAGATACGGTTGTCCGGAGTCGGTGCCCAGGCAGGCGGAATAGCCTCTGCTGGCTTCGAAGGGCAGTTCGGTTACCGGCCGCCAGGCGCCGTCGGGGCCGCAGCGCGTGGCTGCGGCGTCGGCGACGGCCTGGTCGGTGGCGTGGGCGAGTGCCTGGCTGCCCTCGGACTCGGGGCAGGCTCTGGCCGCGGTGCGCAGCACGCGACAGGCCAGGGGGTTGTCTGTGAGGAGGCCGTGGTCGAGTGTGGCAACGCCGGTCACGGCCAGTCGTCCTTCAGTGAGGGTGCCGGTCTTGTCGAAGCAGACGACGTCCACGCGGCCCAGGGCCTCCAGGACGCGGGCTGAACGGGTCAGCACCCCGTGCTGGGACAGTCGGCGGGCGGCGGCGGACTGGGCGACGGTGGCGACCAGCGGCAGGCCCTCTGGGACTGCGGCTACCGCGATGGCTACCCCGGAGGCGAGTGCCTCGCGCACCGGTACCCCTCGTAGCAGACCGAGGAGGGTGACGGCGGCGCCGCCGATGCCGACTGCGGGCAGAGCGGTCTTGGTGAGCGCGGCCAGGTGGCTTTCGATGCCGGGCGGGGTGGTGGCAGTGCCGGCCAGGTCAGCGGCGCGGCCGGCCTCGGTCTGGGATCCGGTGGCCACGACTACGGCGTAGCCGGTGCCGGCCAGTACGGTGCAGCCCTGGTAGACCATGCAGGACCGCTCCGCCAGGTCGGCTCCGGGGGTGGCCCGGGGATCCTTGGCTACCGGGGCTGACTCGCCGGTCAGGCTGGCCTCGTCAAGTTCCAGGCGGTCGCTGACCAGCAGTCGGGCATCTGCCGGGATTACATCCGAGGGCCTCAGCACGATGATGTCCCCGACCCGCAGGTCCTGCGAGGTGACGGTGCGAAGGGGGGCCGTCTCCAGCCCGGCGAAGAACCGGACCCGGTCAGGCAACGCTGTGGAGGGAGGGGGTGTCCAGCGGGCTCGTCGGGCTGTCAGTCGCTCGTCAAACAGCAGGCCCTGCAAGGCCTGCTCAGCACGCAGGCGTTGGACTCCGCTGATCACGGCGTTGCCAACCATGACCCCGCCCACCAGGGCGGAATCGATGCTGGAGCCCACGGCGGCGGAGGCGGCGGCGCCCAGGGCCAGCACGGGGGTGAGGGGGTCTCGCAGTTCCTCCCGTACAGCGGTCAGCAGCCGCGCGGCCCCCCGGGCCGCTGCGCCGAGGCCAGCGGCACCAGCCGCGGCGTGTACGGCTGTTCGGAGGGTGCCAGGCGTGTGACGGGGCTGTGCGGCGTCCGACCCGGCTGTCGGCCGGCCGGGCCCTGGCTGGGCGGTTGGAGAATGCCGAGGGTCTCTTGGGCTCCCAAGGCGTGCCAGGCACCGCGGACGCGGGCCGGTGGCAGGGGCGTGCGGGCCACGCGCCGGGCCGCGTGCACGCCGCCGAGCTGGGCGAAGAAGGCTGCACCGTAGACCGGCGAGGTGGTCAGGCCGGCCACCGTTCGGCGGGTGCCGGCGGCGGCGACCAACGCCCCGAGGGCGGATCCGCCCAGGGACAGGTGTGCGGATTTGGTGCTGACCTGGTGCGCTTCGTCCAAGGCGGCCAGGATGCGCCACACCTGGGCCAGGCCGGGGCCGCAGATCAGGTCCGCGGACCAGCACACCCTGCCTGCGGCACCGGGGCCGGGCACCACGGTGAGAGCGACGTCCGCAGCGGCCAGCGCGTGCTCTTCGGCGGAGGTGACCAGCAGGACGACCTGCCCGTCCTCTTGTAGGCGCCGCACCTCTTCGGGCAGCGGCGCGGCCCGGGGCAGGATCTGGTTGGCCCACGGGAGCAGTTCGCCGGCGCTGGCATGTTCGGTGAGCAGCAGAGGGCGGCTGCCGGAACGAGCTGCTGCGACCACTGCGTCGGCCAGCGGGTCGAGTTCGCAGCCCACCAGGATCCGGCCCCGGCGCCGCCCGTCCGGGCCGCGCAGGTCCAATGGCAGCCCCGAGGGGGCGTCCGGTCGCCCCTGGGGTGCGCCGGCGGGGCGTTCCAACCGCCACCCGTCGCCTGTCCACGGTCCCGCACCGCACAGATCCTTCAGGGACCGCCCGGCCAGCGCGGACTGCGCGGCGCTCCACACGTCGGCCTCGTCCAGGTCGTCGGTGGCGGCTGCCGACAGGGGCCGGGGGCGATGGGTGCACAGTACGGTCGAGTCGATCAGGACGGTCGAGACCCGGTCCAGCAGCCGCAGAGCTCTCCCGTTCATCGGTACCACGCCGTCGCGGGCCAGATCTCGACCCAGCTGAGCGCTGAAGACCTCCCGCCCCATTCCTGCGGCTTTCGGCACGGTCGCCAAGACCGCCTGCGCGGCCTGTTCGGGACTGCGGGTCCACGCCAGTAGCCCCCCGGCCCCCAACAGCGCGGTCAGGGAGGTCAGCTCCCCGCAGGCCTCGACCGGGCCGGCCGGCAGCGGTACCGGCCGGGGCAGCCGCTCGGGTGCCTTCTGCGGCAGCCCGTCCCCGGCGCCCAGCAGCTCGCCCTCGCGCAGGCCCCATACGCTCTGCCGACTGCGGATCTCGGCGAGCTGCCACAGGCGCTGCACTGCGTCCAAGGCCAGTGGCCAAGCCCCCCTGGTCAGGGCGTGCACCGCCGCATTGGACACCCCCAGCACCATCTCGGCATGCGGCTGGCCGAGACGGCCCTCCAGCATGCGGCGCAACTGCGGCCGGGTCTCAGCCATCACAACGGGCACCCGAAACCCGGGAGGAAGGGCGGGCAGCGGCGTCACCCAACGAGCCATGGCTACCAGTAGCCCCAGGCAGTCCGCCACCAGCGACGCCCCAGTCAGCACAGCCGGCGTCGCATCGAACGGGGGGCAGGGGCTGCCGCCCGCGATCGGTTCCCCGCTGCTGCCGTGCGCCTGTTCCACCTGCTCCACGAGCTCCAGCAGGCGATCCAGGCCGAGGAGGTCCTCATCGACATCGACCACCACCTGCCCCAGCACCGCGTTCACCTCCGCCCATCGCACACCCTCCACCGCGTGCAACGCCGCATTCAGCCCGCTCACCAGCCGGTCATGCCGTTCTCCGTGCCCGCTCAGACCGCGTACCTCGATGTGCGCCCTGCCCCTGCGCGACCACACCCGCCGCCGTGCGCGGTTCTTGTCGGCGTCCACCACAGTGGCGGCCACCTCGGCGAGATCAGCCGGCAGACCGCGGACCCCGTCACGGACCACCCGCTGTCCCCAGCGGGTCGCAGCGGCCAGTGCCGCCCCCGCCTCTCCGGCCAAGGACGCCCCGTTGACAGTCCCGCCCGGTGCCGCCACCGGAACAGGCCGGAAAACCGGGGTGAACACCGACGGCAGAACTTCACTCCAAGGCGGCACCGGTGACTCCTGCTCTGATTCGGGTAAGGACGGGGGCCGGCCAGGACGCACCTGCACGGCGCAGACAACCAGTCGGAGCCGCCGGACTGTCACAGACAGCACCTTATGCGACATATGATTGTTATTACTATTTTTGTAGTGAATGGGGTCCTGTCGAGTCCCATGCCCCAGAAGCCCGTGGAGCGGCCGTTGTGGCGGGCGCTACTGGTGGGGGCAAGGAACTCGCGCTGCCCAGCCGTCCCCCTCGGCCGCCGCCGTAGCCCGCGCCGCACATTGCTGGCTTTGCCAGGGGCCGCGGCCAGCCTGACCGTCGGCACGGGTGGGCCTGGACGCTGACCGCGCGGTGGTAGTGAAGAGGCGGTTGCGCAGCTCTCTTCTGTTTCTTTGGCCCGGGACGTCACATTCGGCCAGGCTCGTCGCACCACTTAACGTCAGATGCCGGCAGCACCCCGTTGGCGCGGGTGCGAGAAGGAAAGGGCCGACGCATGGATGCGACCACCCTGGCCTCACTCATAGTGGGGCTCGCGGGCATCGGGGCCCAATGTTTGCGGTGTGGCTTCGGGGACGGACGGCCGTTCAGCTTGCGCGGGTGGGCGAGTGGGGTCTGAGCAGCGTGGCCGTAGTGACCGGAACGACCTGTGCCCAGCGGCGGCGCGGTATCAGGTGCGAGAGCGCGGCGAACCACAGGCGGTCGGCTGGCTCGTAGCGCACGCGCGGGACGTGTCGGCGCAGGACCGCGTTCTCGTGCCGCAACACCAGCAACTCAGCGTCCTTGGAGACCTCACGCCGCAGCAGCAACGCGGGCAGCGACAGCAGGCGGCGGGTGACGGCATACACCGTGGACGGGATCACGAAACATGATCCCAGACGAGGAAGAACCGCTGCTCAGAGACCTGGACTCCCGGTTCCCCACGGCGAAGGACCTCGAAGCCGGACGACGATTCGTGTTTTTGAGCCTCACAGGACGCGTACGGGAAAGAGCTCGCCCGCATCAGCAAGCACCAGAGTGATGCGGTGACCGCGCGCACCACGGTCTTCGAGGCGCTCGCCCGAGCCGGGCGCCTCGCATCAACCCCCGCCGGCGATTGCCATGCCGGAGATGTCCAGGGGCACGACCACCCGCGACTCGCGCGGTGGAGGAATGGCCGCCGGGTACTCGCAAGCGCCGCGATCACCAACTCCCAGAACATCAAGGCGGGTTGGCGTGCGGCGCGGACCCACGTCATGTGCAGCGCAACCCAAGATCGTTCCGGCAATGAGGCAGAAAAATTACTGGCATATCGGCGTAACCACGGCGATCTACCGTCGACGTCACTTGAGGTGATCATCTTCCTTAAAGAGTCGCAGGGGAACAGATTGTCAGACGAATGGAGTCCCATGAGCCGCTTCACCCGAACCCGTAGACGTGCCCTGGTCACCCTGGCAGGCGTCGCAACCGTCGCCGCCACGCTGACCGGCCCGGCACAGGCGGCACCGAAGCAAGAGCCGTTTATGCTCACCGAAGCCACCGTCAGCGGCATCCATGAGGCGATCGCGTCGCACCACCTGACGTGTGTGCAGCTCGTTCAGGCCTACCTGAACCGTATCGCGGCCTACGACAAGGCCGGCCCCAAGCTCAACAGCTACATCACGGTGTCCGACCAGGCAGTGAAGCGGGCAGCGTCACTCGACAGGTCATTCGCCCGGCACGGCTTCACCGGCTCGCTGCACTGCGTCCCAGTGATCCTCAAGGACAACATCGACACCGCCGACATGCCGACGACCGGCGGGTCGAAGACGCTGGCCGGCACCTACCCGAAGAAGAACGCCTCCGTCACCCAGCGCCTCCTGGAGGCCGGGGCGGTCATCCTGGGCAAGGGCAACATGGATGAGTGGGCGCACGGTGGCTCTCCCGGCGGCGGGTACAGCTCCGTGGGCGGCCAGACGCTCGACCCGTACGACCTCACGCGCGGCCCGGGCGGGTCCAGTGCCGGCCCCGGTGCCGCGGTCGGCGCGAACTTGGCCGCCACCGGTATAGGTACCGACACCCTCGGCTCACTGCGCGGTCCGGCTGCCAACAACGACCTGGTCGCCATCAAGCCGACCATGGGGCTGGTGAGCGGAGCCGGCATCATCCCGTTCAGCCTGACGTTCGACGTCGCCGGGCCGCTCACCCGAACCGTCTCCGACGGCGCGGCAATGCTCAGTGCCCTGACCGGAGTCGACTCAAAGGACCCGCGTACCAAGGCCAGCGCGGGCCACTACAGCACCGACTACACGAAGTACCTGAAGGCGGACAAGCTGTCCGGCGCCCGCATCGGGTTTGTAGACAACTTCAACGGCGGCAACACCGAGATCGACGCGGCCACCCAGCGCGCCCTGGACACGATGCGGTCACACGGCGCGACCATCGTCCCGGTGCACCTGCCTGACTCGCTGCTGTCCTCGGCAAGCTCGGTCTATGCGACCATCTCCGACCTGGAGTTCAAGTACCAGCTCGCCGACTACCTGGCGACCAGGCCGAAGAGCGTCCCGGTCAAGACGCTGGCCGATGTCATCGCGCAGAGCAGCCAGCCCGACTTTCCCATCTCGCCGGCCGTGCTGACCCGGCTAACCCAGGCCGAGAGCCGGGGGTCGCTCACCGACCCCGCGTACCAGCAGGCGCTCGCCACTGGTCCTGCCTCGTTCCGGAATGGCATCGACAGCCTGCTGACCGCGAACCGGCTGGACGGGCTGGTCTTCCCGAACGCGACCTGCCCCGCGAGTGCCTACCCTGGCAGCACCGCCACGAACACCTGCAAGGCGGTCCCCAGCAGCACCGCACTGGCCAGCCTGTCCGGCTACCCCTCGGTCACGGTGCCCAACGGTTTCACCGCGAACGGGCTGCCGATCAGCCTGGCCTTCCTCGGTACGGCGTTCAGTGAGCCCGAGCTGATCGGGTTGTCGTACTCCTTCGAGCAGGCCACGCACCTACGCCGGCCCCCGGCCAGCACGCCGCCGCTGGCTCCGACGACCCGGGGCCGGTAAAGCGCGACAACCGCCACTGAGTAACCCGGTGGGGCCGTCGAACGGCGACTACACCATCCCGGCCCCCTCGACCCGCCGAACGCGGTCGTCAGTACGCCGGGCCCGCACCGCGGGCCCGGCGCTGACCGGTGCAACCCACCTCTGAGAGGGCGTTTAGCGTGGACGGATTGCCCTTGATGCCCTAGTAGGTGCCTCGCCAGGTGGGTTTAGTCTCGTCCGTTATGCGCTTGGCGAGGTTGTCGATCGACGCGACGTGGATCATGGCTTCGGAGCTGGCGGGGAGAGTCTCGTATTATGCCGATCCCGACGTTATGCCGACGTCGAGCGGTCGGTGCTGGTCGACGGGACCTCCGGGCTGGTTTGGTCGGCATAATTTGCCGTCATCCTGACGGTGATCCCTCCCGCATCCGGAGAGTCGGCTACGGCCGGGCTGACCGGCTGGAGGAAGGGCCGGAGCTGACGCCGCAGGTAGTGGAGGACTTCCTCGCCACACAGCCCCCTCCGGCTCTCCTCTCGGACGCTACAGCGGCCTGGGCTCCCGCTTGCGTTCTGCGAAACGCTCCGTCGAGAACCGTCCGGTTATGCCGATCGTTCCGGAGCCCGTGCTCGTCCCGCCCCGGCATTCAGCCTCTGCGGTCGGCATAACGTCGGGATCGGCATAATACGAGTTACTCCGAGCTCGGAGTAATTCGTAGTCGCGGGCGAGGCGTCGGGCCGTCGACCAGGACGGCAACGTCCTCGACATCCTCGTGCAGTCGAAGCGGGACGCGAAGGCCGCGAAGCGGTTCCTGGCCAAGCTCATGAAGAAGCAGCGCCGGGTGCCGAGGGTGCTGGTCACCGACAAGCTCCGCTCCTACGGTGTCGCCCACCGAGAGCTGATGCGCTCGGTCGAGCACCGTTCCCACAAGGGCGTTGTCACGTTGTTGGGTGCGTGGGTGCCTGATGACGTGTCGGGGTGTGGTGGTGCCGGGTTCCGGGCCGGTGCTCAGCCCGTGGTGGGCCGGCCGACAGCGCCGGTGACCTGGTCCCAGGTGGCGAAGTGGATGGTCATTTCAGCTCGGTGTTCGGGTGCGGTCATCTGGTGGCGGCGGGGGCGGAAGTGGGGTGAGATGCCGCTGAACGCGGACAGGAAGCGTTGTGCTCCGCCGACGCTGCGGAAGCTTTTCATCGCTCCTTCGCGTTGCCGCGTGGGCTGGTGGCTGTTCTCGGCTCGGTTGTTCAGTCCCTTGTGGGAGCGGTGTTCCACGGAGGGTATGACCTCGCGGTGGGCCGCGCCGTAGGAGCGGAGCTTGTCGGTGACCACCACCCGCGGCACCGCACGGGTCTTCTTCATCAGGCGGCGGAGGAAGCGCCTGGCGGCCTTCGCGTCCCGCCGGGACTGGAGCAGGATGTCGAGCGCGTTTCCGTCCTGGTCGACGGGCCGCCACAGGTACTTCTGCTCGCCGCTGATCTTGACGAATACCTCGTCCAGGTGCCACTTGTCCCCTGGCCGGGGCCGGCGACGGCGCAGCCCGTCGGCGCAGGCCTGGCCGAACTTCAGACACGCCGCGCTGGAGCATCAGCTCCTCGACCTCGCGGAACCTGAGTGGGAAGCGGAAGTACAGCCATACGCAGCGGGAGATGACCTCCACCGGGTAGCGGTGCCCCTTGTACGACGGCGCCGGGTTCCCCATGGACGATCCCCCTCCAGCATGATCAACCCGAAGATCCTCCCATGCCATCCGCCAACGTGACAGTGCCCCATCCACCACTTCCGCTCGCCTGACAACCCCTGCACGGACCCAACGAGGTCGTCAAATCCGCGAGCACCTCCGGTCCACAGATCTTGAGTGTGCCACGGGCACGAAAGGATTGAGCGATGTAGGAAGTCTCCGCCCGACCCCCGACCCCCGACCCCGGACCATCGGCCAGCACTTCCAGCACCGTCAACACGAGTGACAACCAGCCGCGACAGCTCGGAATCAGCAGCGGCCAGCGAAGTCGTCAACTCCGTGATCCCGGCCCACATCTCCTCGACATGCCCACGCGCCGCAGCCTCCCTGGCCTCCAATTATCAACGACGTCACAACACCGCCCCTCGCGGTCGGCACCCGCATCCGACGGCGGGCCGGCAGGACTGCTGGCGGTCAGCACGGCGGGAGCGGCGGATTCGCTGCGCGTGCACGTGTGGCGCAAGCTGTGCGGCCTCGGCGCCGTCTACGTGCAGCAGTCAGTATGTCTACTTCCGGACCGGCCACAGGTCGCTTCAGCAGTACGCCGGCTGATGGCCAAGGTGCGCGCCGACGGCGGCAGCGCGCGGTGCCTGCACGTGCGGATCGACGACCCGGTGGAGCACGGCGCACTGATCGGCGAGTTCCGGGCAGCGGCCGCCGTGGAGTACGGGGAGGTCCTCGAACGTCTCCCGGCGTTCTTCGACGAGCTCCGTACCGAGGCGGCCCGCAAGCGCACCACGTACGCGCGGAGGTCGAGGAGTCCGAGGCTGACCTCGCCCGGTTCGAGACGTGGTTCGCCAAGATCACCGCTCGGGGGTACTTCCCCGCCCAGATCGCCGACGAGGTGCGCGCCGAACTCTACCGCGCGCGCCAGGCCCTGGCCGCATTCGAGGCCATGGCACTGGCCGCCGACACCGAGATCCGCCCCGATGCCGCCCCCGGCGAAGCGCAACTACACGTGGTGAAAGGACATGCCTCGTATCCCCGTTGGCCGCACTGGCGGGGACCAGGACAAAACTTGACCGTGCACGGCCAAGTGTTTACGTCGTTGGTCTATGCGCGTCAACCGACGGCTCGTCACACTCCTTGCGGGCCCTCCATCGCACAGCAAACCCACAGCACGTGCACAAGCCCCTCGCCGGCGACCCTGCCGAGCCCGGCAGCCCCGGGTTGCCGGATCATCCCTATCTCTCCGGGAGTCGCTCCGTGCCGAAGAAATGGTGGAAGTACCTGGCCGTGCTCGCAGTGGCCGTCCTCGCTGTCACCTTGTCCGTGACGGTTGGAAGCGCCGGTCCCCGTTATCACTCCACGCCCGATGCCGAGGAACATGAAGAGGTGGTGGCCAAACCGGCCGCCCTCACCGGGAGTTGCGGTGTGGAGCGCTGGTCGGTGAAGACCGGCACCGACGCGGATGCCGGGCTGATCAATCTCCAGTCCACGACGGCGACGACGATTGCCTCGCTCACCGCGATCCCGGCGCCGGGCACGCTGCCGGCCAACAACCGGGTGAAGCCCACCGAGACCACGGTCTACCGGCTGTCGGCGACGCTGACGCAGTACAAGCTCGAAGCGGACTCCGACTACCACCTGGTCCTGGACGACAAGGCCGGGCACACGATGATCGCGGAGATTCCCGATCCGGCGTGCGTCGGCGCCGGCAGTCCGCTGCTGTCCAGCGTGCAGAAGGCGCGCGGCCAGTTCGACGCGAAGTACACGGCCACGGGCAGCTTCCAGACCGCGAATGTGCCCGTCACCGTCACCGGAGTGGGCTTCTTCGACTTCCAGCACGGCCAGACCGGGGTCGCCCCCAACGGCGTCGAACTGCACAGCGTGCTTGACGTGCAGTTCGCAAGCGGCACCGGCGGCAGCGTCAGCGTCACGAATCCCGGCAGTCAGACCGGCACCGCAGGCACAGCCGCCTCGCTGCCGATCTCCGCGACCGACACGGCGGGCGGCACACTCAGTTACACCGCGACCGGACTGGCCCCCGGCCTGGCGATCAACTCCGGCTCCGGCCTGATCTCGGGTACCCCCTCAACTGCCGGTGCGTACAGTCCCACGGTCACCGCACACGACAGCACCGGCCCTTCCGGCAGCGCATCCTTCACCTGGACCATCAACCCCGCTGGCGCCTGCACGACCGCCCAACTGCTGGGCAACCCCGGCTTCGAGACCGGTACCGCCGCACCCTGGACCTCGGGCTCCGGCGTCATCAGCAACAACACCTCCGAGCCCGCCCGTACGGGTAGCTGGGACGCCTGGCTGGACGGCTACGGCTCCACCCACACCGACATGCTCTCCCAGTCGGTGACCATCCCGGCCTCCTGCACCACCGCGAACTTCAGCTTCTACCTGCACATCGACACCGCGGAGACCACGACCGGCACGGCCTACGACAAGCTCACCGTCCAGGCCGGCTCCACCACCCTGGCCACGTACTCCAACCTCAACAAGAACACCGGCTACGCGCAGAAATCCTTCAGCCTGTCCTCATACGCCGGGCAGACCGTCACCCTGAAGTTCACCGGCACCGAAGACTCCACCCTCCAGACCTCGTTCGCCATCGACGACACCGCAGTCAACATCTCCTGAAACAAGTGGTCTCCCGCCCCGCACCGGGACGGGAGACCAACCACTCCTGTTCCCCAGTCATCACTCGCACCCGAACCGTTACGGTGACCGGCACCACCAATGCCCGCGCCCTTCAACCCGGAACGGCCACCCTCCGCTCTGCCTGCACCGGCCACCGCTTCGCCCCCCCGCACCCGGCTCTGGCAACTGGGCATCCACATGCCGCGCTGAGCGAGGACGCGGTTTGGCCACGTGTGGAGAACGCGGCGCCTAACCGGTGGGAATGCCCGTCACGGGGGCCTTGGACGGGAAGCAGGTCCCGAGCGGCGGCGCACCGGTTCAGCACGCCGGCGTCGGCTTCCTGGCGTCCAGCGCCAGTGCTACGAGCTCGTTCCCTAAGGCCTGAGCCGGTCGCGCTCAATGAGCGCGACCGGCCCGACCGCTCGTGCGGATACCAGCAGTCTCCGCCGGTCACGAACCGCTCGCTAGGCTTCGACGCATGGCCGAAGCCGCCGACGAGCCGGTGAGGGTGGTGTGTGTCCTCTCAGGTGGGTTGGACCGGAAGTTGGGCGCGGTACCAGGCGATCTTGTCGCGCAGGTGTTCCTGCTGGGCGCGGAGCTCGGTGATGTGCTGCTCGACGCGGGCCTCGTGCTTGATGAGTAACGCCATGCGCTCGGCAAGGGTCGGTCGCCCTCGCGGGCGCTCTCGGCGTAACGGCGCATCTCGGCGATGGGCATGCCGGTGTCGCGCAGACAGCGCAGCACACCCAGCCATTCGAGGTCACCCTGGGCGAAGCGGCGGTGGCCGCTGCGGGTGCGCTCGATGCCGTCGAGCAAGCCGATGCGCTCGTAGTACCGCAGCGTGTCCAAGCTGAAGCCGGACCGCTCGGCGACTTCTCCCGGAGAGAAAGTGTCCATCATGGGCATGACCCTGGCACCTGGACCGCGCTCCAGGTCAAGGCCCGGTCCTCGTATTACTGCCGCCACCCGATAACTAGACGTGAACTCACTGGTCAGAGCGTTGCCAGGCCACCGCAGTAAACCCCGGATTTACCACGACAGCCGTCTCTCCAACAGGGCGGACGTTCGCGTTCTTGTGCCGTGCCAGGTTAGTTGTCACCTGACAGAGGTCCTGACCTGATCATTCGCGGTCTGCGTGCCGCGGTTGTTGTCACCAAATCGCCGTGCTACCTGTCACTAGCGGTGCATTGCCAATCGTGTTGTCACCAGTTCCGAAGGTCCGTGGCTCGCGGTGGAGAGGGACCGTTTTCCTGGGGGCATGAGGAGAGGCGGAGACCCATGCAGGGCAGCGCGCATCGCAGAGGGTACGGTCTCGGATCCCCTGTGGTCGCACTGTGCAGTTTGGGATGACCTTTTCGTCCCGGTGTCCGTCGATCCGGGCAGACCCGGGCTGGACTTGAGCGTGGGCTGGACCTCGCGGTGGACGGTGACGTGGAAGGCCGGCGGAGATCAGATGTCCTGCTCTGTGCGGGAGCTCGTCCAGACGCCCGTGGTGGACTGCGATCCGATCCGCTGGTTCTCCTGGCAACGTGGTCAAGGGCATCGGCCCGGGCTGCAGTTCCTGGTCAGTACCGGCCGTCACCACGGAGCCGAGAGTCTGGAGGAGGCCAGACTGCTGCTGGCGTTGGACTTCGCCGGAGATTTGGTCGACGTGGTGTCCCAACAGCTGAGGCTGCGGTTCGACACCGCGGGGGAGCGCAGGAACCACACGCCGGACTTCCTCGCGGTGACCCGCTCGGGAGTCTGGCTGATCGACGTCAGGCCGCAAGAGCTGATCACGGAGGAGGCCCGGGAGTCCTTCGCCGCAGCAGCCGAGGTCGCCCTGGCCTGCGGCTGGCACTACGCGGTGGCGGCCCGGTGGCGCGAGCACGTCCTGTCGACCCTCGACGCACTGTCTTCGCAACGCCGACCCCTGTCAGACCCGTTGGCACTGCGGCCGGCACTGCTCGCCTCGGCTCGACGGGGCCTGACGTTCGGCGAACTCGCCGCGGCCAGCGGCTGCGAGCCGGTGGCCCGCGCTCAGCTGCTGCATCTGATCTGGCACCGTCGGCTCGGCGTGGACCTCACCAAGCCGTTGGCGAACCGCTCGCTGGTGGTCTGCCCAGGGGGAGGAGCGTCATGAGGTCGGGGGCGGGGGCACTGGACCTGTCGCCCGGGGCAGGGCTGGTCCTGGACGACGTGGAGTGGACCGTCGAGCGGCGCGAGCCGCATCTGGGACGCATTCAGCTGGTGGGAGTCAGCGGTGCTCGTCAGCAGGTGAGCTTCCGGTTCCTGTCCAACCACCCGAACTGTCGCTCCTCCTCACGCACGGCGGCGACCGGGGCTGACCGGGGTCGACAACCCAAGACGATGAAGGACCTGACGAAGGGCCGACGCGAGCTCGCGGAGCTTAGGATGGCCCACCTGCTGGAGGTGGCGACCGGGTTCCGCAGCGGAGACCGCCTTCCCGGCTGGTCCCGCGCGAGCGCTGGCGCCTGGTGTTCGCGGTCACTCCCACCACCCTGCTGACCTGGCACCGGCAGTTGGTCGCCCGAAAGTGGACGTACACCGGCGACACCTTGGTGCTGGGCGGCGACACCGGCTCCGAGGACGACATGTCATCGGTCTTCGACCGCGCCGTCTCCAGGTTCGGCCGCGTTGACCTGTATCACCTCAACGCTGGTATCGCCGGTGGGGTCGCAACGTTCGACGCTCTCGCGCCCGAGGCCTTCGACGAGGTCATACGGATCAACCTTCGCGGTGTGTTTCTGGGCCTGAAGAACGCCTTCCGCGTCCTGAAGGCCCAGGGAACCGGGGGTTCCTCGTCCTGACCTCGTCGATCGCCGGGATGCGGGGAGCCCCCCAGATGCCTGCCTACTCCGCGAGCAAGCACGGCATCATCGGCCTGGCGAAGAGCGCCGGCGTGCAGGGTGCCCCGTTGGGCATCCGCGTGAACGCGGTCGCACCAGGTCTCATCGACACCTCCATGCAAACGGGACCAGGTGGCACCGGCGGCGCTGCGCCCGGTCTCGGTACGCTCACCAACCCGTCGCACCGACTGGGCACGGCGGACGAGGTGGCCGCGCTCGTCGCCTTCCTGCTCAGCGACGATGCCCCTTCATCACCGGCGCCGTCGTCGCGATCGACGGTGGCGCGACCGCGGACAGCCCGCACAAGTTTGTCGTATCCGCCTGACCCGCAAAGACCGAAGGAGACCCGCATGAGGTATCTGATGATCGCCCAGACGACCCCGCTGGAAGGCCGCGACGACGAGTTCAACGCCTGGTACAACGGTGAACACCTCAAGGACGTCCTGGCCGTACCCGGTTTCGTCTCGGCCGAGCGGTTCGAGGTGGCCTCCGGCGAGGCACCCTTCAAGTACTACGCGATCTACGAGGTGGAAGCCGGCACCGACGCCGAGATCTGGGCGGCGGTCCCGCCTGCGCGAGACGATGTCGACGACCGAGGCTCTCGGCGAGTCCGGCGCGTTCTCCTGGCCCCGATCGGCAGCCGCGTCACCAGCGCGGATTTCACGAACGCTCCGGCAGGCTGATCGTACATGGACCACCTGGTGCCGGAGCCCGGAGTCACCGGGCTCCGGTACCGGCATGTCAGGGGGCCGGGGCGTACGGTGCGTTGACCAGAACCGCGGGACGTCCGTCCGGCGTCGACACCCGTGCGCTGGTGGCCGCGAGGCGGCGCCCCGTGTGCAGCACCTCGGCGGTAGTGCACCGGACAGGCCGCCGACCGCGGGCGCGGCAAGACGCTGGTGCTGTGGCTGGGCCGGGAGAATCCGCGCTACGAGCGGCCTTCCCTGACCAGACCGACGGCCGAACAGTCGGCTCGGCGCTCATCGGCCAGAACTTCTCCGACAAGAACGGCACCCCGCTGCCCCAGTACTTCCAGCCCCGCCCCTCGGCCGCCGGCCCGAACGGTTACAACCCCACCTCCGGCGGGGCCTCCACCCTCGGCCCCGGCGACCCCGCCTCATCGCCCAGTGCCCGCCCGTCCAGGCCACCGATGTCCAGGGACATCCCGAGGTCGACGCGCACGGCAACCCCGTCTACCAACGCAACCCCGACGGCACCCCGGCTGTGCAACCCCAACACCGTCCCGCAGCGGGCCCTCGCCTACCGGAAGCCTCAACGGACTGCCCCCCGGCACCACCGTCCCGGTTGACGCCGTCACCGCCTCCGCCTCCGGACTCGACCCCGACATCTCCGCGGCCAACTCCAACCTTCAGGCACCGCGCGTCGCCGCCACACGGCACCTGCCCCCCAGCCGGGTACACGCCCTCATCGCCGCCCACACCACCCCACGAGCGTGGGGCTTCCTCGGCGAGAGGAGAGTCAACGTCCTGCAGCTCAACCTCGCCCTCGACACGCTGCGCCCCTGACCGGACTCCCGCCTGGCCAAGCGTCAGACGCGTCCGTCGGGGGTGACCTCCCCCGACCTGCCGCCCGCAGCCGCCGGAAGACTGAGCACCGACGTCAGACCCCCACCGGCCGTCTCTTCCCAGCGCAGCGTGCCACCGATCGCCTGGGCGAGGTCGGCGCACAGGCGCAGCACCGCGCTCGTCGAGCCATGAACGCCGTTCGGCTCCCCTCGTCCGGCCGGCGCTGCCACATCCGGTGCCGGAGGGCCGTGGTCGACCAGGCGGATATCCACCTGCCCCTCGCTCCACACAGCCTCGACAAGCGGGGGCGCGCCGTCAGGGCTGCGGCGCAGCGCATGGGCTGCCAAATTGATGACCACACGGGTGAGAAGTGCCGCGTCGGCGATCACGTCCGGCACGTCGTCGGGCAGCCGAACGGTGAGGTCGTGGCCGCCGGGGCCCAGGGCATCGAGGGCAACGGCCAGGACCTCGTCGATGTCAACCGGGCGCAGGAACACTTCGAGTGCTCCGGCATGCAGCCGGCTCAGATCGAGGAGGGCACGGGCCAGACCGCTGACGCGCTCGACCGCGCCCGCCGCTCCGTCGCACAGCGCCGCCCGTTCCGAGTCCGTGCGGGGTGCCTCGCGCTCACGCAACTGCTCCAGTGCTCGCCGGGCGACCGCGAGTTCGGGCTCCAAGTCCTGCAGGAGACCGGCGCGGCGCCGGTCGGCAGCCAGGCGCTCCCCAGCCTCTGCGGCCTGCTGCCGGTGCCGGTCGTTCTCCAGGCTCGCCGCCACCTGTGCCGCGCAGGCGAGGAAGACGCGCCGATTCCCGGCATCGAGGGGACGGCCGCGCCCGGCCAGCACCAGGGCGTCCGTGACCCATACGTCCGCGTCCGCCTGCTCGGGCCGCTCCGGTGGCGTATCCCCGGTACTGGCGATGGTGTACCAGCGGCGCCCGCCCATGCTGTCCCGTTCCAGCAGGCTGACCGCAGCCAGTCCGAAGGTCTCGCGGACCCGCTCCAGCAACGCCGGCAGGTCGCCCTGTCCGCGCAGCGCTCCGGTCGCCAGGTCGGAGAGGGTGGCGGCCTCCACCGCCGACCGGGCGGCGATGCGGGCCCGGCGTGCCGCCCGTTCGACCGCGCCGCTGACGAGCAGCGCCACTACGACGAACACCACCAGGACAACCGCATCTCCCGGCTGCCCGATCGTCAGCGAATGCGCCGGCGGCACGAAGTAGTAGTCCGCCAGCACACCCGCGCCAACAGCGGCCACCAGCGCCGGATACAGCCCGCCGATCAGGGCGACACCCACCACGGCCAGCAGATACAGCAGGAGCTCACCCGCCAGCCCGATTCCGCGCACCGCGGTCAGCAGCAATGTCAGGCCCGGCAGCAGCAGAGCCCCCGCGGCCGCGCCCGACCAGAACCGGACGCGGCCGACTCCCCCCGTCAGAGGCGGCAGCGCCACCGCAGCGCGGTGCGCCATCCGCTCGTCCGTCAGAAGGTGCACGTCCAAATGACCGGCCAGCCGGGTCACCCTGGGCACCACCTGGTCGCCCAGGACAAGCCCCGCCAGCCGGCCGCGCCTCGCGCCGCCCAGGACGATCTGGGTGGCGTTCTCCGCCCGCGCGAACTGCAACACCGCAGCCGCGACATCCGCACCGACCACCTGATGAAAACTCCCCCCGAGCGACTCCACCAGAGCTCGCTGACCGGCCAGCACCGCCGCATCGGCGCCGGTCAGGCCGTCGCTGCGAGCCACATGAACCGCGAGTAGTTCGCTCCCCGGACTCCGGCCGGCGATCCGTACGGCACGCCGGATCAGGGCCTCCTCGTGGCGTTCGCCTGCCAGCGCCACGACGATGCGCTCCTTCGTCTCCCATGGCGTCGCGATGCCCTGTTCGGTCCGGTAGCGCTGCAAGCCCTCCTCAACCTGGTCGGCGACCCACAGCAGGGCGAGCTCCCGCAGGGCGGTGAGATTGCCGGGCCGGAAGTAGTGCGTCAGCGCCACATCGATCCGGTCGGCCGGATAGACGTTGCCGTGGACCATGCGGCGGCGCAGCGCCTCCGGTGTCATGTCGACGAGCTCGACCTGCTCGGCGCGGCGCACCACCTCATCGGGAATCCTCTCGTACTGCTTGACACCGGTGATCTGCTGCACGACGTCGTTGAGCGAATCCAGATGCTGGATGTTCAGCGTGCTGACCACGTCGACGCCCGCGTCCAGCAGATCCTCCACGTCCTGCCAGCGCTTGTCGTTCCTCGACCCGGGAATGTTGGTGTGCGCGAGCTCATCGACGAGCGCGACCTGCGGTCGGCGCGCCAGTACCGCGTCGAGGTCCATCTCGGTGAAGGACCGGTCCCGATGCACCAGAGTGCGGCGGGGAACGAGTTCAAGTCCCTCTGCCATGTCCGCCGTCAGCCGACGGCCGTGCGTCTCGACCAGCCCGATCACCACATCCGTCCCGCGGGACCTGCGGCGCTGCCCCTCTGCCAGCATGGCGTAACTCTTCCCCACCCCCGGGGCGGCCCCCAGGTACACCCGCAAACGCCCACGAGCCACCGCGACCGCCTCCGCTCCCGCAAGCCCACCAGCCTGAGCCCGAAGGTACTCCGGCCCGATCGGTGCCGGGCTTATGCCACGGCGGTGCGAGAGCACCAAGGCCGATCCACGGCACAGACGCCACGGACGGCTCGCCGACGGCCGATCACCGGTCCGAGGTAAGTGAGACCCGGATCCGGAGTGCACCACCCACAAGGGATACGTTAAGGATTGTGCCGACCATCCGCACCGGGCGCGCCCCTGCTACACCTGAACGCAGGAGGTGCACCATGCCTCACTCCCTCGTCCGAGGCCCGCTCGCCATCCTTGCGGCACTGGCAGCCCCGCTTGCCGTCTGTGCGGTCCTCCTGCCCCTTCGCAGCAACATCGCCAACACCAACATCGCCCTGATCCTGGTCGTGGCGGTCGTTGCCGCGGCTATCCTCGGTCACCGCCTGGCCGGAGCCCTCTCAGCCGTCTCCGCCGCCCTGTGGTTCGACTTCTTCTTCACCAGGCCCTACGAGCACTTTTCGATCGCCAAGTCCGCCGACATCACCACCGCCGTCCTGCTCCTCGTCGTCGGCCTTGCGGTCTCCCAGGTGGCCGCCCGGGCCCGCCGCCTGCAAGTGATCGCCGTCACCGACGCCGACTACCTCGCCCGGATCCACCACACCGCCCGGCTGGCCCAGTCCGCCACCTCCCCCACCACCGTGGTCGACCACGTGCGGGCACAGCTCGTCAGCCTGCTCCACCTGAGCGGCTGCCGCTTCGAGTACGGAACGCTGCTGGGCCGCCCAGCACGCCTCGAACAAGAAGGCTCCATCGTCTTGGGACGCAACAATTGGGACGTCGACCAGCTCGGGCTACCGGACGGAGACGTCGAACTGCGAGTGTTCAGCAATGGTCACTACTACGGTCGGTTCATGCTCGAACCGACCCCAGGTCCCATCCCCTCCCTGGAGGCCCGCCTCGTCGCCGTGACCCTGGCAGACCAGGCCGGTGCCACGCTGTACACCATGCAGAACTCACCACACCCAGACTGACGGCGGCTGACCCCCACTGTCCGATCAGGCTGTCTCGGACCAGGAGAGCCGGGCGCGGATCAAGATGCGTGAGGAGTTGGCGGCACGGACCGCGGCTGGGGAGGGGCGTCAGGCGCTGCTGGATGAGATCCCGCCGGTACCCGGCGCCCTCCTGGGCGGCGGTCGGGCGGTCCTGAGCGGCTGACCGCCCCCGCAGCATCGGACCGTTCGGCCCCGGGGCACCGACCCGCGCGGCGCGCCAGAATGGACACCAGAAGGGAGGCGTGGCATGAAGACGCTGCCCCACCCGCACACCAGGGAAGGTGCGGCCATGCTGGGCGTGTTCATGCTGGTCGCAGTGGAACTGGTCGCCCTCAGCGCAGCCCCGGTCCGGGACTGGGCTGTGGTCGGCGGGGCCTTGGCCGGCGGCGCCGCCTCGGTGTTCATCGTGCTCGCCGCCCTGTGGCACGGCCGCAGCGGGCCCGCCGTCCGGCACGCCCGCCCGGCGCCGCCGCGGGGGGCGGGTGAGGAGTGGTTCGCCGCCCAGGCGCTGGAGGGCTTTCCGATGCAGGCCGTCCGACCGCTGCTGCTGGGCCCGAACGCGCCGCCCGTGGGCCGCCTGTACACTGCGTGGGTCTTCGCCGCCTACGGTCACGACGTGGTGTGGATCGAGCGGAACCTTGATCTGCCCGGTGAGGTGGCGCGCGTGTTGGTCGAGGCCGCGCGCCAGCGCCGATAGCAGCCGGTCAGGACCCGGAGTCGGCCGTCGGGGCAGGCGGCTGGAGGAGGGCTCGTGTGGGGGGTTCAAGGATGAGCTGGCCGTCGTCGGCGTCGTACTCGAACAGCTCGCCATAGCGGCCCCAGTCCACCGCGATCTCCAGTTGGCGGCGGGCGTCGGCGGCGGAGAAGCCGCGCCGCAGCAGGTCCAGGGCTGATGATCCCGGCGACGGCGAGGAAGACCGCCCGCGCCGCCACGTCGACGGTGCGTTTGACGGCGAGGGACGGGCTGCCGCAAGGGCGGTCGCGGCTTCCTGAGGCCGCTCTGATCTGACGTGCCGCTGACGCACCCGTTGGCGTCCCGTTAGCGGAACTCGGCCAGCCGGGGGCGCAGGCCGATGACGGCGAGGGCCGCGAGGGCGGCTGCGGCGGCTGCGAGCCCGAGCGGTACGGACAGCGAGCTGTTGGCGCCTTCGGCGGCAGCCTGTTGGTAGGCGTCGGTGTTGATAGCGATCAATTTCTGCAGTGCCTTGTCGTACTGGGCGAAGTCGGCGTTGGATGCGTCGGGGCGGTAGCTCACGCAGTACTGGATCGCTGCGGTCAGGTGCCCGGAAGCGGCGAGGGAGCGCAGGTGCCGGTCGTCCTGCTGGTAGGTCCGGTAGCGCGCCACGACCTCCTCGGCCGCTAGACGCTCGCCACTGAAGGTGATGTTGCGGAACTCGTCGCCGAAGTAGCCGGTGAAGCGCAGGTCCTGGTGATCGGTCCGGTAGGCGGTCATGGCGGCACCAGCCCAGGCGTCGTAGTCGGTGATGGTGGCTGAGGGCAGCCGCATGAGCTGCTGGCTCTTGGTGAAGAAGTCCTGCTGGTGTTCGGCGGCATGCAGCTGGTCCAGTAGGTAGCGGGACTCGTCGGCGTTGGCGTCGTAGGCGACCGCGCGGGCGCGGGTGAGGGCGACGACGGAGTCGAAAGCGTCGTGGCGGGCGACCCGCAGGTGCTCCTGCTGGCCGGAAATCTGCATCGTCGCGGTGATGAGAACGCCGAGGACGATCAGCGACGCGGCCGCCAGAGCCGGGTTCACGATGCGGTGGAACCGGGCAGTGAGGAAGACCTGGAGGACGACGAGAACAGTGAGCAGGAGCAAGCCGGCGGCTAGGACGGCGATCCGTGCCGAGGACAGCTTGTCCGTGGTGGCGGAGTAGGTGGTGTTGAAGGCGTTGTTGTTCGCCGCGACCAGTTGGTCGGCCTCCGGCAGGAGCCGGGTGCGCATCAGCTCGGTGGCGGACCGGTAGGCGGCCAGGGCGCCGGGATCGGTCTTGCCCGCCAGGCGGCCTGCCTGGTCGCTGAGGAGCAGCGCGCGGGCGGCGCTTTCCTCGTACATGCCGAAGTCGGCGATGGCCCGGGCGACGGTCTTCTCGGCGGTGGGGTCTCCCTGTGCTGCTTCCGCGAGGTCGCGGAGGCGGGCGGCGGCTTCGGTGCGCCGCCCGGTGTAGACGCGTGCGGCGGTGCGGCGGTCGGCGGCGAGGTTCGGTGTGGTGCCGAGCATCAACTGGTTGGCGAGCTGGGCGTCCATGTCGTTGAGCGTGAAGTACAGGCCGGTGGCGCTGGTGACCGGTGGCGCGGAATGGTCCCGGATGTCCGACCAGGAGGAGTGTGTGAGCAGACCGGTCGCGACGAGTGTGGCGATGAGCAGGGCCGAGGCTGTCATCGCGGCCCCGCGCAGGAGTTTCAACCGGCCTGGGGTGCTTGCGGGGCGGCCGCGCCGCAGCTCCGTCAGTCTGTGGCGCGGCCCGCGTGTCCCATTGAGGGACACGGGCGATACGCGGCGCTCACCCCTGGAGGACCACCGGGGGGAGCCGGTCGTCTCGGGGGTCGGCGCTTGTTGCGGTCCCGTCGGGGACTTCTCCGTCACGCTGGCGTCTGGCATCGCGATGAGCCCCCCTTGGCATCGCGGAGCGACCCGCGCCGCGCTCCCCGCCATGGACACTCTCGCGCCGCGCACACCGGGGAAGGGCGTTGTTGTCGCCGCCCTGACGACACCGCTGCGGTTCTTGATGCGCTGCTGACGCAGGGCTGGACTGCGGTCGGCGCTCGTGCGCCGGCTATCCGAACAGCAGACCGACGCCCAGAAGAATGAAGACGGTGCCCGCGCTCACCATCGCGTACCCCAATGTCGCCCGCTCGGGTCCATGGAGCAGCAGTTCGTGCGGGTCGTCGGGGTCGTATCTGGCGAGTATGAGGCTGCCCTCGGCCAGAGGGTGACGCTTGGACGCGGCCGCGGGCGAGTCGACCTCCATGACCCGGCCCTCTGCCCGGCCATGACCACTGTCCGGATCAGGAAGCCGTTAATCCGGCGCTGTCTCGCATCAGAGGCGCGTCAGTACGGTAGCCGTCGGCCTGCGGTCGGGCTTCGATGGGTGCAGGACACCCGCTGGGGCTCGTCGGCTGTGCTGTTCGCAGCGGTGCCACGGTATGGCCGGGCGAGCCCTGCGGATGTCGTACGGCAGCGAGGCGTACACAGGAGGGGAGCGGTAGCAGCCATGGACGAGACCGGCAGCGGGCGCATCGTGGTGGGCGTGAGCGGTTCGCTGGGCAGCCTTGCCGCACTGCACCGCGCGGTGGCCGAGGCCCGTGATACAGGCGCGGAGGTGCTGGCCGTGCTGGCCTGGGAACCCGCGGGCGGCGAGTTCGCCTACCGCCGCGCGCCGTCCCCGCCGCTGCTGACGGAGGGCCGCCGCCTGGCCAAGGAACGGCTGCGGACCGCGATGGACACGGCCTTCGGCGCGAGCTGGAGCGCGGGCCGACTGCGGGCCCAGGCCATCTGCGGGACGCCGGGCGAGGCGCTGGTGCAGACAGCCGATCGGGAGGACGACCTCCTGGTGGTCGGCGCCGGTCAGCGTGGCCTGCTGCGCCGAGCGCTGCGCCGCTCGACCAGTCGCTACTGCCTCGCGCACGCGACATGCCCGGTGCTGGCCGTGCCCCCGTCCCCGCTGCAGCGCGACCTTGCGACTGTGCACCGCCGCAACACCTGGTGGCTGCCGCTCCACCCCCGGCGGCTGGGCGAGGACACCCCCCAGTTGCCGCGCGGATGACGGTGCGCCCGTTGGCGCGTCGCTCTTCCCTTCAGATCTCCCTCAGCTGTTCTCGCGGGCGGTCCGCGACGTGTCGAGGGCCGCGCCGACCTGGTCGGCGAGGGTCGCCGCGACCAGGCGTGCCTGCAGGGGCGGGACTGCGCCGGGTGTGGGCTGCATCATGAAGCGGCCG
>NZ_SUMC01000071.1 GCF_005047355.1 Actinacidiphila oryziradicis
CGGGGTTCTACCTGCGGATCCGGTGTCCCGTGGTCGTTGGTGCTGGCCACTTCGGGCACTCCTCCTTCTCCGCCCTCAACTGAATGAATCGGTCACCTTACCCGACTCATTCCACATTGACAGAGAGAGAAACGCCTGGCCAAGGCCCGCGAGGACCTCGGCAGGCTCCAGCACTCAGCCGGCGGCCGCTACTACAACACCGCCGAGAAGATCGCCGCACGCATCGGCGTCATCACCAAGACCCGCCGGGTCTCCGGCTGCCCGCACACCGAGATCACCACCGGCGAAACCGGACGGGCCGCCCAAGCAGGACGACAGGCAAGACAGCCAAGCGGACCAGCAATAGGTCGGATCTTCTCGCCATGGATCGCGCCAGACTCTAGGAGTTGGCGGCGAGGACCCGTACATTCATTGGACGTCTGACCTCCGCCCTTCCTGCTGGAGACTTACGATGCGCAACACTGTCGTTGCTTGCCTTGTCGTCGCCGCCGCTGCCTGTTTCGGCTTCACCGGTGGCCCACCCAGATCCGTCGCGGATACGAACGCCCTGGTCGTCGCGCCCGATGGCAGTGGTACTGCCTGCACTACGCAAGAGCCGTGCGCCCTGGACACCGCCCGCGACCAGGCCAGGGCCCTGGTCCCCGGCGCCACCGGGGACGTCGTGGTCGAGCTGGAGGGCGGCACGTACCGGCTCACCAGCCCGTTCACGCTGGGCGTCCAGGACTCCGGCCGGCCCAACCACCCGGTGGTGTACCAGGCGGCCGCCGGCCAGACACCGGTGCTCAGCGGCGCCGTCCGCGTCACCGGGTTCTCGAAGGTGGACGCCACCAAGAACATCTACCGCGCCACGGTCCCGACGGGTGTCGACAGCCGGGAGCTGTTCGTCAACGGCGTGCGCGCGGACCGTGCGCGGGGACCGAGGAACCCATCCGGGTTATCGGTGACCGCCACCGGCTTCACCACCAGCGCCCCGTCGTACACCTCGTGGACCAACCCCGCCCAGGTCGAGGTCGTCGAGAACAACGCCTGGAAGCAGATGCGCTGCCCGCTGGCGTCCATCACCCGCTCCGCGTCCGGAGGTTCCGACCTCACCGTCGACCCCGGCTGCTGGAACAACAACCACAACTCGGTGCCCAACCCCAGCTTCCCGTTCAACGGCGCCGGCCTGCCCACCCTGGACGGCATCACCTGGCTGGAGAACGCGTACCAACTGCTCGGCACCCCCGGCCAGTTCTACCTCGACGGCAGCGCCGGCTACCTCTACTACGTGCCCAGGGCCGGCGAAGACCTGGCCACCGCGGACGTCGAGCTGCCGGTCGCACCCGAACTGCTCGACGCCTCCGGCACCCCGGGACACCTGGCCCCACTGAACGACACCGACTGGCGAGCGGCCTACACCGGAAGCTGGGCCTATTCCAACGGCCGGCACCTCGGTGACCTCGGCGCCGACGTGCACTACACCTCCACCAACGGCGACGCCGTCAGCTACACCTTCAACGGCACCGGCATCCAGGTGCTCTCCGAGACCAACTCGGACGAGGGCACCGCGGACGTCTACATCGACGGCAACAAGTTGTCGACGGTCTCCGGCAACGGCCCGGAGCGGCTCGCACAGCAGGCCATGGTCTCCGTCACCGGACTGTCCAAGGGCACGCACACCCTGCGCCTGGTCAAGACCGGCGGATCGTATCTGCTGGTCGACGGCTTCACCGTGATCCCCGACGTAATCGCACCCGTGCACGACCTGGTCTTCTCCGGAATCACCTTCATCTACGCTACCTGGAATGCCCCGACCGCCGAGGGCTACGTGGACAACCAGGCCGGGGTGATCTGGGATCCGACGACGCGTACGCCGACACGTATCCCCGCCGCGGTCCAGGTGCACCGCGGTGCGCGGATCACCTTCACCGACGACGTCGTCCAGCACACCGGCACCAGCGGGATCGACCTGGCCGACCAGACTCAGGACTCCACGGTCAACGCAAGCTCCATCACCGACACATCGGGCATCGGAGTGGCGATCGGCGAGGTCGACGACTACTACCAGACCGAGCCCGCGCTGATGACGAGCGGCAACACCATATCCGGCAGCATCGTGCAGTTCCCCGGCCAGGAATACCAGGACGCGGTCGGCATCTGGGTCGGGCACAGCAAGGGAACCGTCATCTCGCACAACGACGTCGGCTACACGCCGTACTCCGGCATGTCCATCGGCTGGGGCTGGGGCTGGGCGTCGAACTGCACACTCCAGGCCGCGCAGGGACTGCCCAACCCGTGCCTGCACGGCACCACCTACACGGGCGGCAACCAGATCCTCGACAACCATGTGCACAGCGTGATGGGCGCGCTGAACGACGGCGGACCGATCTACACCCTCGGCGGCCAGGCCGCGTCCTCGGAGTTCGCCGGCAACGTCCTGTCAGAGTGCATCGACGGCTGCAACATGATCTACCACGACGAGGGAAGCTCGCTGTGGAACACCCACGACAACGTGGTGCGGTTCAGCAACGGGTCACTGTGGACGAACCTGTGGACGCCGAGCATCCATGACGACTCGATCCACGACAACTACAGCGACACCGCCTCCTACAACAACAACGGCACCAACATCACCTTCCAGCAGGCCACCGTGGTGACCGACGGGAACTGGCCGACCGCGGCCCAGGCGATCGTGAACGCCGCGGGTCCCGGCACTTTGCCGGGCAAGGTGGTCGACGACGACGACTTGCGCGTGGCGTACACCGGCAGCTGGTCGTCGAGCGGGTCCCGGAGCACCGGCGACCTCGACAACGGCGTGCACCACACCCAGCAGAACGGCGCCGCCGCCACGATCACCTTCACCGGCACCGGGATCAGCTTCCTCACCGAGACCAACTCCGACGAGGGCGACATCGGGATCACCCTGGACGGCGTCTCCAAGGGAACGGTCAGCGCGAACACCCCGGATCGGCACTCCCAGCAGAGCCTGTACTCGGTGTCCGGCCTGACCGCCGGCCAGCACACGCTGACGGTGACCAAACTCAGCGGCACCTACCTCCTGGTGGACGGCTACACGCTGAGCTGACCGCCACGGGGCGTACGGATCGCCGATCGCCCGATCGGCACCGATCGCCATGAGCGTCACCGACTGCCCCTGATCGCCGCGGATTCCTGTCCGGGGCCCGAACAACCGAGCCGTTTCGACCGATTGACCGCCGGTGCCCTGACGCCTGCCCAGAAAACAGGCCGTAATGCGGCCGCATGGCGCATGACGTCCACGGGCACCGGCCACCGGTCCCCGGCCGGGAGAAAGGTGAACCATGCTCGTCACACAGAGAAGAACGCTGCTGGCCCTGCTGGCGGCGACCACCGCCGTCGCCGGACTCATGGCAGGCGCGCCCTTCGCCGAAGGCCAGCCGCCCAACCACCACCCAGCCAACCACCAGTCGGCCGGCACCCAGTCATCCAACCCCCAGCGGGTCGCGGCATGGGCGCCGAGCATGACGATCGGCGGACCGAACTTCAACAACCAGACCATCAGGATGGTCGCGCACTCCAGCATCGACGGAAGCGCACTGCGTATCCACCTGTCCAACCTGCGCAGCACCATCCCGCTGACCGTCGGAGCGGTCACCATCGCTGAACAGGCCGACCGGGCCACGGCGGTCGCCGGATCGCAGCACACGGTCACCTTCGCCGGCACGACGTCCGTGACCATCGCGGCCGGGGCGGAGCTGGCCAGCGACCCGGTTTCGATGTCCGTCAAGGCCGACCAGAACGTCCTGGTCAGCATCTATCTGCCGCACGCGACCAGTTCCGCCACCTGGCACTCCGACGCCTTCGACACCACTTACCTGTCCAACCCGGGCGACCACACCGCCGACACGGCGGACGGCAACTACATCGCTTCGACCACCTCCTGGTACTACCTCTCCGGGCTCGACGTGATCTCGCCCGACGCCAACGGCACCGTGGTGGCCTTCGGCGACTCCATCACCGACGGGTACAACACCCCGGCGGGCGCGTACCACCGCTGGCCCGACGACCTGGCCCGGCGGCTGGCCGGAACCCAGCCCATGGGTGTGGTGGACGCCGGTCTCGGCGGCAACCGGGTCCTGACCGACGAGCCGAACATCTGGCAGGGCATCGCCGCCACCAAGCGTTTCGCCCACGACGCGCTGGGCCAGCCCGGAGTGAAGGACGTGATCCTGCTGGAGGGCGTCAACGACATCGGCAACAACACCGGTCCGAACGGTGGCCCGCTCACGGCGCAGGACCTGATCAACGGTTACCAGAACCTGATCCAGCAGGCCCATGCCGCCGGAGTCCGGCTCATCGGCGGCACGATCCTGCCGGACAAGGGAGCCGGCTACTACAGCGACTCCGCGGAAGCGACACGCCAGACGGTCAACAACTGGATCCGCACCAGCGGGGCCTTCGACGGCGTGGTCGACTTCGAGAAGGCCGTCGCCGACCCGGCCGACCCGGCCGCCCTCAACCCCGCCTTCGACTCCGGTGATCACCTCCACCCGAACGAAGCCGGCATGCAGGCGCTGGCGAACGCGGTGGATCTCTCGCTGCTGAAGTAGACCCGCCGTCCCACGCATCGACGCCCGGGGCGAAGGACCGTCCCGTGCCCAATGAAGGAGTTGCAGGTCGCCGTGGGTGGGGACGTGCTCGATCGCAGGCAGGCCGGGAAGGCGGCCGACGAGCGTGCAGAGCAGGTTCGCGTCGCCGTCGGCGAGGTGGGGGCGGGCCGCGGCCAGGTGCCGTTGGAGCTTATCCGCCCGCAGCGGGGACGGCGGGGAAATCACCGCCACCTACGGCACCCGCGAGACCGCGACGCGGGCCACAGCTCTGCTACGTGACCTGGCGGCCGACCAGTCACATCAGCGGAGCTGAGGGTGCCACGCCGCTCACAGTCTTGCCCCCACTCGTGGGAGAGCCCGTCCCCGTCCCACCGCGGCCCCGTCTGATGGCCGCGATCCGTCAGGGTGCCCACTGCTCGAAAGGGTCGAAGCCCAGCATCTCAATCTTCCGCTGCCGCACCACTGCTTCTCTGGTCTTCCACACACGCGAACCCGGATACGCAAGCCCGAGCTGAGCCGCCGGTGGGTTGTTCAGGTAGTCGGCTCGCGGGCAGCCCGTCAGGTGCACACACTCATCCGCTGTACGGTTCCAGAACGCGCAGAGAAGACCTTCTCCGAACTAGGGCCTGTCTGGAGTCGTGATCAGTGCGGTCTGTTTCGGACCCGAGGGGCACACCGAGCTGGTGGAACGCTGCGGTGACGCGACGTGAACTGAGCGATGGTGAGTGGGAACTGATAGAGCCGTTCCTGCCGATAGGACGGTACGGCCCCTTCCCGCAGCACCTGCGCGAACAGTTCGAGGGCGTCATCTGGCGGTTCCGCACTGGCAGCCAATGGCGAGAGATGCCCGAAGAGTTCGGGGCCTGGCAGACGGTCTACGACCGCTTTGCCCAGTGGCGCGACGTCGGAGTGTTCGCCGCGCTGATGGAGGGGATGATCGCCGAGGCCGCGCGGCGCGGCGTCCCTGGTCAGCGTGGACTCCACGGTGGCCCGCGCCCATCACGACGCGGCCGGGATGGTGGTGGAACCGGAGGTCCTGGCGGCGCGGGAAGAGGCCGCGGAGCAGGAAAGGGGGCCGCGGAAACCGGGCAAACCACCCCGGCGACCGTCGGCTCGCCGACCTGTTGGTCCGAGCGGGCCGAGCGCCGACGGCTGCGTCCGCGCCGCCGGGCCCGGCTCAAGGCGGCGGCGCTGGGCCGCTCGCGCGGTGGGCTGACCAGCAAGGTCCACCTCGCAGCAGACCGGCGCTGCCGCCCGCTGGCGTTCGTGCTCACGCCCGGGCAGGCCGCCGACGGTCCCCGGTTCGTCGCGGTGCTGGAGAAGGTCAAGGTACGCGGGCCGGTGGGCCGTCCGCGCACCCGACCGGACGCGGTCGCTGCCGATAAGGCGTACTCCTCGCGGGCGAACCACACCTACCTGCGCAGACGCGGGATCAAGGCGGACATCCCGGAGAAGGCCGATCAGGCCGCGAACCGCAAGAAGCGCGGCAGGGACGGCGGCCGACCGGTAGTCCATGACGCTGAGCAGTACAAGGAGCGCAACACGGTGGAGCGTTGCATCAACCAGATCCGAGCGTGGCGGGGCCTGGCTACCCGCTACGACAACATGCCCGCGAGCTACATGGCAGGGCTCCAGCTACACGGATCCATCATCTGGATACGCAGCCTCAACCCGGGCCGCGGTAGCGGCGCCCGTTGGGCAGACCGGACGCCGCTACCGCTCACCGTCAGGCCGGTGAGGTGACCGCCCGGCCAAGATGCCGGGCGAAGAACCGGACCGCACTGTCGGCCTCGAACCTGGGCAGTTCCATGTGCTTGCCCGCGTTGGCGTGCAACGTCTTCTCCTTCGAGGCGAAGGCGTCGAACAGCGCGAGGCCAGCCTCGCGCGGGATGCGCTCATCGTCCCACTGCAGGTCGAACTCAATCGGGATGGTGATCTGCTTCGCCTTCTCGACCAGGACATCGGGCCAGTGCGGGCCGAAGACCGCGGCCGTGATCCTGGGCTCGATCGCCACCAGCGGCACCCCGATCGCGGTGCCCAAGCCGATGCCGACGTAGCCCACCGGCCCATCGGCGCCGATCTCCGGAAGTTCCTGAAGGGCGTCCAGGGTCGCCTGCCACTCGGGCACGGCGAGCTCCGCCAGGTGGGCGTTGTAACGGACGACGATCGGCCCTTCCGGCTCGCCCGCCGCCCTCGCCCGGTACAGCTCGGCGATCTCCTGCTCGTCGTGCGCCGTGCGCGGCCGGTCGCCGTGACCGGGCGCGTCGATGACGGCGACATGGAAGCCGCCGCCGGTCACGAGACGCTGTGCCCGGCCCGCCATCGCCAGATGCTTCTTGTGGGTGCCCCCACCGTGGCCCATCAGGACCAGGGGCGCGCGATCGGCGCCGGAGGCCGGCGACCAGAGAATTCCGGGGACGTCGCCCACGGTGAAGTCGCGCTCGACCATGCCGTTCGACGACGAGTCGGCGGTGAACTGCAGAGAATGCATAGGTGTTGCCTTTCAGGAGTGCCTTGTTGTCGAGGCGCTCCCGGCGACACCTACGTCAATCGCCCGACCGTGACGGGAAGGGGGAGCACCCACATCGATACAGCGTTCATGGGTCTCACCTCCTCGGGCGGTGTCACGGTCAACTGCAAGCTACCAGCCCGATCATCCTCCCTCCAGCCCTTTTCCCCACCACTGATCACAACTCCAGACAGGCCCTAGGGCAGCGGGTGCGAGGACGGTCCCAGGCCCTCATGACTCTTGACCTTGCCCATAGGTGAAGGCCGACAGTGTCTGTGGCGACCAAGTTGGCGAGCTAAGCGCGCTTGGCTCTGACCGAACCCAGATGAGAGGAACCTGCATTGGATGACGACGCTCTTCTGGCAGAGCAGATGGCCTACTACAGGGTCGGCGCGGCCGAATATGACCGGCCCTATGCGGAGCGCGAAGACCTGCAGGAGTTGCTGGCTGTTGTCGATGACCTCCCTATTGCGGGGGATGTGCTGGAGTTGGCCTGCGGAACGGCCAGTGGACCCCGCTGCTCGCCGCGCGGGCGCAGTCGGTGACGGCTGTCGACGCGGCAGCCGAAGTGTTGGCCCTCGCTCGTGCGCGTATCGCATCCCCCACCGTCCAATTCCTTGAGGCCGACCTGTTCGAGTGGCAGCCGCTGCGACGCTATGACATTGTGTTTTTCGCTTTCTGGCTCTCCCATGTTCCGCCGGCGCGGTTGCCCGACTTCTGGAACACCGTCGCCGCCGCGCTCGCGCCGGGCGGCAAAGCGATCTTCATCGACGATGGCCCCGCCGCAGCCGCAGAGGAGGAAGTCCTCACGAACCTGCCGGCCCCGGCGGCGCTGCGCCGGCTCGCTGACGGCAGTCAGTACCGCATCGTGAAGGTATTCCACGATGTCCGGACACTCACGGACGACCTCACAGCGCTTGGGTGGTCGGTCCGTATCCGGTCCATGGGCGGGAACTTCATCGGCATCGCAGAACCGCCGACCAAATTCAGCCGCCGCCGACAAACCAGAAAGGGCCCGGCTGGTCCTGAGATCAGCCGGGCCCGACGTGGGCTGACCTTTAGAAGCTGTTTTTGATCCCCGAGCGTCGCGAATCGCGAAGGATGCGAACCCGCGACGTCGTGGTCTCAAGCCCCGACTCGGCGATGGGTCTCGTCGTCCGGCAGCCGTCTGAGCAGGCGCTTCGCGGGCCGTCGCAAGGTTGCCGGTCGACACCTTACTAATGGCATCGCGTATCTAGGTGTCACGAGTTGGGCGGGGCTGATGCCATGAAGAGGTGCGGGTGTCGGCGTGCGGGGTTGTGGCGCGGAGGCGTATACGAGTTGCGGTCACTGGATGTGCTTGTGCTGACAGTCCGAAGCTTTTGACTCCTACTGGCCGCTCAACTTCGCCCAGGTGTAGCTGTCCATACTGTCGTGAGGGCCGAATCTGGAGAGTTCCGAGCCGTCGCGCCCCACGGCCACGATGAGCGGTCGTATCCCCCGGCGGCCTGTGGACGGGGACTTCCAGACGACGATGAGACTGCTGTTCCCGGGCACCTCGATCCGTCGCTCGCCGAGGAGGAGATGGTCCACCTCCGCAGCCGCCTGGAGCTCGTTGGATCCGACCCAGGGGGCCGTCCCGATGGAGTGCGGATGCGGATGCCGCAGGCGGTAGGCACGGCTCAGAACGCCTGCGCCTCCGCCGAGCTCAATCATGCCGACTTGCCCGGGCTGGGCCGCCGCCGGCCTTCCCGCAGGCAAATCACCATCTGAACTGCCGCCACCGCCCGTGTACTGCCACTCCTCGCCGCAGAGCTCCATGAGCGCGGTGTGCGTCTCGGCTTTCGCGGCCCTGGGGCGCCACACCAGCCAGACCGCGCCGATACCCGCGTCGAGGTCGACGTCACCCGACACCACGGTCAGCCAGCGGCGAGGCAACCAACCGGGCTGCGGCGCACGGCCGTTGACCATACGCCGGACCACCCTCGGCAGGATGATCTCCAACCAGCGGTGAATCCGGCGCATCCGACGCAGCTCCGCGGAAGTGGGCATGTTCACACGGTACCCAGGGTGGGTGAGGCCCATGGCGCCGGTGGGCCGAAGCCGCGCCCTTCGCCTGGTTCACTCAGCCGCGCAGCCCCTCAGGGCTGACCCCCAGCTCACGCGCCACCTCGGTCGGAGTCCGCCCGGACGACCGGACCAGCTCCACCGCGTCCCGTTTGAACTCGGGCGTGTACCGCTTGCTCATGTTGCTCTTGCCACTCATCTACCTGAACTGCTTCCTCCGGGACCCATCCGTCCCAGTATCAGGCTGTCCAGACCAGCGGGGGAACTTCAATGCACAGCCGGATCTTCACCTCCGAACTGCGCGCCGTCTACTCGCGCCAGGGAGCCGACTCCCGAGCCGGCCAGATCGTCGACGCCCTACTGGAGCAAAGCAGTGAGTTCGCCGGCCTGTGGAGTGCACACGAGATCGGCGTGCGCCGCGAGCGTGACAGCAAACGCGTTCAGCACCCCGGGCTCGGCATCCTCGAGCTCCACTGCCAGGTCCTCTTCGACGCCGACCAGGCGCAGGTCCTCCTCGTCTACACCGCCACCCCCGGAACCGAAAGCCACGAAAAACTCCAACTCCTCTCCGTCGTCGGAGACCGGCAATCTCACGCCTGAGGCGTGCTCAAACAGGCCGAAGCCTCCCACCCGGCACCAGCGCCCGGCAGCAGCTACCACCCCCAGCGCCAGCGCGGCCGCGAACAGCGCCTCGGTCGCCGGATTCCCCTCGCCCGCCCTGACGTTCGACAGCGTCTGCCTCGATAGCCCCGCACGGCGGGCGGTCCGGCACCCACTGTCAGACGAGTTGGCCGCCGCGGAGGGCAAGGAACTGGAGTTTCTCCTGGCCTTCGCTGCCAGGGCTAGCGGTGAAGACCGTGAGGATCTGGGACTGGTCGGGGTCGATCAGGCTCTGCCCGTGCAGGTCCAGGGAACCGACCCGGGGGTGGTTGATGCGCTTGGGTTCGCAGTAGCGGCCAATGACCGGGTGTTCGCTCCAGATCTCGGCGAATTCCTTGCTGGTCCTCAGCAGCGTGTTCACGAGGGCCCCGGTGCGGGGGTCGGCGAGGTCGCGGCCGTGGGCTCCCCGTAGCTGTGCGGCAACGGTCCGGCTGTGCCGGGCGTGGTCCTCGGCGGGGAAGAGCTTACGTTCGGCCGGGTCGGTGAACCAGCGGTAGGCCAGGGCGCGGGCCATGCCGGCATGCCGGGTCTGGTCGCCGATGAGGAGAGTGGAGTACCGGTTTTGTGCGAGGGTTTCGCCGAGGTGGTTGATGATCTGGGCCGGGCTGTCCTCCATCCGCTGGAAGATCGCCAGCATGCCCGGGTTGACGTGGTCGGTGCGGGCGACGCGCTGGGGAGTGGCGTAGCCGACCAGCCGGAAGAGATGGTCGCGTTCGTCGAGGGTCAGGCGCAGGCCCTGTGCGATGGCGGCGAGCATCTGCTCGGAGGGGCGAGGGCCGCGCTGTTGCTCAATGCGACTGTAGTAGTCGGTCGACATGTTGCTGAGGGCGGCGACCTCTTCCCGACGCAGGCCGCCGATGCGCCGGCGACGGGTGCGGAGCAGGCCGACGTCCTCGGGCTGCAGCGCCTCGCGCCGGGTGCGCAGGAAATCGGCGAGCTCGACGCGGTCCATGCGCACTCTCCTCTCCGTACGGGCAGGGGCGGCAAGCCCTCGACGAGCAAGATCTAGGGGCTCGCCTTCTTGGTGAGCGCCACTCAGGTCGGAGGTATTCCCAACCCCCAGCGGCACAGTGATGGGAGGTTCAAGGGCTCAGCCAGGGGCAGAGTGTCCGTGGCTGATGCACCGCGGCCGCAGTATTGAGTGACCGGGATCACGGGACTACCTGTCCCTGGTTGCGCTCATTGCTTCCTGTGACGCTGGGCGGCATGACCAGCAACAAGGAACTCAGCTTCCCTGCCCCCGCCCACTGGATCGACGGTCGGGCCGTGCTCTTCGACGGCCCGGCGATCGAAGTGCTCAACCCGGCCACCGGCGTCGTCATCGCCACCGTCCCCGAGGGCACGGCAGCCGACGTCGACCGCGCCGTGGCTGCGGCCACCGCCGCGTTCCCGGCGTGGGCGGCGACAGCGCCGGCCGAGCGCGCCGCGGTTATACGCCGCATCGCCCCGGGCCTCAAGGCGCGCGGCGAGGAGATCGCGGCCGCCATGAGCGCCGAGATGGGTGCCCCGATCTCCTTCGCCCGCAGGGTCGCGACCGGGCTGCCGCCCATGACGATCGAGACCCTCGCCGGTGTCGCGGAGGACTTCCCCTGGAGTGAGGAGATCGCGAACTCGCTGATCGTGCGGGAGCCGATCGGCGTGGTCGCAGCGATCGTTCCGTGGAACTTCCCGCTCCAGCAGATCGTCACCAAGGTCATCCCGGCCCTGCTCGCAGGCAACAGCGTGGTCCTCAAGCCGTCCGAAGTCGCCCCGTTGGTCGCCCGGACCTTCGCGGAGGCCGCCACCGAGGCCGGCCTGCCCGCCGGCGTGCTCAACGTCGTACACGGGACCGGCCAAGTCGTCGGTGAGGCGCTCGCCGCGCACCCGGGCATCGACATGGTGTCCTTCACCGGCTCCACCCGCGCCGGCAAACAGGTCTCCGCCGCTGCCTCCAAGACGGTCAAGCGGGTCGCCCTGGAACTGGGCGGCAAGTCCGCCAACATCATCCTGCCCGATGCCGACCTGAAGGACGCCGTCACCCGCGGGCTCGCCAGCGCCTGGACCAACAATGGCCAGATCTGTGGCGCCTACACGCGCATGCTGGTCCCGGCCGGCCTGCACGACGAGGTCGTCAACCTGCTCCGAGAAGCGGCCGACGAGTACACGGTGGGCGACCCGGCCGACGAGACCACCCGGCTCGGCCCGCTGGCCTCCGAAGCCCAGCGCGAACGCGTGACCGCGTACATCGAGCGGGGCATCGCCGACGGCGCAACCCTCGTCCTCGGCGGCCCCGGCCGGCCCGACCGACTGCCCACCGGTGCCTATGTCAGGCCCACGATCTTCGCCAACGTCGACCCCGACTCCGTCATCGCCCAAGAGGAGATCTTCGGCCCCGTGCTGGCCGTCATCCCCTACACCGACGACGACCACGCCGTGCAGATCGCCAACAGCACCATCTACGGCCTCAACGGCGCCGTCTTCGGCGAAGGCGAGCACGCCCTGGCCATCGCCAAGCGCATGCGCACCGGACAGGTCGACATCAACGGCGGTCAGTTCAACCCGCTCGCTCCCTTCGGCGGTTACAAACAGTCCGGCAACGGCCGCGAGTATGGCCGCCTCGGCCTGGAGGAGTTCCTGGAGACCAAGGCCATCCAACGCTGATCCGGCCCGCCGTGCGACAGGCGGTCCCCTTGGAAGACGCCACGCCCAGCGGCGACTGACCGAAGCGATGCAAACCGCGCCAGCCAGCACTCTGGTGCTCTCCGGCGCGTCGGAGGCTCAGCCCGTCAAGGCCGGCCCGGGTGCGCGACGATCAACGGAGTGTCCACGCCAGTCACCCGATGGCGGCGGTTGACTTCGAATCCACGGCTGTGCGCCGTCGACCGTTCGCGCACCCGGCTGTCGGAGCGGTTCTCCCGCCCCGGCCCACCCCGAAAGACGATCCTCAAGAAGGTACCCATGACGATCCCGGCCAAGTACGCGTTCGATCCCGAGCTCGCGGCGGTGACGCAATTCCCGGCGCTGCTCGCCGGGGGCGTCCCGGTCGAACTCCACCTGTTCCCCGGCACGTTCCACGGCTCATCCGTGATCGGCGACGCCGTCGTGTCCCAGCGGGAGGCGGCCGAACGGATCGCCGTGCTGCGCAAGGCTCTGGGCGCGTAGCCTCAGCCGCGGGGAGGACACGGACATCGGTGCGGACGGCAATCGCTGTACCGCCGACGTCCCCGATCTCCGCGGCGACCCGATCCAGCTCCTTCTGACGCCGCCCGGCGAGCACGACGTTCGGGCCCTGCGCGGCGAGCGCCTTTCACGCCCTCGCCCGGCGTGCAGGACGCGCCTCGAACACAGGATCCGGCCGTCGCGCAGGCACGGCCGCCGGCCTGCGCGACGGCCGGCGGCTGTCAGGGGCTGTCAGGGGTGTGCGGCGTCCTGGCCGGGTAGCGTCCGCGCATCGCGTCGCTGGCGGCCGGACCGGCGGTGAAGACGAAGGCATCGCTGTCGTCGAGCCGGCGACCGGTGGCCGCGTCGACGACGACGGGTTCGACCTCTTCGCCACTGTGGGCGTCCACCAGGATCATGCTGCGCTTCTGCGGGTCGAGGCGGGCGTTCCCCCATGCCGCGAGGGCCACGACGACCGGGCCTCGGCCATCGTCGGTGCCGAGCATGTCATCGACGGCGGCACCCCTCCCGCCATCTGACACGGCCCCGCACCCTGCCCAAGGAAGCAGACCCGATGATCGACCAGCCGAAGAACCAGCAGATCGACCCCACAGAGCTGCCCAAAGCGATCACCCGCTACCTCCACGCCCACCGCGTCCGCGCAGACTTCTTGGGCAAGGGCATGAACAGCGACTTCGAGGCGATCGCGGATGTCCTGATCCCCACAACACTCGGGGAAGCCGCAGCCGATGGAAGCGCACTGGAAACGGAGCATCACGCCACCGCGCCAGTCCCCGGCCCTCCTCGGATCGCGGGTGGTAGTTCCTGCTCGGCCCACACGGTTTTGCCGTCCGGTGTGTAGCGGGTGCCGCGCCGGTGGGACAGATGGGCGACCAGGAGGAGGCCGCGGCCGCCCTCGTCGGTGGTCCGGGCGTGGCGCACGCGTGGGACGCAGTTGCTGGTGTCGGAGACTTCGCAGGTCAGGAGCTGGTGGCGGATCAGGCGCAAGCGGATCGGGCCGGTGGCGTGGCGGATGGCGTTGGTGACCAGTTCGCTGACGATCAGCTCACTGGTCGTGGCCAGGTCCTGCAGTCCCCAGTGGGTGAGTTGGCGGAGAGCCAGGGACCGGGCGGTGCTGACGGCGGCCGGGTCGGTGGGCAGGTCCCAGGAGACCACCTGATCCGGGCTGAGGGTGCGGGTCCGGGCGAGGAGCAGGGTGACATCGTCGCACGGTGCTGGGGCCGGCAGCGTGTCGACCGCGGCCGAGCAGAGGTCTTCCAGCGGGAGGCCGGGGCGGGCCAGGACGGTGGCCAGGCGGTGCATCCCGGCGTCGATGTCCTGGTCGTGGGTTTCGACCAGGCCGTCGGTGTAGAGGGCGAGCACGCTCCCTTCGGGCAGTTCCAGCTCCACGGACTCGAAGGGGAAGGGGATCAGCCCGAGGCCGAGGGGGGTTCCGGCTGGGAGGTCGGGGAAGGTGACGTGGCCGTGCGGGTCGACGATGGCGGGCGGGGGGTGGCCGGCCCGGGCCATCGTGCACCGCCGGGTGACCGGGTCGTAGACGGCGTACAGGCAGGTGGCACCCATCACGCCGGTGGCCGGGCCCTTGGCGTCGGTGTCCTCCTCGGTGAGGCGGATGGCCAGGTCGTCAAGGCGGGTCAGCAGTTCGTCGGGGGGCAGGTCCATGTCGGCGAGGGTGTGCACGGCGGTGCGGAGCCTGCCCATGGTGGCGGCGGCGTTGATGCCGTGCCCGACCACGTCGCCGACGACCAGGGCCACCCGGGCCCCGGACAGCGGGATCACGTCGAACCAGTCGCCCCCGGCGCCGTGGTGGATGTCGGCCGGCAGGTAGCGCGAGGCCACCCCGGCGGCGGACCCGCCCGTCAGATGATGTGGGAGCAGGTTGCGCTGGAGCGCGAGGGCCGCGGTGCGCTCGCGGGTGTACCGGCGGGCGTTGTCCAAGGACAGCGCGGCCCGGGCGACGAGCTCCTCGGCGAGGAGCAGGTCGTCCTCCTCGAACGGCACCGCGTCCTCCGTACGGACGAAGACCGCCACGCCCAGCACGGTGCCGCGCGCGTGGATCGGCACATACATCCAGGAGTGCATGACGTACTCGTGGATCTTCTGCGCCCGTGCCGGGTCCTGGTCGAGCCAGGTGCCGGGGGAGGTGACTATGGCCGGTTCCAGGTGGGACTTCCCGGAGGACAGGACGCGGATGTAGGGCGAGGCTGGTGGGACAAAGACCGCTTCCCCTCGTGGGTAGAGGGACTCCGGGGCCCCGGGGCGGATCGACGCCATGCCCGCGCGGGGGACGACGGGGATCTGCTCACCCATCGGCCCCAGCCGGGCCAGCGGCTCCTCACCGAGCGGGACCGATTCCGTCAGGTCGACGGCGACGAAATCGGCCAAGAGCGGCACCGCAAGGTCGGCCAGTTCCTGGCCGGTCCGCATGACGTCCAGGGTGGTGCCGATCCGCGTGCTGGCCTCGCTGAGGACCGCCAGGCGCTCGCGCGCCCGCTCTCTGTCGGTGACGTCCACCAACATGGCGCACACGCCCAGCGCGTGGCCCTCAGCGTCATCGAGGCGGAAGAAGGAGACCGCGAACGCGTGTTTCCAAGGCGTATCCGCCGGCAGCCATGCCGGGTACTCAAGGTCGACCACCGGGGTACCGCCCTCCAGTACCTGCCGCGTCACCGCCTCCATCGCTTCGGCCTCGAAGCCGGGCACCGTCTCCGGCAGCCGCCGCCCCAGCCGCATCTCGGGAGGGATGCCGTCCCGGAGCTCTGCGATGTCGTTCACCCAGGTGCAGCGCAGCTCCACGTCGCGGACGACGATCCCGATCGGTGCGCGGATCAGAAGCGACGATAGCCTCAATCCGTTTACCGCCGATGAGAAAACCGCGGCCATGTCGGTCACCGAGACAAGCCAACGGGCGCTGCCGTGCTGCCCCGACAACGGGGAGACCCGCAGGCTCACATCGAGCCTGCGGCCGTCGCGGTGGCGCAGTGCCGCAAGGCCGGACCAGCCACCCCGGACACGGCACCGCTCCGCGAAGGCGGATGCCTTCGCCCAGTCTTCGGCAAACGCCAGCATGACCCCGGCAGGTCGGCTCACCACCTCCGCGGGCGAGTAGCCGACCAGCCGCTGGGCAGCCTGCGTCCACCCGACCACTGCCCCTTCCGCGTCAATCATCGCGATCGGCGCGCCGACCACCTCGGAGGACCCCGGCACTGCGGCGGCCACCATGCGCTCAGGGCTGTCCACCGCGGCCGTCCCGCCTGCGAGGTGTGTTCCCGCCGGGATCACACCGTTTGCGTCGGCCGTGCGGTCGAGCCAATCGGCCGGCAACGCGCGCTCAGAGGTCATCGTTCGAAAATACATGATTTACATATATGTCTGGTATTTCATCATCATCGCGAATCTGGGCTCCTGTGCCGCTCGAAAATACGATCCGGTGCTGTGAACTGCGGTGATGCGACTGCGCCGACGCCGAGAAGCTGGCGGCCTTCTGGTCCGAGGCCCTGGGACGCCCCGTCAACGCGGGAGCGAACAGCGAGTTCGCCGCCATCAACGCCACCGACCCGGCGACGACCGGACCCCGGCTCGCCTTCCATCAGGTTCCGGAGCCTAAGACGGTCAAGAACCGCCTGCACCTGGACCTCATCAACAGCGAGTACGAGGCGGAGGCGAAGAGGCTGCTGGGCCTCGGCGCCACCCATATCCGCGACATGAAGCAGGGCGACGCGCGGTGGACCACCCTCGCCGATCCCGAGGGCAACGAGTTCGACCTCATCGCGGGCTGACCCGGTCAAGCAGCAGCACACCAGGAGGATGACGCCATGCCCACCGAGACTGACCTTGCCGAAGACTACGATCCGAGCCCCAGTGAGCGGGTCCGGCGGCGTCGAGCTCTGCGAGGCCACTGACGGTGTCGAAGGGGGCACCTTGGAAGGCAAGCCGGTGGTCATCGTGACCATCAAGGGTGCCAAGAGCGGCCGGATCCGCAAGACACCCGTCATGCGGACCCGGCAGGGCGACACCTATGTCGTGGTTGCCTCGGCCGGCGGCGCTACCCGCCATCCCTCCTGGTACCACAACCTCAAGGCCCATCCGCTCATACGTCTGCGGGACGGGAGCACTGTCATCGAGGTGGCGGCACGCGAGGTCCACGGCGAGGCGAAAGCTCGCTGGTGGGCGGTGGCCGATGCCCACTGGCCGCACTTCCCCGAGCACAGGGCCACAGCCGGCCGGGAAGTCCCCGTGTTCGCCCTCGAACCGATCCCGGCAGGCTGAGCACGATGCCGGACCATGAACGGAAAGGACAATCCATGGCACGAGAAGTCAAGACGCCGGGCCCCGACCACCCCATCGCGATCGACCGGAACCCGAACCGCCTGGTCGTCCACGTGGACGGCGTGGTCATCGCGGACACGACCTCCGCACTGACCATGAACGAGGCCGCCTATCCGCCGGTGCACTACATCCCTCTGACCGACGTCGACACGGCGCGACTGCGGCGGACGGAGAGCCACACCTACTGCCCGTACAAGGGAGAAGCGTCCTACTACACCATCGTCACACCCGCCCGGGACATCACCGACGCCGTGTGGACCTACGATGAGCCCTACACGGCCGTGGACGCCATCGCCGGCCACGTCGCCTTCTATCAGGAGCAGGTACAGCTCACTGTGGACTGATGTCCGCGTACACTAGACAGACAGATCTATACCTGGAGGTGAGGGCATGGCGAACACCAGAAGTGCGACGAAGCCTTCGGCGCGCGAGCGTCTGCTTGCCGCCGCCAACGAACTCTTCTATGCGGAGGGCGTACAGACCGTCGGTATCGACCGGATCATCGAGCACGCGGGTGTGGCGAAAGCATCGCTGTACAACACCTTCGGCGGCAAGGAACAGCTGATCCGCGCGTACCTCGATTCGCACCACACCAGTACCTCCGAGGGGATCGAGCGCGCCATCGCCCGCCACGACACCCCTCGGGAGCGCTTGCTGAGTGTCTTCGAGGCGCAGGGTGAGGTGTTCGCCCAGCCGGACTTTCACGGTTGTGCCTTCGTGAGCGCGGCCGCGGAGGCCCGCCCGGGCAGCCTGGTGGACCAGGCTGCCGACGAGTACCGCGCGTGGATACGGGCTAAGTTCACCGGCCTCGCGAAGGACGCCGGGGCGGCGAATCCCGAGGCCCTGGCCAGGCAGCTGCAGCTCCTCTACGACGGCGCCGGCCTGTCGGCGCGGATGGACCACGACCCCTCGGCGGCCATCGCCGCACGCGCCGCAGCGTCCGCACTGCTCGACGCCGCGGTCACCGGCACCGTAGAGGATGGCCTCGAGCCGGCAGCGCCGGCGTCGGCATAGCTGTTGGGGATCATCGGTGACGACCTACCGGCCCCGCACCCGCACTCGTGGCCGCACCCGTGGTGCCGTGTGGATCGGTGGTGTGGAGGGCCTCGGTGTTGATGACGGGGAGGAGTTGGGGCAGGTGGCCGTCGGAGGCGAGACCGGCGGTGATGCGTTCGGCCGGCACCTCGCCGTACAGCGTGGTGCGCTGGCGGGAGGGGCGGCCGGCGGCTTCGGCGATCGCGGTCAGGTCCTGGATCGGCTTTCGGAGCTCAGTGTGCTCTGGCGAGTGACACGGCGAACCGGCCGGTCTCATCGGTCCACCAGCGCGTCAACTTCATACAGGCGCCCGCCAGTTCCGTTTGGACGCTGTCCTGACGGAACTTCGCAGAGACTTCCGTACGTACCTCTTCGCCGGCCTCGAACTGCACCACCAGGTCCAATCCGGGGACCTTTACACTGAGGGGGCGCCGGGCCCGTAGCCGCATTTCGATCCACTCGTGCTCCGCGTTCCAAAGCGCCACATGGTCGAAATCGTCGGGATCAAAGTCCGCGCCGAGCTCGCGGTCGATAACCGAGAGGACGTTTTTGTTGAACGCGGCCGTTACACCGGCCGCGTCGTCGTACGCCCTGACCAGCGTGGACTCGTCCTTGACGAGATCCGTGCCGAGCAGCAGCGCATCGCCGGGCACTAGCAGCGCCCGGACCGATGCGAAAAAGGCCGTGCGCTCCGGGGGCAGCAAATTGCCGATCGTGCCGCCGAGGAACGCGACCAGCCGTGGCTCCGGTGTGCCGGGCAGTGCGAAACCGGCGGTGAAGTCGGCGATCAGTGCGTGCACCTGGAGGCCTGGCCGCTCGGCAAGCAGCGACTCGGTCGCCCCAGTCAGCGCGCTCTCACTCACATCGACCGGCACGTAGGTGTGTAGATCGGTCAGCGCGTCGAGTAGATGCCGGGTTTTCTCGGAGGATCCGGAGCCCAGCTCGACCAGGGTGCGGGCCTCGGTCGCTGCCGCGATCTCCGGCGCGCGGGCGACAAGGATCTCCCGCTCCGCGCGGGTCGGGTAGTACTCGGGCAGCCTGGTGATCTCCTCGAACAGTTCGCTGCCACGCGCGTCGTAGAACCACTTGGGCGGCAGCGTCTTGGGGGTGCGGGTCAGCCCGTGGAGTACATCCTCGCGCAGAACGCGCCGCTGAGGCCCCGCAAGCCCGGTCGACAGCGCCCGTGTCAGCCCGGTCTTGTCAGCGACCTCGGCCGGCACGGCGCTGCCCGCGTGCGACACCACCCCCTCTCCGTCCGACGTCACATCTACCTTCATCCGGCGCCCATCGCGCGTCACCTTCAAGGTGATCCTCCCGAGCTAGTTCTTGAACCTTCAACAAGCAGAAGAATCCCTGCTCGGGCGGACAGCCAAGCGGCCCCGACCACCAAGGCCGCAACTGTTTCACGCACGTCACGCACGATCCGGGCTGACTGGGCGCGGAGCGAACCTCCGCGCCCGGACAGGATCAGTTAGCGGTGTGACCGCCGTCGACGTTGAGGATATGGCCGGTGATGAATGAAGCTTCGTCCGACGCGATGAAGACGATCGCGTTGGCGAGCTCCTCCGAGAGGCCGAGGCGGCCCAGCGGAACCTCCGCCACCAGACCCGCCTTGTTCTCCGGCGTGCCCGCAAAACGGGTCAGCATGCCAGTGTCCGTAGGACCAGGCGCCACGCCGTTCACGCGGATTCCCGACTTGGCGACCTCGAGCGCAACCGACTTGGTGATGCCTTCGACGGCGTGCTTGCTGCCGACATAGACGGAGGCCCCGGCCGCACCCTCGTGCCCATAGGTCGAGGAGATGTTGATAATGCTGCCACTACCCTGTCCCTGCATGACACGCACTTCGTGCTTCATGCTCAGGATCACACCGAGAACATTCGTGTCGAACGTCGCGGCATAGGTTTCCGCGCTCTGGTCCGTGATCGGGCTGACCTGGCCTTCGGTGCCGGCATTGTTCACCGCGACATCGAGACGGCCAAACCGCGCGACGGTCCCGTCGACCAGAGCACGGACGTCATCCTCCTCGCGGACGTCGGCATTGATGAACTCGGCCTCCGAACCGAAAGAGCGCAGCTCCTCAACGAGCGCCTTGCCGGCCTCATCACGCCGACCGGCAACGACCACCTTCGCCCCCTTCTTGGCGAAGGCGACGGCGGCGGCGCGGCCGATGCCGGTGAGCGCTCCGGTGATCAGAATGACAGGCTTGTCCATTTTCAGCTCCTGTGCGGTACGACTCGCGGCGTATGGGTGGTAGCCGACCCGCGGCGCCAGTTCCGGCGCCGGGAAGGGCAATGGAATAACAGACAGGTCTGTCTCCTCGGCCAATAGAAACAGACCTGTCTGACTATGTCAAGGAAGCACATACGCTGTTTTCCGGCGTCTTCGCACAGGCGGAATCGGGCCCGCTTCTGCCGGGCGCTCCGCCGCCCGCCCGTCAGTCGGCGATGAACCTGGCGGCGAGTCCGCCGATCGTCATCGATGAAGCGTTGGCGTTGGCCTACGTGGTCTTCGGCATGATGGAGACGTCGGCGATCCGCAGCCGGTCGACGCCATGCACCTTGAGTTCCGCCCACCACCGCGTCGGCGTCCGAATCGATCGCGCAAGTACCGACCGGATGGAAGTACGGCAGGCAGACGCACCGCGGGAGCGCCTCTACGATACGTACGTTCTGGCCGCCCCCAAGCGGCAACGCGCCCGGCCATAGCACGGAGCGCCGGCCCGGGCTCGGCCCCAGCCATCGGAGAGCACGGCCATTGCCAGCCACACCCGGGACGTGACCTTGAGCTTGCCGAACGCCGACCGCAGATGGGTGGCCACCCTATTGGGCGAGAGCACGAGCTCGGCTTCGGCCGACCGGTCGGTGTGTCCCTGGGCGATCAAGCGGGCGACACGGCATTCGGCCTCGGTCGGTGCTTCCCGGCCGTGCGTCGAGCGGGGCGGCGCCGCGGCCCAGCGGCGGCGGGCACCGGCCGCCCGCAGCGGCCCCTGAAATCGGCGCGCCTCGCCATGGACACCGAGCCTCTTGAGGATTTCGCCGGCGGTTGACGCCCTTCCCTGACCCCTGGCCACCGTCCCGGCCGTCCGTTTCGCCCTCACCGACGAAAGGCGGCCAGCGCGGGACGCAGGCGGCCACCTCACGGCCATGACGCGCTCCCGGTCTTCCCCGATGTCACCCCGCTTGCCATTTGACGCGATGAGACAAGTCCGTCTATGGTCAATCATAAAGACAGACCTGTCTGTACTTGACATCCGTACTGGCGAGCACCACCCGACCCGCGGGGCCACGGCGCCGCATACCCCCCTTCGCGTCGACGATCGGCGAGGTGATCGAACATGAGCCCGACTGGGCGCCATATGGTCCTGGGCGCCGCCCAGTGGTGGCCAGGTGGCGACCACATCACCGCCTGGCGGCGGCCAGGTGCCCAGCCTGAGGCGTTCCTCGATCCGGAGTACTACGTCGACTGGGCCAGGACCGCCGAGCGGGGCACGTTCGACACTTCCTTCCTTGCCGACGAGCTGTACGGGTGGGACCGCTTCGACTCCGGTGTGGAGTACTCCAGCAACGTGCGGCCGGAGGCGCTCACGCTCCTGGGCGCGCTTGCCGCGGTCACCGAGCGGATCGGTCTGGCCGTCACTGTCTCCACCACCTGCAACGAGCCGCACCACGCGGCGCGCAGGGTGGCCTCCCTGGACTTCCTCAGCAGCGGCCGGGCCGGCTGGAACCTCGTTACCTCTGCATCCGACGAGGAGGCCCGCAACTTCGGCCGGGAACGCAGGGACCGGCTGCCCGTTCACGTCCCGCGTCCCGCTCTACATGACAGCCGAGGTTCTACCCATCACCTGGAAACGGCGGCGCCTCACAACCGCCACCCCTTCTCCTCCTCCTATCCGAAAAGGTGTACCTATGAAGGTCTCAGCTGCGTTTCCCACCGCCCTCGACTCGCCGCGCCACATTGCCACCGCGGAGCGCCTGGGCTACCGGCGCGCCTGGCTGTACGACACTCCACACCAGAGCCCGGACGTCTGGATGATCCTCGCCCTGGCAGCGCAGCAGACCGAGAGCATCGGTCTGGGGCCCGGCGTGCTGATCCCCGCGCTGCGGCATCCAATGGTCAATGCGGCCGGCGCCGCAGCCCTGGCAGCGCTGGCGCCAGGACGGGCCGCGGTGGCCTTCGGAACCGGATTCGCCGGCATGCGGGCCCTTGGGCGTAACCCCATCAAGTGGTCCTACCTGCAGGAATACGTCACCGCCTTCCAAGGACTGCTCCGCGGCGACACCGTCGACTGGCAGGGCTCGCGCCTGCGCATGCTTCACCCTGACGGCCACGCCCCCGCTCGTCCGGTGGAGGTACCCGTCCTCATCTCCGCGCTGGGCCCCAAGGGCATGGGCATCACCCGCGATCTCGGCGACGGCCTGTTCATCACCTACGGCATCGAGGTACCGGAATCCGTCAAGGACTTCTCCTGGGTGGCGATGCCCGTGCACGGCACCGTGCTGGCGGATGACGAGCGGCTAGATTCGTCGCGAGTACGCGCGGCCGCAGGACCTGGCAACGCCTTGGCCTTCCACGCCATCCACGAGGGTGGCGGGGACGTCGCGCAGCTCCCCGGGGGCGCCGAGTGGTTGGCGGCGATCGACAAGACGCCGGAGGCCGAGAGGCACCTGGCCATCCACCACCAGCACCTGGTCTCCCTGAGCAACGCCGACGAGGAAGCCTGGCAGGCGGGGAGCTGGGCCGCCGTACCGAGGACCACAGTAACCGGTAGGGCCGCGCAGGTCGCTGAGCACCTGGCCACGCTTACCCGGCAGGGCATCACGGAGATCGTCTACCAACCCACCGGACCCGATGTCGCCGGCGAGCTGGAGAGGTTCGCCGATGTCGCGGGTTCCCTCGGCGAGTGAGTCGTCCGGGGTAGACCCCTTCTCCCGGGCCCTACGTCCCTGTCAAGGAGCCGTCATGAGCGAGTCCCCCAACATCAGCGAGCGCCCGGCGGTCGCTCTGGTAACTGACCGTCGTCGTCCACGACCGTGATGGTGGTTCGTCGGCGTACCCGCCGGACCACTCCTCGGCCACCTCTTCGGCGGGCGGTCAGCCTTCCTCATCGTCGCAGCCCTCGGCCTGCTGCCGCGTATCCGGGTCGAGAAGGTCACAACCCTCAGTTCCCTGAACACACTCGTAAAGAGCCGCAACGCCCGCGTCGGCCTGACGATCACCTTCTTCACCATCACGGCGCAGTTCACCGCCTACACCTCCGTCGCACCGTTCCTCGAACAGCAAACCGGCGCCAGTGCCGGGCTGATCAGCACCGTGCTCCTCGCCTTCGCCATCGCCGGCATCGTCGGGAACTTCACGACCGGCTACCCCCGGCAAGCGGCTGCTCAGCACCGTGCTCGCGGTGATCGTCACGCTCGGCCTGTCGGCTCTGATGATGCCCCTGCTCGGCCAGTGGTCCGTGGGTGCGCCGGTCGCGATGCAGACCTGGGTGTTCAACGCCGACGCCGAGACGGCCAACGAGGGCGGTTCCGGGATGTTCGTCGCGACATTCCAGTTCTCCATCGCCTTCGGATCGTTCTTCGGCGGGATCGTGGTCGACCTTGCCGGCATTCCGGTCGCGATGTACGCGGGGGCCGCCCTCGCCCTGACCGCCCTTGTGACTACCCTGCTGTTCGCCCGGACCACCCCGGCCGGGCCAGTGCCGGCGCGACGGCCAACGGGCGTCAACGTCCGCCACGCCACACCTGCGCCAACATTCTGGTCCAGTCGGACCACTATCGCGTATCCTCAGGGTATGGGAAGAAGGCGGGGCTTTGACGAGTCGGTGGTTCTGAGTACCGTGCGGGACCAATTCTGGACAACAGGTTATGAAGGAACATCGACCTACGACCTCATGGATGTCACCGGTCTTGGCAAGGGCAGCATCTACAAAGCCTTCGGCAACAAGCACGACCTGTATATGCGGGTGTTCTCCGACTATTGCCAGGATCTCGTCAGCCAGGCACGCGAGGCCCTGGAGGACGGCTCCGCCGCCCAGCCGCCCTCACCGTTGGCTCGGCTCGAGCACTACCTCGTCTCATTGGCCGAGCACTTCGGCGCGGAGTCACCCCACCGCGGTTGCTTCCTGACCAAGGCGACAGCAGACCTCGCTGGCCTGGACAAGGCAGTGGCCGACAGGGCACGGCTCGCGTACGACGACATCGCCGCGACCTTCGCGACGGCGATACGCGACGCGCAGGACGCGGGTGAGGTCGACCGGAATGCGGACCCTCGTACCCTGGGCTATCTGCTGCTGACGGTCATCCGGGGCATCGACTGCCTCGCCAAGGCAGACGTCGACAGCGCCACGCTCACGGGGACAGCACGGAGCGCCATCGCAATGCTCCCCAAACCCGCCTCGCCCGAACAATACTGAAGGAGCGGCAGGACGCTCTCGTGCCGGCCACGGCATAAAGGGACCGCACGATGCCGGCGGACCGGCCAGTGCATGACACTGCACAGGTCAGTCTGTTATTGTTGGCGTATGTCCATAAAGACCAACAATCGGCCGCCGGCTCGCGAGCGGCTACTGGAGGCCGCCGGCGAGCTCTTCTACCAAGAGGGTGTGCACACGGTCGGTATCGACCGCGTGATCGCCCGCTCCGGGGTGGCCAAGGCCACCCTCTACACCAGCTTCGGCAGCAAAGAGGAGCTCATCCGGGCCTACCTCACAGAGCGCCACAGCCAATGGGAACGGCGCATAGAACAAAAGCTGGCCGAGGGGTACGACACCCCCCGCGAAAAACTACTGGCAGTGTTCGACGTACTCGGCGAGTGGTACGCGGAGCCGGGCTTCCGCGGCTGCGCCATGGTCAACGCCAGCGCCGAGGCTCGGCCGGGCAGTCCCGTGGAGCAAGCCTCCGACGAGGGCCGCGCTTGGGTCCGGAATCTGTTCGCCAAGCTCGCCACCGAGGCGGGAGCCGACGACCCCGAACGCCTGGCCGAACAGCTCATCATTCTGTACGACGGTTCTACAGTCGCCGCGCGGATGGACCGTAACCCCGAAGCCGCCGCCATAGCGCGGAGCGTGGCGGAGATTACGGTGGACGCCGCGATCAAACCCCCGAAGCGCCGCGCCCGGCAGGCCAAGAGCTGAACTTCTGGGCGTTCATGAGTACGTCCGAGCGCCGGACGGCGTGCCCGAGCGGGAACAGCGCCGTGCTCACCGCGCGGCCCGACGGGCGGACGTACCGGCTACGCGGTGGACGGACATTGCCTGCGCGGGGCCAGGGCACAGGCCGGAGTCCTGCACGCTCACGCGGTGGCCGTCAACGCTCGTACGGGCTCGCGACGCCCTCTCGGCACGAGGCGTTGGGCGCCGGTCAACGCTCCTCGGGGAAGGTATCTCCATACATCGGAAGACCGCTGACGGAGGCCTCGCGGGAGACCTCGTCCTCGACGATGTCCCAGTGCTCCTTGAGGAGCCCGTCCTCCACGCGGACGAAGTCCGCCACAATCCAGGGTGACAGCAGGCCGTGGCCTGAGAATCGCCCGCGCACCATCACAGTGTCGCCTTCCGCCATGATGAGTTGCGGCTCGTGCCGGAATTCCCCCGGAAGCCCCTTGATCATGTTGATGAGACCATCCCGGCCAGGTGGGATGTGCGCACTGTGCTGAATGTAGTCCGGGGACCAGAACTTCTCGGCCGCAAGGTAGTCGCGCTGGTTGAACAGGGTATCGAAAGCCTCGCGAACGAGCGTCTTGTTCTTCTCTTCTGCGGTCTGCGCCATTCGAGCTCTCCAGGACGAAGGAATGTTGGACGATGCGCCGACACCCACCGGGTGCCGCCGAACGGAGCCCCAGCGGGCCTGTGCGGCCATTGTTGACCACCTGGACCACATTACGCATAGTGGTCCAGTCAGTCAACAATTCCACCGGGCCACGTCGCCGCCACCGACGCGGTCGGCGTCGGCCGGCCGGACCGGGATCTGCTTCGATGACGCCATGGCCGAATCGTTTTTCGGCGCCCTGAGGAACGAACGGATATCGCGTGTGAGCTACTCCACTCGCGAAGCGGCCCGGAGAGACATCCGTAAGTACATCGAGCTCTGGTTCAATCTCAAGCGTCTTCACTCGGCGGTGGGCTACCGCCCACCACGCGAAGTTCATGCCGAATTCGAAGATCTGCGACTCGCCGCCTGAATTAACTGGTCAGATCCCTGTCCGAAAAACGCGATGCCCCTCAATCCAGTGCGCTGATCCTTGGAAGGATTGGCCCATGCCTGCCCAACGGAAATACCCAGCGGAGTTGACCGAGCGCGCAGTCCGGATGGTCGTCGACCACAGCAGACATAGATCAAGAGGCTCGCCTACCCATAGGGCGGGCTGAGCACCGCACTGTGAGAGGCGACTACTACAACGCAGATTGGCCATTCGGCGGTTCTGGCTCACGTGGCTGTGCTCCGTCAGAAGCGCGGCTCGAAGGAGGTCGGCGATGGAAGATCGGGGAAGGCGATCCGAGGCCATACGCTCCATGGGCCCGGACCATCCCGACACCCTGGTCGCCAGCGCAACCTTCGTTATCCGATGGGCGGGACCGAACTCCCGGCGCTGATCAGTCCGATGACACGTCCGCTCGTCGTGTGAAGGCGTCGTAGGCGGGCCGCAGTACGGCTGCGAGGTCGCGGCCGCGGACGGTGATCCCGGAGCGGCCGAGGCGGCGGGGAGCGGGGTCCGGCGGCCCGGTGTCGCGGTCGCGCGGGAGGTCGTCGGCGCAGTCCCAGAAGTCCTCGAGGCAGTCGGCGAGCGGCCTGTCGTGCCTTTCCTGGTGGGCGCTCACGTCGACTCCTCTCCGGCGTCGGCCGAGAGCTCCACGAGGTCGCGCAGCTCGTCGGTGGACAGCTCGGTGAGCCACTGCTCGCCGTCGCCGACGACCGAGCCCGCGAGTGTCCGCTTGGCCTCGATCATCGCGTCGATGCGCTCCTCGATGGTGCCCGCGCAGACGAATTTGCGGACCTGTACATTTCTGCGCTGGCCGATCCGGAAGGCGCGGTCGGTGGCCTGGTCCTCGACCGCCGGGTTCCACCAGCGGTCGAGGTGGATGACGTGGGCGGCGGCGGTGAGGTTGAGTCCGGTGCCGCCGGCCTTGAGGGAGAGCAGGAAGACCGCAGGCCCGGCGGGGTCCTGGAAGCGGGCGGTCATCGCGTCGCGGGCGTGCTGGGGGACGCCGCCGTGCAGGAAGAGCACCTCGCGGCCGAGCCGCCGGGCAAGATGGCCGTGGAGCAGCCGGCCGAACTCGGCGAACTGGGTGAAGCACAGCGCCTTGTCGCCCTCGGCGAGGGCTTCGGCCAAGATCTCCTCCAGGCGCTCCAGCTTGCCCGAGCGGCCGATGAGGCGTGCCGAGGCGCCCTCGTACGGCTCGTGGAGGAACTGCGCTGGGTGGTTGCAGATCTGCTTGAGCTTGGTGAGCGTGGACAGCACGATGCCCTTGCGCTCGATGCCGCGGCTCTCGGCGATGCGGGCGAGCATTTCGGAGACGGCGGCCCGGTAGAGGCCGGCCTGCTCCGCGGTGAGGCCGCAGTTGACGGTCATCTCGACCTTCTCCGGCAGGTCGCGGGCGATAACCGGGTCGTTCTTGAGGCGCCGCAGGATGAAGGGGCGGGTGTGCCGCTGGAGTTCGGCGGCAGTGCCGCTGTGGCCTTCGCGCTCGATCGGGATGGACCAGCGCTCCTTGAAACGGGCGGCCGAGCCGAAGAGGCCTGGATTGGCGAAGTCCAGGACGGCGTGAAGCTCGGCGAGCCGGTTCTCGACGGGGGTGCCGGTAAGGGCGATCCGGTGGGTGGCCGGCAGCGAACGGACCGCCACGGCCTGCCGGGTGGCGGAGTTCTTGATGTGCTGGGCCTCGTCCGCGATGACCCGCCGCCACTGCAGGGCCCGAAGCTCGGCGGCGTCGCGCTCGGCGAGTCCGTACGTGGTCACGACCAGATCCGCGCCCTGTACGGCCCGCCGCAGGGCATCGCCGGACAGGCGCTGCGCGCCGTGGTGAACGTGGACGCGCAGCATCGGTGCGAACCTCGCCGCCTCGCGCTGCCAGTTGCCGACCAGGGACATGGGGCAGACCAGGAGGTTGGGGGCGGTGACGCCCTCAGCGTGCTCCACCGCCAGCAGGGCGAGGGTCTGCACGGTCTTGCCGAGCCCCATGTCGTCGGCGAGGACCGCGCCCAGGCCGAGCCGGGACATGAACGCGAGCCAGTCCAGGCCGCGCTCCTGGTACGGGCGCAGGTTCGCGCCGAATCCGGCGGGCACCGGGACCGGATCGACGTGGTGCTCGGCGGTACCGGCCAACAGGTCTCCGAGCCGCCCGTCCGCGCTGACCCCGGCCACGGGCAGGCCGCCCACCGTGGCGTCCGGGTCCAGGGCTACGCGCAGCACCTCCCCGGCGGCCATGGTGCCCCTCCCCTGCCCTTCCAGGAAGGCCAGGGCGGCGGCGATCCGGGCCGGGTCGACCTCGGTCCACTGGCCGCGCAGCCGCACCAACGGCTGCTTGGCAGCGGCCAGTTCGGTCAGCTCGGCCTCGGTCAGCGGCTGGTCGCCGACCGCGGCCCGCCAGCGGAAGGCCACGATCCGGTCCCGGTCGAGCAGACTGCGGTCATGTACGAGGCCGGGCTGGGCCGTCCGCACGCTCAGGGTAAGTCCGAATCCGGCCGGGCGCTGCCACCACGTCGGCAACAGTACGCCGTGGCCGGCGGCCGCGAGGGCCGGTGCGGCGTCGCGGAGGAAGGCCAGGGCGCCGGCCCGGTCGAGGCGCAGGGCGGTGGGGTGGCTGGCGCGCAGAGCCTCGCGCAGCGGCGGCCAGAGGCGGGCCGCGCGGGCAAGGCCGTCCAGGAGGGCGTCGCCGGGGCGGGTTGCCTTGCGCTCCAGCGCGCTGAGGGCGGCCCCTGGCACCCAGAGGGCGTCGGCAGCGACCATCAGCGAGGGCTCGTCGGCGGCCTGGAGCAGGAACTCCAGCCGCCAGTTGTCGTCCGAGGGGTCGCCGTCGGGGTCGGCGGGGTCCGGGCCGAGGGGTTCGCCGAGCCGGAAGCAGGTACGCAGAGGTTCGTCGGCTGGGGCTTCGGAGCGGTACCAGGCGTCGAGCCGGTCACGCAGCCCGGCGAGCGCGGCGGCGTCGGCCCCCTCGACCCGGCCACTGTCCGAGCCGAGCGCCCGCAGCCACGCCTCCGGCACGCCGTCCGGGCTCCGTACCCGGCCGGGGCGCGGCAGCGGCGGCTCGTCCTCCAGCGCCGCCCGGGCCTCGCAGTCGGCCAGAACGTCCAGGAGGTCGGCCACCAGCTCCCCGGACGCCCGGCCGTCGGGGTGGCCGCCGCTGCACTCGGCGCGGCAGACCGGCGGGACCGCCGCGGTCAGCTCCCGCGTCTCCCGCCAGCCGTCGGCGTCCGGCACCGGGCGCCACCGCGCGTAAGGCCGTCCGTCCTCGGTGGCCACCGCCGGCAGCACCTGGCCGCGTCCGACCAGCCGCCAGGCCAGGTCGTGGACGGCGGTGAGCCAGCGCAGCGAAGCGCCGAACGGTACGTCGACCGGGCCCTCGGCGGGCAGCTGCGTGGGCAGGAACGGCTTCCCGGGGGCATACAGCTCGCCGAGGAGCTGCGCCGCCTCACCGGGTTCGAGAAGCAGCGAGGGCACCCGCCACGGGGCGAGAGTCACGGGTGCGCGCGGGCCCTGGACGGCGCGGCCGAGTTCGGGGGACGGTAGGGGGGCGCCGTTCTGCGTCGGCAGCAGCAGGGTGGTCACACCCTCGGCGGCCTTGGTCATCAGCCACTCCAGGCCGGGTCCCGTACCACCCAGAAGCTGGGCGACGGTCTCCGGGGCGCAGGCGTACCGGTCGGGCGGCAGCAGGGAGTCCTCGGCCCACAGCGCCAGACGGCGGTCCGCTCTCCACACGGCGTGCAGGGCGAACATCGACGGCCTTCCCGGTCTGCGGACAGCTGTCCCCGGACAGCTATTCGAGCCAGCCTACGGGCTCGGGCCAGGCGGCCGGACAGACCCTGAAGTCGGCTTCCATGGAGTGCGTGCCGGGAGCGCGAAGGGTCCTGATCGACATCGACGGTGTGCGCACCGTCTCGTGGAAGCCGCTGCCGGGCGCGGTGGAGGCACTGGCGCAGTTGCGCGACCTGGGGCTGCCGCTGGCGCTCCTCACCAACACCACCTCGCGGACCCGGGCCTCGATCGCGCGGACGCTCGCCGACGCGGGCTTCCCCGTCGTGGCCGACGACATCCTCACCGCGCCGGCAGCCACGGCCGCGTATCTGGCCGAGCACTTTCCTGATGCCCGGTGCCTGCTGCTGAACAGCGGGGACATCGCGGAGGATCTGGAGGGGGTGACCCTGGCCGGAGACGGCGAGGACCCGGATGTGGTGGTGGTCGGCGGGGCGGCCCCGGAATGCGGCTACCGGGCCCTGAACGAGGTGTTCGGGCACCTGCAGCGCGGCGCCCGGCTGATGGCGACGCACCGCAACCTGTACTCCTCGGCTTCCTCGGCCTGCTCCAGGATCGGCGGCTTCTCGTCGTCCTCGCACATCAGCCGCATAGCCGTCTCTTTCCGCGCCCTGTCAGTTCCTGCCCGTACGGCACGCCCCTCCGGGACGCCCTGTCCCCCGGTCACAACGTGCTCCCCGGGTCGTCCAGCCACACGGTCGAGCCGTCCGGGGTGACGGTCATGCCGTACCGGTACCTCGCCGGCGGCGTCGCGTCGTCGCCAGTGACCTGGGCCCACAGCTCCTCGACCCGGTCCCACAGGCGGCAGGGTCCGGCCTGCCGGACCGTGCCGTAGGCGACGTCGGCCCACGACCCGTCCCCGTCCCACAGCCGCACCGAGGCCACCTGCCCGTCCGGGCCGAAGGTGCTGCCCCACCCGGTGTGCGGCAGCAGCAGAGAGCACGCGAACGCGAACTCGTCGTCGGCCGCATCATGCGGGGCGAGGCTCGTCGGCCGGTCCTGTGTGACGTCCGGCTCCCCCGGGCACGGGACGGCGCCGCTCGTTCCGGCGTCGCGGGCGGCCATGAAGAACTCGGGCCACGGCTCGAACCTGCCGCCGGCGGTTCCGTCCTACCGCACCAGCCGCACCACGCCGGTGCCGACCGGCACCACCACCACCGCGCCCGGCCGGGTCTGCCACGCGGCCGGGATGTCGGGCATGCCGCACGTGGCGATCAGGGCGTCGAAGCGGCGGGTGCCGACCGCGCCGAGCGCCCCGTCGCCGACGCGCACGGCGGGGTGGCGCTGCTGATCGACGAGCCCCTCGCCTTGCGGAAACCGCGGACCGGACACACCGCCTCCCAGCAGCTCACCTGGCACTGCGCCATCCGCAACACCACCGGCGTGGAATTCGACGACGACAGCCGGGGGCGTCGTGCACCACGTATACAAGGGGACCGGATGACAAGGACACCCGGCGCCGGTGGCCCCTGGCCGGGCGGAGCATGGAGAATGGCCGGGCCGCTCCGGGCCGTCATCCCGACGGCGGAGCGGGGACAGTGTTCGTGGTTGAGGAGAGGCCCGGCGACATGGGTGCACCACCATTGCTCGAACTCAGCGGCGTCAGCCGGGTCTACGGCAAGCGCACCGCGCTGGCCACGATGAACCTGCGACTCCGGTCCGGGAAGTGCGTGGCGCTGCTCGGCCACAACGGCTCGGGCAAATCGACACTGCTGCGAATAGCGGCCGGTCGGGACCGGCCGAGCACCGGCACGGTGAAGTTCGACGGCAAGCCGATGAACGAGAACGACCCGGCGGTCAGGGCCCGGGTGGCGGTGGTCGGCGACACCGCGGCCTGTTACCCCGACCTGACCGTGCGCGAGCATCTGCAGCTGGTGGCGGTGGCCCACGGGGTGGAGGACGCCGGCGACTGGATCGGCCACGTACTGGCCGACCGGATGCTGACCGACCACGCCGACGCGCTGCCGGGGGCACTGTCCTCCGGGCAGCTTCAGTCGCTGCTGCTGGCCTCCGCGATGGTCCGGCCGCGCGACCTGCTGCTGCTGGACGAGCCGGAACAGCGACTGGACCCGGGCGCGCGGCGGCGGCTGGCAGACCTGATCAAAAAGGAGACCGCGGACGGCGTCGGGGTGCTGCTGGTGACACACCACGGAGAACTGGCCCGGGCGGTCGCCGACCGGGTGCTGGTCCTCAGCGACGGCAAGGTGGTGGCCGACGGCCACCCGGACAAGGTGCTCGCCACCGGGACCGACGGCCTGACCTGGCTGGCCGAGAGCCCGGACGGTGCCCGGTGACCACCCTGGCCGAGGAGACCGGGGAGCACTCCGCGGCCTGGTCCGATGGGGATGACTGGACGCAGGAGGCGCTGCGGCTGGTCCGTGACCTGCGCACCCCGCACCGCCGCAAGAGGACTGGCCAGATCGGCTACACCCTGTACTGCGTGGCGCTGCTCCTTGCGGTATGGGGAGCGCTGCCGACCATGGGACTGTTCCTCGAGAAGTCGATGGGCGCCGACTACTCCGGTCACGGACCGGCGATCCTGGCCGCGCTGCCGGCCGGGTCCTGCGCGCTGGGGCTGGGGTGGCTGCTGGTCGCCGCCTGGGACGCCCAGTGGCGCGGGCCGGTGGTGCCGCCGCGCGAGACCGTGGACTGGCTGCTGGCCCAGCCGGTGCACGTCGCCCGGGTACTGCGGCCGTGGTTCTGGGGGTCGGCGGCGATCTCCGGCGGAGCCGGGCTGCTGATCTCGGCGATCGGCATGGTCGCGCTGGGCCTGACGGTCGGTGTGGGGCTGCCGGCCGCGTTCGGCTGGTGTCTGCTGGGCGGCAGCGGTCTGCCGCTGCTGGCGACCGCGCTGGCCACCGCGGTGGAAGGCAGCGAGCGGGTGGCCCGCTGGGCCCGGCTGGCCACTCCGTACGTCGGCATGGCGGTGCTGGCGCTGGTGGCGCAGACCGTGATGGCGGTCAGCGGCGACCAGCTGCCGGGACTGGAACGGATAGAGCTGTGGTCCGGGCCCTGGGGCTGGGCCGGACTGGCCGCGCTGGCCCCCACGCCGGCCGCGCTGCCGGGCGGCTGGGCCGCGGGCGTCCTGCTGGCGGTGGTGGTGGCCGGCGCGCTGGCCGCGGCACACCGCTTCGCCGGGTCGCTGGCGTTGTCCGCGGTACGGCGGCGTTCTCGGACCGCGACCGGGGTGATGGCCGCGCTGCGCACGGTGGAGTTCCGTACCGCGCGGCAGGCGGTAGCCGGGGTCACCGGCGGGGGCCGGCCGGCGCGATGGCGGTTGCCGGCGCCCGGTTGGGCGGAACTGGCGGTGCCGTGGCGGGACACGCTCGCGCTGCTGCGGACTCCGGGCCGGTTGGGCCGGACAGTGGTGCTGGGGGTGCTGGCGGTGCTGGGCGCGGTGCTGGCGGCCTCAGCGCACGGCGGGTCGGGCTTGGCGGCGGCGCTGGCCTCACTGGTTTTCGGCTACTGGTCGCTGACCCAGCTGCTGGAGCCGGCCCGGGTGGAAACCGACGACACGCGGCGCGGGTCGTGGGCGCCGTATCCCTACCGGGACCTGATGCTGCGACACACGGCGGTGCCGGTGGTGCTGGGGCTGGTGGGCGCACTGATGGCGGCGGGGGTGCTGGCCGGGGAAGGCGCGGGGGCTCGCGCGTTGCTGGCACCGACCCTGGTGCCGCCGATGGTGGGCGCTTCGCTGGTCAACGCCTGCCGGGGGGCGACCAAGCATCATCTGCTGATGTCGCCGGCTCAGTCTCCTACCGGCAGCCTGGGCCCGGTGCTGTTCCTGGCCTGGTACGGCGCCGGTGCGCTGGCGGCGGTGGTCACGCTGGTCTTCCCGTTCCTGACCGCGTTGCATTCCGGCTCGGCCGCCTCGGTGGTCACCGCTGTCGCGGCAAGCGGCATGGTGACGGTGATCATGGTGCGCTGGGCGGTCACGCGGATCGGTCACCTGACGGCTCCCTCGGCGGACTGACAGGGGTGCCGGCGGCCTGTGCCGCCGGCACCCCTCACGTCAGGGGGTGAGCCGGCGGTGACATCTCTCGTGCGACGTAGCGTTTGAGGCAGCGGATGGCTTCGCGGCGTGTCTTGCCTTCGGCGATGCACCGTTCCACGTGGTCGCGGGTGCGGGTGTCCCAGCGCAAGCGGGCCAGAAGGGCGGCGGGCTCGCGGTTACGCAGGGCTTCCCCCGCACTCTCAAGATCTATAGCCGACACCGGCTCATTAGCCCGTCCACCACCCGAAGGCATGGAGTCCTTTTCTCCGTCTGGCATGTCCTGGCCGACGGCTAAAGGCGTGGTCCGTGGGGTGGCCATGGGATCGGATGACCCAAGGGCCGGTCCGGACCCAGCCAGGGCCCTCGGGGTCAACGCTGGTGGATCGAGGCTCTGGCTAGGCATCCGATCCTGATCCAGCGGCCGTTCGTCACCGCCGACGATGGGACGGCGCTCGTAGGCCGGTCACCGGAAGCGGTCCGATCGGTGCTGCCCTGACCGCGTCCGCCAGAGCCAAAGTGTGGCCATGCCGATATGCGGCTGAAATCTGACGGCGCAAAGCTTGTTAGGCAAGCCTTACTTGCCCTACTGTCTGTGCATATCCGTCCCCACGGCTTGGCTTCGGAGCATCCATGTCCAGCGCGCAGATCACCCTGCTCGGCGCCATCGCAGGCTTCACCATCTACCTCGGCCTTCCCATCGGCCGGCTGCGCAGTCCCGCACCCCGCCTGCGAGCGGGACTCAACGCGCTCGCGATCGGGATCCTGATTTTCCTGGTCTGGGATGTGCTGACGCACGCCTGGGCGCCGATCGACAGCGCGCTGAGCGACCACCGCTGGGGCACGGTCGCCTCCGGCGGCGTGGTCCTGGCCGTCAGCCTGGCGTTCGGACTGGTCGGCCTCGTGCACTACGACCGCTGGAGCCTGCGCCGCCGGCCCACCGCCGCCCTGTCCCAGGGGCCGGGCGCTGCGGCATCCACCGAACTGGCTCCCGCGGTTTCCTCACAAGCCAGCCGCCTCGCCCTGATGATCGCCATCGGCATCGGCATGCACAACTTCGCCGAAGGCCTGGCCATCGGCAATTCCGCGGCCAAGGGCGAGCTCTCCCTGGCCGTCCTGCTGATCATCGGCTTCGGCCTGCACAACGCCACAGAAGGCTTCGGCATCGTCGCCCCCCTGACCACCGAGGGCAACCGCCCCTCCTGGGGCACGCTCGCCCTGCTGGGCCTGATCGGCGGCGGTCCCACCTTCGTCGGCACTCTGGTCGGCCAGCACCTGGTCAACGACACCCTCAGCATCGCCTTCCTGGGCCTGGCCGCCGGCTCGATCCTCTACGTCGTCATCGAGCTCCTCGCGGTCGCCCGCCGCGCCGCCCTCAAGGAACTGACGACCTGGATGATCCTGGCCGGACTCCTCCTCGGCTTCGCCACCGACGCCGTCGTCACCGCTGCCGGAGCCTGAAGCCCCACACTCCGACCCGCCATTCCGCGGCGCCAGGGCTGCGACTCCCATGGTTATGGCGCCGACACGGAGATCACCGCTGATCGCACCTGAGGCGGCCCACCTGCCGAATTCCGACCCAAGGACCGACCCCAGCCGTTTCCGACCCGGCCGGACTCACCTGCCCGGCTGGCAGTCCCCCGGGCTCAGGCGCAGCCGGATGCAGCCTTGGCGTGCTGGGCTACGGCGTCCGGCGTGGTGGATTGCTCGTCGGGGGTGCAACAGGCGGTCACTGCGCAGCAAGCGTTCCCAGCACTGTCGCCCACCTTATACAACGTTGTAATCTCGCCTCAGCTCGAACGCGATCAGTTGTACTGCCCTTCACCATCTATCAAGGAGGCAGTCATGCCCCGCGAAGCGTCCAACCTTCCGTTGAGATCCATGGGGACCGTCGTGCTGGTTCTCCTGCTCACGGCGTTGTGCTGCGTGGGTCTCAAGCCCTCGACCGCGCACGCGGCCGGCGGCTCCTTCCGCAATCCGCTGGGCACCAGCCCCGACCCCTACATGACGTACTACCAGGGCAACTACTATCTGGCCGCCACCGAGGGCGACGCCGTGCGCGTCGCCGTGGCACCCACCCTCGGTGACCTGCTCACCGCGCCGCGCGTCACCGTCTGGCAGGATTCCGACGCCTCCCGCAACCAGCAGGTGTGGGCGCCGTCGTTCTACCTGATCGGCGGTCACTGGTACATCTACTACACCGCCGACAACGGGGTGGACGACAACCACCGCCTCTACGTGGTCGAGTCCGAGGGCACCAACCCGCTCGGGCCGTACCACTTCAAGGCCGAGCTGCAACCGCCGAACGCCCCCGACGAGTGGGCCATAGACCCCGTACTGCTGCGGCAGAGCGACAACAGCCTGTACCTGCTGTGGTCCGGCGCGGGCACCGAGGGCCACAACCTGATCTACATCTCCCCGATGTCCAGCCCCTGGACCGTCTCCGGCAACCGCGTGTACCTGCCCGCCGACGGCGGCTGCTCCGGCATCCGCGAAGCCCCCTCGATCCTGCAGCACAACGGCACCACATTCCTGGTGTACTCCACCTGCGACACCGGCACGCCGGACTATCAATTGTGGATGAAGTCCATCCCCGGCTACGCCAACCCGCTGCAGCCCGGCAACTGGACCCAGCACGCAGGAGCCGTCTTCTCCCGCAACGACGCGACCGGCGTGTGGGGCCCCGGTTCCAACGGCTTCTTCAAGAGCCCGGACGGCACCGAGGACTGGATCGTCTACCACGGCAAGAACACCTCGACCTACACGTACACCGGCCGGACCACCCGCGCCCAGAAGATCACCTGGAACGCGGACGGCACCCCGGACTTCGGCGCCCCGCTCGCAGCCGGCGCCACCCAGAACCTTCCCTCCGGCGACCCCGGCGGCGGCTCGTACTGGATCAACGACACCGGCAGCAGCAGCGGCGCCGGCTCGATCGCCTACACCGGCGCCTGGAACTCCGGCAACGGCTGCGGCGTCCAGTGCTTCTGGAGCGACGACCACTGGAGCGCGCAGCCCGACGCCACCGCCGCCTGGACCTTCACCGGCACCCGCATCGCCCTGCTCTCGGTACGCGACACCGGCAACGGCATCGCCGCCTTCTCCGTCGACGGCGGCCCCGAGACGACCAGCGACTACTACGGCCCGATCCGCATGGGCGAGCAACTGAACTACGTGAGCCCCGAACTCCCCTACGGACAGCACACCCTGCGGGTACGCGTCACCGGTAACAAGGACGCCTCGTCAAGCGCCGCCAACGTCTCCATCGACCGCGCCGAGGTCTACTCCAACTGACGCGCCTCCCTCCGGGCGGACCGGCCGGCCGCAGGCACCTCACCGGCAGGCCCGCCCACCGCCGCCCGGCCCCCGGCGGGGCTCCGCGCCCCGGGGGCCGGGCGGCGGTGGTTCACCCGGAACGGCGTGCGGTGAGCCACTCGCCGCCCGGCGGCCCCGCGCGGTCGGCGGGAGGTGGCGGGAGGTGGCGGCTGTCCTCCGGGCACCGGTCTCCATGTAGCGGCGCTTGCGCTGCAGGTCCTCCAGGGTCTTCAACTGTTGGGGGTTTCGCTTAGGGACCGGTGTGATGTTTATACCGGTTTGGGGTGGTGGGTGCGGCCGGGGCCGTAGGTTTTCTCGTCATGGAACTTCTTCGGTTGGCGGTGGCTGCGCGGCGGGTGGGTGTGCACCCTGGCACACTGCGGTTGTGGGCGAACGAGGGCAGGGTTCCGGTGGTGTGGGTGGGGCGTGAACGGCGCTTCTCCAGCGAGGCGTTGGATGTCCTGACCGGCTGCCCGGATGTGGCCGGGCGTCGTGAGGCGCTGT
>NZ_SUMC01000072.1 GCF_005047355.1 Actinacidiphila oryziradicis
AGTCCGCGTCGTCTGGTGACGCGAGTGTGGTGCCGTTGGTGGTTTCGGCGAAGAGCGCGGGGTCGTTGGCTGGTCAGGCTGGGCGGTTGGGCGTGTTCCTCGGTGAGGGGGATGCGTTGGCCGATGTGGCGGCGGCTTTGGTCGGGCAGCGCTCGTTGTGGTCCGAGCGTGCGGTCGTCATAGCCGATTCGCGTGATGAGGCGCTGGCTGGGCTCGGGGCGGTGGCGAGAGGCGAGGCCGCTTCCGGTGTGGTGTCGGGGCGTGCAGGCGCTGTCGGCAAGACGGTGTTGGTGTTTCCCGGTCAGGGTTCGCAGTGGGTGGGGATGGGGCGCGAGTTGCTTGACTCGTCGCCGGTTTTCGCGGCTCGGATTGCTGAGTGTGCGGCGGCGTTGGAGCCGTGGGTGGATTGGTCTTTGACTGATGTGTTGCGTGGTGGGGCGTTGGATCGGGTGGATGTGGTGCAGCCGGCGAGTTTCGCGGTGATGGTGGCGCTTGCTGCGGTGTGGGAGTCGCTTGAGGTGGTGGCGGATGCGGTGGTGGGGCATTCGCAGGGGGAGATCGCGGCGGCGTGTGTGGCGGGTGCGTTGTCGTTGGAGGATGCTGCACGGATTGTCGCGGTGCGCAGCCAGGTGATTGCGCGGGATTTGGCTGGTCGGGGTGGGATGGCGTCGGTGGCGTTGTCCGAGGCTGAGGCCCACGAGCGGGTCGGGCGGTGGTCGGGTCGGGTTGAGGTGGCTGCGGTGAACGGGCCATCGTCGGTGGTGTTGGCTGGTGATGCGGAGGCGTTGGATGAGGCGTTGAAGGTCTTGGAAGAGGAGGGTGTGCGGGTTCGGCGGGTGGCGGTGGACTACGCCTCGCACACGAGCCATGTGGTGTCGATTGAGGGTGCGCTGGGTGAGGCGTTCGCGGGTATTCGCAGTGCTGCTCCGCGGATTCCGTTCCTGTCCACGGTCACCGGTGAGTGGGTCGAGGATGCGGGGGTGCTCGATGGTGGGTACTGGTTCCGGAATCTGCGCCGGCAGGTGCGGTTCGCTCCGGCAATCGAGGCGCTGATCGCCCAGGGGCACAAGGTCTTCGTTGAGGCGAGTGCGCATCCGGTGTTGGTGCAGTCGATTTCGGAGATCGCCGATGACGCCATCGTGGTCACCGGGTCGCTGCGTCGGGACGAGGGCGGTCTGCGTCGTCTGCTGACCTCGGTGGCCGAGTTGTTCGTGCGTGGTGTGCCGGTGGATTGGACGGCGCTGCTGCCCGAGGGTGCCGGGGCCGCTGCGGTCGAGCTGCCGACGTACGCGTTCGACCACGAGCACTACTGGCTACCGGTGGCCCCGCCCGCCACGGACGCGGTGTCGCTGGGGCTCGCAGGGGTCGATCACCCGATGCTGGGCGCCGTAGTTGCTCTGCCGAACTCGGCCGGGTTCGTGTTCACGTCGCGCCTGTCGTTGCGTACGCATCCGTGGATCGGCGATCACGTCGTCGCCGGGGTGGTGATCGTTCCCGGGACCGGGCTGGTCGAGCTGGCGGTCCGCGCCGGTGACGAGGCCGGGTGTTCGGTGCTGGAAGAGCTGGTGATCGAGGCCCCGCTCGTCGTGCCGGAGCGGGGCGGGGTCCGGGTTCACGTCGTGGTCGGTGGCGCGACCGGTACCGACGGGTCGCGCTCGGTGGAGGTGTATTCCCAGCGGGAAGACGACCCCGATGAGGATGGGACTGTGTGGACCCGCCACGCCAGCGGCGTCGTCTCGATGGCGCCGGGCGCCACCGAGACGACACAGCGGTTTGATGCCGGGGAGGTGGTGTGGCCGCCGGCGGACGCCGAGCCGGTCGACATCGGCTCCGGATACGACGTGCTGGCGCGGGGCGGATACGGGTACGGACCGGTGTTCCGGTGCGTGCGTGCGGTGTGGCGGCGCGGCGACGACGTCTTCGCCGAGGTCGCCCTCCCGGCTGACGAGCCGGGTGCGGCATACGGCATCCACCCTGCGTTGTTGGACGCGGCGTTGCACTCGACGATGCTGGACACGGTCGCTGCCGCCGGCGTAGCGGGCGCGGACGGTCCTCCCGAAAACGGTGACGGCGAAGGAAGAGAAGGAAGCCTGGGCCTGCCGTTCGCGTGGAACGGGCTGCGGCTCTCTGCCGCTGGAGCGTCGGCGTTGCGGGTCCGGGTGCACCGGTTGCCGGGCGGCGACCTGTCGATGGAGGCGGTCGACGAATTCGGCGGACCCGTCGTCACGCTGGATTCGCTGGTGTCGCGCCCGGTTTCCGTGGGGGCTCTCGAGGTCGCGGCCAGCGTGGGCCGGACGACGAGGGCAGGGTCGTTGTACGGGGTGGAATGGGTCTCGTCCGAGCCGGGCCCGGTCAGTGCCGGCTTCGCGCCGGCATGGGTGCCAGTGGCCGACGCGGAGGCGGTGGCGACGTTGGCGGACGAGGTCGAGTCGGGCGCCGCCGGGCTTCCCGCGGCGGCGGTCGCCGACGCGGTCAGCCTCGACGAGCAGGACGCGGTCCTCGCGTTGACCAACCGGGTGTTGGAGATCGTGCAGTGCTGGCTCGACGGAACCGGCCTCGAGGATGCCCGGCTCGTCGTGGCGACCCGGGGCGCGGTACCCGCCGCCGGTGAGGCGACGGTGACTGACCCGGGTGCGGCCGCGGTGTGGGGCCTGGTTCGGGCCGCACAGGCGGAGAACCCGGACCGGATCGTCCTGCTGGATCTCGACGCGGACGCCGAGGTCGAGTCCGTACTGCCCGCGGTACTCGCCTCAGGCGAACCGGAGGTCGCGGTGCGCGGGTCGCGGCTGTTCGTGCCGCGGCTCGCCCGGGTCGCCGAGAGCCGCTCGGACGCGGTGTTCGGACCCGACGGGACGGTTCTGGTCTCGGGTGCAGGATCGCTGGGCGGGGTCGTCGCCCGGCATCTGGTCGTCGAGCACGGCGTGCGGCGGCTGGTGCTGGCCAGTCGGCGCGGGCCGGACGCCGCGGGCATGGCGGAGCTGGTCGAGGAGCTGACCGGGCTCGGCGCCGAGGCGTCCGCGGTCGCGTGCGATCTCTCCGACCGGGACGAGGTGGCCGCGCTGTTGGCCTCGATTCCAGCTGAGCACCGGCTGCGCGGCGTCGTCCACACCGCAGGTGTCTCGGACGCGGGAGTGATCGCGACCGTGACGCCGGAGCGGCTGGCGAGGCTCTTCGCGCCGAAGGTCGACGCGGTGCTCCACCTGGACGCGTTGACGCGCGACCTGGACCTGGACGCGTTCGTCGTCTACTCGTCGGTGTCGTCGGTGTTCATGGGCGCGGGCAGCGGCGGCTACGCGGCCGCGAACGCCTTCCTGGACGGTCTGATGGCTAGTCGCCGCGCCGCCGGCCTGCCCGGCCTTGCTCTGGCCTGGGGCCTGTGGGACCAGACGAGCGGCATGGCACAGGACCTCGACGATCTGACCAGGGCTCGGATGAACCGGCGCGGCGGGCTGCTGCCGATGAGTGTCGCCGAGGGCATGGAGCTGTTCCGGGCGGCCGTCGGGTCGGCGCGCTCGCTGCTGGTACCGGCGAAACTCGATCTGCGTGGCGTGCGGGCCGACGCCGCGGCCGGCGGCGTGGTGCCGCACATGCTCCGCGGCCTGGTACGGGTCGGGCGCCAGCTGGCGCGGTCGGCCACCGCCACGGCGGCAGGAGGCGACCGGCCGCTGGCGGAGCGGCTGGCCGGGCTGACCGGCGCCGAGCAGTCGGCGCTCCTGCTCGACCTGGTCCGCGCCCAGATCGCGGCCGTGCTCGGCTTCGGCACGTCCCACCACCTCGACGCCGACCAGGGGCTGTTCGAGATCGGATTCGATTCGTTGACCGCGATCGAGCTGCGCAACCGGCTCCGCACGATGACCGAGCGCAAGCTCTCGCCCGGACTCGTCTTCGACCATCCGACGCCGGCGATGCTCGCCGCGCACCTGCACACGCTGCTCGGCGGCGAGGCGACCCTGATCTCCATCTGAAAAAGAAGGGTTCTGACGTGTTCGACGTGACCGGCTATCTGGAACGGATCGGGTGCGGCGGGGAGACCTCCGTCGGCCTCGAGTCGTTGCGCAGGCTGCACAAGAACCACCTCATGTCGCTTCCGTACAACGGTGACATCCAGGATCTGCGCGACGGCATCAAGCTCGTCGACATCGACGAGGACGAGATGTTCGACACCTGTGTCGCGAGCGGCATGGGCGGCACGTGTTTCCACCTGGCCCGCATGTTCAACCGGCTGCTGCGCGAACTGGGATACGACGTCACGCTGATGGCGAGCTACACGGCGGAGGGCCGGGAGAACTTCGGCCTCGACGTCGAGCACATGTTCAACCTGGTGACGCTCGAGGGCCGGCAGTGGCTGGTCGACGTCGGCTACCCCGGCCCGTCCTTCCTCGAACCGCTGTCGGTCTCCGACAAGGTGCAGACGCAGTACGGGTGCCAATACCGACTGGTCGAGCACGAGGAGGGCTTCGCCCTGCAGCGCAGAGGCCGAGTGAGCCGCTGGAGCACCGTCTACACGTTTGTTATGAAGCCCAGGAAGTGGAGCGACTGGAGAGACCTGGAGATCCACCTCAACCGCGAGTTCGCCTCCTACTTCGAGCCAGGGGAGGCGCAGGAGTCGGAGGTGGACACGGCGTGCGCGATCTCGCGGGGCACGGACCGGCTGTTCGAGGAGATCGAGGCGGACATGAAGTCCCGCAACCGGCACGAGGTGCTGTGCGGCAGGACCTTCGAGAACGGCCAGGTGGTGCTGAAGGGCCGCAGGTATCTGACGGTCCGGGACGGGCGCGAGGAGGTGCGCACGATCACCGACGACGAGGAGCACGACAGGCTGATCTCCAGCATCCTCTCCGGGGACTTCCGGTGAACCCGGAGGGGTCTCGGGTTCCGGTGCGGCTCGAAGGCCGCTCCTACGACGTGCTGATCGGTCCCGGCGTCCGTCATGAGCTCGCCGGGGTCGTGCACGCGCTGGGGGCCCGGCGAGCCGCGGTGGTCTCGGCACGGCCGGCCGAGTGGGTGCCGGACGCGGGGGTCGAGACCCTGCTGCTGCCCGCCATGGACGGCGAACCGGACAAGACGCTCGCCACGGTCCAGGCGTTGTGCGGCGAGTTCGCGCGCTTCGGGCTCACCAGGTCGGACGTGGTCGTCTCCTGCGGCGGCGGGACGACCACCGACGTGGTAGGGCTGGCCGCGGCGCTCTACCACCGGGGGGTTCCGGTCGTGCACCTGCCGACGTCCCTGCTGGCGCAGGTGGACGCCGGCGTCGGTGGGAAGACCGGGGTGAACCTGGACGAGGGCAAGAACCTGGTCGGCACGTACTGGCAGCCCAGTGCAGTGCTCTGCGACACCGACTACCTCTCCACCCTGCCGGAGCGGGAGTTGCGCAACGGCCTGGGGGAGATCGCCCGCTGCCACTTCATCGGCGCGCCGGATCTGCGCGGCCTGTCGCTCGCCGAGCAGATCACCGCGAGCCTCACCCTCAAGGCGAGCGTGGTGTCCGCGGACGAACGCGACACCGGGCTGCGGCACATCCTGAACTACGGCCACACGCTCGGCCACGCGCTGGAGATCGCCACCGACTTCGCCCTCCGGCACGGCGAGGCGGTGGCGATCGGCACGGTCTTCGCCGGCCAGTTGGCGTACGCGCTCGGCCGGATCGATCGGGCGCGGGCGGAGGAACACCGAGAGGTCGTCGAGTACTACGGCCTGCCGAGCGCGCTGCCAGAAGGGGTCGGGGCCGACGTCCTGATCGTGTTGATGCGGCACGACAAGAAGGCCGTCGACGGGCTCTCCTTCGCGCTCGACGGGCCCGAGGGCGCCGAACTGGTGCCGAACGTGCCGCCCGAGGTCGTCGCGGTCGAGCTGGCGGCGATGCCGAGGGCGCGCATGGCCGAGCTCGTCCGGGATACGGCGGCGCCATGACGGGGTCTCGGCGTTGGCGCGGCACCTCGCTGGAGGCGGACCATTCGCTGGCCGGCGAGGTGGCGGCGGCACTGGCGAAACCGGCCGCGCAGCAACCTCTCTGGCCGGATCCGGTGAGGGCTGCCGAGGTCGTCGGGCTGCTGCACGGGGCCGAGCCGATCGTGACGCCGGAGGAGACGGCGCGGCTGTCCGGGCGGCTCGCTGCGGTCGCGCGCGGCGACGCGTTCCTTCTGCAGGGCGGCGACTGCGCCGAGACGTTCGCCGACAACACCGAGCCGCACCTGCGCGCGAATCTGCGGGTGCTGGGACGGATGGCCGCCGTGATCGCCGGAGAGTCCGGCCTGCCGGTGGTCACGATCGCCAGGATGGCGGGCCAGTACGCTAAACCGAGGTCGAAGCCCTTGGACGCGCTGGGGCTCCCCGCCTACCGGGGCGACATCGTCAACTCGCCCGAGTCGACCCTCGTGGCCAGGACTCCCGACCCGGACCGGATGCTGCGCGCGCACGCCCACGCCGCGGACGCGATGGCGGTGATCCGCAGGGCGGGGACGGCCGAGGAGATCTACGTCGGCCACGAGCTGCTGCTCCTCGACTACGAGCAGTCCGTGCTGTTCGTGGACGGATACGGGCCGCGGCGGCTGGCCAGCGGGCTGGCCCACTTCCTGTGGGTCGGGGAGCGCACCCGCCAGCTCGACGGCGCGCACATCGCGTTCGCACGGTTGCTGGCCAACCCGATCGGCCTCAAGATCGGCCCGACCGTCACCCCCGAGCAGGCCGTCGAATACGTGGAGCGCCTCGACCCGCACGGCACGCCGGGCCAGCTCACGCTGGTCAGCCGGATGGGGTACCAGCGGGTCCGGGAGGTGCTGCCGACGATCGTGGAGAAGGTCACCGCCTCCGGCCACGAGGTGATCTGGCAGTGCGATCCCGTGCATGGCAATACGCGTATCTCGGGCAACGGCCACAAGACCCGGCACGTCGCGCACATCGTCGACGAGCTGCGCGGCTTCTTCGAGGTGCACAGGCGGCTGGGCACCCATCCAGGCGGTATCCACGTCGAGGTGACCGGCGAGGACGTGACCGAGTGCCTCGGCGGCGCGGCCGGTATCACCGAGTCCGATCTCCCGGCCCGGTACCGGACGGCCTGCGATCCGCGGCTGAACGCGGATCAATCGATCGAACTCTCATTCACCGTGGCGGAACTCCTGCGCGGCTCGTGGAACAGGCGGTGGGGAAGGACATGACCATGCCAGCGGAGCTTCCCGGGGTCGCTATCAGCGGCAGCACCCGGCTGTTCGTCGTGCTGGGCGATCCGGTGACCCAGGTGCAGTCGCCGGGACTGCTCAACCCGCTGTTCGCCCGGCTGGGCCTGGACGCGGTGCTGGTTCCGGTGCACGCCCGGCCCGAGCAGCTGGAGCGGATCGTCAGGGGATTGCAGTGCATCGCCAACCTGGACGGCATCTTCATCACCGTCCCGCACAAGGTGGCGGTGTGCCGGTTCGCGGACCGGTGCAGCCCGATGGTGGACGTCACCGGGAGCGCCAACGTGCTCAGGCGCGAGGAAGACGGCACCTGGTACGCGGAGAACTTCGACGGCTCCGGCTTCGTCGTCGGGCTCGTCGACGCGGGGCACGATCCGGCGGGCCGGAACGTGTCGCTGGTGGGCGCGGGCGGCGCGGGCAGCGCCATCGCGGCCGCGCTGATCGCGGCGGGCGCCGAGCGGCTGACCGTGTGCGACCTCGATTCCGGAAAGCTGGACGGGTTGCGTGCGCGGCTGGAGGAGCGCTGGCCCGGCCGGACCGCGGTGTCCACCGAACCCGATCTCGCCGAGGCGCACATCGTGGTGAACGCGACGCCGCTCGGTCTGCGCGCCGACGATCCCCTGCCCTTCCCGCCGGAGCGGCTGCGCGAGGAGTGCGTCGTCGCCGACATCATCATGAAGCCGAGGGAGACCCGGCTGCTGCGCGAGGCCGCCGCACTCGGTCATCCGGTCCACCACGGAATCCACATGCTCGACGGGCAGATCGGCGCGTACCGCGAATTCCTCCGCCTCGGCTAGGGCGGCGGCGGGACGACTGTCAGGCCGGGGGATGCCCGGCTCAAGGGACACAGCCTATTTTTTCGTTAGCTTATCGGAAAAATCATGGGAGAGATATGAACGCGCGACAGGCACCGATATTCCCCGAATGGCCTCAATATGACGAGAATGAGAGGCAGGGCCTGATCCGCGCACTGGAGCAGGGCCAGTGGTGGCGGATGGGCGGAAGCGAGGTCGATTCCTTCGAGCGCGAGTTTGCCGCGCACCACGGCGCCGCGTATGCGCTCGCGGTCACCAACGGGACGCACGCGCTGGAACTCGCCCTCCAGTGCATGGGGGTGGGGCCGGGCACCGAGGTCATCGTGCCGGCCTTCACGTTCATCTCCTCCTCCCAGGCCGCGCAGCGGCTCGGCGCGGTCGCGGTTCCGGTGGACGTCGACGCGGAGACCTACAACATCGACGTGGCCGAGGTCGCCAAGGCGATCACGCCGCGCACCAAGGTGATCATGCCGGTGCACATGGCGGGGCTCTTCGCCGACATGGACGCGCTGGCCAAGCTCTCCGCCGAGTCCGGAGTGGCCGTCCTCCAGGACGCCGCGCACGCGCACGGAGCGCGCTGGCAGGGCAAGCGGGTCGGCGAGCTGGACACGGTCGCGGCGTTCAGCTTCCAGAACGGCAAGCTGATGACCGCCGGCGAGGGCGGCGCCGTACTGTTCCCGGACTCGGACATGTACGAGACCGCTTTCCTGCGGCACAGCTGCGGCCGGCCGAGGACGGACCGCCGCTACCGGCACCAGATCGCCGGATCCAACCTGAGGCTCAACGAGTTCTCCGCGTCGGTGCTGCGCGCCCAGCTGCGCAGGCTCGACGCGCAGACCGAGGTGCGCGACGCCCGCTGGGCCCTGCTGTACCGGCTGCTGCGCGAGATCACCGGCGTCGTTCCGCAGGGTACGGACGCGCGTGCCGACCGGAACCCGCACTACATGGCCATGTTCCGGGTGCCCGGCATCGGCGAGGAGAACCGTAACGCCCTCGTCGACCGGCTCGTCGCCGCGGGTGTGCCGGCGTTCGCCGGGTTCCGGGCGATCTACCGAACCGACGCCTTCTGGGAGCTGAGCGCGCCCGAGGAGTCCCCGGAGGCGATCGCGAAGCGCTGCCCGAACACCGAGGCGATCAGCCAGAACTGCGTCTGGCTGCACCACCGGGTGTTGCTGGCCGGTGAGCAGGAGATCCACACGACCGCCGACATCATCGCCGAGGCGCTCGCCGCCCGGTAGGACGTGCGCCGTGTGCCCCGGTATCGGTCAGCCGGCCGATTCCGGGGCACACAGCTGCTCGCGCAGGTCCTCGACCAGTGCTCTGAGATCCGTGCCGGCGCCGAAGACGTGGTGGTCGGGCCGTACGAGCAGCGCGCTCGCGCCGAAGCCGGCCAGGTAGGGCAGGTAGACGTCGTCGACATCGACGACGTCCTGCGGCGTCAGGCGGACCACGTGGGTGCCGAGGTCGGTGAGGAAGGCGCGCTGACGCTCGTCGAGCGCGAGGTACTGGTCGTCGTCGGTGAGCAGCAGGACGAAGCCCCGGCCGACGACGTCGTCGAACAAGCCGGTACGGCCCCCGCGGGTGACCCGGCCCTGCGGCACGACCGCGCCCGCGGCCGCCGAGGACCCGTGGCGCAGACCGGTGGTGAGCGGTTTCGCCGGTTCCGGCCGGCTCGGACCGCGGCCGCGGCGCCCGGCGAGCACGGTGGCGTCCCGCTCGGCCGCGGCCGCCGGGTCCGTCGCGCAGATCAGCCGTCCGAGTTGGACGGACGAGAGGATCGACTGTTCCGCCGCCGCCCGGCGTTCCTCGCCGTAGGTGTCCAGCAGCGCCTCGGGCGCTGCACCGCGCATGACCAGGTCCAGTTTCCAGGCCAGGTTCGTGGCGTCCCGGATCCCGGAGCACATGCCCTGCCCGGCGAACGGCGGCATGAGGTGGGCGGCGTCACCGGCGAGCAGGACGTGGCCGACCCGCCACCGGTCGGCCCAGCGTGCCTGGAAGATGTAGGTGGTGCTGCGCAACAGCTTCGCCGTCTCCGGGGTGGCGCCGAAAGGTTCGAGCAGCCGCCAGGCCGTCTCGTCCTTCGTGAGTTCCGCGGCGCTCTCCCCGGGCAGTCGCATGAACTCCCAGCGCCGGTGGCCGGGTCCGCTGCCCACCAGCGTGGTCGGCCGCGCCGGATCGCAGATCTGCACGTTGGTGGGAGTGAACTCGCGCGGCTCGCGCAGTTCGACGTCGCAGAGCAGCCACTCGTAGGCGAACCCGAGGTCGGTGACCGAGACGTCGATCTGTTCCCGCACGAAGCTGTTCGCGCCGTCGCATCCGACGACCCAGCGCGCGGAGATGGTGCGAGTCGCGTCCTCGCCCTCGACGCTCACCTCGACCCGGTCGGCGTGGTCGGCGATGCCCACGACCTCGTGGCCGCGCAGCACGGTGAGGTTCGCCAGCGTGGCCGCCCTGGCCGCGATCAGCTCTTCCAGCGCCGGCTGGTGCATGGTGTTCGCGTCCGGCCAGCCGTAGCGGCCGGTGGTGTCGAACGCGATGTCCAGCAGGGTCGCGCCCTCGGCCGTGCGCCACTGGTAGCCGTTGGCCGGCTCGGTGATCCGGCCGAGATCGTCGCCGATCCCGGTGGCGGCGAGCAGCCGCGCGGTCTCGCCGTCGAAACTCGTCGCTCTCGGCATCCGGTAGGGCCGCGCACGGCGTTCCAGCACCGTCACGCGCCGGCCGCGCTGCGCGAGCAACACCGACAGCGTCGCGCCGATCGGGCCGTTGCCGACGATGACGACGTCCGTGTCCGTTGGGTTCGATGTCAAGGGGGACCTCACCGCGGAACTCGTCGCCACGTCCAGGGATTCGCGTGACCTTATGGCGGCCATCCGGGCATGTCAAGGAGCGGAGATACTGTCAGCATGGGGAATGTCGGAACGCGCCCGCGGCCCTACCTTTTTGATGAAGTACAGCCAGAGGGAGATCATTCGTGGTGACGTCAGTACATTGTGAACAATGGCTGAAAGTGTTCCACTCGGCCCGCGGGGACGCGGTGCGACTCGTGTGCCTGCCGCACGCGGGCGGTTCGGCGACGTTCTTCTATCCGATGGCCAAGGCGATCGGCGCCGCGGCCGAGGTGGTGGCCGTCCAGTACCCGGGCCGGCAGTCCCGGCGGCACGAGCCGTGCATCGACAACATCCCCGAGTTCGCCGACGAGATCTTCACCGCGCTGCGGGAACTGGACGAGCGGCCGGTGGCGCTGTTCGGCCACAGCATGGGCGCGATCCTCGCCTACGAAGTCGCGATCCGGATGCGCAACGCGGGCTTGCCGTCGCCGACGCGGCTGTACGCCTCGGGCCGGCGCGCCCCGTCGCGTTACCGGGACGAGCACGTGCACGACAGCTCGGACGAGGGGCTGGTGGCCGAACTGCGCACACTCGGCGGCCCGAACCAGAGCATGCTCGCCGACCCGGAGGTGCTCGAGATGATTTTGCCCTCCGTCCGCGCGGACTACCGCGCCGCCGAGCGCTACCGGCACGATCCGCGGGAGGAGCGGCTGGATTGCCCGGTGACCGTGCTCACCGGCGACAGCGACCCCCGTGTGTCGCTCGACGAGGCGCGGGCCTGGAGCGAGCACACCACGGCCCCGACCGACATGCAGGTCTACCCGGGCGGCCACTTCTTTCTCGTCGACCACAGCGCGGAGATCACCGAGCTGGTCACCCGCACCCTCGCCGGAGGCGACTCATGACGGACACGCAGACCAGCGCGCTGCTGGCCGTGCTTGCCAAGGGCCTGCGCACGGTCGAACTGGGCCAGCCGTTGTTCACCGGCATGCCCTGCTCGCCCAACCATCCCGGGTTCCGGATGACGCTCGCCCGCCGGCACGGCGACATGCGGCGCCCGGACGGCGGTTCGTCCAGCAATGAGCTGATCATCACCGGCGGGCACGTCGGCACCCACATCGACGCGCTCGCGCACGTCAGCCACGAGGGAAAGCTGTACGGCGGCGTCGACGCGGACGCCGCCCAACGCGGCGGCGTGTTCACCGAACTCGGCGTCGACCAGGTGCCGCCGCTGGTGGCCAGGGCCGTCCTGCTCGACGTGGCCGGCACCCGCGGCGTCGACGTGCTCGAGCCCGGATACGGCGTGACCGTGCAGGACCTGCAGGACGCCGCCGAGCGGGCGGGCGTGCTGCCCGCCCCGGGCGACGTCGCGCTGGTGCGCACGGGTTGGGCGAGGCTCTTCGCCGACCCGGAGACCTACCAGGGCCACCTCAGCGGCGTTCCCGGAGTCACCGAGGAGGTGGCCGAGTGGCTGGCCGGCCAGGGTGTCGTCGCCACCGGCGCCGACACCACCGCCTACGAGCGCATCCCTCCCGGCGAGGGCCACCGGACCATGCCGGTGCACCGCGTGCTCCTGGTCGAGCACGGCATCTACATCATGGAGCACCTCAACCTCGAGCAGGCCGCCGACCAGGGGCTGACCGAGTTCCTGATCGTGGTGGCCCCGCTGCGCATCGTCGGCGGCACCGGGTCACCGATCCGGCCGATCGCGGTGGTGGGCGGGTGAGTCCCACGCCCGCCGAGCGACTCGGCGAACTGGCCGCGCGCGTCGCCCAGGACGGGCTCTCGGCCCGGCTGCGCGCCGATGTCGCCGGCCGGGTGCTCGACGTGCTCGGCAACAGTCTCGCCGCGCTCTCCGAACGCCCGGCCGAGGTGGTCGCCGCGGTGGTGCGCGAGTGGGGCGGCACCGCGGAATCGACCGCGATCGGCTCGGCCGACCGACTGCCCGCGCCGTCCGCGGCGCTGGTCAACGGCACGCTCGCGCACAGCCTCGACTTCGACGACACCCACCTGCCCTCGGTGCTGCATCCTTCAGCGGCGGTGGTCCCGGCGGCCCTCGCCGTCGCCGAGGCGGCCGGCGTCTCCGGGCCGTCCTTCCTGGACGCCGTCGCCGTCGGCGTCGAGGTGACCTGCCGGCTCGGCATGGCTGGCTACGACGAGCAGCGGGCGAACTCCGTGTTCTTCGATCGCGGTCAGCACGCCACAGCGATCTGCGGCACGGTCGGCGCCGCGGTCGCCGCGGGCATGCTCAGGGGCCTGAGTGCGGCCGAGTTGACCTCGGCCATCGGCATCGCCTCGAGCATGGGTTCCGGCGTGATCGAGGCCAATCGCACCGGCGGCACGGTCAAACGCGTGCATTGCGGCTGGGCCGCGCACGCCGGGGTGACCGCTGCCGCGCTCGCCCGGCACGGGTTGACCGGGCCGCCCACCGTGCTGGAGGGACGTTTCGGGCTGCTGCACGCCTTCTGCGGCGACCGGTTCGACATCGACGCGGTCACCAGCGACCTCGGCGAGCGGTGGGAATGCGACCGCATCTTCGTCAAGCCCTATCCATGCAACCACTTCACGCACGCCGGTGTGGACGCCGCGTTGCGCATTCGCGCCGCCGGCGTCGATCCGTCCGACATCACGCGGATCACGCTAGGCGTGCCGGAACCGGTGCTGCGCACCATCGCCGAACCGATCGAGGAGAAGCGCCGGCCCCGGTCCGGCTACCACGGCGCGTTCAGCGGCCCGTACACCGTGGCCGCCGCGCTGCTGGGCGGCGGCGGCCTCGGCGTGTTCCACGAGGACTTCGCCGACGACGCGGTTGCCGACCCGGCCCGGCTGGCTCTGGCCGCGCGGGTCGAGGTGGTCGCCGATCCGGAGTGCACCGCGATCTTCCCGCGCCAGTTCCCCGCCGTGCTCACCGTTCGGCTGGCCGGAGGTGAGGTGCGCGAGGAACCCGTGAGTCACAACCGTGGCGGCCCGGAGAACCCGTTGTCGCCGCAGGAGTTGGCCACCAAGTTCCGGTTGAACGCGAGCCGTGCCGTGGACGACGCGGCGGCCCGCGACCTGACCGGCCTGGTCACGCGGCTGAGTACGGACAGTGCCCCGGCGATGGTCACCGATCTGCTGCGCTCCCTCGCCCGTCGCAAGCGGCGGGATTGAGGACGGTGAAGCGCCAGGTCCCGTCCGGGCCGCGCTCGGCCACGTTCGCGGCGGTGCCGGTCGTCGTTGCACGGATGGACCCGGGCGCCGTCACCTCCAGGCTCCAGTCGACGACCACGAGCGCGGTCTCGCCCGTGACCAGCACGTAGCGCGTGGAGTTGGCGATATGCGGGTCGGCGGCGATCGTCTCCTCGATCTCCTTGCGCAGCGCGGCCCGGCCACCGATCACCTCGCCGGTGACCGTGCGCATCACTGCGTCATCCCGGTAGAGCGCGAGGACGCGGTCGGGCTTATGGGAGTTGAGTGCGTCCTGGAAGGCGAGCGGCAGAGCCGCCGGATCGGTGAGCCGCGTGTCCGCGACGAAGGCCGTCAGGTGCTTCGCCACCTGGTCCGGCACCTCGAGCGGCGAGAGGTGGCCGGTCCCGGGCAGTTCGGCCAGGGTGGCCGTCGAGATGAGCGGCAGCAGGTGCTCGCGCAACTTACCCACGCTGACCTCGGCGATTGCCTTGCCGCTCAAGGCAAGGCTGACGAGGCTGTTGCAGCTTGGAGCAAGGCGCTTGATCTTGCTGAAGGCATGGCATCGGCTCGAAGTGCCGCCGCCCTCGTGTCCGTTCGCACTGCTCTGGCGATGTATCGTCGCCGTGGCGTCACCGGCGCGGCACTGCTCGAGCGCCGCCTCATCGAGGCGGCTCTTTGAAAGGATCGCTTCATGCCCGAGTCCTCGTTGCCGCCCGCCCTCGATTCGACGACCCTGCTTGTTGCTGCCGTGATTGTGCATGACCGCGACGCCGGCCGAGTCCTCCTGCTCCAGCGCTCGAAGGACGCGAAGTTCGCGCCCGGCATGTGGGACCTCCCCCCTCTCTCTCAGCCTGTGGTGAGACTCCCCTCTGTGAGGGTTTAGCCTGAGAGGGCACGACAGGAGAAGTCACCCCCGTGACCAGCACTGAACCCGTCGGGTCCGACCCGGCACCACGGCCGCAGCGCCGGACGTTCACCTCCGAGTACAAGCTGCGGTTCGTGGCTGAGTACGACGCCGCGTCCAGGAACGAGAAGGGCGCGGTCCTGCGCCGGGAGCGGCTCTACCACTCCCACGTCAAGGAAATGCGGGCCGCGCGGGATGCCGGGCCCTGGAGAACCTGGTCGACCGGCGCACGAGCCCGGCCCGTTCAAAGAAATCCGCCACGGAGGTGGAGAACGAGAAGCTGCGGCGGCAGGTGGAGCGTCTGCAGAGGGAACTGGACCGCAACAAGGCCGTGCTGGATGTGATGGGAAAAGCCTCCGCGCTCTTGGACATGATCTCCGAGAGCGCGGACTGAACCAGGCCGTCGACCCCGTCGTCGACACCGCCTTCACCGGGATCGAGCAGGTGATGGGCACCACGGCCGCGTGCCGGCTGACCGGCCGGTCCAAGGCCACCCACTACCTGTGGGGCTCAAAAACACGGATCGTCGCCTCGTTTTGCAGTCCTTTGCTGCGAGGAACCGGGAGCCCAGGTCCCTGAGTAGCGGTTCTTCCTCGTCTGGGATCATGTTTCGTGATCATGTCCATGGTGTACGCCGTCACCCGCCGCCTGCTGTCGCTGCCGGCGTTGCTGCTGCGGCGTGACGTTGCCAAGGACGCGGAGTTGCTGGTGCTGCGGCAGGAGAACGCGGTCCTGCGCCGACACGTCCCGCGCGTGCGCTACGAACCAGCCGACCGCCTGTGGTTCGCCGCGCTCTCGCACCTGATACCGCGCCGCCGCTGGGCCCAGGTCTTCCCGATGACCCCCGCCACGCTGCTGGCTTGGCACCGCGAACTCGTCGCGAAGAAGTGGGACTACAGTCAGCGACGCCGACCCGGACGCCCGCCCACGGCCACCGCGGTCAAAGCCCTGGTCCTGCGCATGGCTGCCGACAACCCGGGATGGGGCCACCGGCGCATCCACGGCGAACTCACCCGCCTCGGCCACCGGATAGCGGCCTCCACCGTGTGGAACATCCTCCACCAGGCCGGCATCGACCCCGCCCCGCGCCGCACCGGACCGACCTGGAAGCAGTTCCTCACAGACCAAGCGCAGCACATCGTCGCCGTCGACTTCCTGCACGTCGACACCATCAACCTCACACGCATCTACGCCCTGGTCCTGCTCGAACACCGCAGCCGCCGTGCCCACCTGCTCGGCGTCACCGCCAACCCCACCGGCCCATGGACAACCCAGGCCGCCCGCAACTTCCTCATGGACACCGACATGGACTCCCCGAACCGGAAGTTCCTGATCCGCGACCGCGGCAGCCAGTTCACCGACACCTTCGACGCCGTCTTCACCGACGCCGGCCTGCGCGTCCTGAAAAGCCCGCCCCAAGCCCCGAAAGCGAACGCACACTGCGAACGGTTCATCGGCACCCTACGCCGCGAACTCCTCGACCGAACGCTCATCCTCAACGAACGGCACCTGCGCCGAACCCTCACCAGCTACCTGGAGCACTACAACGAGCACCGGCCCCACCGCGCCCTGAACCAGCTCTGCCCATCACAAACCGAAACCGGACCACCACGCCCAATCGACCTCGCCGAGCACCGAGTCCACCGCACAGCAGTCCTCGGCGGACTCATCAACGAGTACCAGATCGCCAGTTGACACCACCAAGAACCCGCAGATCAGAGGCCGAATCCTATATTTGAGCCCCACAGGCTCCGGGACCGTAAATCGTTTGGCTCTGTCCCGTAGCCTGCCGGAACGCCGGGAACGGGCCCGCGGGCGCATTCCGTCGCCAGCAAGGCGCCTGCGGGCCCCAACATCCAGACCGCCGACCTGAATGCACTTAACGCCGGCCTGGCCGTCAACCGCTTCAAGCGAGAGCAGGCGGCGACCGTGCCCGTTTGCTGTCGAGGCGGCTTCAGGCAGCGGAGGGGTGGTGCGCGATCATAGCCCGCGCGAGATGGCCGGCGACTTCCTCGGCTCCGGCCTGTAGGGCCGCCAGGGTGACGGACTCGTCGGGTTCGGTACGCAGGGTGAAGGACCTGCCGTGGCCGGCGAGACTGGCTGTGCGCCGTGACCGACGTGGGTCGAAGGTGTCGATGCTGGTCATGGCGGGGTCCGACACGCCGGCAGCCACCACGATGCGGTCCTGTGTGATGATGTTCAACGCGCCGGTGAACTTGAGCAGTTCGGCGATTTGCTCGGGTAGGGCGTTGGGATCGAGGATCGGTCCCATACTGTCTCGGGGAAGCATGGCCCGGGTGGAGAGCTGGCCCGTCTTGTACAGGCGGACCTCTACGAGCTGGCCCGGTTGGGGCGTGTCCCACGAACGGGGGCGGCTGGCCGGGACTGCGACGGCCATGTGGCCCTGCGAGCGGTAAGGGCTTAGGGGGACATCGTTCTCGACCATACCGGTCACGCGCACACGGCCCGGCAGCGAGTGGCCGAGCGCCTCCAGTTCCCTGGCCGAGTAGCCAGCAGAGTCCAGCGGTAGGACGTGCAGCTCCAGAAGGGTGGTGGCGCCGGCGGTCTGCAGGCCGCCTGTACCTTCGTCGAGGGTCCAATGCAGGACCGGCGGCTGGGCCAGCTTGGCGAAGGCCAGGGGGGACGGGCCCGACTCCAGCTCCCGGATCTTCCCGGCGACCTTAGGGAGCAGGTCCGCGGCCGTGCGGAAGCTGTCGCGGAACACGCCGGTGGCGTAAGCCTCCACTACGCGCGCGAACTCGTGCTGGCTGGGCTCGAAGGTCACGCCCAGCTTGCGATAGACGAGGCGGGGCGTACCTGTTACGTGGGCTGCTACCCACTCGTCATGGGTTGCCGACTGCCCCGTCTCGGGGAACACGTGGCCGTAGTTCGGGCCTAGGAGGAAGAGGCACGCGTCGGCGGTCTCCAGAGCCTTCAGGCAGGCTTCCCGGCTCGGCGTGGTCTGAGCGGAGAAGTCCTCGAACCGGACCGGGGTGTGCCCGAGAGCGCGGACCAGCCCGTCAAGGGCGTCGCGCTCCTCCTCCAGACCTTTGCGGGCGCTGCTGATGAAGATCCTCACGCTACGGTGTCTCCACTGCTGAGGGTTCTGCTGTGAGGCGAACCGGGTGGCTGGTGCAGGCATTCAACTGGGGGTTTGATGGCCGAGATGTCGGAAGAGGCGATACGCGTCTATTGGAAGGAGCACCGCGAGCAGCTGCGGCAGTGCGAGACCCAGCGCTCCACATTGACGAACCTCCTGCTCATCGTCACGGCTGCCCTGAGCGGTCTGATCGTCCAGCAGAAGTTCACGCTGAACGTCATGCCCTTGTGTCTCTTCGTCGCGACGACTGGAGTCTACGGGGCTGTGGCGGTGGCCAAGTACTACGAGCGGGCCTCCTACCACCTCACCCAGGCACGGGCGTTGACCCGAGACCTGGTGGACCGGGGAGTGCTGGGGTCCGATGAAGGGCTCGCCCGGGCACGCGCGGCGCACTACCGCGAGTTTCCCCGGCTGCATCGCATTCGGCTCCACCGCCTGTGGGTAGGGCTGCACCTCGCTATAGCCCTGTACGGGCTCTCCCTCCTTCTCGTCTGTGTGATTGTCGCCTGAGGACTCAGGGAGAAAGAGCACAACATCACGTGTGGCGCTCCGGTGCGGTCAATTGCCGCCTGAGCAGAAGCTGTCGCGCTACCTGCCTGAATTCCTGTTGTTTGCTCCGCTCCTTCACGGCACCGCCGGTTGTCTCCACAGCACTCTCCTGCTCTGAACCAGGGACCGCCCGCTCGGTTCTGGAGTTGGCGACACGAGCGTGCACCTTTCTCACGAGCCACTTTGCACCGGCACGTGCTCCGAGAAGTGCGATACCGATTACGGCAGTGTGCCTGCCGAAAACCACATCCATGCGGATCAAGCGCCGTGCGCCGGTCCTGCAGGGGCCAGCATCGATCACACGGGGTTCCCTGCCCGCAGGAGTGGACAGGGTCTGCGGCATGATGATCGGCTGTGCTGCTTCGCCTGGCCTATCTGGCTGTGTCCAACACCTTCGCCGCGCTGCGCCTGCTGCCGATGAGTGACCGCGACAAGGACGCGGAGATCCTTGCCCTGCGCCACCAGGTCACAGTTTTGCAGCGGCAACTCGGCCCGGACAAAGTGAGGCTCACGGCCGAAGACCGGGTCTTCGCCGCCGCCCTGCTGCAGCCACTGCCCCGCGAGGTGCTGCGCCGGCTGCGGCTGATTGTCCGGCCGGACACCATCCTGCGCTGGCACCGCGACCTGATGAAACGACGGCACGCGAGCGCCTGCAAGCCCAAGCGGCCCGGACGGCCGCCCACCGTGCGCTCCATCCGCCGCCTGATCCTGCGCCTGGTCCACGAGAACCCGTCATGGGGCTACCGGCGCATCCACGGCGAACTGGCCACCCTCGGGATCAAAATCGCCGCCTCCACCGTCTGGGAAATCCTCAAGCAGGAGGACATCGACCCCGCACCCGACCGAGCCTCCACCACCTGGGCCGACTTCCTGCGCTCCCAGGCCGACGCCCTGCTGGCCATCGACTTCATCGAAACCGTGACCCTGACCGGACAACGCCAGTACATCCTCGCCGCCATCGAACACACCACCCGCCGCATCCGCGTCCTTGGCACCACCGCGCATCCGACCGCGGCCTGGGTCACCCAGACCGCGAAGAACCTCACGATGGATCTGGAGGACGCGGGCGCTACGGTCGCATACCTGATCCGCGACCGGGACGCGAAGTTCCCCGCCCTGTTCGACCAGGTCCTCGCTGACTCCGGCATCACGGTCGTGCTCAGCGGCGTGCGAATACCGCGGATGAACTCGATCATGGAACGGTGGGTGCAGACCTGCCGCCACGAACTCCTGGACCGCACCCTGATCTGGAACGAAAACCACCTACGCCACGCCCTGCGCGAATTCGAGACACACCACAACGGGCACCGGCCCCATCAGGCCATGGAACAGACCACGCCACTCCACGCGACCCCCGAACCGATCACCGATCCCGACCGAATCACCCACCTCGACATACGCCGGCACGACCGACTCGGCGGCACCCTCCATGAGTACCAACACACCGCTTGATCTGCATGGATGGGGTTTTCGGCAGGCGCAGAGACCCTGTTGCCCATTTGCTGTTTTGCTGGTCAGGGGCTTGATCGTTGCGGCAGGCTTGCCTCGTGGCCGGTTCCCTTCCTCGTTCCCGGTCGCGGGTGGGAGGGGTCGTGTCGATGGAGCCGCGGTCGTGGCCGGAGCCGGCGCGGGAGGTGGCGCGGGCGGTGCGGGCCAAGTACCGCGGGCGTGAGGTGCCGTTGCCGGTGGCAGTGCGTGATCGGCTCGGTGAGTTGTTCGCCGACGCGGAGTTTGCCGGGGCGTTCGGGGCGAGGGGGCCTCGTGGCTGGTCGCCGGGGCGGCTGGCGTTGGTGACGGTGTTCCAGATGGCAGAGAACCTGACGGATCGCCAGGCCGCTGAGGCGGTACGCGACAAGCTGTCGTGGGCCTACGCGCTCGGGCTGGGCCTGGAGGACCCCGGCTTCGACTTCAGCGTCCTGTCGCAATTCCGCACCCGGGTCGCCGGGCACCACCTGGAGGAGAAGGTCCTGGACCTGCTGCTGGCCGCGTTGACCGAGCAGGGCCTGCTGGGGGCCGGGGGCAAGCAGCGCACCGACTCCACCTCGGTGGTCGCCGCGGTGCGGGACCTGAACCGGCTGGAACTGGCGGGCGAATCGGTCCGTGCGCTGGTGGAGGCACTGTCCGCGGCGGCTCCCGACTGGCTGGCTCAGGTCGTCGACGTGGCCGGCTGGTCGCGGCGCTACGGACGTCGGATCGACTCCTGGAAGATGCCGGCCTCCAAGACCAAGCAGGACGCCCTGGCCCTGGACTACGCCCGCGACGGCTTCGCCCTGCTGGGCGCCCTCTACGCGCCGGGCCAGCCCGGGTGGCTGCGGGAACTGCCCGCCGCCCAGGTCCTGCGGACCGTGCTGCTGCAGAACTACACCCGCACTACCGCAAGGAGCGGGCGGGAGTGGTCAAGCGGCGGGAGAAGACCGACGAGGGCGGTGACGGACTCCCGCCCGCCAGTATCCGCCTGACCTCGCCGTACGACACCGACGCCCGCTGGACCGCAAAGCGCGACACCTTCTGGAACGGGTTCAAGGTCCACATCAGCGAGACCTGCGCCACCGCGGCCGACGATGCCGCCCGCCCCGCGCCCGCGCCGACGGCGAAGGCCGCAGCCAGGACGCCGCACGGGCGAAAGCCCGACCGGGCGCCGAGGCGCCCCAACCTGATCACGAACGTCGCCACCACCGCCTCGACACTGCCCGACAGCAAAGCCCTGGAAGGCATCCACCAGTCCCAGCAGCGTCGCGGCCTGCTCCCCGACGAGCACTATCTCGACTCCGGCTACCCTTCCGCCGAGCTGATCACCGGGTCCCTGGCCCGCTATGGCGTCGCTTTGATCACCCCGGTCCTGCTGGACACCTCCCGCCAGGCCAAGGCCAAGGAGGGCTTCGCCGCCCACGACTTCACCATCGACTGGCAGACCCAGCAGGCCACCTGCCCCGCAGGCAAGACCAGCGCCACCTGGAACCCGGTCGTCCAGGCAGGAGTCCCCAAGACCGTGGTCACCTTCGCCGCCCTCGACTGCATCCCCTGTCCCTACCGGCAGCAGTGCACCAGCGCGAAGAGCAACCGCCGTCAACTCTCCCTCCACCCGAGGGAGATGACCCAGGCCCTGCGGCACGCCCGCGCGCAACAGCAGACCAAGGACTGGAACACCGACTACGCGCTGCGCGCCGGCGTCGAGGGCACCATCCGACAGGCCGCCGCCGTCACCGACATGCACCACGCCCGCTACCGCGGACTCGCCAAAACCCACCTCGAACACGTCTTCAGCGCCGTCGCCCTCAACCTGTTACGACTCGACGCCTGGTGGAACGGACACCCACTCGACCGCACCCGCACCAGCCACCTCGCCCGCCTCGAGCTCTCCCTCGCCGCATAACCAAATGGGCAACAGGGTCGCGCAGAGTCTGGTGGGGCGTCCATGGGGGCTGCGACTGGCGCGGTAGGGGCCGGTACGGCGCCGTGTGGCGCTCCCCACCCGGGAGCGCCATCGTGTGCCGCCGGGCCAAGGGGCTTTACCTCGGCTTGGGAGACGCAGCCGATGCGCGGCACTTCCCCAGCAGAGGAACCGTAGCGGGGATGAGCTGGGCTTTCTCCCGGGCCGCCCGATCGGCGGGTGGCTGGTCGGCCCGGCGCGTGGGCGTCCTATGGGGAGCGGCCGCCGCGGCTGTGTGCCCTTGACGAGATCGGGAACGGTCAAGGGGCCTTATGCCGCAGGGCCCTACCGCCTCCGCACAGTCCACAGCCGCCGGGGGTGACAACGGCCGCGCACCGTTGACGACCGCGTCGTACAGCCCGGAACCGCCCGCAACGTCGACCGGATCGGGCGACGGATAAAACGGGCAGGATTGACACCGTCGAGTCTGGGAGCAATTGGGGAGCACGAGGGCTCCCCAATTGCTCCCCATTTCTACAAGACAAAGGCCGCCCCCCGCTGTGCGGAAACGGCCTGTGACCTGCGTTAACACCGTCGGGACGACAGGATTTGAACCTGCGACCCCTTGACCCCCAGTCAAGTGCGCTACCAAGCTGCGCCACGTCCCGGTGCTCGTTCCCCCGGGGATTTTTCCCCGGCTGACCGCGCACGAGAACGATACCGCACTTCAGGGTGTCCTTGCTCGCACCCTGGTCAGAGGTGGCCCAAGGTCGATCTGTCCGGTGCTTCAGGGGTCGGCCGGGAAGGCTGCTTTCATGTGCTTTGCTGCGAGGCCGGGGCCTTGGCCCGGAGATAGGCGTTGCGGCGCCGGATGACGCAGGTCGCGGCGGCGGCGCTCGCGGCGAAGGCGACGGCCATGATGCCGGGGCGGTCGAGGCAGTGGCCGGTGAGGTGGTCGAGAGAATAGCGGCCTGGGCCGGCGAGGCCGATGGCGGCGGCGGAGCAGCCGAGGAAGGCCGGGAGCTCGAAGCCGCCGTTGGCAGCGAAGAAGCCGGCGGGGACGTGTACGGAGACGGCGGCGGCCATGCCGCCGGCGACCGCGGCGCCGGCGGCGGGGGTGGCGAGGCCGAGGGCGAGAAGGGTGCCGCCACCGGCTTCGCTGAGCCCGGAGGCGAGGGCGCTTTCGCGGCCGGGGGTGAAGCCCATCTGCTCCATGGCGGCGCCGGTGCCGTCAAGACCGGACCCGCCGAACCAGCCGAAGAGTTTCTGGGCGCCGTGTGCGAACAGGGCGCCACCGAGGCCGAGCCGGATGGCGAGCAGTCCCAGGTCCTTGCGGTGGTCGAGGAGCATGAGTCGGATCCTTTCCGGCGACGGAGCGCAGCGTACGGATCCAGTATCGGAGAGTTGGACGCTCCCCGCCCCTCGGCCTATGCCGTGGGCGCCCCGCTGAACCCCGCGGCGGCATAGCCGGGCAGTACCACGTCGCTGATGAGGGCGTTGCGCTCGGGGAAGGGGATGAAGGCGCTCTTGAGCGCGTTGACCGTCACCGTACGGAGGTGGTCCAGCGTCCACCCCGCCTCGTTGACGAGCAGCGACATCTCGCGGGTCATGCTGGTGCCGGAGACCAGGCGGTTGTCGGTGTTGAGGGTGACGCGGAAGCCCAGGTCGAGCAGGAGGGTGATCGGGTGCTCGGCTATGGAGGCGGCGGCGCCGGTCTGGACGTTGGAGGTCGGGCAGATCTCCAGGGCGATCCGGTGGTCGCGCACCCAGGACGCGAGCGGGCCGGGCTTGGTGCCGGCGATGTCATCGGTGATCCGGACGCCGTGCCCGATGCGCTGGGCGCCGCACAGCTGGACGGCCTCCCAGATGCTCGGGACGCCGAACGCCTCGCCGGCGTGGATGGTGACGGGCATGTTCTCGCGGTGCAGGTGATCGAAGGCGGCGAGGTGGTCCGAGGGCGGGAAGCCGTCCTCGGCGCCGGCGATGTCGAAGCCGACGACCCCGGCGTCGCGGAAGGCGACGGTCAGGGCGGCTACCTCCCGGCTGAGGAAGGTCATGCGCATGGCGCACAGCAGAGTTCCCACCCGCACCGGGGTGCCGGCCTCCGCGGCCCGCGCCATGCCCGCCGCGAGCCCTTCCTGAACGGTCTCGACGACCTCGGCGAGGGTCAGGCCGGCGCGGAGGTGGAGTTCGGGGGCGTAGCGCACCTCGGCGTAGACGACGCCGTCGGCGGCGAGGTCGAGGACGTACTCCTCGGCGATACGGAGAAGTCCCTCGCGGGTCTGCATGACGGCGAGGGTGTGTTCGAACGTTGCGATGTAGCGGACCAGATCGCCGGAGGAGGCCGCCTCGACGTACCAGGCGCCGAGCCCGGCCGGATCCGTGTGGGGCAGAGGGTGTCCGGCGGCTTCGGCCAGCTCGACCAGGGTGGCCGGGCGGAGGCCGCCGTCCAGGTGGTCGTGGAGGACGGCCTTGGGAAGGCGGCGGACCGTCCCGGCGTCGAGGGTCGGGGCGGCGGTCATGCGGGATGGTCCTGTTCTGTGGGCTGGAGGAGGTCCCAGCGGTTGCCGTAGAGGTCCTCGAAGACGACGACCGAGCCGTATGCCTCGTGGCGCGGGGACTCCAGGAAGGTGACGCCGGCTTCGTACATCCGCGTGTAGTCGCGCTGGAAGTCCTCGGTGTGCAGGAAGAGGCCGACTCGGCCGCCGGTCTGTGCTCCGACCCGGTCGCGCTCGGCGTCGTTCTTGGCCCGGGCGAGCAGGAGGCCGGTGCCGGCCGCTCCGTGCGGGCGGACCACGATCCATCGGGTGCCGTCGGGGCGCGGGGTGTCCTCGCCGAGTTCGAAGCCGAGGGCGTCGACGTAGAAGGCGAGGGCCTCGTCGTAGTCGCGGACCACCAGGGTCACGAGTGCGATGTGGGGCATGCGCATCAAGTTATACGTATAATCAGTCCAGGCGCAAGAAACGCCGGGACGGCTGTAGGTCCGCCGCCCCGGCGGGATGCCGCGGTGGGCCGTCAGGTGCCGGGGGCCGCCTCGGCGACAGACTTGCGCACCTCGTCCATGTCGAGCGCCCGGGCCTGCTTGAGCACATCCTCAAGGGACTCCTCGGGCAGCGCGCCGGGCTGCGCGAAGACTGCGATGCGGTCCCGCACGATCATCAGCGTCGGGATCGACTGGATCTCGAACGCTGCCGCGAGCTCGGGCTGGGCTTCGGTGTCGACCTTGGCGAAGACCAGGTCGGGATGGCGCTCCGAGGCCCCCTGGAAGACGGGGCCGAACGCCCGGCACGGGGCGCACCAGGACGCCCAGAAGTCGATCAGGACAAAGTCATTGCCCGAGACGACCTCGTCGAAGTTGTCCTTGGTCAGCTCGACAGTGCTCATGCTTGCCTACCTGCTTCCTGGCCGGGTGCCGGAGTCCGCTCACGATCCAGTCGCGGTAACGGAACGTGCGGGTCCCGTATTCCTACGGCCGTGCCCACGGCCGTAGGACCGTACGGCCGTAGCGTCCTACGGGACGACGGTGACCGGCCAGCGGCCCACCTTGACCAGACGGATGGCCACCGAACCGATGATGCGGTGGCCGGCCTGCTCCGACGCGCCGACCACCACGGCGTCGGCCTTGAGCTCGTCGGCGGCCTTGGCGAGTCCGTTGAAGGGGTCGCCGCGGAAGGTGTGGAACTCCCAGCGGAGGTGGAACACGTCCTCGAGCTGCTTGACGGCGCGCCGGATCTCGGCGATCAGCTGCTCGGCGATCTCCGCGGTCGTCTCCGCCACCGGCGCCCCGAAGGCGGCGCCGGTGGCGAGCACCGGCTGCACGTACACGATCGCCAGCAGCGCCTTCTGCCGCCGGGCCAGGCCTGCGGCATACGCCGCGGCCCGCCACGACGACTCGGATCCGTCCACCCCGGTGACGATCACCTTGGGGCCGTCTGTACCGCGCTCGAACGGCGCGGGCACCTTGTCCACCACGTGCTAGAGGCTATCGCCCCACGGCGGCTCTGCCATGATCAGGTCACGCGCTCGCAGGTCCCGTCCGCAATGCCTGGCTTCGGCTCCCGGCGTGGCGCCGCCCCTGGCCGCAGGACACTCGCCGCGACGGCGACGGCGATCAGCCGGTCCGTACGGAACACGGCCACGGCCAGCAGCGCCGGCGGCGAGGCCGCTGGGGAGGTTGGCGAAGAAGATCCAGTGCCGGCTGATGGCCTGGGAGAGGACGCCCCCGGCGATGACGCCGACCGACGCCCCGGCGGAGCCGACGAAGGTGCGGACGCCGATCGCCCTCGACCGCAGCAAGGCCGTGGCGAAGAGGGCGAGGCGTGATGAAGGCCCGCTTGCGGCCGGCCACCTGGGCCTGTGTCAGGTCCACTGGCAGCGCGTGCAGCAGAACGCGGTACTCGCGCGGCGAGATGCCGATCTCCTCCAGGGCCGCCGTCATCTGTGTCGTGAGGACATGCCCGGCGTGCTGCAAAAGGCCGGCGAGATCCGGGGCGGGGCGGCGGCTGTCTCTGGGGTCAAGGAACGAGTCTGACCAGACGGGTCGGCTACGGGATTGTTCGGGAGCGGAACGATCCGGGGTCGGTAATTGGTGGGGTTGAGTGTCCATGAGTGTCCTTTACTGGTTATGAGTGGTGTACGGTCTTTGCTTATGAACCTGACGGAATGGGCACGGGCGCAGGGGATCGCTCCCCGGACTGCCTACCGCTGGTTCCGTGAGGGCACGTTGCCGGTCCCTGCGCAACGCGTGGGCCCGCGCACGATCTTGGTGAACATGGACGCGAATACGTCGCTGTCTGCGACGGGTGGTCTCGGACTGTATGCCCGGGTGTCCTCGCACGAGCAGAAGGCAGACCTGGAGCGCCAGACCGCGCGGCTGGCCGGGTGGGCGGCGAAGGCCGGTCACCGGGTGGTGCGGGCCGAGTCGGAGATCGGGTCCGGTATGAACGGCGGGCGCAGGAAGGCCCGTCGGCTGCTGGCTGATCCGGATGTGACCACCGTTGTGGTGGAGCACAAGGACCGGCTCGGCCGGATGAACGTGGAACTGGTCGAGGCTGCACTGTCCGCGACCGGCCGCCGCTTGGTCGTCCTGGACGACGGGGAGGCCGAAGACGACCTCGTACGCGAGGTGGTGGAGGTACTGACCTGGTTCTGCGCCCGCCTCTACGGACGGCGCTCCGCGAAGAACCGGGCGCACAAGGCCCTGCAAGCGGCGGCGGCCGATGACTGAGCCGGAGAAGAAGCAGCTCCGTACCGTCGATGCCCCGTTCGTCGCGCTCGGGCCGTCCGGGGTGGCGATCCGAGACCGCCTCAAACACCTCACACCCCAGGACGAGAAGGTGCTGCGCCTGGTGGGCGAGCACCTGGGACACCTCGCGTCGCTCGATCTCAAGGTGCGCTGTGCGGACGGCAACGACCACGATGCGCAGCGGTGGGCGGCGCGTAAGCAGAGTCTGACGGCCGAATCGTCGTCCCGCTGGGCTGGCAGTATCACCAAGTCCACCCACGATCAGTGGGCCCTGTCGCGGCGCTGCCAGCTCGTGCACATCCAGTGCCTTGAGACCGGTATCCGCACGCTGACGCACCGTCTGTCACAGCCGATCGGCGAGAGGGGCACCAAGAAGGCGCCGGGCGGATACCGCTCGAAGAGCGAGTGGTTCCACAAATCCCGCCGCCTGCACACGCTGGAACACCGGCTCGGCGTGGCCCGTGCGGAGCGTGAGGCCGGTGCCGTGAACGTCGTGCGCGGTGGCCGGGGGCTCCTCAACACCCGCCACAACCTCGCCAAAGCCCAGCTCACCGAGACCAAGTGGCGCAAGCGGTGGGAGGCGGAACGCTGGTTCCTCGCCGCAGACGGCGAGTCCGGCAAACGCTTCGGCAACGAGACGATCCGCCTCACGCCCGAGGGCGAAGTGTCGATCAGGCTGCCCGCACCGCTCGCGCACCTGTCGAACGCCAGGAACGGCCGGTACGTCCTCACATCCAAGGTCACCTTCAAGCACCGGGGTGAGGAATGGCGCGACCGGGTCGAGGCGAACCGGGCCGTGGCCTACCGCATCCACCTGGACGTGGCCCGCGGGCGCTGGTACCTCACCGCGTCGTGGCAGCGCCCCCTCGTCCAGACCATCCCGCTTCGGACGGCCCGCGCGGACGGCATGATCGGGGTGGACACCAACGCCGACCACTTCGCCGCCTACCGGCTCGACGAGCACGGCAACCCGGTCGGCGACCCGCACAGGTTCCACTACGACCTGTCCGGCACCGCGACCCACCGGGACGCGCAGATCCGGCACGCCACCACCCGTCTCCTGCACTGGGCGAAGCGGTGCGGCGTCGCCGCCATCGCCATCGAAGACCTCGACTTCACCGCCGAGAAGACCCGGGAGAAGCACGGCCGCAAGAAGCGGTTCCGTCAGCTCATCTCCGGTATCCCCACCGGGAAACTCAAGGCACGCCTTGTCTCGATGGCCGCCGAGTCCGGCCTGTCGATCGTGGCCGTCGACCCGGCGTACACCTCCCAGTGGGGAGGCCAGCACTGGCAGAAGCCGCTGGTCACCCCGCGCCGCAAAATGACTCGCCATGACGCCGCTTCGGTGGCGATCGGCAGGCGCGCCCTCGGGCACCCGGTCCGGCGACGGACGGCACCGCCCCCACACGACCAGAGCGATCGTGCGGGGCATCGGACCGTCCAGGCCGATCGTGGAGTCCGGGGACGTGAGGAAACCCGCCACCCCGTCACGGAGCGTGCACACGATGCACGCCGCCGAGCGGGGACACAACAGGGAACGCGGGCAACCAGCGCATCCAAAACCGTTCGGGATGCGCGCAGTACCGGGACGTGGGTCCAAGACTCACTCCTGACCACTGATTAGGAACGGTTGGTTCAAGGCAATGGCTGGGGCGGCCGGGAGCCCGTATAGATGCCGCTCGGGCGCATCCGCAGCGGACGCTCCTGGTACTCCTCGAGGGCATGGGCGATCCACCCCGCCGTCCGGGCGATGGCGAAAGCCGTTTCCCCCGCCTCGGCGGGCATGCCCGAGGAGACGGACAACACCGCGAGCGCCAGGTCGACATTGGCGTGCAGCGCGGCGTGCCGTCCGGCGAGTGCGGCCACCTCGCGTGCGGTACGCAGCGCCGGGCCGGCCTGCGGTACGTCCTCGAGCAGCCGGAACAGCGCCTGCGCCCGGGGGTCCTCGCCGGCGTAGAGGCGGTGGCCGACGCCGGGGATCCGGCGGCCGGCGCGTAGGTGGTCGGCGACGACGGCGGCGGCGCTGCCCCGGTCCAGTGCCTCGGTCAGCATGCGGTGGGCGAGCCCGCTGGCGGCGCCGTGCAGGGGGCCTTCGAGCGCGCCGAGACCGGCGGAGACCACGGCGTACGGGTGGGCCCGCGCCGAGGCGGCGACCCGGACGGCGAGGGTGGAGGCGGCGAGGTCGTGGTCCATCAGGAGCACAAGCGCGGCGTCCAGAGCTCGCACTGACGCCTCGTCGGCGGCCCGGGTGGTGAGTCGTGACCACAGATGCCGGGCGAGCGGGGCGGTGGCGGCGGGAGTGACCCCGGCGGCCGGCAGCGCGCCGACAAGAGTCGCGGCCAGGCCGCGGGCGGAGGCGATAACGGTGGTTTCGGAAAGGTCGAACCGCAGTGGATCGGCTGCCGCCGCCGCTACCGCCGCCGCCCGCAACCGGTCCGTCAGCCCGCTGTGGGCAGGCAGCGCTCCGACCGCCCGCTCCGCCGCTGCCAAGGCCTGGTCCGGCGCGGCGAACCGGGTGCCCGGCCGCATCTCGCCGGTCCAGAGCCACTCGGCGGCCTCCTCGTAGCCGTACCGCCGGGCCAGTTCGGTGGCGTCGACCCCTCGGAAGTAGTAGCTGTCCTTGCCGATGAGGGTGATGCCGGTGCGTACGGCGGCCACTCCGGCGACGGTCGCGTCGTCGGCCGCCGGCTGCCCGCGCCGGGTGCGGCGCACCAGCGCGTCGACCTCCTTCGCGTCGAAGGTGGAGCCGCGCCCGCCGGGGGCGCGGCGGCTGGTCAGCAGACCTCGGCTGACATACGCGTAGACCGTTTCGGGCTTCACCCCGAGCCGCTCGGCGGCCTCCCTGGTGCTCAGCCGCTGCCCGCCCGGTGCCGGGGCTGCTTGATCCGCCATGGGCTCATCTCACCTCACCGCGATGTAGTGCACCGCATTGCATTGATTGAATCAATGTTGACAACCATTGAATCAATCATAGACAGTCGGATCAATATCAAAGGAGGGTCATCATGCCAACCATCGACGTACCCCGCGGGCTCAAAGGCGTCGTGGTCACCGAGACCGCGCTCGGCGACGTCCGGGGAACCGAGGGCTTCTACCACTACCGGCAGTACTCAGCCGTCGAACTCGCACAGACCCGCACCTTCGAGGACGTCTGGCACCTGATGTTCCACGGCACGCTCCCGGACGCCGCCCGGCGTGCCGACTTCACCGCCGGGGCCGCAGCCCTGCGCCGTCTGCCCGCAGACGTCCGCGACGCGCTCCCGGCCATCGCCCGCGCGTGCGCGGTGAGCGGCCCGCTCAGCGGACTGCGAACGGCACTCTCGCTGGCGGGCGCTGCCGCCGGCTTCCGGCCGCTGTACGACATCGGCGCAGACCAGCGCCGCGCCGACGCCCTCGCCGCCTGCGCCCTCGTACCGACGCTGCTGGCAGCCCTGCACCGGCTGGGCCGGGGCCTGGAGCCGGTGGAGCCGCGTGACGACCTGGCCCATGCGGCCAACTACCTCTACATGCTGACCGGCCAGGAGCCGGACCCCGCCCGGGCCCGGGCGGTCGAGCAGTACCTGATCTCCACCGTCGACCACGGCTTCAACGCGTCCACCTTCACCGCCCGCGTCATCACCTCCACCGGCGCGGACCTGGCCGCCTGTCTGACCGGCGCGATCGGCGCGTTGTCCGGCCCGCTGCACGGCGGGGCGCCCAGCCGGGCGCTGGACACGCTGGACGCCATCGGCACCCCGGACCGCATCGAGCCCTGGATCCGGGAACGGGTGCTGGCCGGCGACCGGATCATGGGCTTCGGGCACCCCGTCTACCGCACCGAGGACCCGCGTTCGCGGATGCTGAAGGGGATAGCGCGCGGCTTCGGAGGGCCGCTGGTCGACTTCGCGGTCCAGGTCGAGGAGCGGACGGAGGCGATCCTCGCCGAGCTGAAGCCCGGCCGGGAGCTGCACATCAATGTGGAGTTCTACGCAGGGGTGGTCATGGAGCTGTGCGGGCTGCCGCGCGAGATGTTCACCCCGACCTTCGCCGCGGCGCGGGTGGTGGGCTGGAGCGCCAACATCCTGGAACAGGCCGAGGACAGCAAGATCATCCGACCGGCGGCCCGCTACACCGGCCCGCTCCCGCCGCAGCCAGTCCCCGCGGCATAGCTCATGCCGCGAGGCCGCGCCTGCGAGGGGCACGGGGTGTGCCGCAGAAACCCACCGGTGCGGTGAGACCGGCCCTGGGGGAGAGTCCGGTCACCCGTGTTCGCCGACCCTTGGCCGGGAGCTGGCAGGACTCCGGCCATGGTTCGGCCGGACGACCGTAGCGTGCATATGCTTTCGCCGTCGATCACGGAGATGACCATGTGCAGTCCGCAGCATCGGCCCCCGTGGATCCTCGGCCGGGCAGGGAAGGGCCTGAACGAGCTGGAGCGCGAGGAGATCGAACTCACCGGCGACCAAGACCGCTTCTCGGTCACCGTCGGCTTCGAGCAGCGCTTCCCCGGCTTCGCCCCCGTCCCGACACGCCCGGCGCGACCCGCGAACCGCATCCTGGTGCCGGGTACGGTCGCGTACTGGCGTTTCGACGCCCCCGCCCACCGGATCGCCGACCTTTCGGGGCACGGCAACGAGTTGACGAAGGTGACGGTCCCCGGCACCCCGCCCCGGCTCCCTCACCTGGGTCCACGAGCACCACCCCGACCAGCCGGCCCACGGCAGCCTGTACTTCGCCGGGGACACGAGCCCGCTGCACGGCACCTATCTGCGGACAGCCGACAACGCGCCGCTGAACGCCGTCACCTTCCCTTCGGGCCGAGCAGCGCAGCCGGCAAGACCGGCGGCGATCCCGACGAGCCGCTCGCCACCCTCAGCCTGTCCGGTGACCGCGAACTCCAGCGGGCGGTATATCCGCTCAACCAGAACGGTCCGGTCACCAACCGGGGCCATGAGCTGCCGCTCGGCGCCTGGTGGCACGTGGCCGTCGTCAACGACGGACGCCGCACGGCCATGTGGCCATGTACGTCAAAGGCTGCCCCGTCGTCCGCACCCCCTCCACACGGCCACCGGCCTCACCACCCTCGGCCTGCGCTGGCTGCTGGGCGGCTACGAGTACGGCGGGAAGACCGACCAGATCGTGCACGGCTGGATCGGCGACGTCCGGGTCGCCGACCGCGCGCTGCCCGTCAGCCGCTTCATGAACGCGCCACAGGGCGGCGGTCCACGGGGGTGTCGGGCACGATGATGGCCTCGGCGGTCCGCCGCGGCCCCGACCAGGGCGCCGGCACGGCGTCGATGTCGTACGCCAGCCGATAGGCCACGGCCTCGTAGTTGATCCGCCACCCCCGGAAGTCCGGCCAGGCCTCCTCCGGCGTGCGCTCCGCCGAGTACCCCTGGTCCGCCATGCGGGCGAGGCCCTGCAGGAAGTCCTCGTAGGTGACCGACACCGGGCCGTCCGGCGACGGGTCGCGGTCGTACGGGATACCGCGCACGTCCGCGATTTCGCGCAGGCAGACATAGCCGGCCCGCAGTGCCATGCGCACCTCGGCCTGCGGGCAACTGGGATTGAGGGCGAGACGCAGCGCCGCCGCGTCCATTACCGCGAGCATGGCGACCAGCCAGTTGCGGTTGGCCTTGGGGGAGCGGAAGTGGATCAGGATCGGATAGGTGGTGTGGCTCTCGCTGACCTCGGCGCTCCACCGCTCCCAGCCGCGGAAGAGCTCGCCGATGCTGTCGATGATCCCGACCTGGGCGTACCGGGCGAGGATCTGCGGACCCCAGGGCGGACTACCGGTCCGGGCCTGCAACAGTGTCACCTCGGTCTCGCGGCGCTGGTAGGCGCCGTAGAGGGCGGGGAGATAGCCGATCTGGAGGCCGATGGTGATCGGTCCGGTGGCGGCGGCGCAGAAGTCGATGGCGGTCAGGTCCGCATGCTCGCTGCTGGCGAAGCCGAGCGTGAACATCGAGGATCCGGCCTCACGGAGCGCGGCCGTCGCCCCGAGGCCGCTCACCGCGGCCTCCAGCAGGCCGTAGCCGATCATGAAGCAGGCCAGCCAGCCCACCAGCGTCATCAAAATGGCCACTGATGCGGCCGGGGCGAGCACCCGGTCCTTCACCTCGGCCGAGGTGAAACGGTCGGCCGGCATTTGAAAGGCCCATCGCACGGTGGTCTGAACAGCGCGGGTGAATCCGGACCGGGTCGGCCGGGGGATCACCAGGGTGCGCAGCACCGAGGAGAAGATCCCGCCCACAACGAGCGCACCGAGGATACCCAGCACCACACGCACCGCAGGTCCTCCTGGAAATGGATCACAGTACCCGGCGGCGCACCAGAGCGGCGAGCACCAGCACACCGGGAAGCAGGGGCAACCATACGGTGACGATCCGGTACGCCAGCACCGCCGAGGTCGCCGCCACCGCGGTCGCCCCCGCTGTGACCAGTGCCAGCACCAGCGCCACGTCCAGCGAGCCGAAACCACCCGGCGTCGGCAGCAGCGCCGCCGCCGCGCTCCCCGCCAGGTAGGCCAGCGCCACGTGTACGGGCGGCACAGGGGTGTGCAGTGCCCTCACCACGGCCACCAGCACCAGCGCCTGCATCACCGGGAGCGCCAGCGATCCGGTCCACAGCGCCGCCGCCCGCGCCGAGCTGCCGTGCACCGCGCGCACATCCGCCGCCACCGTGCCGAGGAAGTCGCAGGCCGTCCTGCGCACCGGCCGCACCAGTGCCAGGAAGAGGGCCACCGCGCAGGCCAGGGCCACCACCGTGATCGCGAGCGGGTTGTCCGCCCGGGCCGGCACCACCCGGTGCACATGCAGTGCGTGCGGGAAGGCGGCCAGCAGCGTCGTCAGCAGCGCTATCCGTACCACGCACGCCGCCAGCGCCCGCACCGCGAGCGCGGCCGCACACCGGCTGGGCGGCAGCCCGCAGCGCAGCAGGAACCGCAGATTCACCGCGTTGCCGCCGATACCCGCCGGAAGTATGTGGTTCGCGGCCGACGCCGCGAACTGGGTGGCGAGCAGCCGCCCGGCCGGCAACTGCTCCAGCACCGCGCCCTGCTGCGCGGTCGCCGAGCACACCCATGCCAGCAGGGTCGCCGCGGCGGCCGCCAGCAGCCATTCGGTGTCCGCCGAACCGAGCTGTGCCGTGCCCTTGTCGAGCATCGGCCATTTCCAGTACGCGATGCCGAGGACGATCAGGACCGGGAGCAGGCCGGCGACATGACGTACCGGGAGCCGACGCAGCATTCTCCACTCGCCTTCTGCTCATCGCGAGCCGCTCCCCGAAGCGCCCCGGGCCGTGACCCATGTCTGACGGTACGACGTCCGGACCGTCCCCGCTCAGTCGCGCGGGCGGGCGGGTGAGCGGGCGGGCGAGCGGCGGAGGTCACATACCGACTGGTCGGTGTGAACGGTAGCGTGACCCCCACACGACACAACGATGCGGAGGGAGTCGCGGTGCGCGCGATCCAGATCACCGAGTTCGGCGGCCCGGAAGTACTGCGCCAGGTGGAGCTGCCGGAACCGGTGGCCGGACCGGGACAGGTGCTGGTGCGAGTGGACTCGGCGGGGGTCAACTATGCCGACACCCACACCGTCGAGAACTCCTATCTCTCGAAGACCACCCTGCCTCTGGTGCCGGGCGGCGAAGTCGTCGGCCGCACTCCCGACGGCCGCCGGGTGGTGGCCCTCATGGACAACGGCGGCTACGCCCAGCAGGCCGCCGTACAGGAGTACCTGGCACACGAGGTCCCCGACGGGGTCACCGACGGGCAGGCGCTCGCCCTGGTCGTGCAGGGGCTGACCGCCTGGCACCTGCTGCGGACCTCGGCCCGGATCGCCGGGGGCGAGTCCGTGGTCGTGCACGCGGCGGCGGGCGGCACCGGTTCGCTCGCCGTACAGCTCGCGAAGGCCTTCGGGGCCGGACGGGTGATAGCCACGGCGTCCTCCAAGGAGAAGCGCGAGCTCGCGCTGGAACTCGGCGCCGACGTGGCGGTCGAGGTCGGCGCCGAAGGCATGAAGGAGCGGCTTGTCGAGGCGAACGGCGGCAAGAAGCCCGACATCGTCCTGGAGATGACCGGCGGCCCGGTCTTCGACGCCTCGCTCGCCGCGCTCGCGCCCTTCGGCCGGCTGGTGACCTACGGCATGGCCTCCCGCGTGCCCCCGACCCCCGTACAGGCCGCGGCGCTGATGGGCCGTTCGAGGGCCGTCGTCGGCTTCTGGCTGATGCACTGCCTCGGCCGCCCCGGCATGTACCGGGAGCCGATGGCCGAACTGCTGGCCATGACGGCGGAGGGACGGCTGAAGCCGCAGGTCGGCGGCGTGTATCCGCTGACGGAGGTGGCCCGGGCGCACGAGGATCTGCGGGCCCGGCGCACTTACGGCAAATTGATCCTCGACGTGACAGTCTGACCGGACCTTGATAGGCACTGTCCGGGCGATCAGGGCGTTCGCCGCGCCGGGGGCACCTCCCGGCCGCTGGCCGGGGGAGGCCGAAGTCACCGCGGCGTCGTCCGGTGCGGTGACGGAGCCGTTCCTGATCGCCCGGGCAGGGCTGGGCCGGGGCTCGTCATTTTCGCCGTCGCAGAGGCACAATCGAAGCGGAGCACGACGGGCCGCCGGCCCGCCACCCGCAGAAATCGGGAGGGGCCATGGACCGGAATCGATTCGCCCCCGATCGGGGTCTGACGACCCGCATGGTGATTACCATGTTCATGATCGGCTTGCTGTACGTGGTCTTCGTCGGCGCGCTGCTGGCGCTGATGCGCGGTTCCTGGCCACTCATCCTCATCATCGCGGGCGGCCTGTTCGTCGCCCAGTTCTGGTTCAGCGACCGCATCGCCGCCTTCAGCATGGGCGCGCGCGAGGTCACCCCCGAGCAGGCCCCCGAGCTGCACGGCGTGGTCGACCGGATCTGTGCCCTGGCCGACATGCCCAAGCCCCGGGTCGCCATATCGGACAGTGATGTCCCGAACGCTTTCGCCACCGGCCGCAACCAGAAGGCCGCGGTGGTGTGTGCCACCACCGGGCTGCTGCGCCGCCTGGAGCCGGACGAGCTGGAGGGCGTGATAGCCCATGAGCTGTCCCATGTGGCGCACAAGGACGTCGCGGTGATGACCATCGCGTCTTTCCTGGGGGTGCTCGCCGGACTCATCACCCGGATCGGCCTGTGGGGCGGCTTCCGCAACAACAACGACAGCAACGCGGCCTTCGCCGCCCTCGTCATCCCCCTGGTCAGCGGAGTCGTGTACGCGATCAGCTTCCTGCTCACCCGCTCGCTGTCCCGCTACCGCGAGCTCTCCGCCGACCGCGCCGCCGCCCAGCTCACCGGCCGCCCGTCCTCGCTCGCCTCGGCGCTGACCAAGGTGACCGGCCAGATGTCCAAGATCCCGACCAACGATCTCCGTAAGGCCGAGCCGTTCAACGCCTTCTACTTCGCTCCCGCGCTCAGTTCCCGCAACGGGTCGGACGGCGGCGGCTCCGGCATGAGCCTCGGCAGGCTCTTCTCCACCCACCCCACCCTGGAGCAGCGGCTGGAGCAGCTCGCCCGGATCACCCTGGAACTGGGCAGCCGCTGATGGGCTTCCTGGACGCTCTGCTAGGCCGCAGCAAGCCGGTCCGGCCCGATCTCGACCAGCTCTTCGGTCTGCCCTCGGCGGCGATCACCCTGGAGGCGGCGGCCGGATTCCGGCCCACCGGGCTGGGTTCGGTGTGCTTCTCGGCCGTCGAGGGCGGCGCCTTCGCCGAGGTGCAACAGGATGTCCGGGCCCTGCTGGACATGGACGCCGGGGAGGGGGCCGACGGTGCTCCGGTGGAATCCAGCCGCGACAGTTACGGCTATACATGGTTCCTCGTACGGCACTCACCCGACGACATGCCGTCCCTCGTCAACGACCTGCACGCGGTGAACTCCGCCCTGGAGGGCCAGGGCTTCGGCCCCCAGCTCCTCTGCTCGCTGGCCGGCTTCCGGGACGACCAGGGCCGCGCGCTGGCCCTGGTCTACCTCTACAAACGCGGCACTTTCTATCCGGTTTGTAAACTCCCTGGCCAGGAGAAGCGTGACAACGCCCTGGAGCTTCAGGTCAAGGCGCTGCTAGTCAACGATCTGCGGATTGAGGAGGATCTGTCCCGCTGGTTCCCGGTCTGGGGCGCCCCCGGGACAGAGGACTGAGACCTTGTTAGATGGGGAGTGGCTGACGAGCGTCAGCCTCAGCGGTGGGGACTCATCCGACCAGCTCTTGAAGCTGCTAGCCGAGAGCGGAGTCACGCCGGCCGAGCTAGAGGCGGCAACCGCCCTCTTCGTGGCGTCGAGCCCTGCGAACCAAACGTCTCGGCCGCAAGCGCCGCCCGTCCGCAGGACGGCGACCTGGCGCGGGGCAGAGCCTTACGACGCCCCTGCGACAGTCAAGACGACCCCGGCCGGCGCAGAGCGCCCGCGACGGGCTGAGCCCTCTCCGCCCTGACTGCGAGGAGTTTGGGGCTTGATCGGAGCCCGAACGATCATGCTACGGTGAGCTCGAAGCCAACAACCGCACATGAGCGACCCCGGCAGTGCTACCAACACTCCGGGGTCTGACACCGAAGAGGGTAATCTTCGATGCAGATCAAGCGTAGCAGTCACACGTCTGCGTTCGTGATCATCCCGAACGCCATACTCCAGCACTACGAGCTGAGCCTGACGGCTCGCGGTCTCCTGGGCCTCCTCCTCTCGCAGCCTGAGCACACGGCCGAGACGGTCAAGTCCCTCACTGAGGACGTGGCAGAGCCCTCCCTGTCAGACTCTCATGAGACATGAGGACAATCGAGTCTTCTGTTGTTAGTGGGGCGAGAACAGGATCTTCTGAGCGTGACGCTGAGCAATGCCGATCTCCTGGCCGATGTGG
>NZ_SUMC01000073.1 GCF_005047355.1 Actinacidiphila oryziradicis
AGGTGCTGTCGATGACGATGCGCCCCACTCCGAGCCGCAGTGCGGTGGTCAGGTCCTCCGGGCTCTTGGCGTTCCCGTGCATCACGATCCGCTCCGGCGGGAACCCGGTGGTGACGGCGAGCTCCAGCTCCCCGGCGGAGCAGACATCCAGGCCCAGCCCCTCCTCCCGCACCCAGTGCGCGACGGCGCGGCACAGGAACGCCTTGGCCGCGTAGAGGACGTCGGCGTCCGGGAACGCCGCCCGGTATGCGCGGCAGCGGTCCCGGACTTCGTGTTCGTCCAGGACGTACAGCGGGGTGCCGAACTTGTCGGCGGCCTCGGCCAGGGACACTCCGCTGACGGTGACATCGCCGGTCGCGGTGGGCCGGGCGGAGGCGGGCCATACGGACAGCGCGTCGGCGTCGGCCGGTAGCGGCGCTGCCGTGGTGGTGACTGGTGACAGTGAGATCGTCATGGTGTCCCTCTCAGCCGATCAGCAGGTTCAGGCACGAGACGACGGCCGCCGCACCGGCCACCCGCAGGACGCCGATGCTCTGCGCATCCCAGTCGTGCCACGCACTCGCCCTGACGGTGGGGGCAGACGCGGGCGCGGGGGCGGTGAACTGCGGGTCGACGGTGAGGGTGGTGACGCCCAGCGGCGTGGCGAGGGCCCGCAGTGCGGGGGCGGAGAGCTTGATCCAGGCCTGGCCGTCGCCCAGGGTGGCGGTGAGTCGCTGTTCGGTGGTGAAGCCGACGGCTGTGCGGCCGCCGAGCGGCGTCCGGAAGAACCGGGCCGCACAGCCCGTAGGTCCCGGCCGGACAGGGACGAGGAGCAGCCCGGCCGGGACGGGTTCTGAAGGCTCGGGGTCCTCCGCGAGAGGGTTCTGGAACATGGCGTTCCTCCTTGCAGGAAGACGGAATGCGCCGGTGCGGCACGATGACCGCGAACGCTCGTATGACGCTATGCCCGCTGGTCCGGGCCCTGACCCCACCCCTGACGCGACCTTGATGCGGGTATCCGGAAGCCCTGACGCGCCCCTGACGCTCGGGGGCGCACTCGACGACTGCGGCGGGCGGCCGATGCCGGAGCACGGCGTAGTCAGCCCCGTTCGCAACGCGACACAGATTCCTGAATTCAGGATTTCCTGTACTGTTGTGGTGTGCTGACCATCGCTCCCGAGGTCGAGGTGCTGGCGCGCTTCGGCCGCGCGCTCGCCGACCCCATCCGCTGCCGCCTGCTGCTCGCTCTGCGTGAGGCCCCGGCCCACCCCTCCGACCTGGCCGACCGGCTCGGGATTTCCCGCCCCCGGCTGTCGAACCATTTGGCGTGCCTGCGGGACTGCGGTCTGGTCGTCGCCGTCCCGGTGGGCCGTCGGATGCGCTACGAGCTGGCCGACCTCCGGCTCGGGCACGCACTCGACGATCTGCGCACCGCAGTGGTGGCGGTCGAGGCCGACCGCAGCTGTCCCGACGCGGAGGAGAAGGGCTGCTGCTGATGGCGTCGTCCATATCCCTGGGGCCGTCCCCGGCCCGTCGTGACGCGCTGAGCCGCCGCGTACGGCTGCTGGTCGCCGCGACGATCACCTACAACGTCGTCGAGACCGTCGTCGCCATCACCGCCGGGACGCTGGCCTCCTCCACCGCACTGGTCGGCTTCGGCCTGGACTCCGTCATCGAGGTCTCCTCGGCCGCCGCGGTCGCCTGGCAGTTCTCCGCCCGTGAGCACGCGGTGCGCGAAGCCCGCGAAAAGACCACCCTACGGATCATCGCGCTCTCGTTCTTCGCCCTCGCCGCCTACGTCAGCGTCGACGCCGCCCGCGCGCTGGCCGGCACCGCGCAGGCCGGCCGCTCGGTCCCCGGCATCGTGCTCGCAGCCTTGTCGCTGGCGGTGATGCCGTTCCTGTCCGCCGCCCAGCGCCGGGCCGGACGCGAACTCGGCTCGGCCTCGGCGGTCGCGGACTCCAAACAGACCCTGCTGTGCACCTACCTGTCGGCGGTACTGCTGGCCGGCCTGGTCGCCAACGCCACCCTGGGCTGGTCGTGGGCCGACCCGATCGCCGGCCTCCTCATCGCGGCCGTGGCGGTCAGGGAGGGCCGTGGCGCCTGGCGCGGCGAGGGCTGTTGCGCGGCTCCCGCCGCCGCGATGGGTGCCTGCGGCTGCCAGCCGGGCTGCGCCTGCTGCACCTGATCGGTCGACGTGGCCGTGCGCCCGGTGTTGGCTGCTGACGTCGGCGCGCGCCGAGCGGGTGGCCCGCTTCTACCGGCGGCTGGGCTGGTACCAGGCCATTCCCCCCGCCCCTGAAGGCAGTGGCCTGGCGGTTGGGACGGCAAAGGTCAGGACGTCCAGGAGGCAGTCGCCCTGATTCGGCCCCGACTGCCGAAAGTCGTTGCGGTATTGGCCGGCCCGGACCGCATGGCATGTGCACCGCATGAGTCTGCGCCGAACGGTGAGGAAGCGCCTGGAGGAATACCCGCAGGTCAGAACCGCTTCAGTTGAAGATCGCAAAGCGTACCTAGCAATGTCAGACATCTTCCGGATCCGATGGAGTGCGTGGGCTTGCTGCCCTCCGGCAAGTTTTGTCTCGCCTGGTCCCCTACCGCCCCGTGGGCATCCTGCATCAGGTTGCCGGGATGTCGCGGTGGACCAATCCCTGGCGGTGGGCCGCGGCCAGGCCGGCGGCTGCCTGAGCGGCGATGTCAGCGACGCGCTTGGGGGCTGAACCCGGCACCAAGTCATCAACCCGGCGATCACCTCAGCCGTCCAGACCGCCGAGCCAAGCTGACAACGCCGATCGGCCTGTTCCAGGGGCACCGCTTTCCGGGATCGTGGTGAACTGTCCACGCGGGAGTCGGCTGACGGTCCAACTGCGGCGGCGCCGCTGTGGGATACGAGGCGGCCGGATCCGGGGCGCTATGGGATTGGCGGGGGAGGTGGCTTGGGGGAGCGCGTCGGGGAATGTGCCGAAAGTGATGGTGGCGTCAATACAGGTGAGGGCTGGGCCGGTCGCCCCTTCATTTTCCCTACGGTGCCGTAGATTTCGGTTCCCGGTTAAGCACGCTGGGTGTTCCGAGCCAGGCATGGGGAAGCACAGGAGGAGATCGTGGCAGTCTCACTGTCCAAGGGTGGCAACGTCTCGCTCACCAAGGAGGCGCCGGGCCTGACGGCCGTCACGGTCGGTCTCGGCTGGGACGTCCGTACCACCACCGGTACCGACTTCGACCTCGATGCGAGCGCGATTGCGGTCAATCCGAGTGGCAAGGTCTACTCCGACGGCCACTTCGTCTTCTTCAATAACAAGGAGACGCCCGACCAGACCATTGTTCACACCGGCGACAACCGCACCGGCGAGGGCGGCGGCGACGACGAGCAGATCAACGTCAGCCTGGCGGGCCTGCCGGCCGACGTTGACAAGATCGTCTTCCCGGTCTCGATCTACGATGGCGAGACCCGCAGCCAGAACTTCGGCCAGGTGCGGAACGCGTACATCCGCATCGTCAACCAGGCCGGCGGCGCGGAGATCGCCCGTTACGACCTGAGCGAGGACGCGGCGACCGAGACTGCCATGGTCTTCGGCGAGCTGTACCGCAACGAGGCGGAGTGGAAGTTCCGCGCCGTGGGCCAGGGCTACGCCTCGGGACTTACCGGGATCGCCTCCGACTACGGCGTCAACGCCTGACGCCCTCCGTCACCCGCCGGGCCCGGCACTCCCAGACGGCCCCGGCGAGACTCTGCCGTCCACGTCCACGTCCCCGACCACGTCCACGTCCCCGCGCCTGCGTCATCGCACGCGCGCACAGTCACTCACGGGATCTCGGCTGCCGAAGCCCGCTGCGCCGTCCGCGACCAGGGCGACGCCGCGCCGGCGGAGTCACCGGCGGCCTGGCCGGGGGCGGTGCGGGCATCGGCCGGGTGTCCCTGCCGGTCCAGGCCCGGACCGGCACCACCATCGATATCGAACCCATAGGGGGACAGACATGACCAGCCCATGGGAGCCGTTGCCGGACAGCCAGACGGTGTGGGCCGCCTACCCGCTGGTCTATCTGTTCCACATGCTGGCCTTTTTGTCGTGATCTCCAGCTAATGCAACGCCGACAGTCGCCCCGACCGCGTCAAACGGCTGGGCACCGGCATCACCGTCCCGTACGTCGTCTTCGAGCTGGCCTACAACCTCTTCACCGGCGTCGCCGGCGGCAACGAGTTCGCCAGTGCCTCGGCGAGATGGCTCTTGCCCGTGCCAGGCGGGCCGGTGACGGCAAGGTTCTCCGCGCGGCCGATCCATTCCAGCGTCATCAGGGCTTGCTGGGTCGGGGCCGGGATGGAGGAGTCCGCCTCGCGCCAGGAATCGAAGGTCTTCCCCGACGGCAGTTGGGCCTGTTTGCGGTGGTTGCGGCGGGTCGCCTCGTCGCGGCCCCGGATCTCCGCTTCCAGCAGGATGCGGACGACCTCGGCGGGGTCCCAGCGCTGGGAGCGCGCGGTGGCCAGCACGTCGGAGGCGGCCCGGCGCAAGTACGGAAACCGCATCCGCCTCAGGACGGCTTCGAGTTCGGCCGGGATCGGCGGAGCCTGCGGCGGCGGCGGGAGCGGGGACGGGACCAGCTCGGGCGGACCGGCGACAGCGGTGGTGGTCATCAGTAACTTCCTTCTCCTGGCGGGCTGTTCGGGCTGCCGGTCCCGGGCCGCGAAGCGGCCCGGGACCGGGGGATCAGGTGGCCTTGCGGCCGAAGTCGGCCCAGGCGGAGGTGCCGGGCTGGGCGGAGTGGGCTTCGTCGGCGACGACCAGGTCGGCAGGGCGGGTGCCGTGCCGGCGGTGCTGGACGATGGACATCAGGTCGTCCTCGGCGAACCGGCCGGCGGTCGCGGCGAGTCCGAGGGCGATGTCGACCTCGCCGGTGCCGACCAGGGCGGCGAGTTCGACTGGTCATCCGGATCGACCGGGACACGGTCCCCGCTCCGATCGTGCTTGACGGCAGCATCCTGGTGCGCCTTGACGCCCGCAACGTGCGCGCCAGCCGCACCGTGATGGCGGCCATGCTCTCGCAAGCCACTGGCATTCGGCCCGTGCCGCGGCTGGGGCACGCCATGCGCGGGCCAGCAAACCACCGTACGCCGGTGAGCCCGGATGCGAACGTCCAGCAGCCGGATCTGCTGCTCCGGGCGGTTCCCCCTGAGCACCAGCCACCGGCGGAGCCGTCTGGCAACCGGGATGCCGACCCGACTGATCTTGGCTCTGCACCGGACGCGGATGGACCTGCTGATCCAGACGCTGTCCAAGCTCGTCCAGGACAGACCGAGCTTCGACCTCACGCCGTGGCAGGTTGCCCGGGCCACCAGCCGCGAAGTTGTCCTGGAGCTCTCAGCCACCGGAACGCAGGAGGAGCAGAGCAGCGGGCGGGTGGTGTGCCGGGTGGCAGCCGCGGTCACCGACTTCGGCCTGGAGGTCTGCTGCGACCTAGTGCTCTGGCTGGACGGCACGGTCGTCCCGTGGGGCTTCGTCCAACAGTCCCTCCTGACAATGGTGCCGGCGGTCGCCGATGTCCTGCTGCCCGAGACCGTAACCGCCGCGATCGGGGACGCGACGGTGCCGCCGCCGGTCGTGGAGATCCACCTGTCGACGCACCGGTACGGGGAGCAGGATCGGCCGGTTGAGCACGTCGTCGATGTCACCACCATCGGCGCCCGGGAGGACGCTCGGCCGTTCTACGGCACAGGCGAGGTCCTGGACGAAACTCTCATGGACGGCGACGACTGGGCTCCGGCGGTGATCGACGCACTCGCCGTGATGGCCATGGACTGGGGTTTCCCCAGCCCCGTCTTCCACGATCAAGGGCTCTCTTTCCGCCCCGGACGGAGGGAGTAAGACCCCGCCTGCTGGGCTGCGGTGGGCCGCTGCTCGTCCACGCCGACCCGTGTCGGCAGTCCATATCCCGCCCGGCCAGGAACTTGCCCAACCCAGCGGCCAGGCGCTCCAGTGCCTCTTCGAGCAGCCGGACTTGCTCTGCGCCGTGCTGTCCGCCCTTCGGGGTCGACGCAATTCGCCCCCCGGAAGCGGCAGCGAGGGCCCTGGCCGGGAGGGGCCCTCGCGTTCCTGGGTGTGCAGGCCCGGCAGCAAGCGGTCAGGGGCAGAAGCGAGACAGGAACCGGTTGGCCTTGCGTTCGGCTTCGGCGGAGGCTTCGGCCGCCCCCACGCGGCGCTGCTCCCCACGAAGATCGCCCGCATCATCGTGCCCATCTTCCTGGAGCCCGGCGAGGACCCGGACGACATGGTCGCCTCAGCCTCGTTCCGCCCCCTTGTAGCCGTCCTTCAGGGGCTCCGCTCACATGATGAGCGACTCGTTGAGCAGCTCGCGTCCCGCGCCCTCTCGCCCGGCAGCCAGGAGCGGCGCACGCACGTGAAGCGCGATGACGACGGGCGGATCGTCGGGGCCGGCGGCGAGGGCGAGGACGACCAGGAGCAGGACGACACCGAGGGCGCGGTGGAGTCGGCCCTGCTGCACCTCTCCAGCCCGCGCGACGCCGCCACCATCGCGGCGTTCCTGGGCACCCGCGTCTACCGGTCCGAGTCGCTGGTGTGGCTGGAGGGCTACCAGGCGCTGCGCCGGTGGCGGGCCGAGAACGGCATCACCGGCCTCCACGCCGTGCCCTACGACGTTGAGGTCGAAGTGGGGTCACGAAGGCTTTTCCGCTTGGCAGGTGGGTGCATCAGCAGCGGCGCGCGTACCGGTCCGGGGAACTGGAGCAGCACCGCAAGGAGCAGCTGGACGACGAAGGCATGGTGTGGGAGCCGGCGATGAGGCGTGGGAGACCAAGCTCTCCGCACTTCGCTCGTACCGGCGTGCCCACGGGCACCTTGCCCCGCGCCAGGACGCCGTGTGGGGCGAGACGGAGGCCGGCCAGCAGCCGGTCGGGCAGCACATGGCCAATCTCCGGCGGAAGGGCGGCCTGGGCAAGGACCCGGAGCGGGCCGAGGACCGCGCCAAGCAGCTGACGGCCATCGACCCGGACTGGAACTGCTCGTGGCCGCTGGATTGGCAGCGGCACTACCGCGTCCTCGCCGACCTGGTCGACGCCGACGGCACCCTCCCCGACATCCAACCCGGCGTCCTCTTCGAAGGCGATGATCTGGGGAAATGGCTGGAGCGGCAGGCCCGCGACTGGACGCAGCTCTCCACCGAACAGCAGGAACGGCTGACCGGGCTGGGCGTGAAGCCCGCTGAGCGGCCCTCTCCGACCCCGGCCAAGAAGAGCGCGGCGGGGCGGGTCCGGGCAAGCTGTCGGAGGCGTTCCAGCGGGGCGTGTCGGCCCTGGCGCAGTACATCCAGTGTGAAGGGACGCACGCCGTCGGGCGGTCGCACACCGAGCGGATCGTCATCGACGACCAGGAGCACCATGTGAAGCTCGGCATCTGGGTCTCCAACACCAAGAGCCGACGCGACAAACTCACCGACCCGCAGCGCGCCGCCCTCGCCGAACTGGGCGTGGAGTGTGCGTGACATGGTGTCCGGGCGGTCGTTGAACCGGCCGAACACACCAGTGCACAGAGACCCCGGGACGTCATGGCAGATTCCCGGGATCTCGTGCTGTCTCAAGCGCGGAAAGGCCGGCCAGGCCGGTGTCGAGCAGGATGCGGTCGACGGTCTCGGTCAGGGCGCTGTCGGCGCCGATGACGGTCTCGATGCCGCCGGGCAGCAGGTCGAGTTCCCGGTACCTGTCGCGCAGCTCCGTCTCGCTCCGCGATCGGCTTGGTCGCGTGGCGGGCGAGGGTTTCCTCGAACGGCACGTGCAGGTAGTAACCGTGGGTCGGGCCGCGATGGTCGACGCGCAGCTGGGCGACCATGGCGCCGTAGTGGCCGGCGTAGAGGATGCCCTCCTGGACGACGTGATACCCGGCGTCAGGGCGTAGCGGGCGACGGTGTCGATCAGGCGGTCGCGTTCACGCAGGACGACCCTGCGGAGGTTGTCCTGGCCCACGAGGGCCAGGCCGCGGCCGAAGCGGTCACGGATGCCGGCCGCAACGGACGACTTGCCCGAGGCGCTGTTGCCGTGCAGGACGACCAGCCTCGTGTCTTCGGTGCCCACCATCACCCGCGCGAGGCTACCGGCGGCCACTGACAATGCCGGGGACGTCGGCGAGGGCCTGCGACGCGGTTGCAACGCGCGCTCCAAAGGCTCTTTGAGTGGGCATCTATGCAGTTCAGGAGTGACTGGTCATCGGGCAGCGTGTCCTAGAAGGGTGCCTGCGGTGTAGGTGATGGCCATGGCCAGGGCGCCTCCGGCGACGTTGCGCACGATGGCGGCTCGGATGGGTGCGGCGCCCAGGCGGGCGCTGATCCAGCCGCACAGGACCAGGGCCGCCAGCACTGAACCCACGGTAGTGGGCAGCCGCAGTGCGGCAGGTGGCAGCACCATCGCCAGCAGGGGCAGCAGGGCACCGATGGCGAAAGACCGGAAGCTGGCCCCAGCAGCGTGCCAGGGGTTGGTCAGCGCACCGGGGTCGATGCGCAGTTCGGATTCCGCGTGGGCGCCCAGGGCGTCGTGGGCGGTGAGCTGTTCGGCGACCTCAACGGCCAGGTCGGCCGACAGGCCCTTGCCCTGGTAGAGGGCGGCCAGTTCGGCCAGTTCCTCCCGGGGGTCCTGGGCGAGTTCCCGGCGTTCCAGGTCCAGGGAGGCCTGTTCGGAGTCGCGCTGGGAGCTGACCGAGACGTACTCGCCCGCGGCCATCGACAAGGAACCGGCCAGCAGTCCGGCCAGTCCCGCGCTCAGCAACGCCTGCGGGGAGGTGGTAGCGCCGGCGACGCCGATCACCAGGCCCGCGGTGGACACGATCCCGTCGTTGGCCCCCAGCACCCCGGCGCGCAGCCAGTTCAGCCGGGCACCGCTGTCCCGGTGGTGCGGCTCACTGTGGGATCGGGCTCCGGGATCCTGGCTGGCGGGGCTCTGGTCACTCATGGACTGCGTTCTTCCCTGGGTTGGTGGGTGGTTGGAGGGTGCCTTGGGCCGCTCGGGTGGCGGCTGGTCCGCCGCCGGGGCCGCGCAGGATGTTGCTGGATCTGATGGAAAACCGCTCGTTCGGCCACTGGCTGACGATTCGGTCGGCGCCCTCAGATCGACAGTGACGGCCGGAGGCCGTGCCGGGGAGCGGCTTGCTCACGCGGTTCGGCTGACACCACGGCGGATGCCTGCGGGGGCGGAGGCGTGGTGGGACGCGTCCGGTGAGGTCAGAAGTCAACAGCGGGTACGCCAAGCACAGCGGCGTGTTAGAGGGCAGGAGTGGGGACTTCTGGCGCATGCCATGCCGCGAGGCTATACGGGGTGCCGTGCGAGCGGCTGATCCAGGTCGTTGGCTGCGATCCACTCCTCGATCAGGCCTATCTTCACGCGGGCGTCCCGAGCCAGCTCCTCGCGCGAGGCGCCGGCACACCAGGCAGCAAGCACGGCAAGTCGCAAATCCCCGACGCGTGTTGCCCGGCCGGCCACGAGCGCTTCGGCGGAGCCAGCCGTCAATGCCTGGGCGTCTTCGGTCAACTGGTCCGCCGCCTGGCGCACCAGGAGCCGGGCTTCTTGGAGGTGCCTGTCGTTCATCAGCTTTCTCCCTTCCGGGCGGCACACGGTCGGTCACGTCATCCCGGCGGGGCTGCGCACGCGGTGGAGCTGCCGTCGCCGCCACGCGCTGCGTTGCCCAGAGCCTGCTGGGCGAGGCGGACGGCGAACGGCAGTGCCAGTTGGACGAGTATCCCTGCCCCTGCAGCGTCGGCGGCAATCCCCGCGGCGGGCTCCGCGTAGGAGAGGGCACGCCGCACAGCGGCAGCGTTCCACGCCCGGCGCGCGTGGTGCAACGCGGGCCGGAGGAGATCGTTGATGGGGACCTCGGGCACGGGGATGGTCAGTATGCCGTTGGCCGCGTCGGCACGCGTCCAGGTCAGTTCGATGCGCATGGCTGTCTCCCTTGGGGACAAGCCTGATCGCGTGCGGTCGCGCGTGCCGCTGCCCTCCGCCGTCGCACACCTCGGAGCCATCCCCGGGCGGGGCGGCGGGGGGATTCCGTGGGTGGAAGGCGGGTGAGGGCGTCAGTCAGCGAGCGCGTGGGCCGCGATCAAGGGTGATGGATGAGCATGCCCGGGAGCGGGCTCTGGACTGGGCCAGGGACTCATTCCCCTCACCTCCTCGCGGCCAGGACACACACGGGTGTCATCGAGCGGGCGGAGGAGCCCCCGCTACGGGAGGGCACCTCTCTCGTTGAGCTTCAGCACTGCGCGGCGTATTCCCGGCCGGGGCCGGGAAGCCACTTGGGCTCACCCCTTTCTCCGAGGTGAGCTGTCCTGACCTGGGGCGTCTCTCGACGTTTGAGGTCAGTGGCCTGTGTCCACGCAGACGCCTCGCCTAACGAGGTGCGTACACATCTGAAGGATACCCTGCTGAATGTTGCTAAGGCGGACATGAAGGGGTGAGAGGAACATAACACGATGAGAATGTCCAATAGCGGCGAGAACCTCCAGTTGTCGGATAGTGCACCCGCCCGGAGTCAGGCACGTTGCGCCTTCGTCACCGCGCCGATACCTCCAGGAGCTGTTCTCGCGTGCCAGGCGAAGGACCAGGGCGCGGATCGATCGGACCGTGGGCGGACGGCCGCGCCGCCTCGGTACGCAGGTCGCGGCATGCCGCCGTTTGAGCAGGTCGCGGTGCCAGCGCAAGCGGCGGCGGTGGTGGCGTGGTCGGCGACGTCGCGCAGGTAGCGTGGCAGTTCCTCGTCGGTGCCGTACTTTTCGAATCCGGCGGTCAGTCCGTCGAGGATGTCCAGCAGCGGGCGGGTGGCGCGCTGGAACTCCACGACCTCGCGTGAGAGTTCGTAGATCCGGCGGGAGACCTTGGGGTCGCCGCGAAGACCTCGGTCTCGATCTCGTCGATGTCGTTCTGCAGCCCGGCGATGACCGGGGCGTAGCCGTCGACCACCGCGTCGAGCACCGCGTACAGCACTGCTTCCGGCCCCAGGGCGAGCAGGTCGGGGTCGTCCTCCAGCCAGCTCCGTACTGCTGCCAGGTCCGGGGCCTGGGAGTGCCGGACGGTCAGCACGAACTCCGGGCCGACGAACAGGTGTATCTCCCCGAAGTCGACCTCCTCCACGTCGTCGAGGTAGCGGGCGGCGCGCAGCACCACGAACAGGGTGTCACCGTAGCGTTCCAGCTTGGGCCGCTGGTGGGCGACGATGGCGTCCTCCACCGCCAGCTCGTGCAGGCCGAACCGCTCGGCGACGGCCAGCAGTTGGGCCTCGGCGGGCCGGTACAGCCCGATCCAGGCCAAGGTGCCGGCCTTGCCGGGCAGCTCCTGGTAGATCTCCTCCAGCGTCGCGGGCGACGCGACCCTACGCCCCTCGCGGTATACCGCGGCGTCCACCACACTGCGCTCCAAGGACACCTCGGCGCGCACCTGGGATTCCGCCCGCGGGTCCATCGAGTGCTCGGGGGCCACCACGCCTCCGTCGCCGTTTCCCCGCTCGGCCGAGCGGGGAAACGGCCGCTTGCCCGCGCGTACCGCGCGCCCACGCCAGTCCGACATGACACGAACCTCCAGAGGCAGGAACGCCCGCCGCGAGTCCCCGCACGCCGCCGGTGCGCGACGGCCCGGCGGGGCACGTAGAGCAACGGCGACCAGCTGGTGCTTAAGGCGGGAGGCACCCGGCGGCGACCCGCCACCGCAGACCCCGGTACCGCCGCGCAGACCTGGGTGTCAGGAGAAGGCGAGAAGGCGAGGTGACGCGCAGGAAGGCTGGTGCCGTGTGCCGGAAGAAGACGAGAACATCCCGGGGCAGGGCCTACTTCGACCCGGACTACTGCACTCACCGCTCTCACCTCCTTGCCGTCGGGACGCCGACAGCGTCGCCCGATCGCGGCAGCAGGAGGCCCCGCCCGCGTCGCGGACGGCGCACCCCTTTGATGTCGTCAGAGCTTTGGCACTTTGGCACGCCACGGCGTAGCGCCCGGGAACCCGGGCGCAGCCACTTGGGGTCACCCCTTAGGCCGGGGAGACCTGTCCTGACCCTGGGCGTCTCTCGACGTCGTGGGGTCAGTGGCCTGTGTCCGTGGCGACGCCTCACCGAACGAGGTGCCCTCACAACCGTGGCAAGACGGGCGGGGCGCCGATCCTCGCGTCGGGTCCGCGCGGTCACCGTCGTGGCGGTCGTGGCCCGACGAGGACGCGGATGCGACGGTGCATGCCGTACCCGAGCAGGACTGCGGCGACGAGCAGGACCAGTCCGATCCGCCGGTCCGGCCTGCTGGCGACGACGACCGTGAGACCGATGTCGGCCGCGGCGATGAGGAGGATCGCCAGTGGGTAGCGCCAGCGGCGGCGCCGGCCGGTGGGCGGTTTACCGGCGAGGGCCACCACCGCGACTGCGGCGGTCACAGTGGCGAGCGCCGCGGAGTGCAGCAGATCATCGTGCATAGCCGGGCCCACGGCACACATCGTGCCGGTCGAGTTCCCGGTCGCGCTGCATCCGCGCCGGACGCGCGTTGCCACGAACCCAGGTCCGGTTGATCTTTCGTCCGGGCCGGAGTACTGGTGCACCAGCCTCGCTCGGAGTGTCAGTCGTGGGGCGGGAGGTTGCCGAGCTGGTGGTCGGCCGGCCTGAGGGCTTCACCGACCAGCGCTTGAGGTGTCCGTGCCGCAGGGCGTAGATCACCCGGCGGCCTTCCTTGCGGGCGGTGACCAGTCCGACCAGGCGGAGCCGGGCCAGGTGCTGGCTCACCGACAGCCGGGCCACCCCGCACGCCTCGGCAAGGGGCGTGCGGTCGTGTTCGACCCAGGTTGCGCTCTTCAGCCCCAGGAAGAGGCCGTCGTCGTAGCGTTCGAGCTTGGGGCGCTGCCGGGCGGTGCCGGGTCAAGACTGGGCAATCGGGTGCGGGTGCGGTCCGGCGGGGGTCTACACTGGTGGAGGTTTTGAAGAGGCACCTCGTTCGGTGAGGCGTCTTCACGGACACAGGCCACTGACCCCACGACGTCGAGAGACGCCCAGGGTCAGGACACCTCTCCCCGACCTAAGGGGTGAGGCCAAGTGGCTTCCCGCTCCCCGCGGGATTACGCCGTGGAGTGCCAAAGCTCTGACGAGTTGGGGTGAGCCGGCCGTATCGGGCAGGCCTGCTCCTTGCCGAGTCGATGATGACGCGCATGTGTTCGCGTCCCCGGCCGGAAGGAGGCGAGAGATATGGATTGCAGTTGCAGTAGTCCGGGCCACGATAGGCCCCTCATCCGTCTGTCCTCGCATTCTTCCGGCACGCGGTAACCACCTCCCCTGCACGGCCCCTGGGGGCCGTGATGATCCCTGCTCTGTCACGGCCCCTGGCCATGATGGCGGGTTGTCCTGTGCGCGCACGGCGTGCAGGGGTGATGACTGCTGCGTGCCCCTTGACCTCCCCCGTATTGGGGGGCTGGGAGGCACATCATGACCAACCTCACGACGACTACGGTTCCGGCGCCGCGCGCGGCGGTGCTGGACGACGCGCACGTCGGTGACATCCGCGGTGCGCTGGGCACCATCCGGCTGGACGACACCGCGCCGCGCAAGGGGTTGTCGGCGAAGCTGAAGACGCTGCTGGCGATCGTCGGGCCCGGCCTGATCGTGATGGTCGGCGACAACGACGCGGGCGCGTTCGGCACCTACACCCAGGCCGGGCAGAACTATGGCACGCGGCTGCTGTGGACGCTGCTCCTGCTGGTCCCGGTGCTGTATGTGAATCAGGAGATGGTGCTGCGGCTCGGGGCGGTGACCGGGGTGGGGCACGCCCGCCTGATCCTGGAGCGGTTCGGCAAGTTCTGGGGCGCGTTCAGCGTGATCGACCTGTTCCTGCTCAATGCGCTGACGATCGTGACGGAGTTCATCGGCGTCTCGCTCGCGGTCACCTATCTCGGGCTGCCGAAGACGGCGAGCGTGCTGGTGGCCGCGGCCGTGGTGATCGCGGCTGCGTCGACGGGGTCGTTCCGCCGGTTCGAGCGGACCGCGATCTTCCTGTGCATCGGCTCGCTGCTGCTGGTACCGATCTACTTCCTGGTGCACCCGGCCACCTCCCAGATGGCCCACGACTTCACCGTGCCCGGCATGCCGCACGGCGCCAAGCTGTCGGATGTGATGCTGCTGATCATCGCGATCGTCGGCACCACCGTCGCGCCGTGGCAGCTGTTCTTCCAGCAGTCCTACGTGATCGACAAGCGGATCACCCCGCGCTTCATGCGGTACGAGAAGGCCGACCTGTGGATCGGCATCGTCATCGTCGTCATCGGGGCGGCGGCCATGATGGGCTTCACAGCCGCCACCTTCGCCGGGACCAAGAGCGCGGGCAGCTTCACGGACGCGGCCGGGATCGCGCACGGCCTGCAGACGCACGCGGGCAAGGTGGCCGGGGTGCTGTTCGCGGTGGCGCTGCTGGACGCCTCGATCATCGGGGCGTCGGCGGTATCACTGTCCACCGCGTACGCGGTGGGCGATGTGCTGGGCATGAAGCACTCCCTGCACCGCGGGGTCAAGGGCGCCAAGGGCTTCTACGCGATCTTCGCCGGACTCGTCCTGACCGCCGCGACGATCGTCCTGATCCCGGGCTCGCCACTGGGGCTGCTCACCGAGGGCGTGCAGACCCTGGCCGGAGTGCTGCTGCCGTCCGCGTCGGTGTTCCTGCTGCTGCTGTGCAACGACCATGCGGTGCTGGGCCCCTGGGTCAACGGCCGTTGGACCAACGCCTTCACCTCGGTCGTGGTCGCCGTCCTGGTCACCCTGTCGGTCATCCTCACCGCCTCGGTGCTGTTCCCCGGCCTGACCTCCGCGGCGATCCTGGACATCATGGCGGTCTGCGGCACCGCCGGGCTGCTCGCGCTCGGCTACGCGGAGGCGCGCCGCTACCGCAAGGGCTGGGCCCGCACCGGCCGCCCGGTCGACCGCACCGGCAAGGACAACTGGCGGATGCCTCCGCTGTCGGAGCTGCCCGCCCCGCGGATCTCCACCGGCCGCAAGATCGGGCTCACCGCACTGCGTACGTACCTGCTGATCGCCATGGTGCTGGTGATCATCCGCATTGTGCAGCTGGCCCTGGGCCACTGACCTCCCGCACCGGTGCCGGGGCGGCACCGACACGCCGCCCCTGCCCCGTGAAGAATCCGAACCCGCTCCCGATCCTGAGGGAGGTGTGCCACATGCACGCCCTGACCACCGTTGACTTCCTGCTCCGGCTCGCCACCGGCGTGGCCTGCGGCGCCCTGATCGGCATCGAGCGGCAGTGGCGGGCCCGGATGGCGGGCCTGCGCACCAACGCCCTGGTCGCCACCGGCGCCACCCTGTTCGTCCTCTACAGCGAGGCAATCGGGGACCCCGGCAGCCCCACCCGCGTCGCCTCCTACGTCGTATCCGGTATCGGCTTCCTCGGCGGCGGCGTGATCCTGCGCCACGGCGCCGGGGTGCACGGCCTGAACACCGCCGCCACCTTGTGGTGCTCCGCGGCCGTCGGCGTACTCGCCGCCTCCGGCAAACTCACCTTCGCCGTCCTCGGCACACTCACGGTACTGGCCGTACACCTCGTGCTGCGCCCGGCCGGGCACCTGCTGGACCGGGCCCCGGCCGCCGGCACCGACCCGGACGCCAGCGTCCCCGCCACAGTCCACCTGCGGTGCGAGCGCCGCACCGAGACCCACATCCGCGCCCTGCTCCTCCAGGCCCTAACAGCCTCCGGTCTGGCTCCGACCGGGCTGCGCGCCCACCGCGAGGGCGAGGACACCACCAGCGTGCGGGCCACCGTCTCCGTGGCCGGCGACGTCGCCTCCGCACTGGAACAGGTCATCGCCCGCCTGTCCCTGGAACCTGGCGTGCGCGACCTGCACTGGCATCTGGAAGGCGAAGAAGACCAGGGGTCCGCCCCGGCAGGGATCAGCTGCTGGCCTGAGAAGTAGACCGCCCCGCCGGTCCCCGGCCGCCGCAGACAAGGTGCCGATGGGCCCCGGGATACCGGCCCGCGCAGCGCGCCAGGGTGGACACAGGAAGGGAGGCGCGGCATGAAGACGGTACCCCACCCGCGCACCGGGGAAGGCGTGGCGGCGCTGGGCGTGCTCATGCTCGTCGTACTGGAGGTGGCCGCCCTCAGTGCAGCTCCGGCCCGGGACCGGCCGGTGGTCGGCGGCGCGCTGGTGGGCGCCGCCGCCTCGGCGTTCATCGTGGTCGGCGCCCTGTGGCACCACTACCGGCGGACTGCCGTCCGCCGCGTGCGCGGCGCCGGAAGACCTCGGTGAGGAGTGGTTCACCGCGCAGTCGCTGGAGGGCTTCCCGATGGAGGCCGTCCGCCCGCTGCTGCTGGGCCCGGACGCGTCGGCCTTGAACCGCCTGTACCTCGCGTGGATCTTCGCCACCCACGGCCACGACGCGGTCTGGATCGAACGCTACCTGGACCTGCCCGGCGAGGTGGTGCATGTGCTGGTGGACGCCGCTCACCAGCGGCCCTGATACGCGATGGCGTGTCAGGCGCCGCCGAGCCGGATCGCCTTGAGGAGCAGGAGCAGGGCGCTGAGGATCAGGTATCCGCGCAGGGCCGTCATCCCCAGCCTGGTGCCGGGGGACCACTCCACCGGCTTGAGTAGCGCCAGTGGCGGCATGCGCCAGGCGAGCTTGTCGGCGTGGGGCATCACCGGCGCCTGCCGCGACGGTACGCGGCGGCGGACGATCCGCAAGGCGACAGCGGAGGCGATCAGACCTGCGACCAGGGCGATCGTGAGCCAGATGGTGAGTTGGGTGACGTTGACGGAGGGGAAGAGCGTGGTGGCCATCAGCATGCCGGAGAGCATCAGCAGGACGGCGATGATGACGGTGGCCAGCATGTTCAGCCAGCGCGGGTTGGCCCAGGGGCCGAGCACCTCGGGGTCGTTGCACAGCAGCAGCAGGAACATGCTCGCTGAGGGCAGCAGCAGCCCGGCCAGGGCCTGGACGGCCTCGGTGATCAGGCCCAGCGGCGCGCCCGGGATCAAGACGATGGCAGCGGCCACCAGGACCAGCAGACTGTAGGAGGCGTAGAACTGCTTGGCCTCGCCGAAGCCCCGGTGCAGGGAGTGGCGAAGGTTGAAGACGTCGCCGAAGGCGTAACTGGTGGCCAGGGTCACCGCAGCGGCACCGATGATGCTGGCGTCCAGCAGCACGATGGCGAAGAGCACCCCCAGTACGTGGGCGTGGTGGCCGAGTGCCTCGGCGACCCCGGCGGCATCGGTGAAGTGGCCGTGCGCGCCCGTGCCCCGGGCGGCGAAGTCGGCGACCATGATCAGGGCCGCCGCGCCCGCCACGACCACAAGCGAGCCGATGACGGTGTCGGCGCGCTCGTAATCGATGAAGCGGGGGGTGATGCGCTTGTCGATCACGTTGGACTGCTGGAAGAACAGCTGCCAGGGGGCGACCGTGGTGCCGACGATCGCGATGATCAGCAGGATCGCCTCGCTGCTGACGCCGCCCTGAACGCTGGGCACCACGAAGTCGTGTGTGGCGTGCGCCCACCGGGGGTGGGACATCAAGGTCAGCGGGATGAGTAGCAGGCTGGCCGCGATGAAGGCGAACATGGCGCGCTCCCAGCGGCGGAAGGAGCCACTGGCGGCCACCGCGATCAGAACGACGGCGGCAACCGGAACGACGACGTAGCGCGAGACGCCGAGATAGCCGGCGGCCAGGGAGATGCCGATGAACTCGGTGACGATGGTCAGGAAGTTCAGCAGGAACAGGTCACCGACGCTGAACCACCCCCAGAACCGGCCGAATCGCTCGATGATCAGCCGGGCGTGGCCGACGCCGGTGACCGCGCCCAGCCGTACCACCATCTCCTGATTGACAATCAGTACCGGGATGAGGAGCAGCAGGACCCACAGCAGTGAGTAGCCGTAGTTCTGGCCTGCCTGGGCGTAGGTGGCGACGCCTCCTGCGTCGTTGTCGCCGACCATGACGATGATGCCGGGACCGACGATCGCCAGCAGGGTCAGCAGCCGGGCCTTGAGGCCGGGCCGGCCGCCCTGGATGTGCTCACGTGGGATACGGCCGAACGCGCCTTGGATCTCGCCGGGGCGGTCTTCGTCGAGGACGGCGCTGGGCCGTGCCGGGCGGGCCGGGGGCTCAGGACGGGCGGCAGGTTTGGCGGGCTTGGGCTCCCGGCGTTCGGCGGGACGCTCCTGCGGTCCAGGTGGACGCTTCGGCTCCGCCGGGCGGGGCTTGTCCGGTCCGCCTGGGTCCTCGGCCCGGCCGGGAGGCTCGGCGTGCTCTGGTCCGGGACGGGCCGGGCGATCCGGACGGGCGGGCTGCTCCGGACGGGCGGGCTGCTCCGGACCTCCCGCGCCACCGGTGGGCCGGTCGCGCTCGCTCATAGGGCGGGAGGAGCATCGTGCGGGGAACGGTCCGGGGTCAGTTCCTCCGGGCGATGGGCCGGGTGCGGGGCGGGCTCACGCCTGCGCCAGTCCTCGGGGATGACCACGTCGAGGACATCGTCGACCGTGATGACGCCCACGATGCGGTCCTCGTCATCGACCACCGGCACCGTAAGCAGGTTGTAGTCCGTCATCAACAACGCGACATCCTCGACGTCGGTGTCCGGCCCCGCCCGGACCGGATCACGGTCCGCCACCTCCTCCAGCCGGGCGGCCGGATCGGCCTGCAGCAGCTCCACCAGCGTGACGACGCCGAGCAGTCGCTTCTCCTGCCCGACGAGGTAGACGCTGGTCAACGCTTGCGGCTGCAGGGCGCGGGCCTCGCCCGCGGCCCGGAGCGCCTCCGCGACAGTGCTGTTTGCCGCCGCGGTGAGGACGTCGAGAGCCATCAGCCCTCCGGCGCTGGAGGGGTTGAAGCCCATCAAGGTCAGCACTTTGGTGCGCTGCCCGGCCGGGAGAGCGTCCAGGACGGGCCGGCGGCGGTGCTGCGGCAGCTCGTTGATCGCGTCCGCGGCGTCGTCAGCGCGCATACGGGCGATGACCTCGGCGATCTCGGCATCGGTCCGCTCGCGGAACAGACGGGTCTGCGAGTCCGGCTCCAGCTCCTCGAACACGTCGGCTTCGAGCTCCGGGTCGGCGTGGACCCTCTGCAGGATCTCCTGGGATTCGGTGTGGTTGGCTTCCTCCAGCAGGTCGGCGATATCCGCGGGTTTCAGCCGCCCCAGCCGTGCGAACGGCCCTCGTACCCGGGCGGACCCGGCATGCCCGATCAGCGGCTCGAAAGACTTCCAGTCCCGCCAGTCGGGCTGCCCGCCGCGTCCGCCCAGGACGCCCCACAAGCGCGGCGGCCGACGCGTGTCCAGGCACGTGAGCACCCATCCCTCGGGCCGCTGCGCCAACTCGATGTCATACGCCCGGACCAGCTCGACGTCCGCCACATCGATCACCCGGTGACCCAGCACGTCGGCGCGCAGCAGCACCTCGCCCTCACGCCGCTCGAAGTGGCGCAGGTCCACCCGCGGGCTGACCAAAGTGATCTTCTCCCCGTCCAGGTCCGCCACCTGCGCGGCGGGCAGGAAGAGCTCGCGCCCTCCCACGCGCGCCACCACCCCAGTGACCAGCGGATAGTCCCGCCCGCGCAGCCGAACGATGACATCGCGGAGACGACCCACAACCTCACCGTTGTCCCCTACCAGCGGCCGGCGAAGAAGCTCAGCCAGATGCACGACACACCCCATACCCCCAAACTAGACATATCAGCCCGTATCTGGATAGAAGGCGCGGTGGCGCGCCAGGGCAAGCCCTCCAGTAGCTCAGCACCGCGCAATGACCCGGCGCCGGTACGCTCGGACCCGGATGGAGAACGACACATGAGGATCGTGCAGCCGCGGCCGACTCGAACCGGTCCGCGAACGCCTGTGGGCCGACGAGCACCAGGTCCTGGCCATCGCCCACCGCATCCTGCGGCTGTCCTCGCGCAACCAGTGCCTGCTGGTCATCACCGCCGCCTACACCGGCATGCGCTGGGGCGAACTCGCCGGCCTGCACCGCGACAACCTCGACCCCACCACCGGCCACATCCACATCACCGCCGACGCCGGAGCCCTCCACGAAGTCAACGGCACCCTCACCCTCGGCCACCCCAAAACCCGCGCCAGCGTCCGCACCCTCACTCTGCCCCCATTTCTCACCCACTTGCTGACCACCGACCTGAAAACCTCCACCCGGCCCTTCGTCTTCACCACGTTGCGCGGCAAACCCCTGCGCCGCTCAGGCTTCCAACGCCGCCTATGGTCACCGGCCGTCAGCGGCGGCCAGCGCCAGAACGAAACCTGGGCCCCGATCAAACCCGGCCTGACCTTCCACGGGCTGCGCCATTCCCACAAGACCTGGCTCATCGAAGACGGCATCCCCGACGTCGCCCAAGCCCGCCGCCTCGGCCACGCCATGGAAGACAAGATCGACGACGTGTACTCCCACGTAGCCGCCAGCATCGAAACCCGCCTCCTGACCAGCCTCGAAGCCCGCTGGCAACGCTCCATCCACCACCTCGACCACAGCAGTGGCGGACCCCTGTCGATCGCCTCCTGACCCAGGAACCAACCAGGGCGCCAAGCGCGCTGCGGCATCCAGCCGCAGCGCGTTTCAGGCCCGTCCTACGTCGGTCCGGAAGGCATCATCGGAGTACTCCTATCGGTTCGGTACCGTTCGACTCGGTGTAGACGTACCGCGAGTGGGCCCGAACGGCGTCGGCGAACTCCCGGCCGACTGTTGAGATCGAAGGGAACGGAACGGGAGTTCGTAGGTGAGCAGCGGATGCGGGGCGGCAGGAGTCCCGGCGTCATGCAACCGCATCAGCGTAGGAGCGAGAAACGCCGTGCTGCCGTGCCGGTGCAGCATCGGGCTCCGGCCGCCGGGACCGGCCGCCGCACGCGGGCTGTTCATCGATTCAGGCTCTGTCGCCGAAGTAACAGCAGTCTGCGCGGCGCTGTGGGCAGCGGTCCTGAAGCACCTCGACCCGCCGCGCGCGCTACGGGCGCCACCCGGGGGGTGCAGCCCGATGAGAAGGTTCTCGAATATCCGGGAACGATCGTCGAGAAAGAGCAACAGCCGTTCCGTCGGTACCTTCCGGAACAGTCACGTGAAGCTGCAGCCCGTAGGGAGTCTGGTGGGGCGTCCATGGGGGCTGCGACTGGCGCGGTACGGGCCGGTACGGCGCCGTGTGGCGCTCCCCGCCCGGGAGCGCCATCGTGTGCCGCCGGGCCAAGGGGCTTTACCCCGGCTTGACGGCGGCAGCCGATGCGCGGCACTTCCCCAGCAGAGAAACCGTAGCGGGGATGAGCTGCACTTTCTCCCGGGCCGCCCGATCGGCGGGTGACTGGTCGGCCTGGCGCATGGGCGTCCCACGGGGAGCGGCCGCTGCGGCTGTGCGCCCTTGACGGGATCCGGATAGGTCAAGGGGCCTTATGCCGCAGCACCCTCACCCGCTGCCGCACAGTCCACGGGCACCGGGGGTGACAACGGCGGCGCGCGATTGACGACGGCGCCGTACGGCGCGGAACCGCCCGCAACGTCGACCGGATCGGGTGACGGACAAAACGGGCGGGATTGACACCGTCGAGTCTGGGAGCAAATGGGGAGCACGAGGGCTCCCCATTCGCTCCCCATTTCTACAAGCCAAAGACCGCCCCCGCTCAGCGGAAACGGCCTATGACCTGCGTTAACACCGTCAGGACGACAGGATTTGAACCTGCGACCCCTTGACCCCCAGTTGCGTCGGGGGCGAGCGGCGTGCTCCGGGTCGTTCTTCGAGGTCACCATCAAGCGTACTCAGCCGAGTAAAGGAGTCTACGTATTTCGCCCCCGCTCTGTATCTTGCGGCACTTGGCCGCAGGTTCGAGTCCCGGGCAGGAGCCGCACAAGAGGGCTGGTCGTGCCACTGGCTCTGTGACCTGTGGAAACGCGCTGACCATCAAGCAAACGGTCTACCTACCGAAGACGCGCGCCACGTGATGAGCTTCCGAGTGGTCGCTCGATGCGCAGGTTCAGCAGCCGCAGCAGCCGGGCCAACAGCAGTGGGGCGGGGCGCCTGGTGCTGGCGGTCCTGCCGGTACTGGCGCGCCGGGTCCGGCCGGTGTCTGGACCGCCGGCCCGCCTTCGGCGGGGCTGGCGTACCGTTGATTCATACATAGGGTCACCACGGCTGCCTTCCGCCAGTACCACCTGCCCGCGTACGCCGACGTCCCGCGCACCGAGGTCCACTTCGCCACCACCGAGGACGCCATCGGTCCGCTCGGCGCCAAGTCGATGAGCGAGAGCCCGTTCAACCCCGTCGCCCCGGCCCTGGCCAACGCACTGCGCGATGCGACCGGCATCCGCTTCACCGACCTGCCTTTCGCACAGGACACGGTCTGGCTTGCCCTCGACAAGCGTCAGAGATCCAGCAGCTCCTCGTAGAAGCCCCCGAAGCCCCGCTCCTGGTCGACGAGGTGGATCTCCAGGATCCAGTGGAGGAGCCGCCCCGCCTCGTCTGTGCGCCGTAGCGGCTTGTCGTTGGCGGGCACGATGTGGGAGTCGACGTCCTCCCAGTTGTTGTGCTCGGGCGGGAACTCGCCGACCAGGTGGCCGGCGTGCCAGCCGCCCAGCTGCCAGCCCGCGTCGGCCGCCAGCTGCTCGACCTCGGCGTAGAGCTGTTTGCCGGTGATGTCCGGGTCGGCTTCGAAGGCGCGCCGTCCGGCTGCGAAGACGGTTGGCAGGTCGTCTCGCAGCCGGTGCTTGACGGGGTCGTCGCCGAGGATGAAGGTGCGGCCGAAGTCGGCCTCGAACTCCTCGAAGATCGGGCCGAAGTCGGCGAAGGCGATGTCATCCGTGCCGATGACCCGGTCCGGAGGGTTCTCCCGGTACGGCAGGAGGGTGTTCGGCCCGGACCGCACGATCCGCTTGTGCCAGTAGTGGGTGGTGCCGAACATCTCATTCGCCAGGTCACGTATCCGGTCGCTGACCGCCCGCTCGCCCTGGCCCGCGGTGACCAGGCGCCGTGTCTCGATCTCGGCGAACAGGAGCGCCGCTTTGGCTTGGGCGTCCAGCAGCCGTGCCGCGCGCGTGGATTCGTCTGTCACGTTGCTCACCGTAGGAGCTACGGCTTGGCTTCGGCAACCGCATTGATCACGGCGGTCGATCTACGCGCAGCGGGACGTGGCGCTCAGCCGTGACGGGCGGCGAGCGCCGTCGCGAGCCGCCTGGCCTCTTCCACCGCCTGAGTGATGTCGCCGACGGGGAAGAGCGCGTGTCGTACGGTCCGCTGTGGATCGAGGACGAGGATGCTGCGCTTGAGCCGGAGCTGGCCGGCGCTGCGGAAGGTGGGCAGGCGCAGGGCGGCGGCCAGGCGTAGGTGGGTGTCCGACAGAAGGGGGTACGGCACCGACTCGGCGTGGGCGAAGGCGGCCTGTTCGTGGGGGAGTTGGGTGCTGACGCCATGGACGGCGATGCCGGAAGCCCGGAAGGAGGGCCAGGCGTCGCGGAAGAGATGGTTCTCCACGGTGCTTCCGAAGGCGCCGGGGAGGGGGTTGTCCCATGGGATGCCGGTGGCGGGGTAGGTGAACAGGACGGTGGCGTCGGCCTCCGGGGCGACGACGTCGCGTATGGTGCCGTCGGCGCCCGGCAGCAGGAGGTCCGCCGGCAGCCGTGTGCCGGTGAGGGCATGGACGCGGGCGTGCTCCGCGCCGTCCTCCGTTGCGGTGGCGGTGAGGCTCCCGTCGCCCAGCACCCAGCGGTCGCCCCAGTCCTGCATGGCCACCAGGAGCGGGAGGAGGGCGAGCCCGGAGTCGGTGAGCAGGTACTCGTAGCGGACCGGGCGGCGCTGGTAGAGGCTGCGGCGCAGCACGCCGCCGGCGACGAGTCGTCCCAGCCGTTCGGTGAGGACCTTGCGGGACAGTCCCAGTTCGGCGGCGAGGGCGTCGAAGCGTACGTGGCCGCGGGCGATCTCCCGCAGGACCAGGACGTTCCACCAGTCAGCCACGATCAGGGCGGCTTGGGCGATACCGCAGGCCGCGTCGGCGTTGTGCATCCTCATGCGCCCATAGTAGGTTCCTTTTCGGGACTCACTTTGTTTCACGTGGGAACTTATTCCGGATCGAACGTGAGGAGCTGCACCCATGACCGCCATCGCCCGCGTCCTCGGCCGCGAGATCATCGACAGCCGGGGCAACCCCACCGTGGAGGTGGACGTAGAGCTGTCGGACGGCTCGATCGGCCGTGCCGCCGTACCGTCCGGCGCGTCGACCGGCGCTCGGGAGGCGGTGGAGCTGCGTGACGACGACCCGGCCCGCTTTCACGGCAAGGGAGTCCGCCGGGCCGTCGACGCCGTCAACGAGACCATCGCGGACACCGTGACCGGTCTCGACGCCGAGAACCAGGCCGCGGTCGACGCGGCGCTGATCGAGCTGGACGGCACTCCCAACAAGGCCCGGCTCGGCGCGAACGCCACCTTGGGCGTCTCGCTCGCCGTCGCCAAGGCCGCCGCCGCAGCCCATCGGCTGCCGCTGTACCGGTACGTCGGCGGGGTGGACGCGCGGCTGCTGCCCGTGCCGATGATGAACATCATCAACGGCGGTGCGCACGCCGACAACCCGCTGGACTTCCAGGAGTTCATGATCGCCCCGATCGGCGCTGCCACCTTCGCCGAGGCCGTACGCATGGGCTCCGAGGTCTTCCACACCCTGCGCCGGGACCTCATCACCGCCGGTCACAGCACCGGCGTCGGTGACGAGGGCGGGTTCGCGCCCGACCTGCGCACGGCCGAAGAGGCGCTGGACTTCGTCGTCCGGGCCGTCGAGCGGACCGGCTACAAGCCCGGCGAGGACATCACGATCGTCATGGACCCGGCCACGTCGGAGTTCTTCCGGGACGGGATCTATGACTACGTGGGCGAGGGCCGCCGCCGCACCCTCGAGGAGCACGTCGACTACCTCGCCGGACTCGTCGCCCGCTACCCGGTCGCCTCGATCGAGGACCCGATGGCCGAGGACGACCTCGACGGCTGGCGGCTGCTCATGTCCCGGCTCGGGGAGCGCTGCCAGCTCACCGGCGACGACGTGTTCTGCACCAACGAGACGCTGCTGCGCGAGGGCATCCTGAGCGGTGTCGCCAACTCCATCCTGGTGAAAGTCAACCAGATCGGCACCCTCACCGAGACCCTGGCCACGGTCGGCACCGCCCACCGGGCGGGCTACACGGTGGTGATGTCGCACCGCTCCGGCGAGACCGAGGACACCACGATCGCCGACCTCGCCGTGGCCACCGGCTGCGGGCAGATCAAGACCGGGTCGATGTCACGCTCCGACCGGACCGCCAAGTACAACCAGCTCATCCGCATCGAAGAGGAACTGGGCGCCCAGGCCCGGTACGCGGGCAGGGAGGCCCTCGGTCTGCGCCGGTAGGCCGCAGCCGACGTCAGCCGAGGTCGAGGAGTTCCTCGTGGAAACCGCCGAAGCCGCGCTCGCGGTCGACGAGGTGGATTTCCAGGATCCAGTGGCAATGCCGTCCGGCCCGGTCGGGGCGGCGCATGGGCCGGTCGCTGCCGGGGGCGATGTACGACGCGATCTCGTCGCCGTTGATCTTCTCGTGCGGGAACTCCCCAACCAGGTGCCCGGAGTGCGGGCCCCCGTACTCCCAGCCCGCCTCTTCGGTGAGCCGTACGACCTCGGCGAACAGCTGCTCGCCGGTGATGTCCGGCTGGGCTTCGAAGTAGCGCCGCCCGGCGGCGAAGACCTTGGGCAGGTCGTCGCGCAGTCGGTGCTTGACCGGGTCGTCGCCGAGCACGAACGTCCGCCCGAAGTCGGCCTCCCACTCCTCGAAGAGGGGGCCGAAGTCGGCGAAGACGATGTCGTCCGCCTCGATGATCCGGTCCGGGGGATTGCTCCGGTACGGGTGGAGGGTGTTGGGCCCGGAGCGGACGACCCGCTTGTGCCAGAAGCGCTTCACGCCGAACATCTCGTTCGCCAGATCGCGAATCCGGTCACTGACCGCCCGCTCGCCTTGGCCCGGGGCGATCAGACCGCGAGTGTCGACCTCAGCGAACAGCTCGGAGGCTTTCGCCTGGGCGTCCAGCAACCGCGCTGCGCGCGTGGATTCATCGTGCATACGGCTGACCGTAAGTGTCCGGCCCGCCGCCGGGCAAGGGTATTCGGCCGCCACGCCCCAGGTCAGGGCTGTAGCCGCTGCCATGCCCATCCAATGGCCTCACGGTCGTAGCGCAGCCGCCGGTGCAGCCGGTCCGGGCTGCCATACCAGAACTCCAGGTTCTCCGGGACGAGCCGGTAGCCCGTCCATTCCTCCGGCCGCCGGACCTCACCGCCCTCCGCCAGCAGCGCGCGGGCGTGGCGGCGCAGGGCGGCCTCGTCGTCGAGCGGCCGGCTCTGCCGCGACACGGCCGACGTGGCCCGCGCCTCGCCGGGCCTCCTGGTGAACAGTGCGTCGGACTGCTCGGCGGTCAGCGTCTCTACGGGGCCCGCCACGGATAGCTGCTGAAGTGTCTCCCGCCAGTAGAAGGTCTTCGACGCCCTCGGCCGGGCCGCGAGGTCCGTGCCCTTGCGGCTGCCCCGGAAGCTGGTGAAGACCAGGCCGCGTCCGTCGAACTCCTTGGCCAGCAGCACCCGCGTGGACGGCCGCCCGGCCTCGTCGACGGTCGCTAGCACGGCGGCGTACGGCTCGCGCACCCCGCGCCAGGCGGCGCTGTCCAGCCACTGGCGCAGCAAGCCCAGGCCGACCCCGGCCGCCGAGTCCTCGCCCGCCCGCCGGATGTGCCTGCCCGGCACGGGATCCGCCGCGGCCACCCAACGGCCCTCGCGCACCGCACACTCCACCGGCACAACAGCACACGCCCCCGGCGGCACCGGAGCCCCGGTGGAGATCTCCACCGCCTCCGCCGCCGCTAGCGACCCGCCCTCCCACATTCCGCCTGCCCGCACAGTTCCTCGCAGCATCCAGGGTCCTGGTCCCGCCACCGCGTAGCCGTCCATGGCCGCCGTATGGAAGGCCGGCAGCGGATGCCGCGTCCGCAGCTCCTCGGCGAGCGTCAGTCCGACGGCGCGGGCCAGCGGCACACTGAGACTCCCCAGCGGGCGGGAGGCGACGTGCGCCAGCTCCCGCGCACGTCCCCAGGGCACATCCCGGCAGGCGGATACGGCGCCGGTTCTGCGGCGGTCGCGGTCGTCACAAGAGCCATGACGACACCGTGCCGCGGCCTCTTTTCCTTCTGCGGCACATGACGTTGCCACCGTGCACCGGTGCGCTCACCTCCGGCGTGCCCGAACGGTGAGTTCCTTTCGCCATGGGGCGTGTCGGCCGGGTCGTCTCGTGCGTGCCGTCAGCTGGCGCGGACGGCACGGGCCAGGAAGTGGTGCGGGGCGTCTTCGTAGTCGGCCAAGTGCCAACCCGCAGCGCGCAGTGCGGGCCGCAGGTTGGGCTCGGCCAGGGGGTCGTCGGGGCTGAGGGGGCGGCCGTGCCGGGCGGCGCGTTCGGCGCGGCCGGAGGGGTGGAAGAGCAGGAGAGTGCCGCCGGACGCGGTCACCCGGGCCCATTCGCGCAGAGCGGTCCGGGGCTCTGGGAGGTGGTTGAGCAGCCCGGTGCTGAAGATCCCGTCGACCGTGCTGGGAGCCAGCGGCAGGCGGTGGCAGTCGGCCAGCAGCAGCTCGGCCAGGCTCCTGCGTTCGGCCCGTGCGGCGGCGTCAAGCATCGCCGCGGTGAGATCGATGCCCAGGACGAAGCCCTTGGCACCCACCTCGGCGCGCAGCGCGGGCAGCGCCCGGCCGGTGCCGCAGCCCAGGTCCAGCGCCCTCTGCCCGGGACCCAGCCCCATCCGGGCGACGGCCGCGTCGTAGGCCGGACCGTCGGCGGCGAACGGTTCCTCCCAGGCGTCGGCCATGGGCGTGAAGAACGAGCGGATCGCGGTGTGCCCGGCACGGTTCGCCACCAGCGCGGCGAAGCGCTCCAGCACCCGGTCCCGGTACGGAGCCAGTGCCGCCAGCTCGTGCGGCGCGGCCTCCCGCAGCCCCGGCGCGGAAGCCGCCTCCTCCGGAAACGCTGCCGCAAACGCGTCCACCGCGCCGGTGTCAACCTCCAGATGGAACTGGAGCCCCCACGCTGCTCCGCCGACCCGGAACGCCTGCACCGGATACCGGTGGCAGGAGGCCAGCAGCTTCGCCCCGGCCGGGAGATCCATGGTGTCGCCGTGCCAGTGCAGCACCCTCAGCCGTTCCGGCATCCCCGCGAACAGCACGTCCCGGTCAGCCGCGCCCCCAGCCGCACCGGCCCCCAACCGACCTGAAGGCCCGTCCCCGGACGGGCCGTACCGCCCGCGGCCACCGCCAGCAACTGCGCGCCCAGACACACACCCAGCACCGGGACCTGCGCCGCCAGCGCCGCCCGCAGCAGCTCCAGCTCCGCGCCCTGGGTGGGAAAGCCGTCGTCGCGGTACGCGGACATCGGCCCGCCCATCACCACCAGCGCCTCGACCCCGGTCAGGTCTTCCGGCACCGGGTCCCCCGCCCAGACCCGGCACACCCGCATTCCCAGGCCCGCCGCCTCCAGCGCCGTGCCGATCGCGTACGGACCCTCTCCCGGCACGTGCTGAACCACCAGAACGCCCACAGCCACCCCGATCCGCAGATGCAACCTTCTGGGCTGCGATCTCACTGTACGTGCGTATCCATACCTGCGTCCTGCCTCGTGTATGCGGTCCCTCGGGTCACGCATACCAGCGTGGCCGTGCGCTGCGGAGAGCGCGGAATCCGCCCGCAGGCTCGTGCGCACCGCCTTGGCTGCCTGGGGTCTGGAGCGCCTGCTGGACGACGGCATTCTCATCGTCACGGAGCTGGTGGCCAACGCCGTTCAGCACACCGAAGGCCGGCGCATCCGGGTTTCCATCTCCAGCCCCAGCGAGAACTACGTACGGATCGGTGTCGTGGACAAGTCCCGCACGATGCCCGTCCGCCGGGTGGCGGATGACAACGACGTTCGCGGGCGCGGCCTGGCCTTGGTGGACGCGTTGACCAGCCGGTGGGGCACCGACCGCGTCCCGTGGGGCAAGGCGTCTGGGGCGAGTTGAAGTGCGGGGGCGCCCAGCGACCGTAGATCGCAAGCCGTGGGTGAGCGATCAGGTGCACGATGAGGACGCCGCCCGCTCGGGCATCGTCACCGACGTGCGCAGCGGCACGTACGTGATCCGTCCGCTCCAGGGACCCGGCGAGTGGACCTCTGAAGACTCGAAGAAGTTGACCACCGTCGTGCCTCGCGAGGAGCGGCAGGACGCCTGACTCCCGCCCGGCCCTGGTGGGTCTGCCGCCGCATCAATGACCCGGCGCAGCGGCAGCCCGACCCGGAACCAGGGCGGGGCTCCATCCCTGTACGACTGCCACTAACAGCGAAGCAGGGAACGGCCCCCGATACTCGTGGAGGCATCCATGACCGTACTGCCCAGCTCCACACCAAGCACCTCCACCCTCAACCGGCCCAGCGTTCCAGACCTGTTCGATGACGCGGCCGAGCAGATCCACCAGGCAGCCGCCGACCTGTGGCCCGGCCAACTGGTCGTCCTGGACCAGCACGTGCCCAGCGTCACCAGCTATGTCCACCGCGTCCGCGTCGGTGACCAGCAGCTGTACGCCAAGGTCCCGTATCTCGGCGTGTCCTTGGTATCCCTGCTGCGTGGTGCCTGCGGCGGCTGGCCCGAGATCGTCGCCAAGCAGCAGGCGTATGCCGAGCGGTCCGACAACCTGGCCGAGCGGGAGGCGAATCAGCTCAGACTCCTCCACCACCTGGGCCGCCGCCAGGTCTATCCCCTGGCCGGCGCAGGGCACCGGCGTTGTGGGGACGCTGCTGGACGCGGTGACCGCGGGCGCGCCCGGTGGTCGGTGCTGGCCGCTGACGTCGGTGCTCGCCGAGCGGACGACCCAGTTTTACCGGCGGCTGGGCTGGTGCCAGGCCACCCACCTCGCCCCCGAGGGCAGGGGCCTGGCTGTTTACCTCGGCCCTCGCCATCCGGCCCGGGATCAGGTGCCGGTAGTAGCGGTGTAGCGGGCGGAAACGTCGGTCCAGTTGACGAGGTCCCAGCGTTTGGTGACGTAGTCGGGGCGGACGTTCTTGTACTGCAGGTAGTAGGCGTGCTCCCAGGCGTCGAAGGCCAGCAGGGGAGTGGTGCCCTGGCCGATGTTGCCGTGGTGGTCGTAGACCTGCTCGACGATCAAGCGCTTGCCGAGCGGTTCCCAGGCCAGGACGCCCCAGCCGGAGCTCTGGACGCCGGTCGGTGCTGGCCGACTTCCGAGATCGCCTCGCGCAGAGCGACCGATCCGACCGCCTGCTCAACCTCGCACTGGCCCGGATCAAGGAGGCCGGGCTGGTGCACGAGCGCACCCTGCAGCGCACCGATTCCACCCATGTCCTCGGCGCTGTTCGCGACCTGACCCGGCTCGAGCTGGTCACCGAGGCCGTGCGCAGCGCGCTGGAAGAGATCGCCCGCACAGCGCCGCACCTCCTGGCCGGCCTGGTCGACGAGGCCCCTCACCGTTGCCTGGTACTCGCTACACGGCCACCACCCCGGCGACGCCGCCCACCGCCCCGAGCGCGCGCTCTGGTACACGACCAAGACCGACCCGTCACTGTCCGACATGGTCGCCAAGCTCCGCCGCACGGTCATCGCCGCCCGATTTCTGCCCACCCGGCCTGCCCACCCGGCCTGCCCACCCGGCCTGCCCACCCGGCCTGCCCACCCGGCCTGCCCACCCGGCCTGCCCACCCGGCCTGGCCAGCCCACCGACCAGGAAATCCGCGCCGTCCAGCAGGCATGGGCCGACGCCAGCCTCGACTACACCGCGTGAACACTCAGGTCCGTCAGAACGTCGAAAGTCGAGAGGCAGGACGCTGGTTCATATCGATCACCGATCTGACTGGACTCGGGAACCGCGTTCTTGCGCACCTGCGGTTGGCCTGCCGTACCGCGTGCGGTTGCGCCTGCCGCGGTCGCCAACCGGTAGTCGAACCTCGCGGGCCCCGACGCGCACCCAACCCGGCCGCGACCAGCCTGCCGGCTGCGGCGCCGGGGATGGGGGACGGCGGTCAGATGCCTACGGGGCGCGGTCGCTTGCACTTTCTGCGGGGCGAGTTGGTCGCCCGGCGGCCTCTGTCAGTGGCCCGTGGCAGCATTCCGACCTATGGGTGGCAGAGAGAACAGCGACGAGGCGTACGCTGTCGATCTGTGTGACGAGGTCCTCCGCGAGCAGGGCCTTCGGCAGCACCGGTTCCTCGACCTTTATGACCGCATGGCCGCCGCGGGGCTGACCCTTGAGACTCCGCTCGCCGATCCGGGCGGTTTCAGCAGCCTCACCCCGCCCTCAGGCAAGGGGCCGCGCTACTCGGCGGACCCGTACCTCACCCCAGCCGTTTCTCTCGCCGACGCAAGTGCCACGACCAATCCGACCCTCCAGGAGGACTGAAAGTGCCGACCCTGCGTCAGGGAGTCCCGCCCCGCCTGCGGCGGGCGTTGGAGATCCTCGCCGAGCCACCCGGCGGACTGCACGTCCAGGAGCTGTGGGCGCGCGTCGTCGCTGACATCCCGCTGGAGGAGCATGAGGCGGTGCCGACGAAGGCCGGTCGGCAGACCAAGGGGGAGAACAACTGGCGCTGGTATACCTCCGACGCTGTTCTGGCAGGGCTGCTCTGGAAGCAGAAGGGTGTTTGGCGCATCACCAGTCTGGGTCGGCACGTGCTCGCCCAGTCCGACGACCCGGAAGATCTTCTGGAGATCACGCGCAGCGCCCTGAGCTACGCGGAGAAGCACCGGGCCGGTTACCAGTACGCCGCCAAGATCCTCGAGACCGCTGTCCAACCGGGTCAGTGGGTGTCCCTGAACGACGTGGCCGAGATGGCCGACCTCGACCGGGACCGACTTGCGGCCTGGCTGTGCGGCATCAGAACACCGGGCGGACAGCGCGTACTCGGGTCGGACGGCAGGCCCCCGCAGCAGATCCACCCCTTGCCGGACCAGATTGCCCGCTGGCAGAAGCTGCTCGCGGCCGAGGGCCTACCTTTGGACGCCACCGGGGCCGCCTCGCCTACCCACCGCCTCAGCTCCGACCAGCTCAGTGCCGCGTTGGCCAGGGCCGACGACAGCGACCGCGAACGCCACGCCGTCAGGCGTGGTTGGTTGATCCGCGGCGCGGCGGTCCAGGGCGTGAACCTGGTTCCGAAGTGGCTATTGGAGGGCTTCTGCTCGCTCCCCGCGTCCCGGCTCCAGGCGCTGCCCGAGGGGCTGTCCAAGGACCAACTCAAGTTGCTCGTCGACGACCGGTACGGCCACCTCTCCTACAATCAGCGAACTGAGCTGGCCAATCAGTTCGCCGTCTTCCTCGACCGCGTCAACCCCGGCGACTTGATTGCCACCTTCTCGGCAGGCCGACTGCACCTCGGCGCTGTCACCGGCCCGGCTGAGTTCATCGTCTCTCCGGACGGACGCTCCAACCTCCGCCGCACCGTTAACTGGCCGGCTCTCGACGTCGACCACGCCGACCTGCCCGAAGAACTCCAGGCCAAGCTCACCAGCCAACACGACGTCGTTGACCTCACCCAGCTTCTCGATGTTCTGGAAAAGCTGCTTGACCGCTCCCCCGAAGACGACCCCGAAGCGTCGGGCACCCGCCGGACCCTGCGCCTGCCGGACCCCACCGCCGAACTGGCCGACGAACTGCTGGTGGGCCTTCCCTGGCTGCAAGAGGTCCGCGACCTTCTCGACGAGCGCCGCCAGCTGATCTTTTACGGCCCGCCGGGAACTGGGAAGACGTTCCTCGCCCAGGCCATTGCCGAGTACCTGGCCGGCGACGCGCATGCCGTGAAGCTGGTGCAGTTCCACCCCTCCTACGCCTACGAGGACTTCTTCGAGGGCTTCCGCCCGGTTCAGCAGTCGCAGGGCAGCGGCACGGTCGGGTTCGAGCTGCGCCCGGGGCCGTTCCGCAAGCTGGTCGCGCTGGCGGAGGAGAACTCGGACATCCCGCACTTCTTGATCATCGATGAGATCAACCGCGCCAACCTGGCCAAGGTCTTCGGCGAGCTGTACTTCGTCCTGGAGTACCGCAACCGCACCGTCGACCTGCAGTATTCGGGCGAGTTCACGCTCCCCTCGAACATCCACCTCATCGGTACGATGAACACCGCCGACCGCTCCATCGCCCTCGTCGATGCCGCAATGCGTCGCCGCTTCGCGTTCGTCGCCCTCCACCCGGACGAGGAGCCGACCCGCGACCTGCTCCCGCGCTGGCTCGCCCGCGAGGGCCTCACGCACACATCCGACGACGTCCCCGCGCTACTGCGTACCCTCAACTCCCGAGTCGAGGACAAGGACTTCCGCATCGGCCCCTCCTATCTGATGCGCGAGTCCGTCTATGCCGACGGCGGCCTGGAACGCGCCTGGCGCACCGCGGTCCTCCCGCTTTTGGAAGAGCACCACTACGGTGACGGCACTGACGTCGCCAAGCGTTACGGCCTCCCCGCCCTCCGCAAGGCCCTCGCCGCCAACCAGCCGAGCCCCGCGGACAGCGGGGACGCAGCAACGCCCGCCGCCGTGCCGGGAGTCGACGCTCAATGACGGAGGCATCCCTGTGCCTCACCGAGTACGGCCCCTGGACGGCAGCCCAGCTCACACCTGCGACGGGCCAGGCCCTGGCCGCCTCCGGCGTCGTCGACGCGCGGCCGGACACGGACGCGCCGGGTGACCCCACCCGCTGGCAGGTCCGGGCGCTGAACAACGTCGGCGTGGCCCGCATCCGCGACGTGGAGCTGCGGATCGCCCCGAAGCTGCCCATCCGCCGGCTGTTCTTCCTGCTCGGCTATACCGCCAACCCGTACGGCGTGAAGCGTCCAGACGATGGGGAAGTGCAGGTCGCCGAGGGGACCGACTTGCTCCCCGCGGTCGCACACGCCTTCGAACGTCAGGCGGACCGGGCGATACGACAGGGCATGCTCCAGGGATACCGGCACACCGAGGAGTCAACTCCCACCGTCCGGGGCCGCATCCGCGAGCCTGAGCAGCTCCGCAGACGATTCGGCCTGGCGCTACCAGTCGAGGTCGCCTACGACGAGTACACCGCCGACATCGCCGAGAACCAGCTCCTGCTCGCCGCCGCGCTCCGCCTGCTGCGGCTCCCCGGCGTCCACGCCGACGTCCGCAGGCGACTAATTGCCCTGCGGGCCCGCCTCGGCGAAGTCAAGGCCCTCACCCCAGGCCACCCGCTGCCCCGCTGGCGACCCTCCCGGCTGAACGCCCGCCACCACGCCGCGCTGCGGCTTGCCGAGCTGATACTGAACAGCGGCTCCGTAGAACACCAGCAGGGCACGGCACGCATCGACGGCTTCCTCTTCGACATGAACAAGGTGTTCGAGGACTTTGTCTGCGTCGCCCTGAGCGAGACGCTGCGCCACCGCGGTGGACGCACCGAACTCCAGGCCCGCGGCATCCACCTCGACGAAGCCGAAACCATCCGCATCAAGCCCGACTTCGTCTGGTACGACGACTCCGACCGCCCCCTCGCCGTCGTTGACGCCAAGTACAAGGCCGAGCGGCCCGGGGGCTTCCCTGACGCCGACCTCTACCAACTCCTCGCCTACTGCACCGCGCTGCACCTGCCCGCCGGCTACCTCATCTACGCCAAAGGCAACGCCCCGCACGCCGCCCACCGCATCCGCAACGCCGGCATCCGCATCCACCAACACGCCCTCGACCTTGACCAGCCCCCAACCGCTCTCCTTGCCGACCTCGCCAGCATCGCGGCAGTGCTCGGCGATTCCGTGCCTGCCGCTGACTTCTGACCGACCCGCAATCTGCTCGCCGCCAGGCCTCCCGGCTCCGCACCCCGCCAAGGAGCAAGAGTGATCGTCCTGCCCGATGACGCCGACCTTCCCGACCGCAAAACGGTCCTCGGCCAGGCAATTCCCTTCGATCGAGCCCGCTGGATACCGCTGCTCCCAGATTCCACCTGGTGGCCGACCGTGCTCGATGAGTGCCCGCAAGTGGGCCGCTGGCCTCGGGTGGACCGGCGGACCGTGTTCGGCATCGCCAGCCAGGCCGCCGCCGCCGAGGGCCGCCGCCACCTGCTCGTCGCCGTCCTGGTCTGGGGGACCGGCACCAAGGCGCAGTCGGTGAACCGGCGCGCACGCATCTTCGAGCACTCCTCACCCGCAAACATCGACGCCCGACTCGGCAAAGCACTCGATGTGCTCCGGGAACGTGGCGGGGTCGACGCGTACTGGGCCTTCAACAACGACCAGCGGATCCCGCACCTGGGAGCGGCCTTCTTCACCAAGGTGCTCTACTTCGCCGGGCACGACAGTGCCGCAGCGCCGCACCGCCCGGTCATCCTGGACAGCGTCGTCTCACGAGCCCTCAGGGCCAACGACGCCGTTGACACTAGCTGGCCGGGGAACGGCTGGACCACGGACCAATATCGGCTGTACGTGGACGGGGTGTACGAGTACGCGCAGGCCCGAGGCGTTCTGCCGGATCAAGTCGAGGCAGCTCTGTTCTCCCAGGGCAAGCAGTCGGCCTGATCGAACGCAAGACCACCACTGAGCGCGCCAACCTGCTGCAGGGGGTGTGGCTGGCCGGGTGCCCGCAGGCGCCGGGCCAGTAGCCGCTCGGCGCCGGTTGCGAGGTCAGCGCGGGGCGCGCCCCCGGTAGTAGCCTGCGGGCACTCGTTCATGCCGGAGGCTGGGGGCTGCAAGTGATCGCTCGGACCATCGCGCCGGAAGGGCTGCCACGCCCCACCGGACCGCAAACAACTGACTGACCTGTCTGCCCTTGTCTGGATCCCACAGCCGCACCGTCCCATCGCCGCCGCCTCCGGCGCTGGCGAGCAAGGTGCGCCCGTCGCGGCCGGGGAACCGTGTCAGCGCATTTACCGCGCGGGTAGGGACGGACAGCTCGCCGACCTGGGTGCCGTAGGAACGAGAGGCCGTTGACAAGGCGCGGGGCCGACGCCTGGTTCCGCGCCGTGGCGGCCCTGTAGCGCGAACCACCCCCGCAGGCGCGGGGCCGACACGTCCCCCTCGGCCACCGGCGGTATCGAGTCCGAACCACCCCCGCAGGCGCGGGGCCGACGGCCAGAACCCCGACAGCTTGGCGGAGGCCCTGGAACCACCCCCGCAGGCGCGGGGCCGACACGTCCCCCTCGGCCACCGGCGGTATCGAGTCCGAACCACCCCCGCAGGCGCGGGGCCGACACGGTGGCGGTGCTGGCCAGGACCGGCAGCGCGGAACCACCCCCGCAGGCGCGGGGCCGACTGGCGCAGGCGTACGGCGTCACCCCGCGCACCGGAACCACCCCCGCAGGTGCGGGGCCGACCCACGGGTCTGCTCGGTGACGTCATTCCACTCGGAACCACCCCGCAGGCGCGGGGCCGACCCGATCGGCTCGTCGAGCGACCTGGCGGTGCAGGAACCACCCCCGCAGGCGCGGGGCCGATTGCAGGGGACGACGCGCGGGCACAGGACCTGAGCTTGACGTTTAACCTCGCAGGTCACCCGACCTGCTGATCTGCGGTTCTTCCCGGGACAGAAGGGGCGGCCGTTCTCCACGCTTCGAGATGTCGAGTCACGAAGCACGAGAGAACGGCCGCTGTGT
>NZ_SUMC01000074.1:0-657 GCF_005047355.1 Actinacidiphila oryziradicis
AACATGGCCGGCTGGGCACAGTACGGCTACTGCGCGTCACATTCCCGGTTCTTCTGGGGGCTTCGCCTCTACCTGGTCTGCACGCCCACCGGGATGCCGATCATGTGGGAACTGGCCTCCGCGAAGATCGGCGAGCGCGAGGTACTGTCCGCCATGCTGGAGGTCGACGCCGACTTGGTCGCCGCCCGCGCGGGCATCCTGCTCATCTCGGACAAGGGCTTCGCGTCCAAACCGTTGGAGCGGGAGCTTCTCGATCAGGGCATCGAGCTGCTGCGGCCTTCCCGCAAGCGCGAGAAGGAGCGGTACGGCGAGCCGATGCTCAAGAAGGTCCGCCAGCTCATCGAATCGGTCAACGACACCCTCAAGGGACAACTTGACCTGGAACAACACGGCGGGCGGACCTTCGAGAGCGTCGCGATCCGCGTCGCCCAACGGATCTTGGCGATGGCCGCCGGGATCTGGCACAACAACAAGCTCGGAGCACCAGTCACCCGCTCGCTGATCGCCTACGACCACTGAGCACATCGGAACTACTCGTCTAGGGCCAATGCCGCTGACTTTGGGTTGATCTTGTTTGTAGTGTGTGCCTCGGGAGGGTTGCTGAGTGCCACGAGCTGGACAGGTCAAGCCGCCGGTTGAGGAGCGGTTGTCGGATCG
>NZ_SUMC01000074.1:667-36455 GCF_005047355.1 Actinacidiphila oryziradicis
CCGCTTCCACATGCACTTCACCCCTACCGGCTCCTCCTGGACCAACCAAGTCGAATGCTGGTTCGGCCTGCTGACGGACAAGCTGATCCGACGCGGCGTGCACACCTCCGTCCAGGCCCTGGAAAACGACATCCGGACCTGGATCCAGACCTGGAACGAAGACCCGAAGCCCTTCACCTGGACCAAGACCGCCGACGGGATCCTGAAATCGCTCGCCGACTACCTCACAAAAATCACCCCGTCCGGACCAAAAAAATAGCAAGAACTTAGACTCGCTATTTACGACGCAGGACACTAGGTAGGGATGCCGTCCGCGGCGACGGCGAGCAGGTCCGCCGCGCTGGTCGACAGTACCTGGGCGAAATCGGCTTGCTCGTCGGCCATGCACCGTGCGGCGGTCAGGCGGAGCACTGCGATGCCGATGTCGGTGGCCAGGCGTGCCGTTTGCGGGTTGCAGCCGCGGTGCACCAGGGCGGCGGTGAGGGCCTCGGACAGCGACGCCAGCTTGATCAGCTCGCGTTCCTTCAGTGGCGGATTGGCCTCGATGACCGCCGACCGCTCCCGCAGGAACTCGCGTGGACGGAACGCCTGCGGCGCGGTGGCGAACGCGGCCAGCAGCGTCGGGAGCGCACCGGTGTCCGCGGGAGCGGCTTCGATCGCGGAGACGAGCTGCTCTTTGAGGTCCTCGCTGCCGCCGAACAGCACCTCGCGTTTGTCGGCGAACCATCGGTAGAACGACCGCTCGGTGAGGTTCGCGCGCTGCGCGATCTGCGCGACCGTCGTGCGGTCGTAGCCCTGCTCGGTGAACAGGTCCAGCGCCGCTCGTTCGAGCCGACCGCGAGCGTTGCCTTCCCACCGTGCCATCCTGCGAGCATAGCGACTGCAGGTGCTGTCGTCACTCTGCTAGCGTGAATGACGACAGCACCTGCTGTCGTTACCTCGCGAGGAGACTTCATGCGCACCCTTCGCTTCCACGAGTACGGAGCACCGCTCGACGTTCTGCGACTCGAAGACGCCGAACCTCCCACTCCCGGACCGGGGCAGATCCGCGTCGCCGTCCAGACATGCGGGCTGAACCCGGCCGACTGGGCGCTGTGCGGCGGACTCTTCACCGGCGGCCTGCCGCGCGGTATAGGACTTGAGGTGTCCGGCACGGTCGAGGCGGCCGGTGACGGAGTGACCGGCGTCGAGATCGGTGACCCGGTGTTCGGCCCGGCGCCCTTCACAGGACCGACCGCCGGCGCGTCCGAGCAGGCTCTCCTCGACCTCTGGTTCCCGCGCCCGCCGGGGCTCGACCCGGTCGACGCCGCCGCGTTGCCGATGGCGGTCGAGACGGCCTACCGAGGTGTGGACGCCCTCGGCGTCCGCGCCGGCACCACCGTGCTGGTGCACGGCGCCGGCTCCACCGTCGGGTACGCCGCGGTGCAGATCGCGGTTCAGCGCGGGGCACGGGTCATTGCCACCGCCGGCGAGACGTACGCCAAGGCCCTGCGCGCCGCCGGCGCCGAAGTCACCGGTTACGGCGACGGCATGGCCGAGCGAGTGGGGGCACTCGCGGGCGGACCGGTCGACCTCGCCCTCGACGCGGCACCGGTCAGCAATGCGTTGCCGGGCCTCGTGCGTACCGTCAAGGCGCCCGAACACGTGCTGACCCTCAGCGACTTCGCCGCGGCCGACGAACTGGGCGTGCGTTTCAGCGGGCCCGGCGGCGAGGGCACCGTGCGCAACGACGTGCTCGGCGCATACGCGCAGCTGGCATCTGCGGGTCGCTTCTCGGTACCAGTGGCCCGCGTGTTCCCGCTGGAGGACTGGCGCACGGCCGCGGAGCTGAGCCAGTCGGGACAGGCACGCGGCAAGCTCGTCCTACAGATCGGCTAGAACCGTGTCGACCAAGATCACTGTTCGGCGGGAGCTCCCCATCCCGCCGCCGAACTGATCACGCTGTATCACCAGCGGTGGGAGATCGAGACCGCCTACCTGGAGATCAAGTCCACCATCCTGGGCGGCCGTGTCCTGCGCGCCCGCACCCCTTCCGGCATCACCCAGGAGATCTACGCACTGCTGGTCACCTACCAGGTCCTGCGCCTGGCCATGGCCGACGCCACCGCCACCCGCCCCGACATCGACCCCGACCGCGCCAGCTTCACCACCCTTCTCGGAGAAGATCTCCTCGCAAGCGCGGCAACACCATCGGCGGCGCGGGCGTCACCGACCAGGACATGCTGTCCGGGGCCCTGCACCTGCGCGATCTGGAGATGAGCCTGCGCGACATCGCCAAGCGGCTCGTCATCACCACGGGAGCGAAGAAGGGGCAGCACCCCTCGCCCGCCACCGTCATGCGAATGCTGCGCGAACACGACGAACAGACCGCTGCCGTCTCGGCGCCGTAGACGATCCGTCAGGCGTTCGAGATCATCCCGTGGCGGGTTCTGGCGTATCTGGATCATGCCCCAATAATCGGCGCCTGCAGCGCCTCTCATGGCCGGAGGCCGGTGTTGCAGTCGGCGGCAGAAGGCGGGTGCGGGTGCCCGGAAGGCGGGCCTTGGCGTGGTGTGGGACGCGGCGGATGCGGCGTTGTTCCAGTTCGCCTGAAGGAGGCGCCGGCCAGGACGGGGACGAACTGGCCGGCGCCGGATCGGGGGTGCGGGTTGCCGGTGATGGCGGTCGCCTTCGCGGACACAGCGGGTCTTTCCTTCGTGGGATCAGGCGGCAACGAGCTGGTCGGCGAGTTTGCACAGGCGGCGTACGGTGCGGTCCTCGGTTGCGACGGGCGCGGCCGGGGAGAGCGCGGTGCGGTCGTAGTAGCCGCCGGGGACCAGCTCTGTCGCCGGGTCGCACAGTCGCACCACGCGGGCCGCGCCTTCGGCTGCGGGCTCGCCCTCGTGGGCATACAGCGGCAGCAGCGTGGTCTCGCAGATGCCGGGGTGGACGCTGACGGCCGTGCACCCGGTGGGGGCTTCGGCGCGGGCGAAGACGGTGAGGGCGAGCTGTGACTGGGCGTAGGCGGCGTGCCGGGAGTAGTGGCGGGCGCGGTTGAGGTCGTTCCAGGAGATGGAGGCGGTGCGGTGCATCGCGGAGGACACGTTGACCACCCGGCTGCCCGGGCGGGCGGTCAGCGGTCCGGCCAGGGCGCGGGTGAGCAGGTAGGCCGCCAGGAAGTTGACCTGGAAGGAGAGTTCGTGGCCGTCGGCAGTGAGGGTGTGCCGCTCGGGAGCGGCGACGGCGGCGTTGTTGACCAGGACGTCCAGCACCGGGTGGGCCGCGCCCACCATGCTGGCCAGCGCACGAACGTCATCGAGCCGCGCGAAGTCGGCCACCGCGAGGCGCAGTCGGGCCCGGTCGGCACCGGCGGCCACCAGCCGTTCAACGGCGTGGTGCCCGGACTCGGTGTCGGGGGCGTGGACGATGACGGTGCAGCCCTGTTCGGCGAGCAAGCGGGCGGTCTCCCAGCCGATGCCGGACGTCGCCCCCGTGACCAGGGCGGTGCGCGTGGGCACAGAAGGGAGAGCGGAAGAGGACATGATTCACTCCGGGAACGTGGGCAGGGGCAGGCGCGTAGGGGTGCCTACCCGTGCGCGAATGAAGGCGGCGGACCTCGGTCAGCCGCAAAGAGACGGCGCGTCACAGCGCCGGGAGAAGAACAGCGCGCCAAACCGACGGCACTCTATGAGGTGGCCGGTCGTCATGGCGCAGAACGCTGTTCACAACGTCCATTCAAGAACGCCGTATGCCCAGGCTTCAAGCCTTCGTATCCGTTCCTGACGCAGCTCTGACACCGTCCCTGCCTCCGCGTCAAAGCGGCGTCAGACTTGCGGGCCGCGCGCCAAGGACACGTCAGGACGCATGGTGTGCTGGGTGGCCCGCCGTGCGGCCCGGCAGCCGGCGCAAGGTGGCGGCCGGACTGTTGGTGCTCAAGCAATCGCTCGGCGAGCCAGGCGTAGCCGCCGTTGAAGGCGGCGCTGAAGGCTTCGAGTTTGCCGAGGAGGACCGCGGTGGGCGGGGTGCCGACGAGGCCGAGCAGGCAGACGACCAGGCAGCTCAGCCACCGTCCCGGGCGGGGCGGGGCGTGTTGAGCGCGGCGCCGACCTGATTCGCGATGGTCACCGCGACGAGGCGTGCTTGCAGGGACGGGGCGGCACCGGGTGTGGGTCGCATCATGAAGCGTCCGTAGAAGTGGCCGCCTGCGAGCGTGCGCAGTTCAACTTCTTGGTCCGGCAGCCCGAGCCGGTCGACGTCCCAGCGGGTGCGCCCCGAGACCACGGTGCCGTCCTGTTCCAGGCGCGGCGGATGGCCCAGCAGGCTCCCGTATTCGAAGCGGCAGCCGCTCAGCTGGAGCAGCCGGGTGAGCTGGTCGCGCACCAGGTCGACCACGGCGTCGGGGCCGGTGGCGGACTGGGCCAGCTCGGCGGTGTGGCGGATCTGGGACAGGTAGCCGGCGTCGGTGATGGCGATGACCTGGAGCCGGCGGGCGCGGGCGGCCAGCTGCGAGACAGCCAGGCCGACGGCGAGCAGCAGGACGGCCGTCGTCACATCGGCGGACCGGGTGATGGTGAACCGTTCGTACGGCATGGTCAGGAAGAAGTCGAACCAGACGGCGGCCGACAGGGCCGCGAGCGCCCCGGCGAGGCGATTGCCGATGGCGGCCACGCCGACCACGACCACCACCAGGACCAGAGCCGCGTTCGTGTTCGAGAAGCTGCCGCGGAACGGGACCAGCACGGCGGCGACGGCGAGGGGGGCCACCACGGCCGCGAGGATCGCGGTACCGTCCCGTGTGAGGCGGTGGAGCATTCCTACCTCCTGCTCTCCTGCCGGCGGGGGCCGACGTGCGGCGCCGCAGGTCGAACAGCCGTACCCGGAGGTGGCGCCCGGGTGTCATCAAGTCTGTCGCGCGAGCTGTCCGCAGGCACTCCTTGTGCACGTCAGCGTTCCGTCAAGATCCAGGCACCTGGGCGGACACTGGGACAAGCGGGAGGGTCCGAAGGGAGGACCGTGATGGAGCGCGGGCAGCTGCGTATCTATCTCGGCGCGGCCCCCGGCGTCGGCAAGACCTTCGCCATGCTCGCCGAGGGCCGTCGCCGGGCCGAGCGCGGCACCGACGTGGCGGTCGGCTTTGTGGAGACGTACGGGCGGCCACGGACCGCCGCACTGCTGGAGGGCCTGGAGATCATCCCCCGGAGAAGCGTGCCCTACCGGGGTACGTCCTTCACCGAGCTCGACGCCGACGCCGTGATCGCCCGGCGCCCGCAGGTGGCGTTGATCGACGAGCTGGCGCATACGAATGTGCCGGGCTCGCCCCGGACCAAGCGCTGGCAGGACGTCGAACGGATTCTCGATGCCGGTATCGCAGTGCTGTCCACGGTCAACATCCAGCACCTGGACTCGGTCAACGACGTCGTCCGGCAGATCACCGGGGTGCCGCAGCGGGAGACCGTCCCTGACGAGATCGTACGCCGCGCCGACCAGGTGGAACTGGTCGACATCACCCCGGAGGCGCTGCGCCGCCGGATGGCGCACGGCAACATCTACACCGCAGACAAAGTCGATGCCGCGCTGACCCACTACTTCCGAGTCGGCAATCTGACCGCGCTGCGCGAGCTGGCCCTGTTGTGGCTGGCCGACAAGGTCGATGACCAGTTGGAGAGCTATCGCGCGGACCACCAGATCGCCGGGACGTGGGAGGCACGCGAACGTGTCGTCGTCGCGCTGACCGGCGGGCCGGAGGGCGACACACTGATCCGGCGGGCCTCGCGCATCGCGGAGCGCACCAGGGGCGCCGATCTGCTCGCGGTGCACGTCACACGCGACGACGCACTTGCCGGCGCCGACTCGGACCACCTCGCGGGCCAGCGCGTGCTGGTCGAATGCCTTGGCGGCACGTATCACCAAGTCGTCGGTGACGACATCCCGACCGCGTTGCTCGACTTCGCACGCGCCGTGAACGCCACCCAGGTGGTGCTCGGCGCCTCGCGGCGGGGACGCCTCGGGCAGGTGTTCTCGCGCGGCGTCGGGCTGACCACGACCGCGCGGTCCGGGCCTATCGACGTTCACCTGGTCACCCACGAGCAGGCCGGTCGGGGGCGGCGCGCCGCCGGAGGCCGGGATGTGATGAAGCGGCGTGGGCGCGGGCACGCTGTCCCCGACACGGTGATGCTGTCTGCCCTGGCCGGGGGCGTACTGCGCGGTGAGCGCACCCTCGATGCGCTGCTGGAGCAGCTCCGGGAGACATTCGGCCTGGCCTCGGTCACCCTGCTCGAACATCGGCCCGGCGCGCCGCTGACTCCGGACCGCCAACGCGACCCGCGAAGCTGGCGAATCGCTGCCTCCGTCGGTGCCGAGCCCTGCGCCAGCCCCGACGAGGGCGACGTGGACATCCCGGTCGGTGACGGGCTGACGCTGATTCTGCGCGGCCGGACTCTGCCCGCCGCCGACCGGCGGGTCCTGGAGGCGTTTGCGGTCCAGGCCGCCATCGCGCTGCGCCTTCGACGTCTGGAGGAGGAGGTCGAACGCCTGCGTCCCGTCGCCGAGGCCGATCGGGCACGAGCCGCGCTGCTCGGTGCCGTAAGTCACGACCTGCGCATTCCGCTGGCCTCCGCCGAGGCCGCCGTGGACAGCCTCGCCGACGCCAATGCCGAGCAGACCGGCGACGACCATGCCCAACTCGTCGCCACCGCCAGGGACTCGCTCGCACATCTCGACCGGCTGGTCGGCACCCTCCTGGACGTGAGCCGTGTGCAGGCCGGCACGCTCGGCATCGATGCTCAGCCCCTGGCCGTCGAAGACATCATCCCCACCGCTCTGGAGGGCCTCGCCGCCTCTGGCCAGCCCGTCGACATCCGAGTCCCCGACGGCATCCCCGAAGTCCTCACCGACCCCACACTGGCGGAACGGATCCTGGTCAACCTGATCTCGAACGCCCAGCACCACAACCCACCCGGCCGGCACGTCCTGCTGACCGCCAGCACCCACGCCGACCGGGTCGAGCTCCGGGTCATGGGCCACGGCCCGGCCACCGTGGACGGTGACACGGGACTCGGCCTCACCCTCGCCCGGGCGCTCGCCGACGCTATGGGCGCAACCCTCATGCCCGAGGAAACTCCCGGCGGCGGCCTCACGATGACCCTCAGTCTGCCTGCCGTCGCACCAGCCACCACACCACTCGACGACACCGGCGACGAGACCGCCCACCCGGCGGTCATCAACCGTGTCGCCGACTGGCGTACCCGGCGTTAACGGAACTCAGCGAGGCGTGGCCGCAGTCCGATCAGCATCAGGCCGGCGGCTGCCATCACGCCTCCGGCCAAGCCCACGGGCATCGTCAGGGCATTTCCGGCGCCGTCGGAGGAAGTCCGGTCGAAGGCGGTCGTATTGATGGTGATCAGCTTGAGTAGTGCCTTGTCGTAGGCGTCGAAGGCGTAGTTGGAGTCGCCCGTGGTGTGGCTGGTGCAGTACTCGATGGCCTCGGCCACCTTTCCGGCGGAGGCCAGGGCGCGGATCCGGCGGTCGTCGCGCTGGTAGACCTGGTACGCGGTCAGAACGCGCTCGGCGGCCGCTCGCTCGCCCGGGAAGGTGATGTTGCGGAACTCGTCGCCGAAGAATCCCGTGAAGTCCAGGCGTGCGTGATCGGCCTTGTAGGCGCGCAGCGCGGAGGCCAGGTCCGTGTCGTACGTGCCGATGGTGGCGCCGTCCAGGTGCAGGAGTCGCTGGCTCTTGGCGAGGAAGTCCTGCTCGTGTGCGGTGGTACCCGCACGGTCCAGGAGATAGCGGGATTCGTCGGCGTTGGCGTCGTAGGAGACCGCACGGGCGCGGGTGAGGGCGACGACGGAGTCGAAGGCGTCGCGGCGGGCGGCTCGCAGGTGGTCCTGCTGGCCGGAGATCTGTACGAATCCGCTGACCAGCACCGTCAGGACGAGGACGGTGGCGGCAGCCGCCCCGGGGTTGATGACGCGGTGGAAGCGAGCCGCGAGGTACAGCTGCAGCGCGGCCAGGAGGGCGAGCATCAGCAGGCCGGTGACGAGGAGCGCGACACGGATCGCGGACTGGGTACCGGTGGCGTCGGCGTAAGTGTGCTCGAAGGCGGCGTTGTTGGTGGTGACCAACCGGTCGGCCTCAGGCAGCAGCCGGGTTCGCATCAGTTGGGTGGCGAGGGTGTACTCGGCCACCGCTTTCGGGTCGGCCTGGCCGGCCGGGCGGTGGCTCTGCTCGCCCAGGACCAGAGCGCGGACGGCGTGTTCCTCGTACGCGCCGAGGTCGCTGATGGCCGAGGCGACGGTGCGCTCGGCGGCGGCGTCGCCCTTGGCGGCCTCTGCCAGGTCGCGCAGGTATCCGCCGGCCTGTCCGCGCCTTTGGCCGTAGATGTCGGCGGCCTGGGCGCGTAGGGACGACAGGGAAGCGGTGTCGCCCATCATCAGCTGGTTGGCGAGCTGCGCGTCCATGTCGTTCAGCGTGAAGTACAGGCCGGTCGCGCTCGTCACCTGGGGCGCCGACCGTTCCCGTATGTCCGCCCAGGATCCGCTCGCCGATACGCCGCCGGTCACCAGCACGCCGACCAGCCCGGCGGCTGTGACCAGCACCACGGCGCGCAGCAGTCGCAGCCGTGAGGGAACGGTCCGGGGAAGGCCGCCGCGCAGGACCGGGCGCCATCTCCGGCGACATACCACGGTTGCGGGAGAGGAGGGATCGAAGCCCGCCCCACCGGGCGGAGGAGTGGCCTCGGAGCCGGTGCGCTGCCCTGACGCGGGCGCGCCTGAACGTCCTTCGGCGGCGACGGTAGTCGTCATCGCGTTATGCCCCCCACTGAGCGCCCCGGAGCGGCGTCTGCCCGCTCTCCCTCGGCCCGCAACACCGTCGCAGTCCGGGAACACCTGTGCTGGCGTGTTGGCGCGGCCCTGACGCCGGAGCCCGAAAGATTGACGCGTTTCTGACGGGGATCGGCGCTCGTGCTTTGCGCCGGTCTACCGCTGAGCTCGTAGGCTGGTTGCGCATGGGCGTTAAGGCCGCACCAAGACCCCGGGTGCAGCCGTCAGGAGTTCGCTAACGCGACCCGCCAGGGACTCGCCCGGCGCTTACCTGTCACTGTCGTCGCCGGTCCGTACCGGCACCGCCGGTGGCCTCCGTACGACCGCGCAGCGTGGCACTTGACCAGGAGGCCCAACCAGTGAAGCGCGGCAGGCTCAAGGTGTTCCTCGGAGCGGCCCCCGGGGTGGGCAAGACGTACCGGATGCTGGACGAGGCCCGGCGCCGGGCCGAGCGGGGCACGGACGTCGTGGTGGGGTTCGTCGAGTGCCACCAGCGCCCGCACACCGTAGCGATGCTCGACGGGCTGGAGACCCTGCCGCAGGCCGAGCGGGACTACCGGGGCACGGTCTTCGCCGAGATGGACCTCGACGCGGTCCTCGCCCGCAAGCCCAAGGTGGCCCTCGTCGACGAGATGGCCCACACCAACATTCCCGGCGGCCGCAACGCCAAGCGCTGGCAGGACATCCAGCAACTGCTGGACGCCGGCATCGACGTCCTGAGCACCGTCAACGTCCAGCACCTCGAGTCGGTCAACGACGTCGTCGAGAAGATCACCGGAGTCCCGCAACGCGAGACCGTCCCCGACGAGATCGTCCGCGCCGCCGACCAGATCGAGCTGGTCGACATGCCCGCCCAGGCGCTGCGCCGCCGCATGGCGCACGGAAACGTCTATAACCCCGAGAAGGTCGACGCCGCGCTCGCCAACTACTTCCGGGTCGGGAACCTGACGGCGCTGCGCGAACTGGCCCTGCTGTGGGTCGCGGGGCGGGTGGATGAGTTCCTGCAGGAATACCGGTCCGAACACGAGATCCGGGGTGTGTGGGAGACCCGGGAACGGGTCGTGGTGGCCCTCACCGGCGGCCCCGAGGGCGAGACCATCATCCGGCGCGCCGCACGGATCGCCGACCGGGCCGGGCACGGCGACCTGCTCGCCATCCACGTCGCCCGCAGCGACGGCCTCGCCGACGCCTCACCCGCCGCCCTGGCCAAGCAGCGGGAGCTGATCGAGAGCCTGGGCGGCAGCTACCACACGGTCGTCGGCGACCACATCCCCACCGCGTTGCTGGACTTCGCCCGCGCCGAGAACGCCACCCAGCTCGTCATGGGCACCTCGCGGCGCGGGCGGCTGGCCGGCTTCCTCGGCGGACGCGGCATCGGCGAGACCACCAACGAGCTGTCCGGCGACATCGACGTGCACATGGTCACCCACGAACGGGCCCGCCAGGGCCGTCTGCTGCCTTCCCGGGGCAGCAGGAATCTGCCGTTGGCTCGCAGGGTGCTCGGCCCGGTGGCCGGGCTGCTGCTTCCGGCCCTGCTCACACTCGCCCTGAAGAACACGCCGGGCGGGCTCAACCTCACCAGCGAGGCGCTGCTCTACTTGCTCACCGTGGTCGGCGTCGCCTGCATCGGCGGTGTTGCCTCCGCCGTCCTGGCGTCGGTAAGCGCCTCCCTGCTGCTCAACTACTTCTTCATCCCGCCCACGGGCCAGTTCACCATCGGCGAGGCCAACAACGTCCTGGCGCTGGCCGTCTTCACCGTGGTCGCCGTCACCGTCGCCACCATCGTCGACCACTCCCTGCGCCAGTCCCGCCGGGCAGCGAAGGCCACCGCCGAGGCCGAGACACTCTCCGCCATGGCCGGCAGCGTCCTGCGCGGCGAGCAGGCCGTGCCCGAACTCCTGGAACGCACGAGACAGATCTTCGGCATGGACTCCGCCGTCCTCGTCCACTGCGACCACCAGAGCGCCGAGGATCCGCCGGCCGACGGCGCCGCGGCCGCGCTGGTCCCGGTCGGCCCGGACGACGTCCTGGTGCTGCGCGGCCGCCGCCTGGCCGCCTCCGAGAGCCGGGTCCTCACCGCGCTGGCGGCCCACGTCTCCGCCGCCCTGGAGCGAGCCCGGCTCGCCGAGGCCGCCGCCGAAGTGGAGCCGGTCAAGGCCGCCGACCGCATGCGCACCGCCCTGCTCGCCGCCGTCAGCCACGACCTGCGCACCCCGCTGGCCAGCGGATGGGCCGCCGTCAGCAGCCTGCGCAGCCGCGACGTGGAGTTCTCCGACGAGGACCGCGACGAACTCCTCGCCACCGCCGAGGAGTCCCTGGACCGCCTCAACCGGCTGGTGGACAACCTGCTCGACATGAGCCGCCTGCAGGCCGGCGCCCTCACCCTGCGCCTGGAGGCCACCGCCCTCGCCGAGATCATGCCGCTCGCCCTGGACCCCCTGCCCGACAGCCCGGTGCCCGTCCTGGTCCAGGGCCTGGAGGACGCCGCCGATGTCGTTGCCGACCCCCCGCTGCTGGAACGGGTCGTCGCCAACCTGGTGGCCAACGCCATACGGCACACTCCGCCCGGAGAATCGGTCCGGGTCAGTGCCAGCGCGCTGGCCGACCGCGTCGAGCTGCGCGTCATCGACCAGGGTCCCGGCCTGGGCCCCGAGGATCGCGACCAGGTCTTCGAACCGTTCCAGCGCACGGGCGACACCGACAACACCACCGGCCTCGGACTCGGCCTCGCCCTCTCCCGCGGCCTCACCGAGGCCATGGGCGGCACCCTCACCCCCGAGGACACCCCCGGCGGCGGCCTGACCATGGTCGTCTCCCTCCCCGCTGCCCCGGCCCTCAACGAGGAGGTCCGGGCATGAAGCGCATCCTGATCGTGGATGACGAACCGCAGATGACCCGGGCCCTGCGCATCAACCTCAAGGCCCGCCACTACGACGTGGACACCGCCCTCGATGGCACCACGGCCCTGACACTGGCCTCCCGCAACCCGCCCGACGCCGTCCCCCTCGACCTCGGCCTGCCCGACCTGCCGGGCATCGACGTCATCCACGGGCTCCGGGCGTGGACTTCCGTCCCGGTCATCGTGCTCTCCGGGCGGTCCGACCCCGCCGAGAAGGTCGCCGCGCTCGACGCGGGGGCGGACGACTACCTCACCAAGCCCTTCCTCATGGAGGAACTCCTCGCCCGGCTCCGCGCCGTGCTGCGCCGTCCCGCCCGAGCCAGGCCTCGGCTACCGCTTCGATCCGTGACGTCAGTCCAGGCCGGAGGCCCGGAACACTGCTTGGGCCTCCGTGTCGTCGATGCGCTCGCTCAGACGCTGCAGTACGTCTGTCCCGCCGAGCAGCGTGCCGCGTTCGCGGGAGCGTCGGGCGCCGGCGTCCAGCTCGTGCCAGAGCAGTGGATTGGCGGCCAGGACCCGGGGGTCGAGCGCCATCCAGCGGCCGGACGTGTCCCGCAGAAGTAGGTGGCCCGAGATGCCCTCGTGCTGTCGAACCTCGGCCAGGGTGTCGGTTCGCACCCGGCGCTCGCGTACGAGTCCTCGTACGGCTATCCAGCCCTCGCCCGCCGTCACGCGAGGCGGCAGCAGGACAGCGAGGACCAGGGCCGCCAGCAGCGTCCATAGCCCCGCGCGTGGCAGGGTGAGGGTGCCCGCAGCCTGGTCGAGCAGCATGATCGGCCCGAAGAAGGCGAGCGTGCACAAGAACGCGAACCGGGCGCCGCCGCGCCAGTGCCGGTCGCCGGCTCTCTCACCGGGCATCGGCATCGGCAGTCGCGTGGCTCGCCGTCCCATACGGCCGACGCTAGAAGCGGCGCGGGCCCGCGAACCCGGCACTGACACTTCCCTGACGCGACACGCCTCGGTCTTAACGCGCCTCTGGCGCGGGAGCCCGAGATGGACACGGGGCCTGCGAGTGCGGTCGGGCTCGGCCCGGCGCAGCACTCCCCAGGTCGTGGGGCCACCTCGCCCTGGCCGAAGAGAAACGAGCGCAGGAAGTTGCGGAACGGGGTTCCTCCCGCACAGTCGTGCGAAGGGCACGCGCTAAGGACATTGCAGATGAGCATCAGCGTCGGGTAAATTTCCTGCTGGAGTGCCGGGAAGTCTGGTCGGCGACAGCAAGCGCAAGCACCACAGCGGCCGTACCAGCACACATCCTGGCGACCCTTACATGACCGTCCTGACCGCAGTACTGCTGCTGGTGGCCGTGGCCACCGCCGTGGCGACAGGGGCCCGTCATTGGCGTATCCCGGCGCCGTCCTTGCTGGTCATAGCCGGTGTCGGGGTTGGCCTGCTGCCCTGGGTGATGGCTTTCCGGGTGTCGCCGCAGGTGATCAATCTGGTGGTGCTGCCGCCGCTGTTGTATGCCTCTGCGGAGGAGATCTCCTGGCGTGAGCTACGGCGGGTGTGGCGGCCAGTCACGGTGCTCGCTTTCGGATTGGTGCTGGCCTCGGCCGCTGCCGTTGGTGCGGTGGCGGCGGCGTTGACGCCACTCTCCGGGACGATGGCCCTCGTACTGGGAGCGGTGCTGGCCAGCACGGACCCGGTGGCGGTGACCGCGCTGGGGCGGCGGCTCGCGCTGCCGCCGCGCATCCAGATGATGGTGCAGGCCGAAAGCCTGTTCAACGACGCCACGAGCCTGGTGCTGTTCAAGGTCGCAGTGGGTACGGCGGTGGCCGGCGGGGCGCTGTCGGGTGGCACGGCCGCCGGTGAGTTCGTGGCTCTGGGCGGCGGCGGGGCGCTGGTCGGCGCGGCGGTGGCCGGGGCGGTGGCGCTGATCCGGCGTCGTACCGAGGACCCGGTGCTGGAGACGGTGATCGCGCTGGTCACCCCCTACGCGGCCTACGTTCTGGCCGAGGATGTGCACGCTTCGGGGGTGACCGCGGTGGTAGTCGCCGGGGTCGTGCTGGGCGGGCAGACGCAGCGGCTCACCAACGCACCCATCCGCCTGCAGGTGCACGCGGTCTACGGAACCGTCGTCTTCCTGCTGGAGAGTGTGGTCTTCGCCCTCATCGGTCTGGAACTGCCGTCGCTCATCCGTGATCTCGGCGCCGAGGGCCACACCTGGCCGCTGCAGGCGCTCGCGGTGGCCGGGACCCTGCTGACCGTCCGGATGCTCTGGGTCTCCCCGCTCTCGGCCGCCATGCAGCGCCGGCACGGCATCGGCCCGATCTCCTGGCGGGTCCCCTCAGTGCTGTCGTGGGCCGGCACCCGCGGCGTCCTGCCGCTTGCGGCGGCCCTGTCCATTCCGCTCACCGCCCATGACGGCACGCCGCTGCCGCAGCGGGAACTGGTGCTGGTGCTGACCACAGCGGTCGTCGTCTTCACCCTCGTCCTGCAGGGCTTCACACTGGCGCCCGTGGTACGCCGTTCCGGTATCGCCCTGGAACCCACCAGCACCGCCCGCCAAGAGGCCAACGCCCGCGACAGCCTCGCGCGTGCCGGGCTCACGCAACTGGAGCAGCTCGCCGACCTGGAGGCCGCGCCCGAGGTCGTGGTGGACCAATTGCGCCGCGGCTTGCAAGCCCGCATTGACCATGCCCGGTCCGAGATGGACGAGGCCGCGGATCCGGCGGACTCCACCGCCACCGCCTATCGCTCGATGCGGCGTGCCCTGATCGAGGCGGAGTCCGCCGAGCTGCAACGGCTCTACGACGAGCACCGGATCAGCGACACCACGCGCAGGCGTATCCAGCGCGCCCTGGACCAGGAGGACGTCGGCCTGGGGGAGTAGCACGGGCCGGGTCAGGGAGCCGTCAATCCGGCGTTGTCTCCCGTCAGGGGCGCGTCAGGACGGTCGCCCTCTGCTTGCGGCTTCGCTTCGATGGGTGCAGGACATGCGGTACGGCAGCGAGGCGACCAGCGGAGAGGCAGCGGTAGCAGCCATGGACGAGACCGGCACCGGTACCCGGCGCATCGTGGTGGGGGTGAGCGCAGTCTTGCCGCGCTGCACCGCGCGGTGGTCGAGAGCCGCCGTACGGACGCCGAGATGCTGGCGGTGCTGGCCTGGGAACCTGTCGGTGGCGAGTTCGCCTACCGTCGTGCCCCGCTACCGCCGCTGCTGGAGGACGGCCGCCGTCTGGCTGAGGAGCGGCTGCGCAGCGCACTGGACACGGCCCTCGGCTGGGGCTGGAGCGAGCGCCGGCTGCAAGCCCGGGCCGTCCGCGGAAATCCGGGCAGGGTGCTGGTCCTGACAGCCGACCGGGAAGACGACCTGCTGGTGATCGGCGCCGGTCAGCGCGGCCTGCTGCGCCGGGCGCTGTGCCGCTCGACCAGTCGCTACTGCCTGGCAAACGCGACATGCCCGGTCCTGGCCGTACCGCCGTCCCCTCTGCAGCGCCACCTCACGGCCGTGCACCGCCGCAACACCTGGCGCCTGCCGCTCCCGCCCCGGCGACCCGGCGAGGACGCACCCCGACTGCCGCGCGGATGACGCTGCGCCCGTAGGCACGTCGATCTTCCCCTCGCGGCCTCCCTCAGCCGTTCTCGGGCGGTTCGCGTTGTGTCGAGCGCGGCGCCGACCTGGTCAGCGAGGGTCACCGCGGCTGCTGAACCGTTTCCGGTGGTAGCGGTCCGAGGCGCGGGTCGGCACCACCGATCGTGGGTGGCGCATCAACGCGGCATCAAGGTACTCCGTCACGGCGTCAGGACCGCGCTAACGAGGGTCGTCAAGGGAACTCGTGAGCGCTTCACTCCAGGGGCCGGTCCTCGCCGACACCGCTCAGGTCCGCTCGTGACCCCCCACACCCGAGAGGACTGGGCGGTTATGTCCCTTTCTTGCTTCCCGGGGTGTCTCGCACATGCCAGACCTACTGTTCATCGTCGTCATCGTCGCGGTCTTCACCGTGCTCGGCCTGATCGCCAAGGGGGTCGAGCGGCTGTGAGTATCGAGAACGTCGTCGGACTCGTCGTTGCCGTCTGCCTGCTCGGTTACCTGGTGCTGGCCCTGATCTTCCCGGAGAAGTTCTAGTGAACGACACTCTCGCGGGCTGGCTGCAGATCCTCGCGCTCATCGGCGCGCTGGCCCTGTCGTACCGGCCTCTGGGCGACTACATGGCCCACATCCTCACCACCCCCAAGCACCTGCGCGCCGAAGCAATCGTCTACAAGCTCGGCGTGCTGGCCTTCTCCGCCGTCTCCGTGCGGCGAACACCGCGGTCAGCCACAGCCAGACGGTGATCACATCGCCGGCCTGCGCCAAAAGCTCGAACCGGACCCGACACACCCGCGCCACCTGATCACCGAACCCGGCATCGGCTACCGCTTCGAGCCGTGAACGTACGCACCGGTTGTGCGGATCACCTCACGGCCCGCACCACCGCCGCGCTATGCGGTGCCCGCGTTCCGAGCCTTAACGATTTCCTCATCGGGGCGGGAACTCTTGTCAAGTCCTTGACGCTCCCTAACGGCGGGGCCGGTCACACTAACCGGACAGCCCACGCACCACCTGTTCCGCGAGGTGGCTGGCGTGACGGCGGGCGATCAGGTCGCGGTGCCAGCGCAGGAGCGTGTCCGGCCGCACCAGCAACCGTATCCGGCGCAGCACTTGCGTTGGTAGCTGGTGCAGCAGCGCCGCGAGGAACGCCCGATCGGCCGGTGTGAAGCGCACTCGCTGCCCGTTCAGCTGCCGTTCGAGCACCGTGATCTGATGGCGTAGAGCGAGGATCTCCACGTCCTTGTCCCGGTCACTCATCGGCAGCAGTCGCAGCATCGAGAACACGTTAGACACACCCAGATGTGCCAGTCTCAGCAGCACGACCGATCATCATGCCGGGATGATCGTCATCCCTGCCAGAGTGCCCACTCGTCCCCGTCGCCCGACATCACGGATATCACCGCACACCGGCTCCGACTAGGGCGGATGAGGCTATCGGCAAGGGCAAGGTCGATACCAACGTACTGATGCCAGTAGCTCGCGTTCTGCGGCGGGGCGTTTGCCTTCGTCGGGCAGACGCCGATGGTCCACATCCTGTATTTGCCACACAGGGGACAGAAGGGGCCCCTGGCCAGCGGTGACGCCGGCCAGGGGCCCCTTGACGCGATCAGGCTATGCCAGTCGGCCCAATGTCAGCCGTCGTTCTCCGACGACGGGATGTAGGCGCCGGGCACGTCGTTCGGCGCGTAGATCTTGGTGTCACCGGGGTACGGCTTGGTCCAGTTGTTCGTCTCGTACCACGTGAAGCGGTTCATCTGCTCCGGGTTGGCGTAGTCCGGCACCGCGTTGGGTCCGGTCAGCCGCTGGTGCGACTGCCAGGTCTTCCACTGCGCCGCGACGTTCTTCTCGGACGCCGGCACCGATACGGACGTCGGCACGGGCGCCGCCTTCGGGTCCTGCGCCGCCGGGGTGTCCGAGCCACAGGAAGGCTGGGTGCTCAGGCCGAGGGTCAGCGAAGTCCGGTTGGGCACCGCGTTGAACGGCGCGTTGTTCGGCTTCTGGGTGAACGCCCCGTACATCGGAGTGGCCGCGCTGTCCATCTGGTTCATCGGGTGGATCCCGAGTATCTGCTCGATGGTGCGGACCATCGTGATCTGCGAGTAGTAGTGGTTGTCGACGGTGCCGTGCTGGGCATAGGGGCTGATGACCTGGACCGGGGCGCGGTGGCCGTCGACGTGGTCGAGGCCGGCCTGGGAGTCATCCTCGACGACGAAGATCGCCGAGTCCTTCCAGTACTTGCTGTGCGAGATGGTGTCGACCATCTTGCCGACCGCGAGGTCGTTGTCCGCTACCTGGGCGGTGGGGCTCGTCGACCCACCGGTGTGGTCGTTGGAGAGCCAGAACATGTTCAGGTTCGCAGGACCGTTCTTCTGGAAGTCCTGCTGCCAGATCTGCTCCTTGTAGATGTCCGGGACGCTGGTGTCGAACAGCGGGAAGCCGGGCACCGACACGTCGTTGAGCGACGGGATCGCCGAGCCCGTTTGAATGGGGTAGGCGGTCTTCTGCCCGGTCGCCTGCATGTTCTTGGTGTCGCAGTACAGGTTCTGCCAGGTCGCGCCGGACGGCTTGCTCTCGAGCGACTGGAACTCGCCGAAGTCCTTGACGGACTTCCCGGCCGCCTGCGCACCGGTCCAGATGAAGCCGGACTTCTGGTGGCCGAGAACGTCGTTCTCGGTGTCGTAGCTGCGCGTGTACTCACCGGCCGAGGACTCGGTGTACTCCGGGTCGTCGGACTGCATCAGCCAGTTGTGACCCTCGGCGGAGTTCGTGCCGACGTCGTAGAAGTTGTCGTACAGCCCGAACTGCGAAGCCATCGCGTGCTGGTTCGGCGTCACGTTCTCGCCGAACTGCGTCAGCGCCGAGTCGCCGTTGCCCTGCGGCATGTCGCCCAAGACCTGGTCGTAGGTCCGGTTCTCCTTGACGATCAGGAAGACGTGCTTGATGGTCGAGGGGGCGCCGATCTGGGTCGGGACCGGCACCGCCTTGGCCTTGCTGCCGTTGGCCAGCTTGACCGAGTTGTTGGTCCAGCCGTTCTGCTTGAAGACCTTGGCCGTCTCGGACTTGATGGTCCTGTCGTCCGGCAGCGTGAACTGCGTCAGGCTCGACGTCGTGTCGTGGGTGCCGTGCGCGCCGCTGGTGGCGTCGGGGCGGAGGGCGTCGACACCACGGGTGTTGGAGACGACCACGGTCTTGCCGACGGTGGTGATCTCCGAGGGGAAGTAGTCGGTCGGGAGCAGGCCGACGTACTGGGCCGGCTGCTGCGCGGAGGTGTACCGGTAGACGGCGACCGCGTTGGCGCGGCTCAGCGTCACCAGCAGGTGACCGTCGTCGGTGAGCGTCACGGCGTTGGGCTCGTAGCCGACCGACGCCTCCGGCCACGGCTGGGTGGAGACGGTCTGAACGACCTTGTCCTTGCGACTGTCGATGACCGACACGTTGTTGTCGGCGGTGTTGGTGACGAACACCGTGCCGTTCTTGGCGTACACCGCGGTCGGGTGCAGACCGACGTTGATGGTCCCGACGGCCGCGGACGAGTCCGCGAGGTTGATGACGCTGACCGTGCCGGTGGTGCTGGCGCCGGTCTTCGGGTTGGCCGGCACGTCGGTGCCGTAGGAGTTGATGGTGGTGTCGCCGGCCTTCGCCGGACGTCCGCCCTCGTTGCTGACGTAGAGCTTGTTGCCGACCATGGCGATGCCACGGGGGGCGGTGCCCACGGTCCAGCTCTGCTTGATGGTGCCGGTCACCGCGTCGATGGCCACGACCTTGTTCTGGCCGTTGACCGCGGAGTACACGGTGGAGCCGTCGGCCGAGAACACCGCCGCGCCCACCAGCGCCTGCTTGGAACCGTCCGCCGGGATGTTGACGGCCGTCGGGTTGGAGAGGGTGCCGTCCGCGTTCACGGTGAACTTGGTGTAGCCGTTGGCCTGGCCCAGCCACAGCTGCTTGCCGTCGGGCGAGTACGTCGGGCCCTCCTGGCCGACGGCGCTGCTGCTGATGCGCAGGTTGTCCGCCGCGTTGGTGCCGACCTTCTGCTTCACCTGCCCGGTCTTGAGGTCCATGACGACCAGCGCCGCGTCACCGTCGGCGACCGCGGCCGCGAGAGTGCTGCCATCCGGGCTGACCGTGGACGACATGATCTTGCCGTCGTTGATGACGGTGCGGCTGCCGTACGGGTCGATGTACTGGTCGGAGGAGATGACCTGGCCATTGGCGGTGGTCTGGCCGACCTGCTGGGTGCCGAACTGGTTTGTCTGGGCAACAGCGGTGCCCGTGACGGCGAGGACGACAGCGATGCCCGCCGTCACCAGAGAGGTCCGGCGGCCGACGCGTCTACCCAAAAGGCTGATCTGCGCCTTCTCGTCAATCCGACGCTGCCGTATTACCTGCATTGAAGTTATCCCTTCGGGGTGGTGTGAAGCAGTTCGACGTTGCCGTCGAACTGCCAAAGCGGGTTCGGTGCGTCCCCGGCCGGGGTCCGCACCAGGAAGAAGCCGTTCACTTCCTTCGGTCCGTCGCCATCGGCGATGAACCGCCCGTTCGCGGTGACGTCGAGTTGGTAAATGGCCGTCCCTGTGACCTGGATGCCGGGGAGATGCCAGGAGACGACGCAGCGCCAGTCGTTACCCGCCCCCTGGGGGGCGACATGGCCGCCGCTCTTGTTGCAGGCGGCCGTGGCCCGCAGTTGCGCCTCCGTGACCGCGGGGCGGTTGAGCTGCTGGGTCTGCATGCGGTAGAGGTGGGCGAAGGCCGTGGCGACCGACCGCTGGACCTTGCCCTGGTCGATCCCGGAGCCCATGGACGGGGTCGCCACACCGACGACCGCGACCGTCACGCCGACCAGTGCGACGAGCGGCAGGAGTCCGGTGGTGATCGCGCGGCGCCCGGAGTTGTCGTACGTCAGGTTGGTGAAGTCGCGCCGCAGGAACAGCAGATACGCCAGCGCTGTCGCGGTCACAGCCCACACCAGACTGACCGCGATGCCGATCAGGAGCGGGCCGATCTGTTCCGGGCTGGTGAACAGACCGTTCCAGGCGATGAAGGCGTAGCCGGGCAGGGCGAGGCGGACGGCGACGGGCAGCGGCAGCATCTGGGTGAGCTGCATCGCGAGCGCGACGAGCGTGGGCAGCAGCAGCCCCATCGGGGATCGTCCCAGCGCGACCGACCCGAGCAGCCCGATCGCGGCGAGGGCCAGGGTCGGGGCGAGGACGCAGACCCAGGCCAGCAGGACCTTGAAGGCGGCGTCCCCCGGCGCCAGCAGGTGGCCGTCGAGGCCGACCAGCGGATGGTTGCCGACCGCCACGACCCCGCCGACCGCGCTGGATGCGGGCAATCCCGCCACCATCAGCAGGATGACGGTGAGGCTGGCCAGTGCCTTCGCTGCGAAGATCCGCTGGGGCGACCGGACCGCCACGAGCAGGTGGCGCCAGGTGCCGAGCCGGTCCTCGGCGGCGAACACGTCGCCGGCGACCAGCGAGGTCAGCAGCGGGAGCGCCCAGGTGCCCGCGAAGCCGAGCACCACCAGCGGTCCGGCCCACCCCGTGGCGTGCATCCAGCGACCGAAGAGGGTGTCGGAGGGGAGCGTGCTCTGTAGGCTCACCGCGGCGACGAAGAGCGCCGGCGCGATCCAGCAGGCGAGAACCAGCAAGCGGATCCGCCATTGCGAGACCAGCTTGACCAACTCGAAGCGGTAGCCGCGCGCCACCGAGACGCGGCGGGTACTGACTGCGTTGTCATCGGCGATGGTCGCGGTCGCGGTCATCGGCTTGCCTCCTGCTGCTCGGTGAGGGCGAGGAACGCGGCCTCGAGCGGCGACACCACGGGTGCGAGCTCGCGCACCGCGATGCCCGCGTGCACGAGCCGCACCACCAGTTCTTCGAGGGCGGGCACCAGCGCGCGCACGACGAGCACCTCGGCGCCGTGCCATGCCCCGGCGTCGTCGACGACGCCGATCCCGGCCGTGTCGACAGCCAGCCGGCGGGCGGCCTGCGGGTCGGAGGTGAGCAGCCGGTAGTCGAGTTCACGGTTCTCGGCGGCCAGCTTGCTCAGCGGGCCGGAGAAGACGACCCGTCCGGTGGCGACGATGGTGACCTCGGAGCACAGTGCCTCAAGGTCGTCCATGCGGTGGCTCGAGAGCACGACGCTGGTTCCGTCCGCCGCGAGCCGGGTGAGGACACCGTGGACGTGTTTTTTCCCGGCCGGGTCGAGACCGTTGGAAGGTTCGTCGAGCACGAGCAGCCGGGGCTTGGTGAGCAAGGCGGCGGCGAGCCCGAGCCGCTGACGCATGCCGAGGGAGAAGCCGCGGGCCCGGTCGTCGGCGACATCGGTGAGCCCGACCTGGTCGAGCACGTCGTCGATCCCCATTGTCCGCGCGTCGCGGCCGCGGAGAGCGGCCAGCGCGGCGAGGTTCTGCCTGGCGGTGAGCGAGGGGTAGAGACCGGGCCCGTCCACGAAGCCGGCGACACCGTCGGGAGCGGCTAGCGCCCGCCCGACCGGCGTACCCAGGATCTCGAGGCGGCCGCTGTCGGCGACGGCCAGGCCCAGCAGGAGGCCGAGCAACGTCGTCTTGCCGGCGCCGTTCGGTCCGACCAAGCCGTGGATCTGCCCCTGCGCCACATCCAGATCGATGCCGTCGAGTGCGACGACGTCGCCGAAACACTTGGTGATCCCGCGAGCCCGGACTGCGAGGAGTGTGTCCATGAGTCCCTTCTTTCGATCAACGTTCAAGGACCATAAGGACTGCACAGAATGCAGACAGGGACAGCCAGTTGAACGTTCGTGGAACGGGAGACGACCTGCATCCGCTGCACAAATGGGCGGTCAATAACCGTCAATATTTCGACCAACACCTTTTCAATAGCCGGATCGCGTAGCCCACCGGGCCATCAGACACTTGCGATCGCGAACGTCGCCGTCGGCTGGATCGTGATCACGACAAGGCGTCGACACGTCCGTGTGCACGGAGTAGCCAGCATCGAGCCAGACTTGGGCAACGCCTGGACGCACCGAGTCCGTACGAAGCACCGTGGCCCTCAATTTGGTGCACTACCAGCACGAAGCACGCACCCGCAGCGCGCTGTGTGGGCGCTGCAACAGCGTCGAAGGGAGCAATGCTCAGTACCTGTGGATCAGCCCCGGGATGGCGTGCGAAGGGCGTACCTTCCCGATTGATCCTGTGATGGTCACCGAGTAAGGCCGGCGTTACGAGCGCCGGTCGGGAAGGCACGCCCGTGCTCACCGTAGTGAATGACGACGCCTCCACGCGAGACGGCTCCCTGATCGACGAGATCGTCCGAGAGGGAGCACGCCGCATGCTCGCCGCCGCGCTTGAGGCCGAAGTTGACGCCTACATAGCCGAGTTGGCCGAGGAGCGCGACGAGAGGGGACGCCGCCTGGTCGTCCGCAACGGCCACCACCAGCCCCGGAAGGTCACCACCTCGGCCGGGTCGGTCGAGGTCCGGGCACCGCGCGTCAATGACAAGCGGGTGGACGAGACCACCGGCGAGCGCCGCCGGTTCTCCTCGGCGATCCTGCCGCCGTGGTGCCGCAAGTCCCCGAAGATCGCCGAGGTCCTGCCCCTGCTCTACCTCCACGGCCTGTCCACAGGCGACTTCGTCCCCGCGCTGGAGCAGTTCCTCGGCAGCTCGGCCGGTCTCTCCCCGGCCACGGTCACCCGGCTGACCGCCCAGTGGCAGGCCGACCACGCTGCATTCCAGGACCGCGACCTGTCCCAGACGGACTACGTCTACATCTGGGTCGACGGCATCCACCTGCGTATCCGCCTGGACCAGGCCAAAGCCGCCGTTTTGGTCGTGATCGGCGTGCGCGTGGACGGCACCAAAGAGCTGGTGGCCATGGCCGACGGCTACCGCGAATCGTCCGAGGCCTGGGCCGGGCTGCTGCGCGACTGCGCCCGCCGGGGCATGCGCGCCCCGGTCCTGGCGGTGGGCGACGGCGCACTCGGCTTCTGGAAGGCCCTGCACCAGGTCTTCCCCGAAACGCGCGAACAAAGGTGTTGGGTCCACAAAACCGCCAACGTGATCGACTCCATGCCCAAGTCCGCGCAGCCTGCGGCGAAGAAGGCCCTGCAGGACATCTACGACGCCGAGGACCGCGAATACGCCGAGCAGGCGGTCAAGACCTTCGCGAAGCTCTACCAGGCGAAGTTCCCCAAGGCCGTCGCGAAGGTCACCGACGACCAGGACGAACTGCTGGCCTTCTACGACTACCCTGCCGAGCACTGGATCCACCTGCGCACCACCAATCCCATCGAGTCGACCTTCGCCACCGTCCGCCTTCGGACCAAGGTCACCAAGGGCGCCGGCTCCCGCGCCGCCGGGCTGGCGATGGTGTTCAAGCTCGTCGAGTCCGCCCAGGCCCGCTGGCGGGCCGTCAACGGGGCCCACCTCGTCGCCCTCGTCCGCGACGGAGCCCGCTTCGAACGCGGGCTGCTGGTCGAGCGTCAGGACGAAGCGGCGTGAGCAAGCTGAGCAGCGGGGCGGATATCCCGCCAGAGCACGTGCGCTTTGCCGCCCATCTGCAGGCCCTGGCGCAGGTCACGGATGACCAGGAGCTAGCCTTGGTGACCGCGGTGCTCGCGGACCCGGACCAGGCGATGGCACGTTCGGCCGTTGCCCGGCACCTGGACAGACGGGCGGCGATGCTGCACCAGCGCCGCGAGTTCGACGACTGGGCCCTCGGAACAGCCGGAGCCGTTGCCGGGCATCCCTTCCTGGTCCAACGGCTGCACGAGTGGACACTGTTCAGCGCGGTCGCGCTGGGGAAGCCGTGGACCCCAGACACGCTCACCGCGGCTTCCGACTGGCTACAACGCAAGATCGCCGACTGCCTGGAGACCCCCGAAGCCCTCATCGTCCTCGCCGACAACGGCCGAACCCGGCGGGTCCGCAACACCGCCACAGCCAAGGTCAACAGCAGACCCAGCTGACCAACCAACCGACCTCACCCACAAGTCTTGACAATTACTCCGCCGGGGCGGTCGCCATAGGGCCAGCGACTTACAGAACTCCTTGCCCGAGCACTCCGCGAACGAGGCCGTGACGTCGAAGTCGAGCACCTCCACGTCCACCTGCCCCGCGTGCTGAAGACCGCCAACTCATGACCGCAGTCTCAGCGCCTCAGATCGACTTAAGGGCCCCGGCAGTAGGCGCTACTTCAGGCGCTTGGTGGTGGGGCGGTCATCCCAGCGGTAGAGCGGGGTTGCGCGGCGGATGAGCATACGCAGCGTGACGATGGCAGCGGACAGGTAGAGGTAGAAGTCCACGACGCGGCTGTGCTTCTCGGTGCAGCGTCGCAGTTTGCCGAAGCCGTTCATCCACGCGTGACTGCGTTCCACCACCCAGCGCTTGCCTGCCTGGACCTCGCCGGTTCACACCGCTGCTCGTCGGCCAACGCATAGAGCAGCTCGTAGGCGGTGCCGATCACCCGGCAGGTGCGGCCGCGCCGGGTCGCCAGTGCGACCAGCCCGGTGTGCGTCGCCGGGTGGTAGCCGAGGAACGCCTGCTGCCCGAATGTCGCGCCCGTATGGAAAAGCAACGGGCCGCCCGGAGCAGGATGGTGATACCAGGTCAGGGTGTGGGTGTGGCGGTGCCGCCAGCCGCGGCGCAGCAGCGGGACTTGGACGTCACGTAGCGGCCCGGACAGCGGCGTGTCCTCGGCGGAGAGGTGGGCTTCGAGGTAGCTGAGCAGATCGCCGGGGGTGGACCGGACCGCGGGCATGGCCGCAGGGTGCCAGACGGGCTTCGCAGCAACCGGGCTCGGAACGCCAGGACATCCGAGTGAGAAAGGCACATCCGATGCATGTCAGCCGAGACGGTGAGCTGTGCCATGTCGAGATCTTCCGGCGTTGGCCCGGTCCGGTCATCGCCGACGGCGGCGATGCCCAAGAACCTCTGCCCGAGCAGGTGCAGGCACTGCTGAAGGAACACGGCTTCGTTGAGCACCAACAGGCCCCGCTGTACCTCTGGTACGAACTGCCGCCGGGCCTGCAAGCGCAGGAGGAGAACGCCCGCGCCACCTGCGCCCTCGTAGCCCTCACGGAGGCGGAATACCGGGTCGCGTTCGACCCCGACCTGTACGACGACGCCAGCGACGGCCGCACAAACTCCCAGCGCTCGGTCCCTCCGCCCGAGGGCTGACTTTTCCCCTCCGCCCGTGCGCGATGGCGCCGCCCCTAACGGGCGGCGCCATCGCTATTTCCCGGCTCGCGCGCCCCGGCGAACTCGTCAACGACCAGCCTCCTTAAGGAACCAGCCATGACCACCACCCCGCCCGTCCCCCTCCGGTGCGCCGGCCGCCCGCTCAGCGGCGGCCTGGTCGTGCCGTGGATCACCTTCGAACACAACGGCCACGCCGTCTTCGGCGCCGTCGACCCGCGCAAGCGGTACCTGGCCCTCACCCAGCGCCTGTGCCAGATCTGCGGCCAGCGACTCGGTGACCGCATCTACCTGCTCGTCCGGCCGCAGGACGCACGCGCCGGGTCGAGGCCGAGGAGATGGAAGCCCTGAAGAGCGCGCCGCAGGCTCCCCGGATGAACGCCCACTGCGAGCGAGTGATCGGCAGCATCCGGCGTGAGGCCTTGGACCATGTCCTCATCATGAACGAGGCCCACGCCCGGCAGGTCCTGGCCGCCTACCAGCGGCACTACAACGAGCACCGGCCGCACCGGGCCCGGAACCAGCTAACGCCAAGCGCTCACGAGCAGCCCACCGCCCTACACGATCTCGAAGGGCGCAGGCTCCTGCGCACCCGCGTCCTCGGCGGCGTCATCAACGAGTACCGATACGCAGCTTGACCAGTGGCGATGACTTTCCGAGCCCCACAGGGTGACGCGGGCGGGGAGGAGCTGACCTGGGTAGAACCGGAGGGCCGCGCTGTGGTGGACGAGGCGCCAGTGCTGCCGCAGGCGGTGAGGGATGCGGCGGTGAGGAGTGCCCCGAGGGCGATCACGTGCTTGCGGTGAGACACCGTTTACCTATTTCTGTTGGCGAGCTGAGGTTGTCGGGACGCGGCGTCCGGGTCCTCGGTGTCCCGTCTCTTGTGTCCTGAACATGAAAGGGAGTTGGTTGTAGGACAGCTTCCAGGAATGGTGCTGTGCGGATGATGAAGGTTTTGTGGCCCTTCGGAGTCGCCCTGCGGGGGGTGGCTTCAAACCGCCTCATGCTGCGTTAGCCGAAGACTGTCGTGGTGAGCGATGAGGAAAAGGCGTCGTAAGAGGCGTCAGGTGGGGACCGGAAAGACGAACGCAAGTGAATCGCTGCTGACGTGTCGAAAGACAGAAAGACGACATCAGAACCGGGGCGTGAGACGAACCCCGGGATGAGCCTGGCGGGTGCCCGTCTATTGGCCAGGTGGTGTCCGGCATGTAGGCGACGTGAGTCCGGTCTGCAGCTTCCGTATGGAACAGGAGAAGGCAGGTCCGATACTGCCCGCCGCGAAGCGACGGGTGAGAGGGAGTGCCCCAAGCAGATGACGCTGCAAGGGGTCGAGTACCGACGCGGGTCCTGCTGGCGGACCGGCTCGTAGTAGCGATGAAGCCCCTGTAACGGGGGTGGAGCAAAGGGGCCGGGTCGTTCGTGACTGTGTTGATCGCATCAACCGGGCGTTGCCCGGGAGGAGTTCGATGGGCCAGTTGAAGTCTCAGGTCAAGCCGTTTGATATTTCGAAGTGGGAAGTCAAGGAGGCGTGGGAGGAAGTCAAGGCGAATAAGGGTGCGCCTGGGGTGGACGGGCAGAGCATTGCCGACTTCGAGAAGGACCTGAAGAACAATTTGTACAAGGTCTGGAATCGCATGTCGTCGGGTTCGTATTTTCCGCCTCCGGTGCGCGCGGTGGCCATTCCCAAGCCGCACGGCGGTGGCACGAGAATGCTAGGCATTCCCGCTGTCGCCGATCGGGTAGCTCAGACTGTGGTGGCTCGGCATCTGATGCGAAGGGTGGAGCCTATTTTCCACCCGGACAGCTACGGATACCGGCCCGGACGGTCCGCTTTGGACGCCGTGGGAAAATCCCGGGAGCGGTGCTGGAAGCGGGACTGGGTGGTGGAGTTCGACATCGCCAAGTTCTTCGACAGCGTGCCCTGGGACCTGCTGGTCAAGGCGGTGGAAGCGCACACTGACGCCGTTTGGGTGAACTTGTATGTGCGGCGGTGGCTCGCCGCCCCGCTCGTCATGCCCGACGGCTCCCTGGCGGAGCGGGAGTGTGGGACCCCACAAGGGGCACCGGTGTCTCCCGTCCTGGCGAACCTGTTCCTGCACTACGCGTTCGATGCCTGGATGGCCCGGGAGTTCCCGACCGTCTGGTTCGAACGCTATGCGGACGACGCGGTGCTGCACTGCGTCACCGAGCGGCAGGCCCGCGAGGTGCTGGCCGCGCTCACGGACAGGATGGCTGAGGTCGGGCTGCGTCTGCACCCGGACAAGACCCGGATCGTGTACTGTAAGGACGGCTCCCGCCGCGGCTCCTTCGAGCACGAGGCGTTCACCTTCCTTGGGTACACATTCCGAGCCAGGCGAAACCGGTCCCGACACGGCAAGCTCTTCCTGTCGTTCGAGCCGGCCGTCAGCCAGGACGCCCTGAAGAGGATCGGCCGGCAGGTGCGCTCCTGGCAGCTGCACACCCGCTCCGATCTGTCCTTCAACGAGCTCGCCCGCTGGGTCAACCCCATGGTGGCGGGCTGGATCAACTATTTCGGCCGCTTCCGGCCGTGGGAGCTGCATCCCTTCTTGATGCGCATCAACGCCTACCTGGTGCGTTGGATCCGCCAGAAGTACAAACGACTCAAGGCCAAGCGGAAGGCCATTGCGAAACTGCGGGAGATCGCGCAGCGATACCCCCGCATGTTCGCGCACTGGCGCCTCACCGTGGACGCCTCACTGATCTGATGATCAGGACGACAAGAGCCGTGTAACGGGCGACTGTTACGCACGGTTCTGTGAGAGCCGAGGGGTGAGATTCCCCTCGGCTACTCGGCGCTCGATCTGGTCCCAGTCTCAGGTGATCTGGTCCGATTCGCTTGCGACGGACCAGACCGACTGAGAAGCACAGGTCATCGGGCCGAACGCGCGCGCGACGACATGCGGCGAACCCCTCTCGCGGACCAGACCATCTGAGATATCGCACGACCTGACGTCTCAAACGATCTGGTCGTCCCTGGTCACAGCTGGGTGTTCGGACCAGATCAATTGCGACGGGACACTCCGCAAGGACTTCCGCGTTGCGGCGGCCGCGCCGGGCCCGCTCGCTGGTCCAGGTCTTGAGTATCCGCCACAACGCGGTGCCCGCGTCGACGGACAGCACCACCGGCGGTCTCGCTCGGCGTCATCCCTGCGGCCACGCGCGAACGGATTCTCTGGCCGCAGGAGACGTTCCACGTCTACGCCGACGAGCTCGTGTCGATCGAGCTGTTGTCGGCGCAGGTGAACGTCACCCAGCCGTCCGAAATCGCCCTGTATCTCAAGTCATTTGAGCAGCTGCGCAGCATGGCAGTGACGGAGCCGATGCCCGGGCGTTGATCGTGAAGGGGATCGACGCTCTGCGCTGAGCCCCGGCATGAGTGTCCTAGCTCAACCAACGCGGTGGGAGAGCATGGCGCCCCGCAACAGCCATGCGAGGCGCCGATGTCCGCTGATCAGAGGACAAACTACCGCCGCGTAGCCATTGGGACCAGCGGTCATGATGTCGAACCCAACGCGCGGGGCCCGCTTCCAGGGAGCCGCGCTCACGGATCTCGGAGGACTTCTTTGCTCCCGCCTGCCTGGACCTGATCTCAAAGCCAGGTGTCTCTACGTCGACACGGGCTGTAGCTCGTAGGTCTGGCCGTCCGGCTGGGCGGAGCGACACGTACTGCTGTCACGGTGTGACCAAAGGCCAGCCCCGCTGAGCTGCCGCATAGTCAATCCGATTGGTCTTTTGGCGTATTAAGTGTGCATAGACTGTGCGGATCGTTCCGAACCCGGGGTAAGACGGGTTCCATCTCGCGTCCAACCCGCGGACCGTAAGGGACACGGCCCGCGCAGGACCGGCTTGGGGGTGCCTGGCGTGCTGAGGTTTCTGCGCCGTACGGAAATATCGAGCCAACGGTCGACGGGGGCGGGCCGCACGTCCCCCGACGGATCGCACACGCGGACGGAGGGCCCTGAACCGGGAACCGGATGCCCCGCCGGACATCCGCAGCCACCGGAGAACGACGACGAACACGGCAAGGACATCGGCATACGGACGTTGGCCACCGATTTCCTGCGGCAGTACTACGAGGAGCAGCCTCAGGCCGGCGACCTGCGGCCCCGACTGGCCGCCGTCCTCGCCGAGATCGAGGCGACCGGCACCTACCGGCACACCCGAGAGGAACTTGCCTTCGGCGCCCGAGTGGCCTGGCGCAACAGCAGCCGCTGCATCGGGCGGCTGTACTGGAACTCCCTGCAGGTGCGCGACCGCCGCCATGTCACGACCGCCGAAGAAGTCGCCCTGGAGGCCGGCGCCCACCTACGGGCCGCCACCAACGGCGGCCGCCTCCGCCCGGTCATCACGGTCTTCGCCCCGGACGCCCCGGACCGACCGGGCCCGCGGATCTGGAACGATCAGCTGATCCGCTACGCCGGTTATGAGGCGCCGGACGGCACCGTGCTCGGCGATCCGCGCAACACCGGCATCACCGCGGCCGCGGTACGCCTCGGCTGGTCCGGCGACGCCGGCACGCCCTTCGACGTACTGCCGCTCATCGTCCAGGGCTCCGGCGGCGGGCAGCCGCGCTGCTTCCGGCTGCCGCCCGAAGCCGTGCTCGAAGTGCCCATCATTCACCCCGAATTCGACTGGCTCGGCGAGTGGGGGCTGCGCTGGCACGCGGTCCCGGCTATCTCCTCCATGTGCCTGGAGATCGGCGGCGTCTGCTACCCGGCGGCGCCCTTCAACGGCTGGTACATGGGAACCGAGATCGGTGCCCGCAACCTCGCCGATACCGACCGCTACGACCTTCTACCGCGGGTGGCCGAGGGGCTCGGCCTGGACACGGCCAGCGACCGCTCGCTGTGGAAAGACCGCGCCCTGGTCGAGCTCAACCGCGCGGTGCTGCACTCCTTCGACCAGGCGGACGTCACCATCTCCGACCACCACACCGAATCCCGCCGCTTCCTCACCCACATCGCCCGTGAGGAGCGCAGGGGCCGTACCGTACCGGCCGACTGGTCCTGGATCGTGCCGCCGATCTCCGGCGCGGCCACCGGGGTCTTCCACCGGTACTACGACACCAGCGAGCGGACCCCGGCGTACGTCCACCATCCGCAGGCGCTGGCCCTGGCCCGGGGCGAAGGCCTGGTGTAAGGCCGGCGACGGGGGCAACCGGATCGGTTTCCGTCCACTGCGCTGCCCTCAGCCGCCGTACAGACATGCAGCGGAAGAGGTGCGGGAGTGCGGATCTCGGGGCTGCTGCGGTTCAAGCGGCTCGGCCCGCGCTACGACCGCGCCGAACGCACAACACGCCCGCTGCTCAGGTCGCCTGCGTCACTATCACCACCCGGCAACTGGTCAAGACCGCGTTATGAGAGCAGGTCTTCATCGCCGACGGCTGCAAAGTTCTCCGCGCGTGACCACAGTGTCCACGCCGCCAGGGTCAGCGCCGCATCCTCCCCGCCCACGTCGAGGTCCGCTGCGGCCGCGGCCAGCGCCCGGGCCGGGTCGACGTCTGCCAGGCCATCCAGCCACTCGGACAGCGCGTCCAGGCGCTGCTCCAGATGTTCGGCGGCCGCGTCATCTGCGGCCGGCAACTCAGGGACGCGCCGCGCGATGCGCCGCTGCCCCGCGGCACGCAGCGGGACGTTCGCCAGCGCTCGCCGCTGCGGCGCAGTGCGGGCCGTAGCGTTGTCCAGGGACCGGCTGCGGGTGGCGATCAGCCACGCTTCCGCGCCAGGACTGCCGCCGCCAGGCTGTGCAAGTCCACGGATTGCATGGGGACGCCGAACCGTGCGGCCGGGGTGAGCTATCGGGTGGCCACGACCATGCGGCAGCGAGGGCTGCCGTCAGGCAGTCGGCCGAGCTCCGGCAGCGCGTACAGCTCGACGGAGAAGCCCGTCCGGCGCAGTGCCTCGGTCACGGCCGAGGGCCGGACCGCGCGGTAGTACATGACGAACGGGGGCCGCCACAAGGCGTTGCGCACCCGCATGGCCGAGTCGAAGCCCAGCAACGTCCAGTAGCCCCTGGACCCGGGCCGAGCAGGCGCCGGCAGAGGGAAGGCGAACCGGCCGCCGGGCCGGAGCACGGAGTGGACCTGGGCGAAGAGGCCAGGCTGCTCCCGGGGCAGGAAGTGGCCGAAGGCGCCGAAACTGACCACCAGATCGAACACCGGGCTGAACGGCAGGGCCCGGGCGTCGCCGCGCACCCACCGCGCGTTCGGCGCATCCCGCTCACTCCGCTCCCGGGCCACGGCGAGCATGCCCGCGCTGAGGTCGACGCCGGTGATCCGGTCCCGGCACAGCTCCCGCAGGACGCCCATGCCGGCGCCGGTGCCGCAGCACAGGTCGAGGCCGGAGCTGAAGGGGCCGAGGGGGCGCAGGGCCCGGGTCACGGAGTCCAGCACGAGGTCCGGGGTGCGGAACGGGGTGTGGTCGAACTTTGGGGCGAGCAGGTCGTAGCCGCGTTCGACGGACGACAGCGCCTGCACGGCGAGCTCGCGGAAGGTAGGGCCCTGGGCGGTGAACATCAGGCCCAGCTTAGAGGCCGCGCGGATGGGCGGGGCGGCGTCGCGTGCCGAGGGGCGGCGCCAGGCGGCGTTGTCGCCGGCCGACGACGCTCCGCCGGCTCGCCGGACCCTTACCCGGCACCACTCCCACTACGGGTGTCTCCGGCAGCGCCACCCGTGCCGCCTCCTGAGTGACGAGCCGACTGGAGCGGGTCTATGGCTACTGCGCCAGGTCGTAGTCCAGAACGGGAAATCGGTGGCGGCGCCCAGCTAGAAGGGTGCTCCCGTCTCCCATGACGGCGTCTTCACGCCGTAGACGCACTCGCTGGGAACGATCCGGTAGCCCTGCCGGTGGGTCAGCGGCGGCGTGCAGCGATCGGCGAGGACGATGTCGCATTGCGGCGACACCTTCCCCGCCGCGGTGGCGATCTCCGCCCCGCAGATCGCCTCAATGTGCCCGGGCAACTGGTGGTCGAGGAAGCCGTTCGCGATGAGCTCACGGCTCTCACCAGCGGAGAGGCTGTGGTTGAACTGCTGGCTCTGCTCGAAGTCAGCCCGCATCCGCTTGGCCACCGAGTGCAGGACCCGGGCGAGCGTGTTCTCCTCCATCCCAGGAATGTAGGCCCTGAGACGGACAATCGGGCGGGCCGGCCTCGGCGGCGCCCGGCCGACCGTCGGTGAGGGTGCGACGTGCTATCCAGCCGCACTGCGCCCACCTGTGGTTCCGGTGCGCTGGAAGCAGACGCTGGAGACCCAGAGGGCGAAGGACCTCGCGGGCTGCCGCCGTGTGAGCATGCGGGATGCGGGGGACGTGGCCGCCATGCTGATCATTGTCCGCTACCTCGCCGCGGAAGTGGCCTTGACTCCGGAAAGCCCCTGGCGTGCGTCTCCGCCAGCGCAGCCGTCCTGGCCCTCGCCGCCGACGTACGCCCGAATCCCCGCCCCAGGCGAGGCGCTCGTCCCTGCGATCCTGGCCAGTCCCTGAACGTTTCCGCAGGTCAGGACGCACCCAGCTGAGCAAGAAGGGACTGGAGGGACTGGAGTGTCCAACTATGTCCCGGTCCGTCCTGCAACTCCTAGCTGCCTGGGAGCGGAGAAGACGGCTAATGGGTAGCCGCTGCCGCCCTGCGTGGTGGCGCTTGGCCCGACGGCGGTAATCCGCCTCGCGCGACACGAAGGTCGAGGACTCCGAGGTCCGAGATGATGCGGTCGCCTCGGCGTGGCGGCCCAGACCGCTGCGGGCGTAGGCCAAGCCATTGCGGGCGGATAGTTGCAGGGGCAGCGCGTTCGCTCCTCGGTGCGGTCGGCGATGCCCGCGATCGCGAGGCACTCGGCTTCGATCTCCTCGTACCGGCCGAGATAGCCAAGCATCTGCGGCCGGTCCGACCGCGCCTTACTGATCGTTTCAGAATGAGGACATCGCGTCATCCGAGGGCGCGCGGCCAGTGCCGCGCGCCCGCCGCGTCGGCTCTGAAAATCGCTGTCCGGTTGTCGGAGCACGGTGATAGACAGTCAGCGTGGAAAAGACTCTGGAGTTCCCCGTTCTGCTGCGGCTGATCGACGAACGGTCGACCGCCTTCCGCGCCGCGGTCGCCTCCGCGCCCAGCCTCGACGTGCAGGTGCCGGCCTGCCCCGAGTGGACGCTGTTCGATCTGGTGCAGCACCTGGGCAAGGGGCGCCGCCGCTGGGCCGCCACCGTCGCCGCAGGGCCTGCCGCCGCTCCCCCGGCCGAGACCGCTTCGGAGGGTGCCCCGGCTGCGCCTCGGGAGCGCGAGGCCCTGCTGGCCTGGTTGGCCGCATCGACGCAGGAGCTACTGGACGCACTGCGGGAGGCCGGCCCGGATCGCGGTTGCTGGACGTGGTGGGGTACGTCGCAGTCGCCGCAGACCTGCGGTGCCGTCGCCCGGCACCAGCTCCAGGAGGTCGCGGTGCACACCTACGACGCCCAGGTCACCGTGGGTGTCCCGCAGCCGCTGCCGGACGAGGTGGCACTCGACGGTGTCGAGGAGTTCCTGTCCACCTGCTGCGCAACGCCGAGCGCCTGGCCGCACAAGCCCACTGCCTTCGACTTCCACGCCACCGAGGGCCACTCCTGGCGCCTCACGGTCGACGGCGACGGCGCACGCTCCACCCGTCTCCCCGCGCCCGGCACGACGCCCGCCACCGCTGCCGACGAGGGCCCGGACGCGGCCGGCGCCACCGTCCGCGGCACGGCCAGTGAGCTGGTCCTCTTCATGTACGACCGTATCCCGGCGGACTCCCTGCAGATCGACGGAGACGCAGGTCTGATCGACCTGCTCCGCGCCTGGGAGCCGGAGGAGTAGGACGTGACGATGCGCCACCTCGTACGCCCCGAGGCATGCCTCCCGCCAACGGCTACGGCCACGCCGTCGTCGCGTCCGGGCCGCTGATCGCGATCTCCGGCCAGGTTCCCCTGGATGCCTCGGGCCAGGCCAGCTCGCTGGTCCAGGTCAGCGTGCTGGTGCACCCGGGTTCCGGGTCGAGGTCGACGCCCTGGCCGTGCTCGCCGAGCCGTAGGCCGGTTCATTTCTGCCAGCCCGGCCGCATGTGCCCTGAAACCGCATGGACCGGCGACAAAGACGCGGCGCTGAGGCGGGACCATCGCCGCCTAACTGCTCGTCTCAGGATGAGGTGCGCAGGCGGCGGAGGCAGATGAGGCTGCAGGCGAGTTCGAGCAGGCCCTGGTGCAGGTCGGCGCGTCGTTCGTAGCGGATGCGGAGTCGTTTGAACTGGTGCAGCCAGGCGAAGGCGCGCTCGACCACCCAGCGGACCTTGCCGAGCCCGGAGCCGTGGGTGACGCCGCGTCGGGCGATCATCGGTTTGGTGCCGCGCTTCACAGCAGGCTGCGGTACTTGTCGAAGTCGTAGCGCCGGTCGGCGTACAGGCGCCGGGGCTTGCGGCGGGGCCGTCCTCGCAGGCCCCGGATCGGCGGGACCGAGTCCAGCCGCGGCATGAGCTGGGTGACGTCGTGGCGGTTGCCGCCGGTGAGTGTGACGGCGAGCGGGGTGCCGTGGCGGCCGACGATCAGATGGTGCTTGGAGCCGGGACGGGCGCGGTCGACCGGCGAGGGGCCGACATGCTCCCCCTTTGAGCGCCCGGACGTGCGACCCGTCCACGGCGCAGTCGTCCAGGTCCAGCAGGTCGGCGCCGCGCAACTCGCTCAGCAGGGCGGCGTGCAGACGTGGCCAGACGCCGGCCTCGGTCCCAGTCCCGCGGCCGGCGCCAGGCCGTCACCTCGGAGCAGCCCACGGTCTCCGCGGGGACGTCGCGCCATGCGACACCAGTCCGCAGCACGTACATGACACCGGCGAGGGCCGCCCGGTCGGGAACACGCAGTCGCCCGGGATAGCGGTAACGGCGCTCGGGAGCAGGCGGCAACAGCGGAGCCACCCGCTCCCACAGGCCGTCCGGAACAAGATCAGCACGCAGACACCCTGCCGACCAAGATCGTCGAGCACAAGACCTGCAGCTCAACTCATTCTGAAACGATCAGTTAAGCGTCAACAGGTGCTCGTCGCCATTGATTCAGGACAGATCGCGGGCACCCAGCAGGAGACGGACAGCGTCCAGCTCGCCAAGCTGCTCACTCGATACTCCGGGCGGTCTCAAGTGGTGAGCGCATCAAGCTGACGCGATGAATTCCTGCAATTTTTCTGCCGGAGTCCGCCATCCCAGCGTTTGCCGAGGGCGTCCATTCAGTCGCGCAGCGATCTCATGATACTCCGGGCGGTCTCAAGTGGTGAGCGCATCAAGCTGACGCGATGAATTCCTGCAATTTTTCTGCCGGAGTCCGCCATCCCAGCGTTTGCCGAGGGCGTCCATTCAGTCGCGCAGCGATCTCATCAAGCTCGG
>NZ_SUMC01000075.1 GCF_005047355.1 Actinacidiphila oryziradicis
GGGCCAAACCACTCACCACTCGCCCTGGAAAGCCGCCCACCCGACGCGACACCCGGGCCACACCCCTACCCACGTCCCCTCAACGGACCTGACGGCCAGACAGGCAACAACCTGACCGATCGTCGACCACTACCTGCGAATTCGGGTCTGAGCTGCCGAGTAGATGCTACTGATCGGGGCCGTTGACGCGGCGACGGCTGTCTGGGGTGTCACGATCGCGCCAGCGGCCGCGACGGCGGTCGCTGCCACGAAGAGGGACGTGCGCATCACACTGTAATCCTCCTGTTCCCCGCCCGCGGTTCGTCCGGCGAACTGCTCGTACCCACCGGCCTCGCGACTGGTGCCAGCGCCTGTCGCCGTGCTGGCGCGGTCTGCGGGAGATGATGATGATCAGTGCAGGCACACAGTGCCATGCCTGCCTCTGAGAATCCTCAGAACCGGTTCTCTTGCAGAACAGTTCGCCCGGCGGTCGAACGGAGGTTCCGGTGAGTTGATCCCTCGGCAGCGGTCCAGCTCGGAGAGCCGCGCGCCGGGCGGCGCGGTCGGCTGCTCATCGCTGGGCACCTTCAGCACCCGCTTCACCGAGCTGGTCGGCATGCCGCCCAGCGCCTACCGGCGCCGTGCAGCGGGCGCTGCGGAGGGGATGCCGCCGTGTGTGGCGAAGCAGGTGACAAGACCGGTCAGGAATCAAGAAGCGCCGGCCGGCCACCGTCGACAGCTTCATCGACGCCGCTCTTGACGCCGGCGCCACGTCGCTGAAACCTGCCGCGAAGTCGCTCTGGGGCTACTGCACGGACGTGTGGCGCACGAGCCGGGCAAACGCATCGGGCCGTCCCACGAGGCAGGCCCCTACCTCGCCTACCTCTCGCTGGTGCATGGCATCCGGCTGGACGCCGACTACGTCCTCAGCCGGAACTTCGACAGCCTTTTCGTCCCCAAGGTCGCCGCCGGCCTCGGGCTGGACCTGGAGCTGCTCGATTCGCTCTCCGCACGCATGCTCCAGCTCGGCTATGCGCCTGTCAGCGGCCGGTCCGTCCTCACCTGGACCTTCACCCGCCTTCTGCTGATGCGAGGAGACCCCGATCTGCGCGCGATCCGGCTCGACGACCTCACCGCGCTCGCCGAAGAGATCAAGCGCTAATGCGCCCGGCCGGAGGCCGGGTTCGTGCGGGCCGGCCATGTCTCCAACGCACGCCGCCGCATGCCCATGGGCCAGCTCGCCGCGATGTACCAGAAGGCGTGTCTGACCAGGCTGCACGGCGTCCATGTGCTGCTGTTCAACATCGGACAGGTCCCCGAGCCGCCGTTCCACGGCCTGAAGACCGCCGAACTCTGGCGGACCGAACTCACCCCTCCCAAGACGCCGCCGGCACTCGCCGCCCCGGTGACGCGCTGGCTGTCGGGACGGTTGCAGACCAGCGACCGGGCGGAGTCGGTCCGCCACTCACGCGACGCCTTCCGCTACTTCCTGCGCTGGCTCGCCGATGCCCACCCTGACGTCGATGCGATGACCCAGCTGGAGCGCCGGCACGTCGAGGGCTTCATGGCCCACCTGCACGAGCACACCAACGCCCGCACCGGACGGCCGCTGACCGCGCGGTCCCGCTACACCTACCTCAGCCTGCTGCTTCAGTTCTTCCGCGAGACCAGCCAATGGGGCTGGAGTGACGTCCCGGGCCGGCCACTCCTCGGCCGGTCGGACATGCCCAAACTCCCCTCCGCACTGCCGCGGTTCATCCCCCGGGCCGAGCTTGACCGCCTCATGGAAGCGGTCGAGGAACTCGAAGACCCGCACCAACGAGCGGCTCTGCTTCTGCTGCGCTGGAACGGCGCTCGGCGCGGGGAGATCGCACGGCTGACCCTGGACTGCCTGGACGCCTACCCCGACGGCTATCCGCGGCTGCGGATCCCGGTCGGCAAGACCTACACCGAGCGCATGGTCCCTCTGCACCCCCAAGCAGCGGACGCCCTGCGTGAGCTCATCGACGCGGCCAAGGCCGCGAACGCCGCAGCCCGCCACGACGCATGGGCCCAGCGGCCTGTCCGCTACGTGTTCATGCGGCGCGGGAAGCCCATGGGCCGTCACTTCCTCTACGAGGACGCCCTGGAGATCGCCTGCCGCAAGGCCAGCCGCGTTCGACGGCGTCCTGGGCGAGCTGCTGCTCGCGGGCCAGCCGGGTTCGAAGGCGCGGAGCGTACTCGCTTGTGGTGAGGAACTTCGAGCAGCGAAGGTAGAGGTCGCACTCGCAGGGCCCTTCGGCGGGTGTGCGTAGGCAGTGGCCCAGTTCGAGTTCGCGAGCACCCGGGCCCCTCGCAGACCTTCGCCCTGATCACTCCCAACCGGCTGAGGAACCTCAGAATTGCGGATCGGTCCGGCCGGTAAGGGTTTCCGGCCGCGGCGTCGGGACGAACAGGCCCGTCCCTGGTATCCCTACATCAGGCGCGGCCAGGAGGCGCGTAGGTGATGCCGACGTCTCCAGCGGAGGTCGCGGCGAAGGTCACGACCTTCCAGATTGCGGCGGGAATGCCAGCCCGGGGGCCGTCGCAGGCGTCGTTGAGGAGATCCACGGTCAAACCCACGGACTTGCCGTCCGGCCCCTTTACCGAGAACTTGACCTCCTGCGCCGCCCATGAGTTCGCATGGACAGAGGCGAACTGCACCAGGGCGTGGTACGCCGCGAAGTCCATACCGTTCCGGGTGAGCGTGAGAGTGCCCGGCCGAAGGTCGATGCCGACGTGGACCTGGGTGTCCTCCTGGACGATGACGGGTTCGCCGGTGGCGCTCAGGTCCATGCTGCTCTCCAAGGGGGTGGAGGTGGGAGTTCAGCGGCTTAGCATGGCAGCTGACTGCCGGTCGGGAAGAGGGCGTCCATTAACCGATCGGTTGTCGGACAGCCATCCAGACCGGTGAAAACGGGAAGCCCTTGCCTGCTGCACCCCGCGGTCGGCCCCGAGCACACCGAGAGCGAGCGATGACGCACGACGACACCCTGAGCCAATTCGAGATCGGGACCGACCCGTTCACCGCGAAGGAGCTCGCGGCCATCTCCGACTACCGCAAGGCGATCAACGGTGTCGGGGACCTGGTGGAGGGCATCGAGCCGAAGGATCTCATCCGTCTGGGCCCCGGACTCGATGCGACGGGCGTGCGTTACCTGCTCGCCGAGATGGCCGACGGCCTGAACCGGTGGTACCTCGCTCTGGACAAGGCCCTCGCCGAGCTGCTGACGTGCACGGCCGGGTCGACCGGGCACAGCGTGGCTGCCAAGCGGTTCCTGAAGTTCGAGTCGTCCGTCTACCACCAGACTCGGCAGGCGTTCGAGTACGCTGTCACGGTGTTCCTGCTGGGCCGGGACAACGGGCCGACCGGCAACTACCCCCCGGCGACCTTCACCGTGGACCTGGCGAGGCAGTCTCTTCTGGGCTACAGCTGACCCTGATCCCGTTTCATAGGTGGTCGCTGTCCTGTCTCAGATAAGTCCGGGTAACTCGGGCGGATGTTCTCTCGGGGTTTTGATGCTGTGGTGGACTGTTGCGCTGGGGGTTGCTGGACATACGTGCACAACAGCACTGCTTGGGGGTGATGTGCACATAGGGGACTTCGTTCTTCCTGCGATTGAGGAGTGGCGAGTGCGTGCGTTCCCTGTACGGCTTCCGTCGGGAGTCGTGTACTGGACGGCCGGGTGTGACCGGCGAACTCGGGCACGGCCGCGGCGACGATGCTGTCGAACTGGGCGAGGACGTCGCCGCCGGCGGCCGGTGCGGCCCAGGCGCGCTCGGTCATCATCGCCGTGATCGCCTCGCCGAGACCGAGCGGGTCACGGCCGTCGCGCCGGACCACACGGGTACGGCGCCGGGGCTTCGGGTCTTCGAAGTTAGTGGGGGTGCGGCCACGCGGGATGCTCCTCCCCGTGGCCGCCGGGCTGGCGAGGGTCCAGCAGGGACAGGGGCTGACCGTCGTCTGACTGGTCACGGAGGAGCACCGGACGGCCGCCGACCCCCACTAACTTCGAAGACCCGGAATGACGAGCAGGCCCGTGCCGAGCTGGTCGATGCCCTGGTCACCGATGCGGTGAACCTGCTGGGCCGACTGCCCGAGCAGGAGCTGGGAGAGGCCGCGGCGCACGCGGTCGGTCTTCGGCTTGCCGAACACGTCCGGTCTTTCGCGGTCATGATGACTGAGCTGGGCGGTGGCCGACTCGAAGAATGGATTGCCATAGTCGAAATCGATACTCTGCCCGCGCTGGCGTCGTTCGCCCGCAATCTCCGCCGCGATCTGGATGCCGTCCGCAATGGACTGACGCTCGCTTATAATTCCGGTCCAGTCGAGGGAAATAATAATCGCGTCAAGATGCTTAAACGGCAAATGTACGGCCGCGCGAATCTTGATCTCCTGCACAAACGCGTACTGTTCGCTCGGTGAGCGAACCATTGTGGATCACAAGATCGGCGACAGAGCCAAAAGGGGGCGATGGCACACCAGAGCGGGGTGCCGTGAGCGAGACTGCGCGCCCGCCTGGTGGAGGTGGTACAGGAGGTGAGGCACTCGTTCGCTCCCCAGGAGGCTTCACCACCAAGATCCACCTGAGTGCCGACGGTCGTTGATGGTGGAGGAAACCCAGGGTCAACGCATGGCAGCGGGCCGCACCCACAGCCGAACGGTGGTGCCGGGACGAGCCTGTGCGCAGGCGGCGAGGTCGTCAGCGGCGACGACGGCGACCACCGGGTAGCCGGCCGTTGTGGGGTGATCATTGAGGAAGATCAACGGATTTCCGTCCGATGGTACTTCGATGGCGCCGGTGACGACAGGTTCGCTTGGCAACTCGGTGGTGTGACGGCGCTGCAATGGCGGCCCCTCGAGTCGAAGGGCGATGCGGTTGCTGTAGGTGGTCACTGTGTAGGTGGCCTGGGTGAATGCGGCAAGCGTCGCGTCGGTGAACCAATCGTGGCGGGGACCGAGGACGATGCGCAGCTTGAGTTCAGTGGGTGGAGGCGGGTAAGGGGCGTAGTCGATGGCGGCGGGTGGCCCCGTTTGTGTGCCGAGCGGCAGCAGATCGCCGTCACGAAGTGGAGATGGGCCCAGGCCCGACAGCAAGTCGGTGGATCGACTGCCGAGGACGGGGTCGACCGCGAGCCCTCCCGAGATGGCGATGTAGCTACGCAGACCACGGGTCGCGGTGCCGATCTCCACGACTTGGCCGGGCCGCGCCCATATCGGAATACCCCATGGGCCGGGTCGGCCGTCGACGAGCACCGGAGACCACGCTCCGGTGACGGCAATGTGGCAGGCAACGCGTGGCCGCAGCACCGGTCCGGTCAGGGTCGTCTCCAGTGCGGCGGCGTCTTCGGGGTTGCCGACAAGGCGGTTCGCAAGCCGCCATGCCGGCGCGTCGAGGGCACCCGAGCGCGGCACAGCCAGCTGCGCGAGGCCGATCCGACCGCGGTCCTGCACCGTCGTGAGCGAACCAGCCTTGAGGACGTCAACGGAACGGATCATGATCCCAATTCGACGAAACGGACACGGGTGCCCGGACTGAGTAGGGTCGCCGGATCACGGTTGGGGTCCCATAGGCTGACTTCCGCCCGGCCGATCAGCTGCCATCCGCCGGGTGACGGGCGCGGATAGATACCGGTGAACTCGCCAGCCAGTGCGACGCTTCCAGCAGGGACCGCGGTGCGCGGATTGGCACGTCGGGGCACCGTGCATTCGGGGGGAAGCCCAGTGATGTAGGCGAACCCTGGCGCAAACCCGCAGAAGGCGACCCGGTGCTCCACGGACGCGTGCGTGGCGATCACCTCGCGGGTGGTCATATGCCAGTGGCGTGCCACTTGCTCGAGGTCGGCGCCGTCGTAGATGGTGGGCACTTCGACCAGCCCCCGATCATCAACCTCGGCCGGCGGCACCTGCCAGTCGGTAACCTCGCGGGCGAACCTCATCGGGTCTGCGAGGCCGTCAATCAAAATAGTGCGCGCCGCCGGGATCACCTCCTCAACAGCAGGCAGCCGGCCGTCCCGTCGGCGTCGTTCGATTTCCACGTGCAGAGCGTGCACCTCGGCCGGCCCGTCGAGTTCCAGCAAAAGCGCCCGGTCTCCAACCGGCAGTATCTTCACCACGTCAGCCGTGCTCGCGCTCGTCATCGACCGCTTGCGACCCGATTCCGCGCTCCCGATAGGCACTGATGAGCTCGCGCTCTGCGTCGTCAAGGTAGCTGGTCAAAGCCGCCTCAGCAGCCGTGCCGTCCCCGGCTTCCAGCAACTGGAGGATTTCCCGGTTGCGCACCAGATAGGGCTGGTGAAACTGCTGCGGCCGGGGCATGACGTGGAAGACCAGGCGCAATTCGGCCAGCACGCCGCGCATCAGTTCGTCGACACGGGCACTGCCAACAAGGCCGGCCAATGCCTGGTGGAAGTGCAGGTCGGCGGTGCCGACATCCCGCCAGCGCGCTGATGTGACCGCGCGTTCGGCATCATCGACAGCGACCCGCACCGCATCGAGGGTGCCTGGCGGGCATTGCCCGATCGCCCGCACCCCGGCGCATTCAATCAGTCGGCGCAGCCGGTAGAGGTCGACGACGTCATCCACCGAGAGAACGCGTACGAACACCCCGCGGTTCATCTGGTGTACCGCAAGGTGTTCCTTGCACAACAGCCGAAACGCCTCGCGAAGCGTGTTGCGGGAGACCATGAGCGCCGCCCCGATGGCTTCCTCTGACAGCCGTGTACCCGGCGCCAGTAGCCCCTCGACGATCCGCGTGCGCAGCACCTCTGCCACCCGGTCCGCGGTACTGCTCTGGGCGAGCAGAGCAGCACCGGCGCTCAGTTCAGCCGACCAGTCGACCACTCCCACCTCCTTCAAGCCCGCGCACCTCCACTCCATCATGTGCACTGATCTAACCGCAGTTCCGCTGAGCGTCCAACCCCTCTTGTTGGATTGTTGAACAACGCCTACAGTCTAGCCCTGGCTCGTCGAGGTGTTGGGGCTGACACCGGCACGATCGCAGTTTCCAGCGCTGGTGGGCAGACGAAAGAAGGTGGGCATGATGACGGCAAGTTCGGGCGAAGCCGCGGGCTGGGAGGAACGCCGGGAAGACTATGCATTGCGCCATGTACCAGCCGGGTACCGGCGTTGGGGCGCCATCTCCCTGACGGGCGTGATGATGGGCGTCGCCACCGCGATGTTCTTCCTCGCCTGGGGTGGTCAGCTGGCCATGGCTTACGGCACGGTGAACACCGTCATTGGGATGGTGGTTGGCACCGTATTCATTGGCGGGGTGGCGTTTATTCTGGCGCGGATCTCCTCAGCCACCGGACTCGACTCCGACCTGATCACCCGAGGCTCCGGCTTTGGGTTCATGGGCTCGGCCATCACCTCGTTGATCTACAGCTTCAACTTCCTGATGTTCTTCGCGTTCGAGGGCACGATCATGGCGACGGCCGTGCACGACCGCTGGCCGGTGATCCCGAACTGGTCGATCTACGTTGTCATAGGCGTGGTATTCATCCCACTGACATGGTGGGGCATGACGGTCGTGAACTGGCTGATGTGGGCGACGATCCCCATCTACCTCGCTTTCCTCGGCTGGACGGTTTACCTAGCGGCGACAAGCACAAAGGCACTGCCGTTCTGGTCGTACCAACCTGCCCATCCCGCCAACCCTGCGGCCGGTCCCGCACTGCTACAGGTCCTCGCCGCCGTCTTGGCCCTCATCTCGCAGGCGACCATCGCCGCCGACATCGGCCGCTTCATCCCCGCAAAAAACCGCACGCGCGGCGCGTTCGCCGTCGGGTTCGTCTCGCAGCTACTGACGTTCTGCGGGTGCACGCTGCTGGGCGCCTGGCTCACACTGTCCTTCGGCGGCTCGACGAACCCAGGTGCTTATCTGACCAGCCTCATGGGCGTATGGGGCGTACTGTTCGTCATCGTCACTCAGCTCCGCATCAATGTGACCAACGTGTACTCCGGCTCCCTTGCGTACGCGAACTTCTTCTGCCGGGTCTTCCACATCACCCCGGGGCGGCAGTACTGGGTCGTGCTGACCTCCGTCGCCGGCACCGCACTGATGTTCGGCGGCGTGTTCAGCCACCTCAACGCGGTCCTCACCTTCGAGGGTGTCTTCGTGATGGCCTGGATCATGGCCATCACCTCCGACATCGTCATCAACAAGAAGCTGCTCAAACTGTCGCCGGCCAACTTCCTCTACAAGCGGGCACACACGTACAAGTTCAACCCCGTCGGTGTCGGCGCGCTGGCAGGTGCCCTTATCGTCGGCCTGCCGCTTGCGTTCGGCCTCGCCGGTCCCTTTGGCCAGACACTGGCTCCGTTCGTCTCCGGCGGGCTCGCGTTCGTCCTTGCTCCGGTGATAGCGGCCGCGACGCGGGGGCGTTATTACCAGCCCGCGACGGTAGCCCGCAATATCGATCCCGCGCTGCCACCTGTGGGCACCGGAGATACCGATGAGGCGGTGGTGACCACCGTGCCTGAGTCGGAGCATGAGAACTGCATCACTTGCCAGCAGCGCTTCGAGCTCGCGGAGTTCGTCAGCTGTCCCTTCCACCGTGGGTCGATCTGCTCGGTGTGCTGCTCGGCGGAGAAGTCCTGCCGCGACCTGTGCAAGAGCGCCAAGGGACTTCGAGACGGCGACCCGGTCCTACCACCTGTCCTGATCCGCCTGAGCAAGCCTGTCGCGTCTGGGCGTGGCGCGTGAACGTCGTCGTTACGGGATTCGGCGCATTCTCCGACCAGAACGACAACCCAAGTGGTCTCCTCGCGCGTGCCCTGAACGGACAGCGCATTGGCGAGAACACCATCACGGGTGTCGTACTCCCCGTTGCCACGGGCCAGATCGGTCCGGCGCTGGCGACCGCGCTGGAGGGCCTCCGGCCCCGCCTCGTGCTCGGACTTGGCGTTGCCCCGGGCCGTATGGCGCCGGCGCTCGAACGGGTCGCGATCAATGTCCGCGACTTCCCTATACCGGACACCGAGAACGCGCAAGTCGTCGACGAACCCGTGATCGTAGACGGACCCGACGCCTACCTTGCCAGTCTGCCGCTCAAGGCGATCCTCGCCGCCTGGCGGGCGGCCGGACTGCCGGGCTATGTTTCCAATACCGCTGGCACTTATCTTTGCAACCAGCTCTTTTACCTGCTCTCACACCAAGGGCGCGACGGCGGCTTCCGGGCCGGATTCATTCACCTGCCGGCGCTACCCACGCCGGCAGCCGCCCCCACGCCCTCAATGAGCTTGGATGTGATGGAGCAGGCGGTCCGGATCGCCGTCGACGTGGCGACCAGCCACATTGGACCAGATCTGCCACTGGAATCCGGGGCCCTCAGCTGATGCCACTCATACTCGGCACACGCACACATCGCGAACACCGCGCCAAGGAGGAGCGATGATCGACCTCAACAGCGATCTAGGCGAAGGCTACGGTGCATGGACGATGGGCGACGATGACGCCTTGCTGGGCATCGTCAGCAGCGCCAACATCGCCTGCGGATTCCATGCCGGTGACCCGCAAATCATGCGCCGCGCCGCCGTGACCGCCGCCCACCGAGGCGTCACGATCGGCGCCCACGTCGCCTTCCCGGATCTGCGCGGCTTCGGCCGACGCAACCTCGACCTGCCGCCGCAAGAGGTCACTGACGATGTCCTTTACCAGATCGGGGCTCTCGACGCCATTGCCCGCGCCTACGGCACCCGAGTCTCCTATGTCAAACCACATGGCGCCCTTTACAACCGTATCGCGATTGATGCGGAACTCGCTGCCGCGGTGGTGGCCGCGCTGAAGGACTTTGACCCCACGCTGGCGCTGCTCACCCTGCCCGATTCCGCCGCTTCGGCCGCAGCGGAATCCGCCGGCATCGCCTCGGTGGCCGAAGGATTCGCGGACCGCGCATACACCCCTGATGGGCGCCTCGTCTCACGCCGTGAACCCGGGGCCGTCCTCACCGATCCCGAGTTCGTTGCCGCCCGCGCCGTCCGCATGGCCACTGAGCACACCGTCACCGCTATCGACGGCACCGATATTCGCATTCCTGTCGCCTCGCTGTGTGTTCACGGCGACAGCCCGGGCGCCGTGAACCTTGCACAGGCCGTCCGTACGGCCCTGCACGAGGCCGGTGTCACCGTCGCTGCGTTCTCCCCGCCACGCTGACACTTTTGCGCAGGTCCAACACCGTGGCCAGGTAAAGGAAATGGCCATTGCCGACCAGCAGTTTATGTCGCCCACCTACCGGGTGTTCGGCTCGGCGGCGGTAAAGTCACGCCGCAACAGATCCGGCACCGGCGTCGCGGACGGCTCGGGGATCGCGATGCGGACCCTCTTGCGCAGGTGCACCCGACGATGCCCCACAGGTGCCGGGCCAGCGCTGCGAGCACGGCGCGGTCCGGCCAGGCAAGGCGTGGCCGGACGCCGAGCTGGCGGCGCAGGACCGGCGTTCTCATGGCGCAGCGCAAGCAGCTCGACATCCTTGGCGCCCTGCGAGCCGGAGAGCAGCAGGAGCAGTCCGAGGAGCCTCAGGAAGATCAGGTAGAACACGCGCAACGCCATGAAATCCGACCCTGCCACCCTCGGCGGGTACTGCAAAGTACCTGATCAGAGGCAGTGCGTGACTTTCGGCACTCTACAGGCGCGTCCTGACCCCCCATCCACGACACCCCCTGACAGCCCTACCGTCTCAAAATGACCACCAGCGACCCGCTCCCGATCCGGGCGTACGCCGCATCAGGCCAAGGCCAGGAAGCCGCAGGCCACCCCGGGTGTGGCCACACCAGCGGCCAGAGCCCGGATTTCACGCGGGAGGCCAAGGACATCGATCAGCGAGGATGGCACCGGGCACGGTCCTTTGCGGTCACACGGAGTCAGCATCCGATGATCACTCAAGGCCGTGCCCACCCCTCAACTCGAGCTCTCAGCAGCCCCATCCGTCACCAAACTGCGCGACTGCGAACCGTCTCGCTCGCGAACACGCAGAGGCATGCCCGGCCCGCCGATGCAAATTTTAGGCCTTCATGTCTGACTGGCCATCAATTCTTCGGAATAGCTGAATAGCGCCGGGAGGCCACCTGTGTGAACGAACACCACGTTGTCGCCTTCAGGAACGCGGCCGGCCCGGCAGTAGTCCAGCAAGCCGGCGAATCCCTTGCCCGAGTAAACGGGGTCCAGCAAGATCCCTTCAGCCGCTCCAAGGTGGCGGATGGCCTCGATGGCTGCCACGCTGGGCACGCCATAGCGCTCGCCGACATAGTCCAGCGTCGTGGTGATCCGGTCGGCAGTGATCTGCGTCGATACGCCGAGCATTTGCGCGGCGCCTTGCGCGAGCTCGGCGATCTGCTCCGGGCTCAGGTACGCCTCATGGTCGGCGGTCATCGGGCAGACGCCGACGAGCCGGGTCGGAAGTCCGAGCAGCTCGCAGCCGAGCTGCAGCCCGGCGAGGGTGCTGCCCTGCGTCGCGGAGAAGATCCAGTCCGGGACGGCGTCCGGCCGCGCCCGCACGATCTCCAGCAGCGTCTGGACGTAGGCCACGGCGCCGAGCACCAGGCTGCGGGTGGCGCCCATGCCGACGACGTAAGGGCTTCGGCCCTGCGCCCGCAGCTCCTCGGCCAGTTCGGCCTTGCGCGCCGCGGTGCTCTGGGCGGCGTCGATCGGGAGGATCGTCGCGCCGAGCAGGTGGTCGACCAGGTAGTTGCCCTGTACTGGCGAGCTCTTCTCGTCCAGCTTGGGCACCAGGTAGACGTCGAGGCCGAGCCGGGCGCAGGCCGCCGCAAGCTGGCGCGAATGATTGGACTGCGCGGCCGAGCCCTGGATCACGCAGTCCGCGCCTGCGGCGATCGCATCGGCAAGCATGAACTCGTGCTGGCGGACCTTGTTGCCGCCGAACGCGAGACCGGTGCAGTCGTCGCGCTTGATGCTGATCGTCCGGCGCAACTCGCCAGAGAGGTTTGGGCAGTCGTCCAGCGGGGTCGGCAGGTGGGCTAGCGATACCCGAGGCACCGCGTCGATGCGTTCTTGGATCTCGTCGACGGTGTAGGTGCGGACGTGGGTCATGCTATTTGCCTCCTCGTTGCGGACACGATCGCCTCGACCTCCACCGCCGCGTTGCCCGGGAGCGAAGCGACGCCGATCGCCGAGCGCGCGTGGCGGCCGGCGTCCCCCAGGACGTCGACGAGCAGCTCGGATGCGGCGTCGATGACCGTGGGCTGCTCGACGAATCCGTCAGCGCTCGCGACGAATCCGGTGATCTTGAGGACGCGGCTGACGTTCTCGAGCCCGAGCTCGGTTTCAATCGCGGCGAGGAGGTTCAACGCGGCGACGCGCGCCGCCTGCCGCCCCTTGTCGACCGAGAGGTCCCCGAGTCGGCCCGGGTGCAGCAGCGCACCCGCCACGATGGGTGTTTTGCCGGAGAAGAACCAGAGCTCGCCCGTGTGAGTCGCGGGTATGTAGTGGTAGCGCGGGGCAGGCAGCTGGGGCAGCTCCAGCCCGAGGCCTGCGAGCCGCTGTGCGATCTGATCGTTCACGATGTCACCTCCGGGACGGCCAGCTGGCCGTTGTTGACCAATAGGGCGCCGTCGCGCCACACCTGACGGATCGGCCCGATGCGCCGCGTCGCCTCGTCGGCGACGCCGTCGAGCACCACGAGGTCTGCCGCCTTGCCTGCCTCGATGCTGCCGACGCGGTCGGCCAGCCCCAGTGACTCGGCCGAGCGCAGCGTCGACATCGCGATCGCCTCGCTGAACGGCACGCCGAGCGCCTGCATGGTGCACTCCACCGTGCGGCCGAACTCGCGGAACGGCGTGAACCGGACGCCCGCGTCGCTCGCCACGGACACGTGGACGCCGGCTGCGCGCATGGTGCGGGCGAAGGCGAAGTCATCGTACAGATTGCCGGTCGCGGACATGGCGTGCGCCGCGCACAGCTCCACCTGGTCAGCGGGCTCGGCATCGGGCAGCAGCACTCGGGCGATTCCGGCCATCGTCAACGTCGCCGACACGGGGCGCCGCGCCATCTCGTCGACCAGGTCAAGGTCGAGGTCGGGCTCGCCCTTGTCATTGACCCAGATGCAGTGCTCGATGGTGTCCACCCCGGCGGCGACGGCGCGGCGGATGCTCTCGGTGTTCAGCGCGTGCGCGGCCACCCGTCGGCCTAGTCGGTGGGCCTCCTCCACGACAACCTGCATTTCGTGCGTCTGGAACTGCGGCTGCAGCTTGCTGGAACCACGGGTCATGTTGCCGCCGCTGGCCATGACCTTGATCATGTCCACTCCGCGCGTGCAGAGCGTGCGGGTGGCTTTGCGGATCTCGTCGATGGAGTCGGCCGCGTTGCCGCACCAGTGCAGGTGGCCGCCCGTCGTGGTGATCGGTGGGCCGGCGGCGAGGATCCGCGGTCCTGGCAGGCGGCCGGCGCTGATGGCGTCGCGGATGTCCAGGGTGGTGAAGCCGATGTCGCCGCAGTCGCGGACGGTGGTCACGCCGCCGAGCAGGCACTCCATGGCGTTGCGTGCGCCGATCAAGGCCAGCTGTGCGGGGGCGGAGTGCTCGACGCTGGCCCGCGTGAGTTCGTGGTCGACGTCGCAGGTGAACAGCAGGTGCACGTGGGCGTCGACGAAGCCGGGAACGACGGTCGCCGTCGAGTGGTCAACGATGCGGTCGGCGTCGATGTCCGCTGGAAGCTCGTTGGCGGCGTGTACGCCTGCGATCATGCCGTCGGCGACGTGCACCACCGCATCCGGGAGCAGCGGTTCGCCGCTCCCGGTGACCAGCGCGCCGCAGCGGATCCAGTACTCGGTCATGCCGGCATCCCGGGCACGTGCGCCTCGCAGGCCGCGATCCACTGCTGGCTCGTCGCGGTGTAGCCGACGTTGGTCTCAATGAACCGCACCGCGTCGGCGTCGGCCCACTTGCCGTCGTCGGTCTCGGCGTCGTCGCCGTTGGCCAGCGGTGACGTGCCGATCGCGTCCCGCAGCACCGTTACCCGGTAGTTGCGGTACATGGCGTCGATCACCGTCGTGTGCAGGCAGATCCGGCTGTCGAAGCCGACGGTGATCAGGTTGTAGATGTCGAGGCTGCGCAGCAGCGAGTCGAGCTGGGTTTCGAAGAACCCGCTGTAGAGCTGCTTTTTCACCAGGAAGTCTCCCGGTTGGGGTGCGATCACCTCGGAGTAGGCGAGGATGTCGTTCGGCTCCTGCCAGCTTTGCAGAACGTCGATGTTGTGCACGCGCAGGGACAGGTTCCGCCACTCGCTGTGCTCGTTGAGCGTCGGCGACAGGTGGTTGGACAGGTAGACGATGGGGATGCCGGCCTGGACGGCCGCCCGCTTGGCCGGGGCGATGTGGTCGAGGACGATCCGGTGGCTGGCCTTGGCCTGGTCGGCGTAGAGCGGGGGCAGGCCCGGCGCCGGCTGCGGGTCGTCGCCGTCGAAGCCGAGACCGTTCACGTCGACCAGCAGGAACGCGGTCCGGCGCAGGTCGAGGTCCAGCGTCTCCTCCACGTAGCCGAGCGGCGCCTGGACTGGGTACGTGCGGTAGTAACGGGCAGGCAGTTGGAGTGAGGGAATGGTCATAGGCTTGGCCCTTCCGTGAATGCTGGCAGTCGGTAGACGGCGGCGGCGGTGCCGGACAGGATGCGGCTGCGTTCGGCATCGCCGACCTCGCATTCGTCCAGGACGGTGCGCGCCTGCATGTATCCGTCCGTGTCGGTCGTGTACGGGAAGTCCGAACCCCACATGAGGCGTTGCGCGCCGAACTCGGTCAGGACCGCGCGCACCCACGGCCGGATGTCCTGATGCGGGTAGGGGCGGCTCGACATCTCCGGCAGCGCGGACATTTTGACGTTTACGTTGTCGAAGCGCGCGAGCCGCAGCAGGTTGTCGGAGATCGTTCCCGGGCTCTGCGGGTCGAGGTCGGGGCGGGCGAGATGATCGACGACGATCGTCAGGTCGGGATGCGCTGCAACCCACCGATCCACTACCGGCAGGACGGCGGGGGTGATCAGCAGGTTCGCGCTGAGCCCGAGGCGCGCGGCCGCCTCGTACATCGGCTCGGCCGCCGCGTCGAACCAGCCCAGCTCCGGCGCGATCAGCGGGGCGAGCCGGATCCCCCGGATCGGCGCCCGCTGCACCAACTCGCTGAGCTCGTCGGGGAAATTTGGACCCACCGGGTCGGCCAAGGCAATGCCGACAAACCGGTTGGGGTGCGCCTCCAGGCAGCGCAGCAGCTGCGAGTGGTCGAATCCGTAGAGGCTCGGCTGGATGAGAACGGCCTGGTCGACCCCGGTTGTATCCATCGCCTCCAGCAGCTGTTCGACCGGGGCCGTGAACATCGGCGCGTTCGGGAACTGCGGGCTGCGCGGCACGCCGCTGCCGGAAGCGGCGGTGACGTGGGTGTGCGCGTCGATGATCGTCGAGCCGGTCACCGCTGCACCTCGGCCAGGACGGGCGCCACGTGGTGCAGGAATGCCTCAACGTCGGCGACGGTGTTGTAGAGGTGCGGCGCGATGCGCACCCGGCCGTCGCGTCCCCACACGCTGACCCCGCGCTCGGCGAGGCGGCGAGTGATTTCCGCATCGCACGCCGTCGCGAAGGAGACGATCGATCCGCGGCGCTCGGGCTGGCGCGGTGTCAGCAGTTCCACCCCAAGGTCAGCCAGACCTTGCATCGCCACCGCGACCAGTTCGGCGTTGTATGCCGCGATGGCCTCGACGCCGACGGACAGCACGAACTCCAGCGCGTTCTCCAGGACGTGCAGGCCGATGTAGTTGGGCATGCCCTCCTCGAACCGGCGAGCGTCCGGCATGAGTTCGAAGCGTTCCAGGCGGTCGGCCGCGAACAGGTCGGTGACGCCGCGGTACGCGACATAGGGCGGGGTGAGCTGGTCGAGGACGTCGGGGTTGACGTAGAAGATCGCCAGGCCATGCGCTCCGAGCAGCCACTTGTACGTCCCGGCGCAGAGGAAGTCGGCGACACCGGCCTGGACCGGGACTGCTCCTACGGCTTGCACCGCGTCGACGAACAGCAGCGCGCCGCGCTCGTGGGCAGCGGCGGCGAGCGCCGGCAAGTCCACCATGAAGCCGTTCTTGTAGCTGACCAGGCTGGCAACGACGAGCCGCGTGCGTTCGTCGATCCGGGCAGCGTAGGAGTCGGTGGGCACGAGGCCGTCCTGCCCCCTCACCACCCTGCGCTCGACGCCGGCACTCGCGAGGTGCACGGCGGCGAAGGTGGTGCTCGGGAACTCCGACTCGGCGAAGACGATGTTGTCGCCCGGCCGCCAGCTGATTGATTTGATCACTGCGTCGAGACCGCGCGAGGTACTCGCGAGGAAGGCCACGTGCCGGCTGTCCACCGACAACAGCTCGCCCACCAGCGTGCGACAGTGCGACTCGACCTGCGCACATGCGTCCCGGCCGCGCGAGCCGAGGTTCTTTCGCAGGGCATAGTTGTTCAGCGCCTGCATGTGCGAGCCGAGGAACAGGCTCTCCGCCGCGGTATTGAGGTAGACCCCGGAACTGGTCCCGGGGAACTGGTCGCGAACTTGCGCCGCGAGGTCCGGTGAGTTGATCAGTGCGGTCATGCTGGTGAGCTCTCCTGACGGATCTGGTCGTAGACCTGCTGGATCACGCGGTAGGTCGGCAGCACGTCGCGGAACGACGGCCAGGAGCCGGGACGTTGGGCGATCGCGCTCAGGAACGCCTGGGCCTGCGCGAACGCTGCCTTTCCGAGCAGGTCGTTGGGCTCGGACGCCGCTGCATGCGAGGGTTGCCAGTTGCTGATCCGGGCGGTCTCCGAGCGGCCGAAGACCGACACCTCGCTCACGGGCCGGATCGCGTTGTAGGACATGGCGATCGTCGCGAGCCGACCGGTGCGGGTACGCAGTGCGAGCGCGAGGTCCAGCGGGCGTCCGGTTTCCCGGTCCGCCGGACCGGCCAGGGCCTGCACGGACTCGATGCCGTCGTCGAGCAGCCACAAGCTGGTGTCCACCGCGTGGGTCGTGTGGTGCCAGATGATGTCGTCGGCCCAGTCGCGCCGCTCGCCGGTCCAGCCGACGTTCGAGCGGCGGTAGATCGCTGAGGTGATCGACATGCTGATCGGTTCGAACTCGCCGGCGACGACCCGCGCGCGCAGCGCCGAGACCACCGGCAGGTAGCGCTGGGTGTGACAGGCCATGGCGATCCGGTCTCCTGCCGCTTCGGCAGCAGCGGTCACCTCGGCCAGGGACAGCCCGAGGGGTATCTCGCACAGCACGTGTTTCCCGCCGCGCAGCGCGGCGAGGGCCTGCCCGGCGTGCTCGCCGCTCGGTGAGGCGACGACGACCGCGTCGACGTCGTCGGCGTCCACGATGTCGGCCACCGTGTCGGTTGAACGGGCCACCGCGTGCCGCTTGGCGAACTGCGCCGCCGCCTCGGCGTCCGGACCCATGACCGCCGCGAGCGGGCAGCCCAGTTGCCGGAACGCGCGGGCGTGTTCTGCGGCGATGGCGCCGGGTCCGAGGAATGCGATCCGTGGCAGCGTCATGCGGATTCCTCGGCTTCGACGAGCAAGACGCCGGCCGCCGTCGCGGTCTGCTCGGCGAAGTGGCAGGCCGCCGAGTGCTGGTCTTCCATAGCGGCGAGCCGCGGCTGCTCGGTGGCACACCGGTCGGGGTCGCTCACGATCGTGCGCAGCCAGCACCGGTCGCGGAACACGCACCCGCCGGACATCGCGTCGGCTGGCGTCGCGTCGCCCACCAGCCACGGCCGGTTGTGGGGCGCGTCGGGGTCACCGGTCGGCGCGGCCGACAGCAGCATCCGGGTGTAGGGGTGCCGCGAGTGCTCCATGATCTGCTCGCGCGTGCCGAGTTCCACGAGCTGCCCGCGGTACAGCACCGCGATGCGGTCGCTGAGGAAGTTGGCGACCCGCAGGTCGTGGGTGATCATGACGATGCTGAGGTTCAGCTCGCGGCGCAGCGTGACGAACAGGTTGAGGATCTGCGCTTGAATCGACACGTCCAGCGCTGAGACCGGCTCGTCGGCGACGAGTACGGACGGCTCGACGGTCAGCGCGCGGGCGAGCACGATGCGTTGCCGTTGTCCGCCGCTGAACGCGTGGGGGTACCGGTCGAGGAACGCTTCGCTCAGACCCACCTTTGGCATGAGTTCGGCCATCGCTGCCGCCCGCTGCGCGCCGCGGCGCAGCCCGCGCGCGGCGAAGCCGGAGTTCAGCACGTCCCGTACGGTGCGGCGCGGGTTGAGCGAGGTGAAGGGGTTCTGGAACACCATTTGCACGCTTTTGCGGAAGTTGCGCAACGCACCTCCGCGCAGCGCCTCTACTGGCGTGCCCTCGAACCACACCCGGCCGGACGTCGCCCGCTCCGCGCCGACGAGGATCCTTCCCAGCGTGGTCTTCCCCGAGCCGCTCTCCCCGACCAACCCGAGGACCTCGCCCCGCCGCAGCTCGATGCTCACGTCGTCGAGCGCGCGCACGCCGGCGGACCTGTTAAGTCCGAGAAGGCTGCGGCCGTTGCCGAACTCCTTGGTCACCGACTCCAGGCGGAACACCACCTCCGGCTCACTCATCTACAGTCACCGAACCCTTTCTGTTCGCGGACGGCTCGTCACTGGGGAAGTGGCAGGCGACGTCGTGCGGGCCCGCACCGCGCAATGCGGGTTCGTCCGCCTCGCAGATCGCGGGATTGCCGAGAGCAGCGCGGCGCGGGCACCTTGAATGGAAGCGGCACCCGCTGGCCCACTCGTTGGCCTGCGGGGTCTGGCCAGGAAGCGCGTGGAGCACGGGCGGCGGCGCACCCCGCAGCGGCAGCAACGCCTCCAACAGCGCGACGGTGTAGGGATGGCGCGGTGCGGTGAAGATCTGGCGTACCGGCCCGCTCTCCACCACCCGTCCCGCGTACATCACCATCACCCGGTCGCAGGTCTCGGCGACGACGCCAAGGTCGTGCGTGATGAGCAGGACGCTGGTTCCCCGGGTTCGGCAGGCGCTCGTCAGCAGTTGCAATACCTGCGCCTGCACGGTGACGTCCAGCGCGGTCGTCGGCTCGTCGGCGATGACCAGCCTCGGTTCGAGCAGCAGGCTCTGTGCGATCGAGACCCGCTGCTGCATGCCGCCGCTGAGCTGGTGCGGGTAGCTGCGCAGGCTGTGCTCGGGGCGTGGGAAGCCGACGGCGGCCAGCGCATCGCGCGCACGCAGCCGCCGCTCGGCGCGATTGCCCTGTCCGTGGTCGCGCAGCACCTCAGTGAGCTGCTCGCCGACGCGCGTCACCGGATTCATCACGGCCAGCGCATCCTGGACGATCAGCGAAATGTCCCGGCCTCGTACCTGACGCAGCTCCTTTTCCGGGAGCGGAACGAGGTCGCGGCCGTCGAAGATCACCTCTCCGCCGGCGATCTCGCCGGGTGCCTCGATGAGCCGCAGCAGCGACATGCCCAGGGTGCTCTTGCCGCATCCGGACTCGCCGACCAACCCGACGATCTCGCCGCGGTTGATCGTAAGCGACACGTCGTCCAACGCTCGCACGGTCGTGTCACCGGTGTGGAAGTGTACGGAAAGGTTGCGCACCGTGAGCAGCGCCTCGGGCGGCTCGGTGTGTGTCATCGCCGCTGCCGTCATTTCCCACCGCGCTTTCGGTAGTTGTGTCGCCGGGTCCACGCCCTCGGGTCGAGGACGTCCCGCAGCCCGTCCCCGAGCGTGTTGACGCCGAGCACCGCCATGACGACGAAGGCGCCCGCGCCGATCGACAGCCACGGCGCGTCGTACATGTACTGGCGGCCCTCGATGAGCAATGAGCCCCAGGACGGCGCCGGGGGCTGCACGCCGAGACCGAGGAAACCCAGGTTCGCCTCGTCGAGAATTCCCCAGGCGAGCGACGTGGTGACCTGCACGACCATGATCGGCAGCACGGACGGCAGTAGGTCCTTGACCACGACGACGATCGCCGGGAGCCCGAGGCCGCGCGAGGCCTCGACGTAGGTGTGGTCGCGTGCCGCCACGACGACACCGCGCAGGACCCGCGCGAACGTCGGTGTGTAGGCCACCGCCAGCGCCACCGTCACCGATGTGGCTGACGCACCCAGCATCGCGACGATGCCAAGGGCGAGGACGAGCGCCGGCACCGCCAGCATCGCGTCGATGATCCGGCTGAGCACGATGTCGATGACGCCGCGCAGGTAACCGGTAAGGAAGCCGATGACCGTGCCGATCGCTGCCGCGATGGCGACTGCGCTCACAGAGATGATCAGCGAGGTGCGTGCGCCGACCATGGCGCGGCTGAGGATGTCGCGGCCCAGTTCGTCGGTGCCGAGCAGATGGTGCATCTGCGGCGCGGCGAAGCGCGCGTTCAGGTTGGGTGCGTCGGCCGGGTACGGCGTCCACATCATGCCCACCACGGCGACGGCGACCACGATGAGCACGAGGGTGCTGCCGAACACGACGCGTCCGTTGAGCAGGCCGCGCGAGCGCAGTGTGGCGCGCCGCGTGGGAGCCAGGACCGGTGCGGCGGTCGACGCCGCGGGCGCGCTCACAGCCGGATCCTCGGGTCGAGGGCGGCGTGCGCCAATTCTGCTGCGAGGTTCAGCAGGACGTAGAGCACCGCGATGACCAGGATCACTGCCTGCACCGTGTAGTAGTCACGTTGGATGGCGCCTTCGACGAGCAGCCGGCCCAGGCCCGGCCAGTTGAACAATTGCTCTACGATCACCTGGCCGCCGAGCAGCGATCCCACCTGCAAGCCGATGACCACGACGGTGGACGGAACGGCGTTGCGCGCGGCGTAGCGCCACAGCACCGTGTTTCCCCGCAGGCCTTTGGTTCGGGCGTGCCGCAGGAACGATTCGTGCTGCACCTCGACGGTCGCGGCGCGGGTCATCCGCGCGAGGTAGGGTGCCAGGCCCAGCCCCATCGCGAAGCCCGGCATCAAGCTGTCCTTGATGCTCTGCAGCGGGTCCACGGCGAGCGGGACGTAACCTCCGGCAGGCAGCCACCGCAGGTTTACGGCGAATACCAGGATCAGGATCGTGCCGATCCAGAACATCGGGGTCGACAGGCCGACGAGGGTCAGGCCGGACAGCGTCCGGTCGATCCAGGTGTCCTTGAATGCGCCGGCGAGGAAGCCGCCCAGCCAGCCCAGTACGACAGTGAAGATCAGCCCGGTCACCGTGAGCTGCAGCGTCGCGGGGATGCGGTTCACCAGTACCGGCGTGATCGGCTGGCGCGTGATGAAGGAGATGCCGAGGTCACCGTGGGTGACCAGGTTCGACAGCCAGTGCCCGTACTGGCTGGGGATGGACTGGTCCAGGCCCAGCTCGTGGCGCAGTTGCCTGATGAGCGTGGGATTTCCGCCCGGGCCGAGCATGCCGGCCACCGGGTCGCCGGGGATGATCTGGATGTAGACGAACGTGAGGATGGACAACAAGAACAGTAGCGGCGCCGCCAGGCACAGCCGGTAAAGCGCGTATTTGAGCATTTAGATCACCGGAGTCTTTTCGCTCGCTACGAGCGGCACCGGGTGGCCGGACGGTTGCCGGCCACCCGGGCCCGCTTCCTAACCCAAGGTCGCTTCGATCAGCGACCGGTTCGAGCCGTCGGCGCGGGCGACGTAGCCGTGGACCCGCGTCGCCAATCCGACCACGGCGTACTGGTTGCCGGTCACGATCGCCGGCACCTGATCCTCCACGATCTGCTGCACCTGGGCGTAGTACTGCTTCGCCTTGGTGAGGTCCAACGTGGCCTGCGCCTTCGCGATCAGGTCGTCCACCTGGGGATCGCACCACTTCGCGATGAGGTTGGTGGCTTGCCCGTTGCAGGTGAAGGCCTGGGACATCTCGTCGTCGACTGTCGCCCACTGGTCGCCGGCGTGGTACATCTGGAACTTGTTCTTCGCCACGTCGGGGTAGAACGTCGCCGTGTCGTAGGCCTGTGGGGTGATCTGCACACCGAGCGGCTTCAAATCCGACTGCAGCAGCTGGGTGTTGCAGCGGGCCTGCGTCCAGGCGTTCTCATACGGTACGGTCACCGCGAACTTCGTGCCGTTCGCAACGCCCTTCACACCCTCGGCCTGCCGGACGCCACCCGACCCCATCTTCCACCCGGCCGCGTCGAGCAGCGCGCCCGCCTTCGCCAGAGCGTCGGACTGGCTCACGCCGTACTTGTTGAGCCCTGGCGTGTACGCCCAGTTGCCGTTGAAGATCAGGTTGCCCGTCGCGTTGGCGCCGATGTTGCTCCAGCACGCGCTCTGCTTGTCCGCACGCGGAGCCATGTAGGCCACGGCTTGCCGCGCGCGGACGTCGTTGAAGGGTGGCTTCGTCTTGTCCAGACCCCACATGACCACGCCCGGGGTCGGCGTCGGGTAGTAGTTGATCGCGCCGGCCTTCTGCAACCGGAGGGCGTCCTCGGGCGCCATCGGATAGGTCATATCCGCGGTACCGGCTTGGAGGGCAGACGCCTCGGTGGTCCCGTCGCTGCTGAATGCGTAGTTGATGGTCTTGATCTTCGGGAACCCTGTGCGCCAGTAGAAGGTGTTGGCGGTGAGCCCCAGATTGCTCTGCGGCGTCCACTGCTGCAACGACCAGGGCCCGGACGTAGCTGTCGGCTTGGTGAAGTAGGACGTATTCGCGGTGACGGCCTTCTGCGACAGGATCGCGGCGTTGCCGACCCGGGCAAGTGCGTTGAGGAACACGCGGGACGGACTCTTGAGGTTGACCTTCACCGTGGACGGATCGAGGACGTTGACCGAGGTCATGTCCGACAGCGCGGTCTTGAGCGCCTGTCCCTTCGCTGCCCGCTCGAGGGAGAATTTCACATCGGTCGCCGTGATGGCCGAGCCGTCGCTGAACTTCGCGCCCTTGCGCAGGGAGAACGTGTAACTCTTGCCGTTGGCGCTCGGCGCCCACTTCGTGGCCAGGTCGGGAACCAAGCCACCCTTTGCGTCGTAGTCGATCAGCGTGTCGTACATCAGCTCCATGACACGCAACGAGGTCTGGGTCACCGCGGTATTGGGATCCAGACCGCTGGTGGGTTCCGCGGAGATGATGTTCAGCTCCGAGGACGAACCCGCACCGGACGAGCCCACACCCCCGCTGCCCGAGCAGGCCACCAGCGAGCTGGTGGCCAGCCCCGTCACCGCAGCCGCGGTCATAATGCGCATAACGCCTTGCCGGTCCACGTTTCACCTCAATTCCCGAGTTGATGAGCCCAGCGGCGCTGCTGGGGCGGCTGTTTGGTATCCTTAACCGGCTGTAACGAAGGGGAAGTTGCCGGACAAGGTCTCATCGATGATTCGGCGGAGTTCGTCCAGGTGCTCTGCAGTGGGATCGATGAGCGGCGGACGTACCCCGCCGACGTCGAGCCCCCTGAGCCGCACGCCGGCCTTCACCAGCGACACGGCATATCCAGGAACCTTCGAACGAAGCTTCGCCAGGGGTACGAAAAAAGTGTCCAACAGCTGCTGCACGGCCTTCTCGTCACCCGTGGTGGCCGCATGGTGGAAGCGCAAGGCGACCTGCGGCGCGAAGCAGAAGACGGCGGACGAGTACAGATGCACCCCGAGGCCGACATACGCAGGGACGGTGAGCTCTGCCGTGGGAAGTCCGTTGAAGAACTGGAACGACTTGTCGCTGCCGTCCAGCGTGGTGCGGACCGAGGAGATCACCTGCGTCATGAGGTCGACATCACCGATGCCATCCTTGAGCCCGATCACCGAAGGCAGCTCCGCGATCCTCGCGGCGACCGCCGGGTCGAACCGAGCACTGCCGCGGTGGTAGACGATCACCGGCAGGTCCGTCGCACGGGCGACGGTTTCGACGTAGCGGACCAGTCCCGCAGGCGGCGCCTCCACCAGGTAGGGGGGCATCAGCAACAGACCGTCGGCACCGGCCCGCGCCGCGCCGCGCGCTTGCTCAACCGCGACGCGGACCTGACCACCCGCACCGGCGAACACCGGCACCTGCCCAGCCACGACTCGCACCGCCGTCTCCACCACCTGGGTCGACTCCGCTGCGTCCAACGCATGGAATTCGCCGGTGCCACAGGCAGCGAAGACGCCACCCGGCCCCGCAGCCAAACCGTCCTCCAGGTGCCTGCTCAGTGCGTCGAGGTTGAGCTCCCCGGTGGACGAGAACGGTGTCACCGGAAAAAACAAGACTCCGCTAAGGTGCGGCAAGACCCCTCCGGTGTTCTCATACGTGAACAAGAGTTCAGCGAGTTGACTATGTGTGCAGAACTATGGGCACTGTTCATGGGGCTGTCAAGGTTTAAACAAATACAGGCGGGAAGCTCATGACGCGGTTCGACCCACTGACAGACGACGCACAAGGCGCGGCGAACACGCACGGCCCGACGGCCCCGGTCGCCACGGTGAAGTCGGCCGACCGCACGATCGACGTGCTCGAACTGCTGGCCAGCGCACCGCGCCGGCTCACGCTCAGCGAGATCCATCGCGAACTCGGAGTACCGAAGTCGAGCCTGCACAATCTGCTGCAGACGCTGGTCGCGCGCTCCTGGCTGGAGACTGACGAACGCAACTCCACCTACGCGATCGGGATGCGCGCGCTACGCGCCGGCGCCTCCTACCTCGAGCGCGACCCGGTGATAGAGGCCGCCTGGCCCCTGCTGACCCACTTGCGCGACGAGCTCAACGAGACGGTGCACCTCGCGCGGCTCGACGGTTCCGACATCGTCTACCTCGCGAGCCGCGAGTCCGCGCACCACCTCCGCAGCAGCTCCCGCATCGGACGCCGACTGCCCGCCCACACCACCGGTCTCGGCAAGGCCCTGCTCGCCGTCCGGACCGACGAAGAGGTGGCCGCGCTACTGCCGCAAGAGCTCCGGCCGTTGACCCCGGACACCGTCACCGACCTCGAGACGCTCATCGGTGAACTGAACCAGGCGCGACGCGACGGATACATCTTCGAGCGGGCGCAAAACACGCCCGGCCTCGGCTGCTTCGCCGTGGTCATCTCCAGACGGCAGCCCGCGATCGACGCACTGAGTTGCTCCGTCCCGCTGGTCCGCCTCACCGACGAACACCGGATGCAGATCGTCTCCGCCCTCGTGCACGCCGCCGAAGAACTCAGACACGTCACACCACAACAGGCGCGGTGAAACCGTGGTCAACGTGGCCGACAAGCTGAGCTCCTAAAACGATCCTCGCATCGCAGGGCATCACACAAGGACGCCGCGTCGCCGTCGTACAAGGGCTACCGGTGTGCGGCGCAGGTCACCGCCCTTACGTGCGGCTGCATCACCGATTCCCGTCGACCTTCCGCGACGTCGAGAAATCGATACTCGCCCGGAGCACAGTGGCCTCCTACGAGACGGTCCGGCAGTGGCATGCGAAGTTCGGGGCCGATTACGCGGCCGCCCGCGCCGCCGTGGCACCGGACCGGGGACAATCGGAAGTGGGTCACGATTCAAGCGTCGCCGACACCCGTTCCGGGAATTCGCGAGGACTGATTCCATTTCATCAAGGCGCACGATTTTGCAGAGTTCTGAATTCGTGTCAGACGGCGCCTACTTTTTTGTGTGCATGTACCTGATTCGATGGAACATCAGATCTAGACTAATTTCTCCATAGGGAATTTTCCGGAACTGACGGGACGTCACCGGGCGCTGTTGCGGGGCCCCGCACGGCAGGACCCTCACCTACATCCGTGGCACAACACCCCGGTGGTCATGACCGCCCTCCGCGACATCGTCCGAGGCACCCCTCCGGCTCGCCGGCTGGGCCAACACGGCCAGCGGCCGACGAACTCATACCGACCCCCGAAGCACCCTCACCCTTCACGGCATCGCCTGATCAAACCCGGACGAGTCCGGAGAACTCCAGGGCGCCCTGGATGCCTCCCGGCCATTGAAGATGGACACACAACGGAAAAGCCCTTGCCCAAGCGCATGGCGAGAACCTCGAACTCCGCCGCGAGCTGGCCCGCCGCGGAGGCACCGTCACCCGTCCGCAGACCAGCGCTATCGGTCCATGCTGACCACGTCACATCGATCGAAGGAACAACCTGACCAGCTACAACGCGATCAGATCTTGCTCATACCGTTGATAACTTCAGGTCGGCGAAGCCGTGTTCGTTGGCGGCGCGCTCCCGGCTGACCAGCTCTGACCAGCGGTTATGTGCATGCGTAGCTTTGTTGGGTGCAGCCGTTGTTGCCACCCTTGGCGCACCCGTTGTCGCACCCGTGTTGAACGCCGAATCGGGCGACAGAGTCCCACACGCTCATCCTCAACGAACGACACCGGCGCCGAACCCTCACCAGGTACCTGGACCACTACAACGGACACCGGCCCCACCGCGGCTTGAGCCAGCTCTGTTCATCGCAGACTGAAGCCGGGCCACCACGCCCCATCGACCTCGCCGAGCACCGCATCCACCGCAGTGCAGTCCTCGACGGACTCATCAACGAGTACCAGATCGCCAGTTGACACCGCCAAGAACCCGCAGATCAAGGACCGGATCCGGTATTTGAGCCCACAGGATCAGCTCCCGCTGGAGAACGCCGCGTCGAAGGAGTGCGCCGGCGGCTCGAAGGCGAGCCGGCGCAGGTATTCCAGCGACTCGGGCGCCCCCTGGAGTCGGTCCATGCCCGCGTCCTCCCACTCCACCGAGACCGGCCCCTCGTAACCGATCGCGTTGAGCATCCGGAAGACGTCCTCCCACGGCACGTCGCCGTGGCCGACCGACACGAAGTCCCAGCCGCGGTGGGGGTCGCCCCACGGCAGGTGCGAGCCGAGGCGCCCGTTGCGCCCGTCCAGGCGCCTGCGGGCCTCCTTGCAGTCCACGTGGTAGATCCGGTCCCGGAAGGTGTCGAGGAACGCCACCGGGTCCAGGTCCTGCCACACGAAGTGGCTGGGGTCGAAGTTGAGCCCGAACCCGGGCCGGTTGCCGATGGCGTCCAGGGTCCGCCGGGCGGTCCAGAAGTCGTAGGCAATCTCGCTGGGGTGAACCTCCAGGGCGAAGCGCACGCCGACCTCGTCGAAGACGTCGATCAGCGGGTTCCACCGCTCGGCGAAGTCCTTGAAGCCCCGCTCGACCATGGACTCCGGCACCGGCGGGAACATCGCGACGGTGTGCCAGATCGACGAGCCGGTGAAGCCGATGACGGTGTCGACGCCGAAGGCCGCGGCGGCCCGCGCGGTGTCCGCGATCTCGGCCGCGGCCCGGCGGCGCACCCCCTCGGGGTCGCCGTCCTGCCAGATCCGCGTCGGCAGGATGCCCTTGTGCCGCTCGTCGATGGGGTGGTCGCAGACGGCCTGGCCGACCAGGTGGTTGGAGATGGCCCAGCAGTTCAGGCCGTACTTCTCCAGCAGAGCGTGCCGGCCCTCGAGGTAGCCGTCCTCTGAGAGCGCCCGGTCGACCTCGAAGTGGTCGCCCCAGCAGGCGAGTTCGAGTCCGTCGTAGCCCCAGTCGCGGGCGAGCCGGCAGACCTCCTCCAGCGGGAGGTCGGCCCACTGCCCGGTGAAAAGGGTGAAGGGACGGGGCATGGCGTTCTCCTCGTGTCTCGGGTGGTGACGGGACGCCTGCTCGGGCCGTTGGGCGTGTGCATTCGGCCGAGGCCGGCCGCGAGCCTGTCGTCGGCGCCGACGCGCGGCCGCGCCGGCCGGGTGTGCTGGTCGGGGCTCCGGCAGGACGGTTCGCCGGTGCCGTACGGGTTCCGGGCGACGGGCCCGGGGACTGGTGGCGGGCCGCCGCGCCCCCCAGGGGTCACGAGCGGGGGAGGCGCCACGAGAGTGCCGCGAGCGGTGGCGGGTGTCAAGACACTAACCGTCAAACCGCCGAAACATCGTGTTGACGCATCGGAAGTTTCGTCGGAACGGAAGGAAGTTCGGGATTTTGCTGCCGAACCTCTGGACAGCCGCCGATGGAGTTCCTACTGTTCTCGGCGTCAACCATCAAGCGGCGTAGGCAAGTCCGAGGCGCCGACGAGTCGGTGGCGTCAGTGGGGTTCCTCCGTTCCTACGGGGACCGCTGCGGCCAGGAGCCGCGCGGAGACTCCGGGCCGCATCCGTTTCCCAGCACCTCGGTACCACCCCGTCCCGCACCGGTGCCATCCGTGCGGCGCACCGACGGACCGATCCGCCCCGCCGACCGGCCGAGCCGTGCTCGGTGCCGCCAAGGGGGGACACCCCTGTGCAGCGCCGACCGTGCTGCACACCCGCCCACACGAAGGAGTGATCATGGGTCTGCCGAACCGAGACCTCGACCGCAGGGGATTGCTGCGGGCCGCCGTGGGAGCTACCGTCGCGATCGGCGCCGCCGCGCTGGCCGGGGCGACGCCCGCGCTGGCGGCCGCGTCGACCTCGCCTGCCACGGCCGACCGCTCGGCCTCCCTGACGATCCCCATGGGCTCCATCGGTATCCAGCTCTACAGCGTCCGCGACAAGGTCGCACAGCTCGGATTCCGCGTGGTCTTCGAGACGCTCGCGCAGATGGGCTACAAGGAGGTGGAGTTCGCCGGCTACACCCAGAACACCTCCATCCTCGGCCGCCAGATCACCGTCCCGGAGATCCGGCAGCTGCTCGACGACAACGGGCTGCGTGCGATCGGCAGCCACGTCGACCTCGGGACCTGGGCAGCCGGCCTCGACCAGCAGCTGGACTACGCCGAGATCCTCGGCATGAAGCACGTCGGCACCGCCAACGCCCCGTCGAACACCGAGACGGTGTCCGCCTACCTGTCGGCGTCGGAGCTGTTCAACACCTACGGCGAGGCCGCCGCGGCCCGCGGCCTGATGTTCTACCAGCACAACCACTACCCCGAGTTCGCGTTCGCCACAGACCAGCCGTCCGTGCGCCTGTACGACGTCTTCCTGGCGAACACCGACCCCCGGTACGTCTTCCTGGAGATGGACGTCTACTGGGCCTACGTAGGCCAGTACCGCTACCCGGGCTTCGACCCGGCCGCGTACGTGCGCGCCCACCCCCACCGCTACCCGATGTTCCACATGAAGGACGGCGCACCCAACCCCGACAACCCCAACGGCTACGACATCGTCGAGTTCGGCGCGGGCGACCTGCCCTACAAGTCGTTCATCCACGCCATCGGCCCGCGCGGCGTCCACCTGCCCATCTGGGAGCAGGACACCGCCGTCAACACGCTCCCCAACCCGCCCGGCTCCTTCGCATCGGCGCAGCGCAGCCTCACCGCGATCGACGACCTGCTGAGCAAGCACTGACACCGCGCCGGTCGGGCGTGCCCCGGGGGTGCACGCCGGACCGGCCGCCGGCCCCTGTTTCCTTCTGACGGTCCATCGGAAGCGGTGGCCGTTCCGGCAAAAAGCCCAGCCGCCCCGGCGTAGCATCCCGGCATCCATCGCAAGGAGGTGAGCATCATTAGCGTCCAGTACCGCCTGCTCAGGCTGCTGCGCGACCACGGTCCGCAGTCCCGGGCCCAGCTGCTCGACCGTCTCGGAGTGCCGCGTCCGCGGGTGCTCGCCGAACTCGACCGGCTGGTCGCGGCGGGCCGGATCCTGGAGGCGGGACCGGCGGCATCGCGGGGCGGGCGCCGCTCGACCCTCGTTGATTTGCACCCCGGAGTGCGGTTCGCCGCCGTGGACCTGGGCGCCAGCTCCCTCGACATCGAGATCACCGACGGGCGACTGGAGCCGGTCACCTCGCACACCGAGCCTTGCGACATCCGCTCCGGTGCGAGCACGGTCCTCGACCGCGTCAGCGAGTTGCTGGGCAAGATGCGCGGGCAGGGCCACTTCTCGCAGCTGGACGCGATCGGCATCGGCCTACCCGGTCCGGTGAGCTTCCGCGACGGGGTCCCCGTCTCGCCGCCGATCATGCCCGGGTGGGACCGGTACCCGGTCCGCGACGTGCTCGCCCGGGAGCACGGCTGCCCGGTGGTGGTCGACAACGACGTGAACATCATGGCGCTGGGCGAGCAGCACAGCGGCGTCGCCCGCGCCGTCGCTGACCCGCTGTTCGTCAAGATCGGCAGCGGTATCGGCTGCGGCGTCCAGGTGCACGGCGAGATCTACCGGGGCACCGGGGGCTGCGCCGGGGACATCGGCCACATCCAGGTCGACCCCGAAGGCCCCTTGTGCTCCTGCGGGAACGTCGGGTGCCTGGAGGCGTTCTTCGGCGGGGTCGCGCTCGCCCGCGACGCGACGGCGGCAGCCCGCTCAGGGCAGTCGCAGCCGCTCGTAGCCAGGCTCGCCGAGGCCGGCGTGTTGACCGCCAAGGACGTCGCCGACTGCGCGGCGGCCGGGGACGCCGTGTGCGTCGCCCTGATCCGGGCCGGCGGGCGCCGGGTCGGGCAGGTGCTCGCCGGACTGGTGAGCTTCATGAACCCCTCCATGATCGTCATTGGCGGCGGCCTGGCCGGGCTCGGCCACGTCCTGCTCGCCGAGATCCGCAGCGTCGTCTACCAGCGATCGCTGCCACTGGCCACGGGCAACCTGCCCATCGTGATGTCCGAGCTGGGCTCCCGTGCCGGAGTCGTCGGCGCGGCCGTGCTGGCCAGCGAACTTGCCTACGGGAGCCCACTGTGACGGAACCACGCGGTCCATCCGCGGACGCAGCTCCGCTGCTCACGCTCCGCGGCGTCGTCAAGACCTTTCCGGGCGTGCGCGCCTTGGATGGCGTCGAACTGACGGTGCGTCCTGGGGAGGTGCACTGCCTCCTCGGCCAGAACGGCGCGGGGAAGTCCACCCTCATCAAGATCCTCTCCGGGGTGCACCGGCCGGAAGGCGGCGAGATCCTCTGGCAGGGGCAGCCGGTGTCCTTCGCCGGGCCCCAGGCCGCGATACGCGCCGGCATCGGCACCATCTACCAGGAGCTCGACCTCGTCGCCGACATGACAGTCGCGGAGAACATCCTGCTCGGCCACGAGCCGCGCACCGGCGGCTTCGTGCGCCGGGGCGAGACCCGGGCGCGGGCACGGGAGGTGCTGGAACGGCTCGGCCACGGCGAGATCCCGGCCGACAGGCCGGTCGGCCGCCTGCCGGCTGCGGCCCAGCAGATCGTCAGCATGGCCCGCGCGCTCTCGCGCGAGGCGAAGCTGCTCATCATGGACGAGCCGAGCGCCGTGCTCGCCCACGACGAGGTGGCGAACCTCTTCCGGGTCATCCGGGAGCTGAAGGCCGCGGGGATCGCGGTCATCTACATCTCCCACCGCCTGGAGGAGATCCGGGAGATCTGTGACCGGGTGACGGTGCTGAAGGACGGCCGCACCACGGCGGCCGACCTGCCCGCCGACACCCCGACCGGCCGGCTCGTCGACCGGATGACCGGCCGGTCCGTGGAGCACGTCTTCCCGCCCCGCCCGGACGTGGTCCCCGAGGGCGAGCTGCTGAGGGTCGAGGGCCTGACCCGGCACGGCGAGTTCACGGACGTCTCCTTCACCGTCGGAACGGGCGAGATCGTCGGCATCGCCGGACTGGTCGGCTCTGGCCGCTCCGAGCTGCTGGAGACGGTGTACGGCGCCCGCCGGCCCGACGCCGGGCAGGTCCTGGTGGACGGCCGCAGGCTCCGGCCCGGCAGCATCGCCGCCGCAGTCAAGGCCGGGCTCGGCCTGGCCCCCGAGGAGCGCAAGAGTCAGGCCCTGCTGCTCGGCGAGCCGGTCCAGCGCAACATCGGCCTGGCCACCCTCGACCGCCGCTCCGCCGCGGGCTTCGTCCGCGCCGGTGCCGAGCGCGAGGCGGCCGCAGCCGTCGCCGACCGGCTGGAGCTGCGGCCGCGGGACGTGCGGCGCAGGGCGGGCACCCTGTCCGGGGGCAACCAGCAGAAGGTGGTCGTGGGCCGCTGGCTGCTGGGGAGCACCCGGCTGTTGCTCCTGGACGAGCCGACCCGGGGCGTGGACGTGGGCGCCAGGGCCGAGCTGTACCAGGTGATCCGGGACCTCGCCGCCGAAGGCGTGGGCGTGCTGCTGGTCTCCAGCGAGGTGCCCGAGGTCCTCGGCCTGGCCGACCGGGTGCTGGTGATGCGCGAGGGCCGCATCGTGCAGCAGCGCAGCGCCCGGGACATCAACGAACACACGGTTCTCGACCTGGTGATGGCGGGATCCTTGCTGGAAGGGGCGGATCAGTGACGGAGTTGGCCTCGGCGACGACGGCACCGGCGGCGAAGACGACCTGGTGGCGGGACGACGCCAGCGAACCGGTACGGCGCAACCTCGGGCTCACCGGGGTGCTGGTGGTGCTGGTCGTCATCGGCCTGAGCACCGCGCCGAACACGTTCCTGACGGGCGGGAACATCTCGAACATCCTGACCCAGGCGTCGGCCATCGGCGTGATCACCATCGGGATGACGTTCGTGATCATCGGCGGCGGCATCGACTTGTCGGTCGGCTCCCTGACCGCCCTTGCGGCCGTGTGGTGCACTACCTTGTCCACGCAGAGCTTCGGAGCCGGGGGCATGGTCTTCACCGCCGTCGTGGTGGGCACCGTGGCCGGCGCGGTGAACGGCGTACTGATCGCCTACGGCCGCATGGTGCCCTTCATCGCCACCCTCGCCATGATGGTCGGCGCCCAGGGTCTCGCGGAGAAGATCTCCAACAAGCAGACCCAGGTGGTGAACGTTGGCTCGATCAACCGCCTGGCCGCGAACGACATCCTGGGCATCCCGGTGCTGGTGCTGATCTTCGCCGTGGTCACCGCCGCCTGCTGGGTCCTGCTGAACCGGACCACCTTCGGCCGCCGCACCGTCGCGGTCGGCGGCAACGCCGAGGCCGCGCGGCTGGCGGGCATCAACGTCCGCCGCCAGACGGTCCTGCTCTACGCGCTGTCCGGCCTCTGCTGCGGCATCGCGGCGATCATGGTCGTCGCCCAGTCCAACGCCGGCTCCTCCGGCCAGGGCGTCCTGTACGAACTCGACGCCATCGCCGCCGCGATCATCGGCGGCACCTCGCTCACCGGCGGTCGCGGCACGGTGATCGGCTCCTTGCTCGGCGTGCTGGTCTTCACCACGATCACCAACCTGTTCATCCTCAACAACCTGCCGACCGAGGTCCAGAACATCGTCAAGGGCGCCATCATCGTCGGCGCCGTGCTGGTCCAGCAGTTCCAGCCGAGGGAACTCTTCCGCAGGCGCTGAGCCGCGCGGCCGGGCGGTGCAGAAGCCGCGCCCGCCGGGCCGCGCCCCAAGACCCAGGCAGCCTGCCGCCCGCCCGTCCCCGGGCCCCCGCGCCGGGCCGCCGTCTCCCCGTACCCACCCGCCACGGGCGACCGCCAGACCGACGGCCGTCCGGTCCCCCTACCCTCGTGGAGGACCCCATGTCCGCACTCTCCCGCCGCAACCTGCTCTTCAGCGGTGCCGCCGTCGGCGCAGGCGCCCTGGTCACCGGGTGCACCTCCAACAACGTCGCGGCCCCCGCGGTCACGGCCGCCTCCGTGGCACAGCCGAGCGGCAAGCCCGGAAAGCCCATCACGATCGGCTTCTCCTCCCCGGCCGCCGACCACGGCTGGCTGGCCGCGATCACCGCCGACGCCCAGGCGAGAGCAAAGCTCTACCCCGAGGTCACCTTCAAGATGGTCCAGGCGGGCGCGGACGCCACCGCTCAGCGCGCCGCGCTGGAGACCCTCATCCAGGAGAAGCCGGACATCATCGTCGTCCAGCCCTTCGACGGCGCCCAGCTCACCGCGACCGGCCGCGACGCCATGAACGCCGGCATCCCCGTGGTCAACCTCGACCGGGAGTTCACCGACCAGCTCGCCTACCGGCTCCTGATCCAGGGCGACAACTACGGCCTGGGCGCGGCCGCCGGCCACTACATCGGCACCCGCCTGAAGTCGGCCGGCAAGAGCTCCCCGATCATCGCGGAGATCGCCGGCATCGACAGCCTGCCGCTCACCCAGGCCCGCAGCAAGGGGTACAAGGACGCCCTCGCCACCCACGGCTTCAGTGTCTCGCACCGGGTGGCCGCCCAGTTCACCGTCGACTCCGGCCAGCAGGCCGCCGCCAACCTGCTGCAGGCCGCGCCCAAGCTGGACGCGATCTGGAACCACGACGACGACCAGGGCGTCGGTGTCCTTGCTGCCATCAGCCAGGCCCACCGCAGCGAGTTCTTCATGGTGGGCGGCGCCGGGTCGAGCAAGGCCATGCAGTTGATCCAGGCGGACAACAGCGTGCTGAAGGCCACCGTCACCTACAGTCCCACCATGGCCGGTTCCGCCGTGTCGCTGGCCCGGCTGATCGCCAACAACCGCGGCATGAGCGATTTGATGGACCTGACCGTTCCCAAGCAGATCGTCCTCTCCTCCGAGACGGTGACCAAGGAGAACGTCGCACAGTACCTGCCAATGGGATTCTGACCGCGCGACCGGCGCGGCGGATGCCCCCGACTCGACGAAGAACTCCGCCCGGCGGACGACTTCGTCGCCAGATGAACGGGAGAAACCTTGCCCACTCGACGACTCCGGATCGGCATGGTCGGCCACGCCTTCATGGGCACGGTGCACTCGCAGGCATGGCGCACCGTCAACCATGCGTTCGACCTGCCGGCACAGGTCGAGCTGGCAGCCGTGTGCGGCCGCGACCACGAGCGGGTCGCGGCCGCCGCGCAGCGGCTCGGCTGGGACACACACCTGACGGACTGGCGGGAGCTGGTCGCCCGCGACGACATCGACGTCATCGACATCTGCACCCCCGGCGACAGCCACGCGAAGATCGCGATCGCCGCGCTAGAGGCGGGCAAACACGTTCTGTGCGAGAAGCCGCTGGCCAACTCGGTCGAGGAGGCCAGGGCCATGGTCGCCGCGGCGGACAAGGCGCGCCAGGCCGGCGTGCGGTCCGCCTGCGGCTTCAACTACCGCCGCGTCCCGGCCCTCTCGCTCCTGCGCAACATGATCGAGGGCGGCCGGCTGGGCCGGATCCGCCATGTCCGGGCCGCGTACCTGCAGGACTGGATCACCGATCCGGACTTCCCGCTCGTCTGGCGGCTGCGCAAGGAGGTCGCGGGCAGCGGGGCGCTGGGCGACATCGGCGCCCACATCATCGACCTGGCCCAGTACCTCACCGGAGACCGGCTCACGGGTGTGTGCGGGCTCAGCGAGACATTCGTCAAGGAGCGGCCGCTGCCCGGCGCGCCCACCGGCGGGCTGTCCGCGCAGGGGGCCGACGGCGCGCCGCGCGGCGAGGTGACCGTCGACGACGCCAGCCTCTTCCTCGGCCGCTTCGCCGGCGGGGCACTCGCGTCCTTCGAGGCGACGCGCTTCGCCACCGGGCGTCGTAACGCGCTGCGCCTGGAGATCAACGGCTCGCTCGGCTCAGCCGCGTTCGACCTGGAGCGGCTCAACGAGCTGGAGTTCCTGGACGCTACGCAGCCCGTGGCCGAGCAGGGATTCCGCCGGATCCTGGTGACCGAGCCGGAGCACCCGTACATGGCGGCGTGGTGGCCGCCCGGCCACATCATCGGCTACGAGCACACCTTCACCCACGAGGTCCGCGACCTCGTCGAGGCCATCGTGTCGGAGCGGGACCCGCGGCCGTCGTTCGCCGACGCCCTGCAGGTGCAGCTGGTCCTCGACGCGGTCGAGCGCAGTGCCGCGGCCGGGTCGGCCTGGACGCCGGTCCCGGCGGGCGACGACCTGCCCGCGACCGCCTAATGGGAGCTACTAATGGGAGCTACTGGGTCGGTCAGACTCGGTGCCGTAGCCGCCAGCAGGTGAGCACTCACGCCGCCGGAAGCGTTCGACTTCTGGGGTCAGACCGTGCCCCTGCTGGTCGGCCGGGAGGCCAGACCGCTGATGGGGTGGCGTGCCCTGTGAGGCTCGGAAAGTCGTCGCCGCACGTCAAGCTACGTATCGGTACTCGTTGATGACACCGCCGAGGACGCGGCTGCGCAGTAGTCTGCGGCCTTCTAAGACCGACCGGCAGTAGGTGCTGCCTGGGATTACGAACTGCGGTCGGTTTCCTGCAACGGGGCACCCCTGCCAGGTGATCTGTCCGGCGTCGGGGCGGTGCGCCCCGGAGAGCACCTTGATCAGAGTGGACTTGCCGGCACCATTTTGTCCGAGTAGGCAGTGCACCTCTCCCGGGCGCACCGTCAGGTCGACGCCGTCCAGGGCGCGTACGCCTGGGAACGTCTTGACCACTTCGGTGAGCGTCTCTAGAACTCTGTGTGTGCCTGTGGTTTCCAGGCTTTTCGGGCGCGGCGTGGCCGTGTGCGGTTGCCGTCTGGTGGTCCGAACCTCGGGGTGAGGGGGTGGACCTCGGTGGCGTGCAGGTGGTGGAAGCCGGTCCGCTTGGCGGCGCGGGTGCGCTGCTGGCAGGTTCTGTGTGAGAGCCGTCTCCGGCCGGCCGGAAGAAGATCTTCGGGTCGGTGGGGTGCGGGTACTCCATGACCTGGCACCGGCCCGGATACGGCGGCTGGTGTCGTGGTGTCA
>NZ_SUMC01000076.1 GCF_005047355.1 Actinacidiphila oryziradicis
CCATGCCCCATCCGCGGCCACAGCAACGTCCAGGGCAACCGCACCTGCGGAATCGACCACCGCCCCACCGAGGAGTTCCTCAACCGGCTCGCCGAAGCGTGCGGCATCGACCCGCCCCGTGAAGAGGGCCTGGACACCGTGCGCACCATCGAAGCCATGCACCAGGGCCGGGTGAAGGTCTTCATCGGCATGGGCGGCAACTTCGCCATGGCCGCCCCGGACACCCCCTACACCTTCGAAGGGCTGCGCCACTGCGAGCTGACCGCCCATGTCAGCACCAAGCTCAACCGCAGCCACCTGGTGCACGGCAAGAAGGCCCTGATCCTGCCCTGCCTCGGCCGCACCGAGAAGGACCAGCAGCGGTCCGGCCTCCAGGCCACCTCCGTGGAGGACTCGATGAGCATGGTGCACCTGTCGGTGGGGATGAAGCGCCCCGCCTCGCCGCGCCTGTTCTCCGAGCCCGCCATCATCGCCGGCATGGCCCGCGCCACCCTGCCGGACAGCGACACACCGTGGGAGAAGTACGTCGAGGACTACGACCGAATCCGCGACACCATGGCCAAGGCCCTGGAGGGATTCGAGGACTTCAACCGGCGCGTCCGCCTCCCGCTCGGCTTCCGTCTCCGCCAGCCCGCACGCGAACTGGTCTTCCTCACCCCCACCGGCCGGGCCGAGTTCTCCTCCGCACCGCTCACCGACGTCGTACCCGCCCCCGGGACGCTCGCGCTGGCAACCGTGCGCTCCCACGACCAGTGGAACACCACCATCTACTCCAGCGATGATCGCTACCGCGGCGTGAAGAACCTGCGCACCCTGGTGTTCATGAACCCCGCCGACATGCGCGTCCGCGGCATCAAGGAACTCGACCTGGTGGACATCACCAGCACCGCCAAGGACGGCAGCCAACGCTCCGTCCGCGGCTACCGGGCCATCGCCTACGACATCCCGCCGGGCTGCGCCGCCGGCTACATGCCAGAGCTGAACGTCCTGTGCGCCGCGAGCGATTACAGCCTGCAGAGCGACCAACCACTCATGAAACACCTCAAAGTGGAAGTCGTCCCCTCGCCGCAGACCGACGAGACGATGTGAGGACAGTGTCGCCGCCGATGATCCTGGGGGGCGTTGTCAACTTGGCTCGGGCGAACTACTCGTGCTGCGGCATCAGCTGGCGGTGCTGCGCCGTCAGGTCTCCCGGCCCTCTCTGGAGCCGTCCGACCGGGTCCTGCCGACAGCGCTCTCGCGGCACGCCTGCGGGTGCCGAAAACCCCATCCATGGCCTGCGACGTGCAGGTTCTCATGAACGGCGGACGATCGTCGGATAGGAGTGTCAGGCTGATCGTTCGTGCTGCTTCGACTGCCCTACCTCGTCGTGTCGAGCGTGTTCGCCCTCATACGGCTGCTGCCGATGACCGACATCGACAAGGACATCGAGATGTTGACGCTGCGCCACCAACTGGCGGTCTTGCAGCGGCAGATCGCCAGGCCACGCCTCACCCCGGCGGACCGTGCCCTCCTTGCCACGCTCCTGCACCGGCTCCCCCGGCCCAGACTGCGGCAGCTGCACCTGATCGTCTCTCCGGACACGATCCTGCGGTGGCACCGCGACCTCATACGCCGCCGCCACGCCGACGCCTCCCGTTGAAGGCGGCCCGGCCGTCCTCCGACCCGCCACGCCATCCAGGCTCTCGTCCTGCGCCTGGCCCGCGAGAACGCCGGGTGGGGCTACTGGCGCATCCACGGCGAACTCGCTGCCCTCGGCATCAAAGTCGCGCCCTCCACCGTGTGGGAGATTGTGAAGCAGCACGGGATCGAGCCAGCTCCCGAGCGCGACCGCCAGAGCTGGGCCGCCTTCCTGCGCAGCCAGACCCACGCGATCCTGGCCTGCGACTTCTTCACCGCCACCACCCTGAACGGCACGAGCGTGTACGTCTTCGCCGTCGTCGAACACGCCAATCGCCGCGTTCGCGTCCTCGGGGCCACCGCACACCCCACCGCGGTCTGGGTGACCCAGGCCGCCCGGAACCTGATCATGGACCTCCAGGACGCCGGCGCCACGGTCACACACCTGATCAGGGACCGTGACAGCAGCAACACCCGCGCATTCGACGCCGTCTTCGCCGCCGAGGGCATCGAGATCGTCACCATCGGCATCCGCGTCCCCCGCATGAGCTCGATCATGGAACAGGGGGCACCTCCCGGCCGAAGGCTGGGGGCGGGTGCAGACCTGCAGACACGAGCTCCTCGACCGCACCCTAACGCGTAAATAAGTCCAGCTCAGGCGGGTTTCGGGCAGGCGGACGTGTCCGGTGGCCAGGGCTGGCTGCCGGTTCGGGGTGTGTTCGTTCAGGCGGCGTTGCCGATCGGGTTGAGCGTGACGGTGAAGCCGAGCTGGTTGAGTTGGGTGATGGTGCGTCGGGGGGAGCGTTCGGGGTCGCGTTGGGCGAAGTAGGCGCCGCCGAGGTCGTGGTAGGGGCTGTTGGTGGTGAGCATGTGCCAGATCGCGGTGATGATCGAGTGCTCGACCGCGACCAGGGCCTTCATGACCCCGTGCCGGGAGGTGAGGCGCCGGTAGCGGGCCTGCAGATAGGTGCCGTTGGTTCGGGCGGCTCCCATCGCGGCGATGCCCCAGGGCACCCTTGAGGCAGGGGTTGCCGGGCCTGACCTTGGTGTTTTTGGACCGGCCGGCGGACTCGTGGTGGCCGGGGCAGACCCCGGCCCAGGAGGCCAGGTGCTTGGCGGTGGGGAAGCGGTTCATGTCGCCTCCGGTCTCGGCGACGACGACTTCGGCGACGGCTCGGCTGATGCCGGGAACGGTGTCCAGGAGGTCGAGCACGTCACGAAAGGGGGCCATCGCCTCCCCGATCCGGCCGGTCAGCTTCTCCAGCATGGCGGTGAGTTGGTCGTACTGGTCCAGGTAGAGCCGGGCCAGGAAGGCATGGTGCTCGCGGAAACGCCCGGTCAGCGCCTCTGCGCATCCGGCCCTTGGCCAGGTCCGCCAACTGTTCCGGGTCGCGCGCGCCGGCGATCAGGGCTTCGAGCATCGCCCGCCCGGAGACGCCCATGATGTCGGAGGCCACCGACGACAGCTTGATACCGGTGTCCTCCAGCAGCTTCTCCAGCCGCTGGGCGACCTTGGCGCGTTCGCGGGTGGCGTGGGTGCGGGCACGGGTGAGGTCACGCAGTTCCCGCACGGGCTCGTCCGGCACGAACGAGGCCCGCAGCAGCCCGTGGGCACCCAGTTGCGCCAGCCAGGCGGCGTCGGAGACGTCGGTCTTGCGGCCGGGCAGGTTCCTGGCATCGCGGGCGTTGACCAGGATCACATTTAGGCCCTCGGACAGCAGGTGGACGAAGGGCTTCCAGTAGTCCGACGTCGCCTCGATCACCACCAGCGTGACCCCCGCGTCGACGGGCCGGGGAACCTGTTAGGTCGGTCCCCGGCCCGCCTGGGGTCAGAACGGCTTGGTGGGCAGGTACTTGCCGTCGAGGGTGATGACGGCGCGGTGGCCGCCGTCGGGGTCCTCGACGGTCTTGAAGTCGAGCTTGAAGTTGATGGCGCTGATGATGCCGTCGCCGAGTTGCTCGTGGACCAGGGCCTTGAGGGTGGTGCCGTAGACCTGGAGCATCTCGTAGAAGCGGTAGATGGTCGGGTCGGTGGGGATGCCGCCGGGGATGGAGCCGCGCAGCGGGATCGTCTGGAGCAGCAGCGCGGCGTCCTCGTCCAGGCCCAGGCGCTCGGTCACGGCCTTGGCCGCGTCGGCGGGCAGGGGGTGCTGGCCGAGCAGGGCCGCGGTGACGAAGGCGATGGAGAGGCCGGCGGCGTCAGCGAGCTCCTGCCAGGTGAGGTCCTTGCGGGTCTTGGCGTCGACGACCTGCAGGGCAAGCTGCTGGCGGGCGGTCTGGTCGAACTGTGCGTGCACCATGAGGTGAGCCTTTCGGGATGGGGTCCGAGGCGGGTGCCCGGACCTGGTCTGGGGATCGTGGGAGGGGATGCGGGGGTGGTCAGCCGACCAGGGCGGTGAATTGTCCGCTTTCGGTGTCGAGCATCTCGGCGGAGCCGCTGCCGATGTCGTAGACCCAGCCGTGGAGGGTCACCATGTGCTGCACCAGGGCCTTGGCCACGGACGGGTGGGTCTTCAGGTTCGCCAGCTGGGCGAGGACGTTGTCCTTCACCAGGGCGGCGACCCGCTCCGCGCCCGCAGGGTGCTCGCCTGCGTCGGTGCGGGCCTTGGAGGCGTCCGCGTGGTGCAGCCAGGTGGCGACGGCGGGCAGACCGGTGAGGTCGTTGCCGCAGGCGAGGGCGGTCATCGCGCCGCACGCGGAGTGCCCGCAGACGATCACGTCCGTGACCCCGAGCACACTGATCGCGTACTCGATGCTCGCCGCGACACCGTCCGCACCCTGCGTGTACGGGGGCACGAGGTTGCCCGCGGTGCGGATGACGAACAGCTCGCCCGGACCGGTCTGGGTGATCAGCTCCGGCACGACCCGGGCGTCCGAGCAGCCGATGAACAGCGCGGTCGGCTGATGGGTGGTGGCGAGCTTCTTGAAGAGTGCCGCCTGGGTCGGGAACACCTCCCGGCTGAACCGCTGGAAACCCTGCGCCATCTCGTTCATGAGGTCACTCCCTCTTCGACGACCGGTATTGCCTGCCGATGACCTCAACGATGCATGACCTGTGCATATAGTGTCCAAGACGCAATAGCCATCGGATCTATCAGTGCTGTCTATAGTTGGCTCATGGAACTGCGCCACCTCCGGTACCTGCTCGCCGTGGCCGAGCACGCCAACTTCACCCGCGCCGCCGAAGCCCTCCACGTCTCGCAGCCCACGCTCTCGCAGCAGATCAAACAGCTCGAGAACTCGCTACACGTGCAACTCCTAGACCGCTCCGGGCGCACCGTGCGCCTCACCGACGCCGGCCAGGCCTACACCCACTACGCACGCCAAGCCCTGCGCGACCTCGCCGCAGCCGAGCGCGCGGTCCGCGACGTCCAGGACCTCTCGCACGGCACCCTGCGCCTGGCCATGACCCCGACCTTCACCGCCTACCTGATCGGGCCGCTCGTCGAGGACTTCCACGCGCGCTACCCCGGGATCACCCTGGACATCCGCGAGATGACACAGGACCGCATCGAGTCCGAGCTCGCCGCCGACCAGCTCGACCTCGGCATCGCCTTCGGCGGAGCACACCTACCGGCCATCACCGCCACCGCCCTGTTCACCGAAAACCTCGGCCTCGTCGTCGCCTCCACCCACCCCTACGCGACCCGCCCGGGCCCGATACCGGTCCGCGAACTGCGCGACCAGCAACTCGCCCTGCTCAGCCCGGACTTCGCTACCCGGCACCACATCGACCAGTACCTCGCCGACCACCGGGTCCGACCACAGGTCGCCATCGAGGCCAATTCCGTCAATGCGCTCGTTGCGATCGTCCAACGAACCAGCCTCGCCACCGTGCTACCCGACGCCATCACCCGCGAACAGCCCCACCTCCACTCCGTACCCGTCGACCCCCCACTCCCCTCACGAACCGTCACAATGCTCCGCCGGGATACCGCCTACCAGAGCGCCGCCGCCCGCTCCTTCAGCGATCTCGCAGAACACCGGGCCCACACCTTCGGCCACACCCCCGACGACCTGGTCTAGCGTGTCCGGCGAGACAGGGCTGTTGGAACCGAAGTAGCGCGGTCCTTGGACCCAGCGGCGCGAAGCCGAACCACCCTCACCGGAGGCCAGGTCAGAGTGGCGGCCCCGAACCGGTGATCTACCTCTGACTCGTGTCAACCGAAGGTGGCGGTCACATCCGACCCTGCGGGTGCCGAAAACCCCATCCATGGCCTGTGACGTGCAGGTTCTTGTGAACGGCCGTGATCGCCGGATAGGCGTGTCAGGCTGATGGATCGTGCTGCTGCGACTGCCCTACCTCGCCGTCTCAAGCGTGTTCGCCCTCATACGGCTGCTGCCGATGAGCGACGTGGACGAGGACATGGAGATATTGCCGCTGCGCCACCAGCTGGCCGTCCTGCAGCGGCAAACCGACAGGCCACGGGCCACTGCGGTGGACCGCGCATTCCTTGCCGCGCTTCTCCATCGGCTCCCCAAGCCCAAGCTGCGGCAGCTGCACCTGGTCGTCTCCCCGGACACGATCCTGAGGTGGCCCGCGACCTCATGCGCCGCCGCCACGCCGAAGCCTCCCGTCGCACACACCCCGGCAGACCGCCGACCCTCCCCCAGCCTTCGGCTGGGAGGTGCCCCCAGCAACATCCAGTCTCTCGTCCTGCGCCTGGCCCGCGAGAACTCCGGGTGGGGCTACAGAAGGTTCCGCGGCGAACTCGCTCTCCTGCGCGGACGCGATAATCGGCACCCGCAGCGCCTCTGTGGGATGCTGACAACACACCTACGCCGACCCTTAGCCGCCTCCGGTGGCCAGCCGGTGGCCGGACGCCTTTGGACGACGTAATACGAGGCAGCACAGACCAACGAGCCGCACGCGCTCTAATCAGGCAGGACGTCATTCGGCAGCACGGCCCGGCACCACGCAACACGAACGCTCACGGTCTCGTAATGCGTAGGTCTCGGGTTCGAATCCCGAAGGCGGCTCCGTGGTGCACCCTAGGTCAGGCCTCTGACCTGGGGTTTCTTGCTTTGGATGACCTTGGAATCTCGGCAAATCGGGCACCGACGATCTGTGCATCGTAATGCGTAGGTCCGTGGTTGACGCTGAGTGGCTGATCTCGCCGTCCCACGCCTCTGAGCTGGCCTTTTGTTCCCAGGAGCAGGTCCGCTCGTGTCTAGTCGGCGTGGGGTGGTGGCCGTCCGGTGGCCGAGCGTGCAGCGAGCGTGCAAATGGCTCTCGGTGAGCCTTACGGGTCGAGCGGTGTGATGGGGCCGGGGTTGTGGCAACCCAACAATGCCGTGAGCTCAGCAGTTCCCCGTGGCACCACTTGTGCGAACGACCGTTGTACGGCCACCATCGCGACGCGCGCACATCCGGCAGACGAGGTTCGGGGGGGGGGGGCCGACCCGAGCTGACCTGCCCGGCACGCGGGCCCTCGGCGGGCGACGTGACTACCCTGATCGTCGGCGCGGGGGCGCTGCTGTTCGAGGACGAGATCCGCATGGACAGGCCTCGCGCGCCTCAGTGATGAGAGTCTGCACTTCCATGACCACATCTCGGAGGCGTCCCGGCTGCACACCCTCGCGCGCCATCCACTCATCGAGGCGGGGACGTAGGTACCTGACCGCCCACGGTCCGGGGCGCCGCAGCATTGAGCGGTTGATCGAGATCTCTTCCTGGATCTCCCGACGCAGCTCGTCAGTCCAGCCCTGCTCACGGTCAGCCCGTCCCAGCGGAGCTGTTAGGTCGGCCACGGCCTTGCCGAGGGACTCTCGCAGATCCATGGGCTCTCCAACCCTCAACATCCCGAACTGCGAACGATAGTGCGTCCCGGTTCTAGTAGCACCGACGTTGCGGTACAGCAGCGAAGTACAGCAACCACAACAACCGGCCACGGCCGGTTCGTCCGCTACAGGCTTCATGACGCCCTCTATGACCGCAGGTGCCCACCTCGCGCGGGCCCGGCGGTGCTGTGGCCAGCTCGGAGGCGGCGTCCTGCCTGTAGGGTGCCAAAACTGCCGCGTGGTCTCTGATCAGGCTCTTTGCCGTTCCAGGCGATCATGGCATGCTGCGACTGCATGGCGTTGCGCGTGCTCTACCTGATCTTCGTCCGGCTGCTCGGACTGCTCCTGCTGATGTCCCGGTCGGAGAAGGCCAAGAACGTTGAGCTCCTCGCGCTGCGCCACGAGGTCGCGGTGCTGCGTCGACAGCTCAGCACCCGGCCGCGCCTGACGTGGCCGGACCGCGCCGTGCTCGCCGCCCTCGCCCGACACCTCCCGCCCAGGCTGCGCCATCACCGCCTCGTCACCCCCGGCACGCTCCTGTCCTGGCACCGCCGACTGCTGCGCTGGAAGTGGAAACACAAGCCCGCCCGGACCGGACGCCCACCGATCCCCGAGGAACTCACCTCCCTGATCCTGCGCCTCGCCCACGACAACCCGACATGGGGCTACACCAGAATCCAGGGCGAACTTCGACGCCTCGGCCACCGCGTCGGCGCCTCCACCATCCGACGCACCCTCCGCAGCGCTGGCCTCAACCCCGCACCCCGACCCAGCCACGGCACCCCGAGGTGGCGGGAGTTCCTGCGCGCCCAGGCATCCGGGCTGCTCGCCGCCGACTTCTTCCACATCGACACCGTGACCCTGCGACGGCTGTACGTTTTCTATGTCATGGAGGTCAGTACCCGCACCGTCCACATCCTCGGCGTCACCGCCCACCCCACCGCAGCCTGGACCACTCAGCTCGCCCGCAACCTGCTCGCCGACCTCGGCCAGCGCGCCTCAGGCTTCCGCTACTTGCTGCGTGACCGCGACAGCAAGTACACCCAGGCCTTCGACGCGGTCTTCACCGCGGACGGAATCGAAATCCTGAAGAGCGCGCCGCAGACTCCGCGGATGAACGCCCACGCCGAAAGGGCCATACGCACGGTCCGGGCCGAGTGCACCGACCGGTTACTGATCTACAACGAGCAACACCTGAGGCGCGTCCTCGCCGAATACGCCGAGCACTACAACACCAGCCGACCCCACCGCGCCCTGCAACTCCGATCTCCCGGCGACGATCCCAACGTCATCCCCTTCCCCACACAACGCATCCATCGCCACAACGTCCTCAACGGACTCATCCACGAGTACCGCAACCCCACTTGAGAACGATCAGGCGGAGCTGGCGAACGCCCAGGTCAACAAATGTGCAGGACTTTTGGAACCCTACAGGCGTTCAGGGCCTGGTGGAGTTCGCGGGCTGGAGGGTGAGCATGCGGGTGCCGCGGCGGGAGGCGGTGCAGCTCTCGCGCGCGGGGCAGGGGTGGCAGTCGCCGCGGGCGAAGTTGACGACGATCGCGTCGCGGCCGTGCTGCCGGACGGGATACCAGTTGCGGTTGGTGCGGCCTTCGGCGACGGCAGGGTTCATGCCGGTGGTCAGCACCTTGTGCCGTTCGGCCTGCACCTCCGTGCTCCAACCAGCGAACACCCTTATGCAACACTGGAGTTGACACCGGTTTGGAAGGCCCCGGGCCGCCTGTGGCGGGCCCGGGGCGCGAACTTCAGATCTTCGCCGCAGCCGCCGTAGCCCGGGAGGCGGACGCCCGGGCCGCTTCGAGCGCTTCCTCCCAGCAGGCCCTGCGCCCGATCAGCCCCTGGTACTTGGCGTTCTCGGCCGGGCGGTTGACGGTCAGGGCGCCGATCAGCCGGTCGCCGCTGCGGTAGAGCGCGGTGAACTTGCGGTCGGTGGCCTGGCCGGAGACCACCTCCATGTGCTCCGCGTCGGGCAGCCCGGCGAACTGGATCTTCCGGTCGTACCAGTCGGACCAGAAGTACGGCACGGTCTCATACGGCTGCTTGCGCTCGGGGTCGATCGCGTTGCGCGCGGCCTCCGCGCCCTGCTCCGACGCGCTGGTCCAGTGCTCCAGGCGCATCGACCGGTCGAAGAGCGGGTTGTGCCACCTGGCCACGTCACCTGCGGCGTAGACCCCGGGCACGCCCGCGTTGAGCGTCTCGTCGCAGACCACGCCGTTGTCGAGGGTGAGCGAGGAGGACTCGAGCCAGCCAGTCTCCGGCGCGGCCCCGATGCCGACGACCACCAGATCGGCGTCGAGGACGGTGCCGTCGGAGAGGTGGACGTGCTCGACCCGTCCGTCGCCGCTGAGCTTCGTCACCGCGGTCCCGCACCGCAGCTCCACCCCGTTGGCGCGGTGGAAGTCGCCGACCGCCACGCCCATTTCCTCGCCGACCGCGCGGGCCAGCGGCGAGGGCAGAGCCTCGACGATGGTGACCGGCAGGCCGCGCTTGTGCGCGGCCGAGGCCACCTCGGAGCCGATGAAGCCGGCCCCGACCACCACGGTGCGCGCCCCCGCGTCGAGCGCGGTCCGCACCGCACGGGCGTCGTCGACGGTGCGCAGGGTGAGCACGCCGGCGAGCCCGTCGGTGCCGGGCAGCGCCCGCGGGGTGGCGCCGGTGGCGATGACCAGCGCGTCGTAGCCGATCCACTCGTCACTGACGGCTACCCGCTGTCCCTCGGTGTCCAGCTCGGTCGCCGGGCGGCCGAGCCGCAGGTCGATGTCGAGCGCGCCGAACTTCTCCGCGGTGCGCAGGAAGGGCGGCTCCGGCGGCGGTCCCGCGTTGAGGAACTGCTTGGACAGCGGGGGCCGGTTGTACGGCTCGTGCTTCTCGGACCCGATCAGGGTGATCGTGCCCGTGAAGCCGGCCCTGCGTGCCGCTTCCACCGCGTGCAGTCCGGCGAGTGACGCGCCGACCACGACGAGGCGCTGTGCGGTCATGCGGCGGGCTCCTTTTCGAACGCGGCGACCAGTTCGGTGTCCACGCCGAGCGGTCCGACGACCCCGGCCCCGCCGGGCGCGCCGAGCGGCTCGTCGCGTCCCGGCAGCGGCTCGGCGAAGAACCGGGCGTTGTCGGCGATGAACGCCTTCTTCGCCTCGGGCACCTTGCGGTCGCTCCTGATGGCGCTCACCGGGCAGACAGGTTCGCACGCACCGCAGTCGATGCACTCGGCCGGATTGATGTAGAGCTTGCGACTGCCTTCGTAGATGCAGTCGACAGGGCATTCTTCGATACACGTGCGGTCTGTCACGTCGATGCACGCGTCGGCGATCACGTAGGGCAAGACGGCCTCATCTCTCAGGGCCAGGTCTGGGAACCGGCATGTCACTTACGGTTGCGGTAGATCACCTGAAGTTCGGTGAACTCCGCCAGGCCCCACGGGCCGTTCTCCACGCCCACACCGCTCCACTTGCTGCCGCCGAAGGGCAGGTAGGGCTGGAGGGCGAGGTGGTCGTTGACGAAGGCGGTGCCCGAGTCGAAGCGGGCGGCGACCTCCGCGGCACGGTCCAGGTCCGGGCTCCACACCGAGCCGGACAGGCCGTAGTCGGTGTTGTTCGCGCGCTCGACGGCGTCGTCCAGGTCCCGGTAGGGGATCACCGGCAGCGCGGGGCCGAACTGTTCCTCGTCGACGATCCGGGTGCCCTCGGCGACACCGGTCAGGATGGTCGGTTCGAAGAAGTAGCCGTCGCGGTCGAACGGCTTGCCGCCGGCCGCGGCCACCGCGCCGTTGTCGAGGGCGTCCGCGACCAGGCCCCTGACCCGCTCGAACTGCGGCAGGTTCTGGATCGGGCCGAGCTGCACACCCTTCTCGGTGCCGGCTCCGACGCGCACCGAACGGGCGCGGGCGGCCAGCGCCTCGACCAGCTCGTCGTGCAGCCGCTCGGGCACGTAGATCCGCTTGATGCCAGCGCAGATCTGGCCGTTGTTGATGAACGCGCCCCAGAACAGGCCGCGCTCCACCGTGGCGACGTCGGCGTCGTCCAGGACGATCGCCGCGTCGTTGCCGCCCAGTTCGAGGGTGTAGCGCTTGAGGTCGGGAGCGGCGGCCGCGGCCACCGCCTTCCCGGTGGGCACCGAACCGGTGAAGCTGATCTTGCGGACCGCGGGGTGGCTGGTCATCCAGGCACCGAGGTCGTCACCGCCGCTGACGGCGTTGACCACGCCGGGGGGCAGCACCGATGCGACGATCTCGCCGAGCCGCAGGGTGGACAGCGGAGTGAAGGGGGAGGGCTTGATCACCACGGTGTTGCCCGCGAGCAGCGCCGGGCCGAGCTTCCAACCGGCCAGCAGCAGCGGGAAGTTCCACGGCGTGATCGCGGCGACCACGCCGAGCGGCCGGTGCACGACCTCCGCGTACGCGCTCGCGTCGTCCTGGAGGACGGTGCGGGGCAGTTCGAGGTCGGCCGTCGCGGCCAGCCAGCGAGCGGTCTCGGTGATCTCGTAGGCAGCCGCCTTGAGCGGCTTGCCCTGCTCGGCCGACAGCACCTCCGCGAGGTCCTCGGTGTGGGTGAGCAGCGCGTCGGCGGCCTGCTTGATGGCGCCGCGCCGGGCGTCCTCGTCCTTGCGCCAGGACACGCCGGCCGCCTTCGCGGCGGCCATGGCCTGGTCGAGCTGCTCACGGGAGCAGTCGGGTGCCTCGGCGAAGACCTGCCCGGTGGCCGGGTTGACGACGCCGAAGCCGCCCGCGCCGGCGACGGACTTGCCGCCGATCGTCATCGTGAAGCCGGTAGTGAGGGTTTGGGTCATCAGAACACCACCACAGCTCGGGCGCCCTTTTCGGAGGCGCAGTAGTCGACAGCGTCGTTGACCTTGTCGAACTCGAAGGTCTCGGTGACCAGTTCGTCGAGTTTGAGCACGCCCTTCTCGTACAGCCTGACCAGCCGCGGCACGTCGCGCTTGATGTCGGAGGACCCGTACAGGGAGCCGCGGATGATCTTCTCGGTCATCACCACGCCGGTGAACGCCGGGACGGTGAGGTTCACGTCGTCGCCGGCCGCGCCGACCAGGACGACCTGCCCGCCCCTGCGGGTCATCTTGACCGCGTCCCGCACGGTCTCCTGGCGGCCAACGACCTCCAGCACGTGGTCGGCGCCGCGTCCGCCGGTCAGCGCCCGCACCGCCTTGACGGTCCTGTCCGAGGGCTGGAGCACCTCGGTGGCACCGAGCTTGACGGCAAGGTCCAGTCGCTCCTGGTGCATGTCGATCGCGATGACCGTGCTGGCACCGGCGATCCGGGCGCCCTGGACCGCGTTGAGCCCGACGCCGCCGCAGCCGATGACGACGACGGTGTCGCCGACCCGGATGCCGGCGGTGTTGACCGCCGCGCCGAACCCGGTGAGCACACCGCAGCCGAGCAGCGCCGCCGACGAGAACGGGATGCTGTCGGGGATCTTCACCGCCGCGCCGGCCGGTACGACGCAGCGCTGGGAGAAAGTGCCCAGGCCCGCCATCTGGTAGACCGGCTCACCGCCGAGGGAGTACCGCGTGGTGCCGTCGAGCAGCGCGCCCTTGGCGAAGGCCACGCCCGCGGTCTCGCACAACTGGGGCTGGGCGTGCGAACAGTAGAAGCACGTGCCGCACTGTGCCAGCCAGGACAGCACGACGCGGTCGCCCGGGGCGACGTCGGTGACGCTGTCGCCGACCTCGACGACTGTGCCGGCGCCTTCGTGGCCCAGGACCACCGGCAGCGGGTGCGGCAGCGTCTTGTTGAAGACCGAGATGTCGGAGTGGCAGACGCCCGACGCACCGATCTCGATCGTCACCTCGCCCCGGGAAGGCGACTGGAGGTCGACCTCAGTCAGTCGCAGCGGCTGTTGCGGGCTTGTCAACACCGCGGCGCCGGTCACGCCGTACCCCAGGAGCAGGTACTCGGGTAGTCTACATTTGTGGTCACTGAGTTACTCATGCTGTATAGCTTAAGCGTGTTTTCTGTGCTCGCGCCATACCCGGACGCAGAACCGCACGCGTCAGGCCATAGCAGCCGATCTGGAGGAGAGATGGAGCTCAAGGTCACCCGCTACGCCGTCGATGAGGCAGGAGTCGCCACCGTCTGGCTGCACCGGCCCGAGCGGCGCAATTCGTGGACCGGACGGATGCACGACGAGTACCGCTGGATCTGCAAGCAGCTCGACGACGACCCGAAGGTCAAGGTCATCGTGCTGACCGGCACGGGACACACCTTCAGCGTCGGCGCCGACCCCAGGGCACTGACCGGTTACGTCACCGCCGACCACTACGACCCCGCCCTGCCCAAGGACGCCGAACGGCCCGGCTACGGCATCCGGCCGGAGTTCGACACCGACATGGCCTGGCAGCTCGGCATGAGCAAGCCCATGATCGCGGCGGTGAACGGCGCGTGCGCCGGAATCGCTGTCGCGCTGGCAGCCTTCTGCGACCTGCGCTTCGCCGTCGAGGGCGCGAAGGTCACCACGGCGACTCCGCGGCTGGGACTGCCCGCGGAGTACGGGCTGTCGTGGATCATGCCGCGGCTGATCGGGATGACTTACGCGGCCGACATCCTCCTCACCGGCCGGGTGTTCCTCGCCGAGGAACTGGGGTCGATGGGTTTCTTCAACAAGGTGCTGCCCGAGGCGGAGTTCGCCAAGCACGTCGACGAGTTCGCGCACATGCTGGCCGCCGCCTCCCCCGAAGCGGTGACCACCGCGAAGCGGCAGCTGTGGGCCGACCTGCTGCACAGCGACGTCCGGGCGGCCGTCGAGGAGAGCAAGGCACTGATCGGGGCGCTCATGAACAAGCCCGACTACGCGGAGGGCGTCGCGGCGCTGATGGAGAAGCGTGCGCCCAAGTTCGTCCGCTGATCATACAAGGAACGGAGATGTCGATGAAGGTTCATGTCAACCCCGAACTGTGCCAAGGGCACAACCGGTGCATCGTGCTGGCGCCGAGCCTGTTCACCGCCGACGAGGAGGGGTTCTCCACCGAGAACGGCGACGGGACCGTACCCGACGACCAGCGCGGAAAGGCCGAGCTCGCCGTCGACAACTGCCCGGAACAGGCGATTTCCCTCATCCATGACGCGTGATGACCGTGAGGACACAGCGATGAACGAAGTCTCCCGCTGGGGACGTGAGGTTTCACAGGCCACCGTCGGCGGAAATCCGTGTCTCGTCTACACCCTGCGCCCTGGCTCGGTGGCGGAGCTGCTCCTTGCGTCCCGGCGCTGGAGCGACCGCGAGTTCCTCGTCCAGGGGGACCGCCGGATGACCTCCGGTCAGCATGAGCAGGCGGTGGCCCGGGTCGCGGCCCACCTGCGCGGGCTGGGCGTCGAGCGCGGCACCCGCGTGATGATCCTCGGCTTCAACCGGATCGAGTGGGTCGTCACCTACTGGGCGCTCCAGGTCCTGGGCGCGGTTGCGGTGCTGGGCAACGCGTGGTGGAGCGAGGAGGAGGCGGCCGGCGTGCTGGCCCTGGCCGAGCCCGCTCTGGTGGTCACCGAGCGGCAGCTCGACGGGTTCCGGACCGTGGACTTCGAGACGCTGCGTACCGTCGTGGTCAGCGACGACATCGTGGAGCTGGAGCTGACCCCGGTCTCCGAGGACGACATCGCCGTGATCATGTTCTCCTCCGGAACCACGGGGGCGCCCAAGGGCGTGATCATGTCGCACCGGTCGGTGGTGGCCAACCTCCAGAACCTGCTCAACCTCACCGGGCGGCTGCCCAACGAGCTGCCCGCGGACCACCCGGGCACGGTGAGCATGCTGTCGGTGCCGCTCTTCCACCTGGCCGGTGTGCAGATCAGCTCCACCACCCTGCTCTCCGGGGGCTCGCTGATCTTCCTCAGCGGCAAGTTCGACCCGGCCGAGGTGCTGATGCTGATCGAGCGGGAGCGGGTCAAGGTGTGGGGCAGCGTCCCGACCATGGTCTCCCGGGTTCTGGACCACCCCGAATTCTCCAAGCGGGACACCTCAAGCGTCACCTCCGTGCCCATGGGCGGCTCCGCCATCTCCCCCGAGCTGCGGCAGCGGGTCACGGAGTCGTTCTCCGGCGTGAAGTCGCGGGTGGGCAGTCTCTACGGCCTCACCGAAGCCGGCGGCGTCCTCGCCGCGGGCAGCGGCCGCGACATCACTGACCGGCCGGGCTGCGTCGGCAGGGCGCTGCCCGTGGTCCAGCTCCGGATCAAGAACCCCGACGCCGACGGCGTCGGGGAGATCCAGGCCCGTACCCCCACCGCCACCTACGGCTACCTGGGCGAGCATGGCGGCGTCGCCGACGCCGAGGGCTGGATCAGCACCGGCGACCTCGGGCGGATCGAGGAGCCGAACTGGCTCTATGTGACCGGGCGTTCGAAGGACATCATCATCCGCGGCGGCGAGAACATCTCCTGCGCCCACGTGGAGAGCGCGGTGCTCGCCCACCCCGACGTCCTGGAGGCCGCGGCGGTCGCGCTGCCGCATCCCGACCTCGGGGAGGAGGTCGGGATGGCCGTGGTGCTGCGCCCGGGCGCAGCGCCTGACGTCGACGCCCTGCTGTCGGTCGCCAAGGGCCGGCTCGCCCGCTTCGAACTGCCGAGCCGGTGGTGGCTGCGCACGGAGTCGCTGCCCACCAACCCGACAGGCAAGATCTTGCGCGGCGAGGTCCGCGAGGCGTGGGTGGAAAGCGGCGGCCAGGACATCGTGGACATCGCCGCGTCGGCCTGAGCCTTACGGGGCCGCGGCCGGTCCACGCAGGACCCGTAAGGCCGCAGGACCCGCAAAAGACAAGGTGACCGCCGCGTGATGCGGTGGTCACCTGTTTTTCTGGCTCTTCGCCTGGATGTGTGGGTTGTCCTGGCGATCGGTCACGTCGTGGCATGAACAACGGCCTGAAAAATAGACAGGTCGTCGGCCGGCGAAGAGCCGGCCGACGACCTCAGGGAGGGTCCGTCAGGCAGAGCGCGGTCAGATCATCTGGAGCACGGGCTTGATGGTCTTGCCCGCCTCGGAGTCCTCACACGCGGTGTTTATGTCCTTGAAGGAGTAGCTGGTGATGAGCTTGTCGTACGGGAAGCGTCCCTGCGCATGCAGTTCGATCAGGCGCGGGATGAACTCCTCGGGACGCGCGTCGCCCTCGGTGACGCCGACGATGTTGCGGCCGGCCATGAGGAACTCGAGCATGTCGACCTCGATGTTGGTGCCGACAGTGCCGAAGCCGAGGATGGCGCAGGTGCCCTTGGGCGCCAGCGCGCTGACGGCCTGCCGCACGACAGGCGTCACCGCGGTGGTGTCGACCGCGTAGTCCGCACCGCGGCCGGTGATCTTGCGGATCTCGTCGACCACGTCGGTGGTTCCGCCGTTGATCGTGTGGGTCGCGCCGAGCTCCTCGGCCAGCTTGAGCCGCGCGTCCACCAGGTCGACAGCGATGATCTTCGTGCAGCCCGTGACCTTGGCGGCCATCAAGGCGGCCAGGCCGACCGCGCCCGCGCCGAACACCACCAGGCTCGAACCGGCGGGCGGGTTCAGGCGGTTGAGGACTGTGCCGGCGCCGGTCTGGATGCCGCAGCCGAGCGGGCCGACGATGGACAGGTCGGCGTCCGGGGAGACCTTCACCACGTTGCTCTCGACGGCGATGGCGTAGGTACCGAAGGAGGACTGGCTGAAGAAGAAGCCGTGGATGTCGCCCTCGCCATGCAGGGCGTTGGTGCCGTCGGGGCGCGAACCCGCGACGTTGCGCAGTGCGAACTGCTCGCAGTAGGCGGGCTCGCCGCGCTTGCACATGACGCACTCGTGGCACGCCGCGTAGGTCAGGACGACCTTGTCGCCGGGGGTGACCTTGGTAACGCCCGCGCCGACGGCCTCGACCACACCGGCGCCCTCGTGCCCGAGGACGAGCGGGAGCGGCACCGGCAGCCACTGGTTGCGCACACCGATGTCCGTGTGACAGATGCCGGAGGAGTGGACCTTGACGAGGATCTCGCCGTCGCCCGGGGCGTCGAGTTCGAGTTCTTCGAGGATGAACGGCTGTGCTGCTTCCCGCACGACTGCGGCTGTGATGCGCATGGATCTTGCTCCTGTGGAACGAAGGGGATGGTGAAGCGGTGAGGCCGTACGGGCCGAACGGAACCGGCCCGTACAGAGAGCCTCAGCCCGGCAGGTAGATCGACTTCAGCTGCTGGTAGCCGGAGATGGCTTCCGGGCCGAACTCCCGCCCGAGGCCGCTCTGCTTCACACCGCCGAACGGCGCGTTGAGGTCGACCACGTATCCGTTGACGCCGATCGTTCCGGTCTGCACGCGGTCCGCGATCGCGATGGCCCGCTCCGGGTCGCTGGACCAGACGGTGCCGCCCAGACCGTAGTCCGACTCGTTGGCGATCTTCACCGCGTCGTCGTCGCTGTCGTACTTGATCACGGACAGCACCGGTCCGAAGATCTCCTGGGTGGCGATGGTGGAGGAGTTGTCCACGTCGGCGAAGAGCGTCGGCTCCACGTACCAGCCGCGGTTGATGCCCGCCGGCCGGCCGCCACCGAGCGCGAGCCGGGCGCCCTCGCCGCGTCCCTTGGCGATGAGGCCCTCGACGCGGTCGCGGTGCTCGGAGGAGGCGAGCGGGCCGACCTCGGTGCTCGGGTCCAGAGGGTCGCCGACCTTCAGGTTGCCCATCCACGCGGAGATCGCGTCCACGACCTCGTCGTACCGGTTGCTCGGCGCGAGGATGCGGGTGCATGCCATGCAGGTCTGGCCGTTGTTCGCCAGCGAGGCGAAGAACAGGCCCTCGGTCACCTTGTTCAGGTCGGCGTCGTCGAGGATGAGCGCCGCGGACTTGCCGCCGAGCTCCAGGCTCACCGGGCGCATCAGCCGGCCGCAGTTCTCGGCGATGATCCGGCCCGCGGCGGTGGAGCCGGTGAAGGCGACCTTGTCGATGCCGGGGTGCTGCACCAGGTAGGCGCCGAGCTCACGGCCGCCAGGCACCCAGTTGATGACGCCGGCCGGGATGCCCGCCTCGTCCGCGGCCTCGGCCAGCACGAAGCCGTCGAGCACGGTGCCGGGGGAGGGCTTGATGACGATCGTGCAGCCCGCGGCGAGCGCGGGGCCGATCTTGGTGATCGCGAGCACCACCGGGTAGTTCCACGGCACGATGGCGCCGACCACACCGACCGGGTTGCGCTGCACGAGAGTGTCGAAGCCCAGCGGCGACGGCCGGCGCTCGACGCGCTCGGAGGCGGCGGCCAGCGCGGCGTAGTAACGCAGCAGCGCGACGCCGTAACCGCCTTCCATCGCCTGCGCCAGGCTGATCGGCATGCCGTTCTGGAGGCTCACGGTGCGGGTGAGCTGCTCCGTGCGCTTCTCGACGGCGTCGGCGAAGCGGTTGATGACGGCGGCACGGTCGGCGGCGGGCAGGGTGGACCAGCCGGAGTCGTCGAAGGCTCGCCTGGCGGCCTGGACCGCGCGGTCGACGTCTGCCTCGCTCGCCTCGGGCACGCTGCCCAAGGGCTCCTCAGTCGTCGCATTGATGGCCTCGATACGGCGGTCCGTCGCCGGGTCGACCCAGCCCCCGTCGATGTACAACTTGTCATGCACCACTGTCATACCCGGCTCCTTTGCTGGTGACCGCTCGAGCGAACCCTGAGACACCCCGTCCTGGGTGGGCCGCTTGTGATGTTGCGGGGTGACGCTGCGCACTTGAACATAGGGACCAGTCGTCGCCTAGTCAACGTGTAACGCAACTAATGCTCGAGAGATGTAGAACATTTTTGGGGATCCCGGATCGCTGCACCCGTGACGGTACGCGTTGCGCCCGGTTAGGGTGTCGGCCTCCATCTCGGGGGCGTGCCGCGTCAACATTCTACGCCTTGTGGAGTACGGTACTCACATCTGTATAGAATAGGTGCTGAGGAAGTGAGGTTGACTGTGGACGACGACGCAGTTCTGCTGGAGACGGACGGCCCAGTCGCGCGGCTGATACTCAACCGCCCCGCCAAGCACAACGCAATACGCTTCGACGACCTTGACCGGCTGGTCGAGCTGCTGCACGAGGCCGAGGAGGACGACTCGGTCCGGGTCATCATCCTTCAAGGACGGGGCAAGTCGTTCTGCGCGGGCCATGACTACGACGACGCGGTGCGTTCCTACGGTCTGGAACCGGGGGCCGACGGCGAGAAACCGCGCCGCCCCAGCCAGCGCTCCCGGCTGGCCCGCGACCGCAGGCTCGGCATGAACTACATGGCCTTCCACTACTCGCTCAAGCCGGTGATCGCCCAGATCCAGGGCGTGTGCGTCGGCGCGGGCCTTTACATCGCGGAACTGGTCGACCTGGCGATCTGCGCGGACACCGCGCGCTTCAGCCACGCCGAGCAGCGCCTGGGCCTCGCGGGCAACACCTGGCACCTGAACACCCAGATCATGAAGTACGGTCCCAAGCGCGCACGCGAACTCCTCCTTCTCGGCGAGGAGTTCAACGGCACGCAGGCAGCCGAGTGGGGCCTGGTCAACCGCTCGGTGCCCGAGGAGGACCTCGAAGCGACCGTGGAGGAATGGGCGCGCAAGGTGGCCCAGCACCCCAGGGACGCGCTGGTCACCGGCAAGGCCGTGTGGCAGATGGCGCTGGACAGCCTCGGCGGCACCCAGCAGTTCTGGCGCGGTTACGTCGGGCACACCCTCGGCACCAACCTCCGGTTCGAGCCCGACGAGTTCAACTTCCTGCGTGAGCGCAGCCACCTCGGCACGCGCGACGCCTTCGCCGACCGGGACAGCCACTACAACGGCAACGGCAAGAGCCGCTGACGCTCCCGCGGGCCCAGACTCCCGGGCAAGGGACACTCGGGGGAAAAGACAGGTGGCCGCCGCATCACACCGCGGCCACCTTGTCTTTTGCGGGTCCTGCGGCTTTGCGGGTCCTGCCCGGACCGCCGCGCCGGCCAGTTCAGCCGGCCTCCGCCGCGAGCCAGGCGCGGCCGACGTCGGTGACGACGCGGTACTGCAGGTCGGCAGCGAGCAGCGCGGGCTCCTCGTTGTAGAGCGTGGCCACCGCGGCCCGGTCGAGCCCGACTTCACGGGCGGCCTGGTGCGCCTCCAGTTTGTGCATGCGGCCGCCCGGCGCGTCGGCGATCCGCTGGAGGAAGGCGGCCCGGAGGCCGCTGCCGACCGGCTGGGCCGGGGTGTTGTCGGGAAGCTCGACGAGCGACTCCAATTGGCGGACCACTCCGCGCAGGGTCTCCGCCCACGCCTCGGCGGTGACCTTGACATCGCTCGGGAGTCCGCCCGAACTCTGCCAGGTCCGCTTGGGGAACCGGCGGATGTACTCCCATTCAAGCTCGAGCATTCGCGTGGTATGCAGGGCGTACTGTTCGGCGCTGCCGTGCAGGAAGACCCAGTTGCGGGTCTCGTGGGCACTGGTCCCCTGCTGTTCCAGTTCCTCGTCGCTCAGTTCCCGGGCGGGCCGTCCATGGACGTCATGGTTCTCCACGGGTACCCCCTTCCAGGGTCGGTCTTGCCCGCCCCGGTGCCGCCGGAGCCGGGTTGTGACTCACAGATTCGACGCATGTAACGCGGAGCGTCAAGAGTCTGTAGTGCATCGGTAGAAACAGGTTGCTTTCCCGGCGACCCGGAGTCCGGGGAAACGTTACATACCGTGAGTGACTTGAGTCCATCTTGTGTAGAGCGACGCGATGGTCGTCCGGGCCGTTGACCTCAGCCCGCGCGCCGCACACCATGCTCACCAGGTCGAACACGCTGTCGCATGAGGCCGGCGGATGCGCAACCGCCGTCCGGCGCCAAGCCGGCGCCAACCGGCGCCGGTGGCGGGTTGCGGGGTGCCGCGTCCACTCGCGCCGTGTTACGGGCGCCAGAATTCACGTGCATATGTGCATATGGCAAACATTGGGTATGCGGAAAGAGTTGGCTGGTCGGGGCGGTGCGGACCCGAAATTCGCCCGCGGGATCGCCAGGTTCGATCAACGCCCGTGTGCCGTCTATCGGAACCACGGCCCGCGCCCGGCGCACTGGCAACGGCCGCTTCTGTTGCACATGCATTGACGTCGTGTGTCGATCAGATGACGCCCTGTCTTGACGTTCTACAACCAGGAAGCTACGCTCCCTCAACACGTCAAATGTGGTACAGGTCTCGACCCATGGAGACCATCGATGAACTCGTCTCAGGACCGCCGACGGTATGCCTCCCCGGCCATAGTTCGTCCGCGCGGCCTTGGTCGACGAGGCCCCCTATTCCTTCAGCAGCGTCTCGCAAGCGGGCCGCACCTGCTCACACTCTCAACACGCCGATCAACACTAAGAGGGACGGATTGCGTTGAGCGCCAACCAGAACCCGACGGGCCATGCAGAATCCGAAGAAGCGGACAGTGCCACCATTCGCGCGTTGATCGAGAAGTTCAGCGTGCACAACAGGGAGAGCCTGGAAAACCGGGACGCGATATTCCGCGAGATGCGCGAGTCGTGCCCGATGGCCCGCAGCTCGGCACACGGCGGCTTCTACGCCGTCTCGCGTTACAAAGACGTCTACGCGGCCGCGCACAAGCAGGACGTGTTCTCCTCCTTCCCGGTGACAATCCCGCCGTTCGGCAACCCGACGCCGATGATCCCGATCGAGATGGACCCGCCGGTGCACCGCAAGTACCGCACCCTGGTGGGAACCCAGTTCAGCCCCAACACGATCGAGGCGAACGAGCCGCAGTTGCGCGCCATCGTCAACACGCTCATCGAGAACCTCCAAGGCCGGCCCCAGGCGGACCTGGCGGAGGAAGTCGCGATCGCGCTGCCGCTGCGCGCCATCCTTGAGGTGTACCTGGGCGTGCCCGAGAAGGACTGGGCGATGCTCAAGAGAGAATTCCTCTACATGCTGGAGCCCGACCCCGAGAAGTCGGACGAGGAGAACAACGAGCGGGCCATGCAGGCCGGCCTCAACTGCTCGATGTACTTCGCCGAGCTGCTGGAGGAGCGCCGTACCAACGGCTTCGGCGACGACTTGATCAGCCACCTCGCGCAGGTCGAGATCGACGGCCAGCGGCTGACGGACGACGAGATCTTCGGCTTCTGCCTGGTGCTGGTGCCGGCCGGCTTCGACACCACCGCGAGCCTGCTCAGCCGACTGCTGTTGATGTTCACCGAACGGCCAGAAGTGCGCGAGCAGTTGACGGCGATTGTCGACGACCCCGACAAGCTCGACCTGGCCGTCGAGGAACTGGTCCGGTACATCCCGCCGCAGCCCGGCGTCGCCCGTAACGTAACCACGCCCATGACGTTCGCGGACACCGAACTCGCCGTTGGCGACCGTCTGCTGCTGCTGTGGCCGTCCGCAAACCGCGACCCCGAGGAGTTCCCCAACCCGGACGAACTGATCCTCGACCGGCAGCCGAACCGGCACCTGGGCTTCGGCTCGGGCATTCACCGCTGCCTCGGCTCGCACCTCGCGCGCCTGGAGATCAAGATCCTGCTCCAGGAGTTCCTGCACCGCGTCCCCACGTACGCGGTGGCGCCCGACGCCAAGCCGCTGTGGCACACCGGCAATACCTGGGGTGTCACGGAACTGCCGGTGGTCTTCGAAGACTGGGACACCGTCGGCGCGAGCGCGGGGCAAGGTGAATGAGCGTGCTGAAACTCGCCATTGACCCCGGAAAGTGTGAGGGCCACGCCAGGTGTGTGGCCCGCGCTTCCGCGCTGTTCGACGTCGACGACGAAGGCCAGTCCTTCGCCCTGGCGAACCTGGTGCCGGCCGGGCAGGAGGACGCGGCGCGCAGCGCGCTCGAAGCGTGCCCGGAGCGGGCGATCACGATCACTGAAGTCTGAAGCCCAGACCCCAAAGCCGATAAAGCGAACCGCCGGGCCGGACAGAGACCTGGCCGGTCGGCGGCTCGCGGCCTTGCCGAAGAACAGGAGTACCGAGATGGGTGTCTTCAAGGACGAAGCCGAGGTCTACGAGTATCTCGGCCGCATTTTCCAGGCCGGGCTTGACGACCCGGACCTCGGGCCGAAGCTCCGCGCGGTCGGCGCGGTGCTGAAGCTCAATCAGACAGACCCCGAATCCACCATCGTGATCGACTTCGGCGAAGGAATCGTCCAGCTCGGGGAGAACGGCAACCCTCAGGTGACGCGGCCGATCGACGCGGAACTGTCCATGGCGGCGGACACCGCGCACAAGTTCTGGCTCGGCAAGGTCAATGTCGCGCTGGCGATGGCCAGGGGCCAGATCCGCAACAAGGGCAAGGTGTCGGCCGTGATGAAGGTCGTTCCCATCACCAAGCCGCTGTTCGCCACCTACGAGAGGATCCTCCGCGACGCCGGGCGGGCCGATCTCGTCGAGGCTGTCAAGTAACGGGCCAGGAGCCGCACCACAACGCCAACGGGAGCAGGAATGACAACCGTCGCTGAAGCCGACGTCGAACTACGGAGAGCGCCCGGTCCAGGGGGCCGAACGCTCGGCTTCGTGCCGGCTTCTGTGCGGAAGCCGGTGCTCGAAGTCGGGCGCATGTGTCAGCTCCTCGGTCAGGTGATCTACAGTGCCGTCCGTAACCCGCGGGGTTACTGGGGCGACACCCTTGAAGAGATGTACAGCCTGCTGAGGCTCTGCTTCTGGCCCGCGACGCTGTCGATGGCCGGGTTCGGCTTCCTCATCTGCGTCATGGGCGTCGGCCTGCTGACGCTGCTCGGCGCGAACAACCGCATGGGCGCCTTCTGGGTGATGGCCGACATCCGTGAGATTGCGGCGTTCATGGTCGGCATGGTGGTGGCCGGCGTGATCGGCACCTCGATCACCGCCGACCTCGGCGCGCGCAAGGTCCGCGAGGAGCTGGACGCCCTCAAGGTGCTCGGCATGGACCCGATCCGGATGCTGGTCATCCCGCGGGTCATCGCCACCGCCGTGATGTGCGCCCTGCTCAACTGCCTCACGTCGTTCGTCGGCGTCCTGGTCGGTCTGCTCGCGGTGCGCGCGCTCGCCGGCACCACCAACGGCGCCTATATCGACAGCATGTCCCACAACCTGTACGCGGCCGACGTGTGGGGCGCCGAACTGAAGACCCTCCTGGCCGGACTGTTGATCGGCGTGATCTGCAGTTACAAGGGTCTCAACGCGGGTGGCGGTCCCGAGGGGGTCGGACGAGCGGTCAACCAGGCGGTAGTAACCAGCTTCGCAATGGTGTGGGTGCTCAACTTCTTCTTCAACGCCATCGCGCAGGGCCTCAACCCCAACCTGTTGACGCAGAGGTAGAGGGACAACCGCAGATGAGTGCCATTACCGGAAATATCCAGCCGCTCGCGGCGCAGGGTGAGCAGGGGCGGGTCACCGTCTCCACGAAAACGCCGAACGCCCTGATCGCAGCGTGTGAGACGGTCGGCAAGATCGCCTGGTTCGGGCTTCGCGTCGTCATCGACGTACCGCTGACGGTCAGGTTCTACCTCTCCGAAATAATCAGGCAAGCGGCGATCCTGATCCGTTCCAGCGGACTGATCATCTGGATGATGATGTTCGCGATCGGCGCCGAGACGGGTCTGCAGGGCCACTACATCCTCGACCAAGTCGGTGCCTCGGGCTACGTCGGTGTCTTCACGGCCATCGGGGACCTGAAGGCCGACAGCACCTCGATGTGGGGCTGGATCCTGGCGGCCAAGGTCGGGTGCGGATACGTTGCGGAGCTCGGCTCCATGCGCATCAGTGACGAGGTTGACGCGCTCGAAGTGATGGGAGTGCATTCCCGCGCCTATCTCGCCGGCTCTCGTCTGGTCGCCATGTGGATATCGGCGCCGTTCTTGTTCGTTGTCGGCGAAGGCATCCAGTACTTCGGATCCTGGGTCGTTGTGCAGCCCATGCTCCAGACGACGTCGCCCGGCGGATACTCAAACATTTTCTGGTCCTTCCAGACTCCTCTCGACCTGCTGTACGCACTGATATGGGCGCAGCTGCTGGGGACCTTGGTGGTCATCGTCGGCTGCTTCTACGGATACACCGCCAGCGGTGGTCCGGTCGATGTCGGCCGGAACACGGCAAAGTCGATGATGGTCAACATGATCGTCGTCAGTGCGTGCGCCGTCACCCTGTACCAGTTGTTCTTCGGTACCAACATCCAGACACCGATTGGAAATTAGCAACGGCGCGTTGCTGTCGACGTCGACAGGGGAGTCCCCATGGGTCCGCAAGTCCAAGACAACGCTGATACAGAAATCCTTCCGCCCGTGCGGGAGGCGGCCGCGGTCGGTTCAGGCCCCGGGTCCGAGAGTTACGCGGGATCGGTCGCGAGCGTCCGCGAGCTGCACAAGTCGTTCGGTTCTTTCCAGGTGATGCGGGGACTGAGTCTCGATTTCCAACCGCAGGCGATCACCACGATTCTCGGCCCGTCGGGTACGGGCAAGAGCGTGCTGCTCAAGCACATGGTCGGCCTGCTGGAACCGGACTCCGGATCGGTGCGTATCTTCGGCAAGGACATCTGGGCAATGCAGGAGCGCGAACGCGCGGAACTGCGCAAGCGTTTCGGTGTGCTGTTCCAGGACGGCGCGCTCTTCGGCTCGATGAGCGTCTACGACAATGTCGCGTTCCCGCTGCGCAAGCACACCGACCTGTCCGAGGCCGAGATCCGCGACATCGTCAAGGCACGGCTCCAGGAGGTCGGTCTCGAAGCCGCGGAGAACAAGGCGCCCAACGAGATCTCCGGTGGTATGAAGAAGCGTGCCGGCTTCGCCCGCGCCCTCGTGCTGAACCCGGAGATCGTGCTCTTCGACGAGCCGGACTCCGGCCTCGACCCGGTCCGCACCAGCCTGCTGAACGACGTGATCCTCAAGGTGCACGCCGAGGACAAGGGCACCTACGTGGTGGTCACGCACGACATCCGCACGGCCCGGAAGGTCAGTGACTACGTGGGGCTGATTTGGAAGGGCCAGGTCGTCTATTACGGACCGGCCAAGGAGGCGTTCGCGTCGGAGGATCCGTTCGTCCGACAGTTCCTGGCCGGCGACTCGGTCGGCCCACTGGGGATGGACTGAGATGGCACGACGAGCAAAATGGCTGGTGGGCGTCTCTCTTGTGGCGGTCGTCGCACTCGCAGCCGGATACCTGCTGGCATCCGGGGGAGGTTCCGGGTACGAAGTTCAACTTGTCATGCCCAATGCGGCAAATCTGCTGAGCGGCTCAAGGGTCGAGATCAACGGCCTGCAAGTGGGCAGCGTGCGCAAGCTGGAGACACGGGACAACAGCGCGCTGGTGACGGTATCGGTCGACCACAGTCATGCCCCGCTGCACACGGGCAGCAAGGCGCAAGTGCAGTGGCAGGGCGTGCTCGGCGAGCGAGTCATACAGCTGCTGCCCGGCCCCGCCTCGAACCCGACCATACCGAAGGGCAGCCTGCTCGCCGCCGGTACCGAGCAGGTCGAGCTGGACCAGGTGCTGTCGGCGTTGGACCCCAAGACCCGCGCGCACCTGGACTCCACGGTCCAGCAACTGGACGCCACACTGAAGTCGAAGCCGCAGAACCTCCGGGACACCCTGCAAGCGGCCGGCCCCGCCGTCCAGGAACTGGGATCGGTCCTCCAGGCCGTCGGCCAGGACGGGCCGGCGATCAAGAGCCTGATATCCGACCTCCAGAAGATGACCGACCCGCTGGCCAAGCGCCGCGCGGAACTTGAGACGGTGGTCGACAAGCTCACCTCGGCGACGTCCTCGATGGCCACCGAGCAAAGCCAACTCCAGCAGTCGCTGGGCGAGCTGCCCTCCACCCTGGACGCCGCGCAGAAGACGATGAACACCGTTCCCGCCGCGGTCGATTCGGCCGTGCCGCTGTTGCAAAACCTGCGGCCGGCTACCCAGCAGCTGACGTCGGTGTCCAAGAACCTCAGCCCGTTGCTGGTCGACCTGCGGCCGACCATCGCCGAGCTGGGACCGGTGCTGCAATCCGCGAACACCCTGCTGAAGTGGACGCCGTCCCTGCTCGACAGCACGCACGGCGTACTGCCGGGAGTGACCCAGGCTGCCGACCAGCTCAATCCGGCCGTCGACTTCCTGCGGCCCTACACGCCGGACCTCGTCGGCTGGCTGAGCAACTGGGGCGCGGCCTTCGGCAACTTCGACGCCCAGGGCCACTACTTCCACGGTCTGGTCCAGGTCTCCACCAGCGTCCTGGACGACAACCCCGGGCTCAACGTCGGTCTGACCGGTGGACCTAAATCCACACCCCCACCCGGGTCGGCATCCGGCCAAGGCTGGGTCGACGCAAATGGGAGCACGGCGCGATGAGCATATCCAGGGCGACGTTTCTCAAGACCACAGCCACGGTCGCGGTGGTCGCCGTCATCGCGGTGGGTGCGGTCGCGGTCGCGGACTCCGGTGGCAGCAAGAACGTCACGGTCACGGCCATGTTCACCGATGCCAGCCCGCTGATCCCGGGCAACCTCGTGCATATGGACGGGATCGACGTCGGGCAGATCAAGTCGGTCGAGCTGCGAGGCGGCCAGGCCGCTGTGACGATGAACATCGAGAAGTCGGTGCTGCCGCTGCACGACGACGCGAGCGCCACGATCCGGCCGGTCACGCTGCTCGGTGAGCGCTACGTCGACATCGACCGGGGTTCGGACAACTCGCCGGTGATGTCGGACCCCCAGGTCATCACCGTGAAGCACACGAACACGTCGGTCGACCTCGACCAGGTGCTCGACTCTCTCGACGACCCGACCTCCACCGCGCTCGCCGCCTTGGTGACGACACTCGGCGAAGGCGTCAACGGCCAGGGCACCAACGTCAGCCAGGCGATCAAGGCCCTCGCGCCGGCTATGGAAAACACCAAGCAGCTGGCGACGATCCTCGACCAGCAGAACTCGGTGCTCAACCAGCTGGTCGACCGGACCACGCCGGTGGCCAAATCGCTGGCCGGCAAGAACGGCCAGAATCTGGACCAGGCCGTGACGTACGCCAAGCAGTTGCTGGCTTCGGTGTCGGCCCAGCACGAGGCCATGACCGCGGCGCTCCAGCAGTTGCCGAGCACGCTCCAGAAGGCGCAGCACACGCTGTCGCAGGTCGCGGGGGTCGCCGACCAGGCGACGCCGGTGCTGAAGTCGGCGAAGCCGGTGACGGACAACCTGTCCCAGATCACCTCGGAGCTCAACGCCTTCGACGACAGCGCCAAGCCGGCCATCACGTCGCTCAACCCCGTGCTCGACAAGGCGAAGTCGCTGCTCGACCAGGCACAGCCGGTCGTCCGTGATCTGCGGAACGGCGGTCCTTCACTGGTGAGCACCAGCGCATCGGCCAACCGGCTGGTGGGCGGCCTGAGCCCGAAGATCACCACGGTGATGGAGTTCGTGAAGGACTGGGCGCTGAGCACCAACGGCCGGGACGCTCTGAGCAACTACTTCCGTGCCTTCGTGGTCACCACCCCGAAGGGTCTGCTCCAGATCCCCGGCGTCGGGCTGGGCGGTACTGCCCCCACGACGACGTCGAAGAGCGGCACGTCGGCGACCCCCAAGGCGTCGGCGACCCCGTCGCCCACGCCTTCGCCATCCACCAGTTCGCTCCTGCCGACCCCTTCGGGCGGGGACAACAGCGCGACCGGTCTCACCCCGACGCAGGAGAACTCCCTGCTCGGCCAGATCCTCGGAGGTTTGTGATGGCCGCACTGTCGCGGACCGAATCCCGCTCGTTCGTGATCGGCACGGTGGGCCTCCTGGTGGTCATCGCGGTCGTCGCCTTCGGCCTCACGGCCAGCTCCGGACTTCCCGGGGCCCCGGAGACGAAGGTCCAGGCGGCGTTCACGAACGCCGGAGCGTCGCTTCAAGTAGGCAACGACGTCCGGGAGAACAGCTCCCGCATCGGCCGCGTCTCGGCCCTGAAGTACGTCAACGGCGAGGGCGTCGTCACCATGGAACTCGACGGCCACAAGCACGTCTACAAGAACGCACGGGCCGCTGTCTGGGACCAGTCGGCGCTGGCTAAGAAGTTCATCGAGCTCGACCCCGGCACCCCCGACGCCGGCCCGCTCGGCCACCAGGTCATCGCGGCGAACCGCGACGTCAACTCCGCCGACCTCGACCAGGTGCTCGACGTGCTCGACCCGCCGACCCGGGCCAAGCTCACCAGCGCCGTCCGCCAGCTCGGCGACGGCACCGCCGGCCACAGCCAGGACCTGCACGACGTCCTGGTGCACCTGCCGGCGACGCTGGACGACCTGGGCACCACCAGCAAGGCGCTGTCCAAGCCGTCGACCGATCTCCCCGCGCTGCTCCAGTCCGCCGACCGGCTCGCCGGGTCGCTCAACGGCCACGAGCAGGAACTCGCCAGCCTGGTCCAACAGCTCGGCGTGACGGCGAAGGCCGTCAGCGTCGACAACGGAGATCCCTTGCAGAACACCATCAAGGACCTGCCCGGGACGCTGAGTAACGCGAGCACGAGCTTCGACTCGCTCGACAAGCCCCTCGACAACGTCCACTCGACGCTGGTGTCGGTCAAGTCGGGCGTGAAGTCGCTGGGCGTGGCGACCCCCGACCTGCGCGGCGTGCTCAGGGAGGGCAAGCCGCCGCTGGACAAGGTGCCGGGCGTGTCCAAGGTCGCCCAGCCGGCCGTCACCGATCTCACCGGGACGCTCGCCGACGCGCGGCCGCTGGCTCCGGCGGTCACCACCGCCCTGCGCGACGCCGCTTTGCCGGTGGGCACGCTGGCCACGTACACCGATCAGGTCGTGACGTTCTTCGAACGCGTCGAGAGCATGGTTTCCACCTCCGTGTCTCCCGGTGTCCACGGCGCACGCGTCGGCCTGGCGGTCGAGGGTCTGTCGGTTGCCACCGGCGGCCTGGTCAAGGAACCGTTGCAGGGCCAGGACGTCTACCCGGCGCCCGGAGCGGCCGATGGTGAGAAGACCGTTTCGCCGCTCGACAACATCCCCGGAATTCTGTACGGAGGCAACTGATGAGCACCGCGCGAACGTGGACGCGACCTCTGCGTTCCCCGGCAGTCATCGGGGCGGTGCTCCTGGTGCTGACGGTGGTCTTCCTTCTGGCCGTGTACCAGAAGGAGCGCATCGGCACCATGCTGTCGTCGGGCCACACGGTGAAGGCCGACTTCACCCGTGACTACCAGCTGCGTCCGTACAAGACGGAGGTGAAGGTCGCGGGTGTGTCCGCCGGCAAGGTGACCGGTGTGAAGAAGGAAGGCGGCCACATCGTCGTCTCCATGAAGATCGACGACGACGTCGCCGGGAAGCTGGGTGCCCAGCCGTCGGCACTGATCCGTCCGACCACTCTGCTCGGCGGCAACTACTACGTGCAGCTCAGCCCGGGCGGCACCGACCAGAAGTACGACGGGAGCACCATCCCGATGTCCAGGACGGGCATTCCTGTGGAGCTGGACCAGGTCCTCGGGGCGCTCCCGGAGTCCGCCCGCAGCGGTATCCAGGGCTCGCTCAAGGAGACCGACCAGACGCTGAAGAACGGCGCGGGCACGTCGCTGAACAACCTGCTCGGCGACGCGCCCGGCACCCTGACGCCGGCCGCCAAGGTGCTCACCAGCCTCCAGGGCACGCGCCCGTCGCAGGACCTGAGCCAGCTGGTGCCCGAGCTGGACACGATCGCGGCCGTGGCCACCCGTCAGAACGGCCAGCTCGGCGACATCTTGGACTCGCTCGGCACGGTCAGCACGGCACTGTCGAACGAGCGTCAGCCGGTCACCGATGCCCTCGCCACGCTGCCGCAGACGCTGTCAGACACCCGCACCGGTCTGACCGCCCTGAACGGCTCGCTTCAGCAGCTCACCCGGACCGCGACCGACGCCCTGCCCACCGCCCAGCGGCTGGGCCCGCTGCTGACCACGACGGACCCGGTGCTCAAGCAGGCCCGCCCGCTGGTGGCCAATCTGCGGCCGCTGCTGAACAAGGCGCTTCCCGTGGTGCAGCAGCTCGTGCCGACCTCGAAGCAGGCGACCTCGACGCTCGACGACCTGAAGGGCCCCGTGCTCGACCGGGTCAACGGCCCCATCGCCAAGACGGTGCTGTCGCCGTGGTCGGGCACCGGCTACTACAAGGGTGACGGCGGCAACGGCCACCTGTTCTACCAGGAGGTCGGATACCTCGCCACGCACGCGGCGAACCTGTCCAAGTACGGGGACAAGAACGGGCGGATGCTCGGCCTCGCGCTGGGTGCCGGTACGTCCAGCGCCGGCGGCAACGAACTGGGCACGGCGAAGCTGCTCCAGCAGCTCGGCATTCTGCCCGAGGGTTTGTCGGTGCTGCCCGCGCCCGACACCGGCGGTGGTGCCTGGACCCCCGAGTCGGCCACCGCGCCCGGCCAGGGCCAGATCCTCAACGGACCGGTCAGCTCCCTGCTGGGGCTGCTGACCGGCGCGTCCGGAACCCAAGGAAAGTAGGGCTGACATGAGCAGGAAATTTTCGGCCCGCCGGACGTGGGAACGCATCCGCACCGTTCCGGGCCTGGGGCGCAACGTGATCACGATGGTGGTGCTGGTGGCCCTCGGCCTCGTCAGCGCTTCGGTCATCCTGGGCAACCAGCGGTTCATCGCACCGTGGTCCCACCAGTACGTCTTTGCCGCGGACTTCACCGAGGCTGGAGCGGTCAACGCCAACGAGGCGCCCAAGGTGCGCATCGCGGGCGTCCCGGTCGGCCAGGTCACCGGCAGCAAGGTGACCTCCAACGGCCAGGCCCAGCTGACGTTGTCACTGGACTCCGGCCACACGATCTACGAGAACGCCCACCTCGTGCTGCGGCCGACGAATCCGCTCAACGAGATGTACGTCGAGGTCGACCCGGGCGGGCCGCCCGGAAAGCCGCTGCCCGCGCACGGCGTGATCCCATCGAGCCAGACGGAGCGGCCGATCCAGCCCGACCAGGTGCTGGACCACCTCGACGACCGGAGCAGGGCGGCGCTGACCGACCTGCTGTCGACCTCGGACGTGGCGCTGGCCAGCTCGTCGAAGAACCTGCCGTCCGGCCTCGACTCGACCGACGCGACACTGCTGAAGGTCCAGCCGGTGCTGGACGCACTCACCAAGCGTCGGCAGAACATCAGCGAACTGGTGACGTCGCTGTCCCAGATCAGTACAGCGGTGGGTCACAACGACACCCGGCTGACCAGCCTGATGAACGCCACGCAGGACTCACTGGGCATCCTGTCGAAGAACAATGGCGACCTTGAGGCCACGCTCAACGAGCTGCCCGGCACCACCGGCCAGCTCAAGAACGCCATGACCGGGGTCAACGGCCTGACCAAGCAGCTCAACCCGGCGCTCCAGAACCTGAGCAAGGCGTCCGCGCAGCTGCCGAAGGTGCTCCAGAAGACGCAGGACACGGTCACCGACATCGGCCAGACCGTGACCGCGGCCAACCCGGTCGTCTCGGCTGCCAACCCGGTGGTCGACGACCTGCGGCCGCTGGTGAGCGACCTGCACACCTCGCTCGGCGATCTCGAACCCGTCGCGCGCGACCTGAACCCGGACACCAAGACCCTGGTCGCCTACCTCGGCGATCTCCAGGCATTCATCTACAACACCAATGGTGTGTTCAGCCTGTCCGATGCCAACGGCGGCTTCATCCGCGGTCACGTGGCGGTTCCGCTGCCCGATGCCGGAGTGATCCCCGGAACGCACGGCGGCAACAGCGGCGGGAGTAAGTGATGTCGTTCATCACGAGCAGGCTCGGCAAGATGCTTGTCCTCGGCGTCTTCACCATCCTGGCGCTGATCTACCTCGGTTATCTGTTCGGCAAGGCCGGGGTCAGCACCCCGTTCGCCGGGAACACGTACAAGGTCTCGTTCACCACTCCGGACGTGGACAACCTCATTCCGATCGGCGACGTCGACATGGCCGGTGTGCGGGTCGGCAAGGTCGACTCGGTCAGCCATGTCAACGGCACGGCCAAGGTCCTCATCAAGCTCGATGCCAACGTCGCCCCGCTGCACAAGGGCGCGGGCGTGCAGATCGGCGCGAAGTCGCTGGCGGGCGAGTCGTATGTCGGCGTCACCGACGGCACCGGCAGTGCGCTGCCGTCCGGGACGGCGCTGCCCTCGTCCGCGGTGAAGCCCTCCGTGCAGCTCGCCGACGTGATACGCAGCCTCGATCCTAAGACGAGGACCTCGCTGGGCAGCCTGGCGCGCAGCCTGGGCACCGGTACCGACGGCACCAAGGAGAGCGTCTCCCAGACCATGACCGGTCTCGGGAACATCGGGAACCAGGGGTTCACGGCGCTGGACGCCATCTCGGCCCAGTCCAAGGACCTGATGACGCTGGCGCAGCAGACCACCACGATTCTGTCTGCGTTGGACGAAGGCGAGGGGCAGATCGGTCAACTGGTCAAGAGCGCACAGCAGTTGACGTCGGCGACCAGCGGGCAGCAGAAGAACCTCAGCGCGACCGTGCGCTCTCTGCCGGGCGTTTTGAGCAGCACTCAGACTGCCACGCAGAAGCTCACCACGCTGTCCACGTCGCTGGCGCCGGTGGCCTCGGACCTCAATGACGCCGCACCATCGCTGAACACCGCGTTGCAGCAACTGCCGCAGACCACCAAGGACCTGCGCGGGCTGCTGCCGGATCTGAACGGCACCCTGACCGAGGCGCCGGCCACCCTGGACCGGGTGCCGACCCTCGCCTCGGACGCGGACGCGGTCATCCCGCAGTTGGAGACGACGCTCAGCAACCTCAACCCGATGCTGGGCTACCTGGAGCCGTACGGTCCCGAACTCGGGTCCTTCTTCTCCAACTTCGGCGCCATGATGAAGTACTCCGACGAGGCCGGAATCCACTACTTCCGGCTCGAACCGGACCTGGGCAACGAGCAGATCGTCAAGGGTGTTCCGATCAAGCTCCCGAACATTCTCGTCAACGACAACCCGTACCCCGCTCCCGGACAGAGCGACGCGGCGACCGGCCGGAGCTTCACCAGGCTCTACCCGGCCAAGAAGTAGCCGCCGGGGCGCGGCGGGCGGACGCCTCCACCGGCGTCCGCC
>NZ_SUMC01000077.1 GCF_005047355.1 Actinacidiphila oryziradicis
CCTCACCCGCGCAATCAACCCCGGCGGCCAGCACATCCAGCGAGGCCTCATCCCACCGGGAAGCAATCAGAGCCCGGGTCAAGTCCTGGCACAGCCCGGCGAGGAAGGACACCCGCTCCGACAGCACCCGCTGACCCACCCGTTCACCGCTGTCCTCGACCAGGCCACGGAAGGCAGTACACGTCGCCGTCGCCATCAACCGTGCCACACCCACCCCCTCCCACCCGACCCCGCACACCCTGCCAACACGACGCATCCCCGCATCCGATCGGCCTAACGACCGACCATCACACAAAGACACGCACCCGCCGACACCGCCCGATTCATACAGGAACACGCAGCCAAACCATCAACAGTTGAAGACCCTGCAGCCCTGAAAGAAACCCCGCGGCCCCCTCAGCGGGATACTCCTCACCGGCCCCGCCGCCAATCACCGGAGCAATAGTCAAGACCTGTGGATGCATGGTTGACGTGTCAGCGGTTGCGTCTGCGGGTGAGGCTGGTTTTGGCGGTGTTGCGCACCCGTCTGGTGCGGCCGGTCTCGGCCAGGACCGAGAGGGCTGCTGACGAATCCAGACTGTCTACGATCTTGCGTTGCAGCCAGTTGGACGAGTCCGTCAGCGCGCCGGGAACCCACTGAGCCTTCGCCATCTTCGAACGTGCTGGTCAGAGGGTCTGGCGTGGCGTTCGGCCGGGGTGCTTGCGCTGGTCGCGGGCAGGAGTCTGCGGTCTTGATCATCTGACTGGTCGGGCCGGTGCGGTTTCGCCGGTTCCCGCGCGCTGCTTCCCCGGCGCCGCCTACGATCCGCTGCATGGTGGAGTCCGAGATCGCGGAACGGATCGCCGCGCGCCGCGCGGAACTGGACGAACTCGAAGAACAGCTGGTCAAACAGCTTGATCAGGTGCGGGCCGAGCGCGACGAACTCGCCGTGGCCGAGCGGGTCTGGCACCGGATGGCCGAGCAGTTCGCCGACGAACAGGCCGCAGCCACGCCGGTTCCCGTGCAGGTGGCGGGGCGTGCGGTGCTCCTGGTCCCCGCACCGGGAGGGCGGAATGGACCAGACCGTGCTGCCGCCGGAGTACCAGAAGATCCTCGCCGTGGTCCGCCAGGCTGGGGCGCCGGTGGCGACCCGGGCGGTCGGCGAGGCGCTGGGCCTGGAGGTGGGTGTGCGGGGCAGACTGGAGCTGCTGCGGGGGAAGCTGACCAAGCTCCGCTTCACCACCCGCCCGTGACCGGCACTGTTGCCCCCGGCGGCCGCCTCGTGGGCGAGCTCGTGGCGTAACTGCGGTGCCCCCGGCGGTCGTTGAGATTGTGTGACCAAAACCAAAGAACGCGCCGAAGACACCGTCTCCCTTGTCTACCAGTGCAAGCTGAACGTGTCCACGCGCACCATCACTCACCTCGCCGACCTGCTGCGCTCCCACCTGAAGGCGATCCGCTCCCCGTTCCGGTCGCAGCCCACGGGCCGGATCGCGGTGCTCGTGCTCGCGATGCTGCGGCACGACCAGCGCCTGCTCGACCTGGCCGGCGGCAACGGCATACCCGAATCCACGCTGCGCGCTGGCGCGACGAGATGATCGGACTGCTCGCCGCGAAGGCCCCGCGCCTCGACCGCGCCCTGCGCAAGATCGCCAAGCGGGGCGGGGAGGTGGTGCTGATCGACGGCACCCTGGTCCCCACCCAGCGCCGCACCGGAGCAGACGACCGGCCCAACTACTCGGGCAAGCACCACCGCCACGGCCTGCATTTCCTCGCCCTGACCGACGAGAAGGGCAAGCTGATCTGGATCTCCGCGGCCCGGCCGGGACGGACCTACGACACGACCGCCGCCCGCCACGACAAGATCACCCGGCACTTGAAGGCGGCCGGCCTCGGCGCGCTCGCCGACCTGGGCTTCATCGGCGTGGACAAACCCAAGAACCCCGACGACCTGGTCATCGTCGCCGGCTTCAAGGCCACCCGCGCCCGCAAGCTCACCCCGGGCCAGAAGCAGGCCGACCGCATCCTGGCCGCCGGACGCGCCCCCGTCGAACACGGCTTCGCCCACCTAAAGAACTGGCGGATCCTCACCAAGCTCCGCACCGACCCCGGCCGCGCCACCGCGCTCCTGCGCGCCCTGCTCGTCCTGACCAACATCGAAGTCAACCGCTGACAGACGATCAAGACCGCAGGCACCCGCCCACGCCGAGCACGAGCACGCCCACGGAGCGTCACGCCAGCCTCTTCGACCAGCACGTTCGAAGATGGCGAAGCCTCACGATGTCGCGACGGCGATACGCGCGGTCTCTTGCACCGCGCATGGTTGCGGTGACGTGGACGTAACTGTGTGCGGAGTCTGACCCGGTGCGTCGAGCGCCGAGGAGTCGCGGCTGAAGGTCTCCGCTGTGCCACGGTCACATGGTGATGAGCGTGGCTGACGCAAAGCGAGCCGCAGTTGGGCCAGGTGCAGTCCGCGTTGCGTCGGCAGGGTTGTACGGCGCCCAGGCGGGCTCACGGAGGGCAGGGCAGTGTTCGGGAGTTGGATGGTTCGCGATGTCGATCATGCGGTCGAGAGCGTCGCGTGCGGCAGCAAGGTCGGCCATGGCGGCGGTGATGCGGTTGCGCTCCGATGCCAGCAGCTCGAAGGCCTTGGGGGAGGCGTGCCCGGTATCGACGCAGGGCAGCAGCTGCAGGATGGTCCGGCTGGGCAGGCCGGCGGTGAAGAACTGCTGGATCAGCCGGACACGTTCGACGGCTGACTCGGGGTAGGTTCGCTGGCCGCTGGGGGTGCGTTCCGAGGTGAGCAGACCCTGCTCTTCGTAGTACCGGAGAGCTCTGGTGCTGACCCCCGCCAGGTGTGCGATCTCGCCTATCCGCATCTGCGTCCTCCTCTGATTCCGGCTTCGCGGTTCTCCACTTGACCTTGACGCCAATGTGAGGTTTTACCGTAGCCGATGCCGGGCCGGATGCGGCTCGCCGAACCCGAGAGACCTACGCAGGAAGCAAGGAACCCATGAACGTCACCGACCAGATCGCCCTCGTCACCGGAGCCAACCGCGGTATCGGCCGTCAGTTCGTGCTCGAACTGCTCGAGCGCGGGGCGAGCAAGGTCTACGCGACGGCTCGCCGCCCCGAGAGCCTCGACTTCGACGACACCCGGGTGGTGCCGCTGCGACTCGACATTGTCGACCTCGAGTCCGTCATCGCGGCAGCGGCGACCGCGCGGGATGTGACCCTCCTGGTCAACAACGCCGGCATCGCGACCGGTGCCGCCCTCGTCACGGGTGACCTGGACGAGGTCCACCGCGAGATGGACACGCACTTCTGGGGCACGCTCGACGTGATCCGCGAGTTCAGCCCCGTCCTCGCGGCCAACGGCGGAGGTGCAATCGTGAACGTCCTGTCGGCGCTGTCGTGGTTCGCCGTCCCGGGCACCGGCTCGTACTCCGCTGCCAAGGCTGCGGAGTGGAACATGACGAACGGCGTCCGTCTCGAGCTCGCGGCTCAGGGCACGCTCGTCCAAGGCGTCCTCCTCGGCGCCGCCGACACGGACATCTCGGCCGGATACGACGGACCCAAGATCGATCCCCGCGACGTGCCGCGCCGCTCGCTCGACGGCCTGGCCGCCGGCTCGATCGAGGTGATCGTCGATGACTGGACCGCAATGGTGAAAGCGTCGCTCGTCGGCGATCCCGCCGTGTTCTACGCACAGATCACCGAGTTGCTCGGTGCGAGTTGAGCAGCCAGCCGCGCCCGGCGAGCTTGGACAGCTTCCCCCGCAGCGGCTCCAGTCTGCCCCGCACCGTCACCTCCAGCCCCAGCGCCTCGCCGACCTGCCGGGTCGCCACCGGCGCCCCGGCCCGGCGGACGACGGCGAGGATCTTCTGGTACTCCGGCGGCAATGCGTCCTCGGCCACGCCGGGCCCACGGTGCGGGACCAGCAGCACCGGTCGGCCCGCGACCTGCGCCGTCGGCTGCGCAGCCGCCGCCGTCTCCGCGGCGAGCTGCTCGGCCATCTACGGAAGTGGTCATCTCATGGGCATGCCTGATCCCGTCGTGCCGCGCCGGGCGTTCGTCGCCGTGTCAGCGATCGGAGTGGTCCGCATGGCGGTCGGTGACAACGCCGGGACAGTGCCGGTCCCGCCACTGGTACCGACGAACGTGCAGGTCACCAGCGATCAGTTCTCCGCGCACATCGAACCGTCCCTCGCGGTGAACCCGCGGCGCCGGGACAACCTGATCGCAGCCTGCCGGGTCTTCGAAGGACCGCTGATCGGCATCGCCGCCTACGCGTCCTTCGACGGAGGCGGTACCTGGTCCGGCACCGGGCTGCTACCCGGCCTTGTGGCGGACTCGGACGGCAACGCGAGCGTGGCCTTCGATGCGCGGGGACGAGGTTTCGTGTGCGGCGTGGTGGCGAACGGCGCGACGCGTCGCGGCGACGCCCACCTCTGGGGCACCGGCGACGGCGGGCAGAGCTTCCAGCCGCCGGTCATCGCGATCCCGGGCGGTTTTGGCCTCACCGACCACCCGTCGCTCGCGATCGATCAGGGGCCTGCCTCATCGCCGCCCCGCCTCTACGTGGCCGCCAGGCTCTACGGCACAGCGGACGACGGCCTGGTGTTCGTCCGTGGCACCGCGCAGGTGATGCGGTTCGTGACGGAGCACGCGCGGTCACAGCCCCATCGGACCGCACGCGTGGTCGGAGCGTTGCGCTCACTGCTCCGGTTCCTCCACGTCGTCGGGATCACCGCTACCGGGCTGGCCGCGGGCCTGCCTTCGGTCGCGGCGTGGAAGCTCAGCGGGTTGCCCAAGGCGCTTCCCGGCGACCAGGTCGCGGCCGCGGGAGCCGCCAAGGCCAGCCGACGCCCCGGACACCGCCATGGGCATCCGGGCGCTGTTGTCTCCCTGCTACTCGCTGGTGGCCTTCTGCGCCTTCTTCTGGCAGTGCCCGCAGGCCTTGCAGGTGCCCGGCTTGACCGGGGAGGTGTTCCCCCATTTCGGATCCGCCTCGCCGTGCAACGGGTGCAGGCACGTACCGCAGACGAACATGTTGGCTTGCTCTCTTCCGATCGGCAGGGCACGGAATACGCCCTCACCTATTGCGGAGGGGAGCGAGCACACGTGACAGCAACAGTCGGAAGTTTCGGCCGCTGTTAGCTGGCCACCCACTGGCGTAGCTGCACCGCGATCTGCTGCACCCCGATCAGGCCGGCCCCGGTGTTCATGACCAGAGCCGCCGCGGACTTCGGCGGGTACTCCAGGTGGTACCCGTTGACCGCGAGGAACCCAACGGTGGTCAGCCACGCGAATTGCCCATTGGAGTGCTCGAGGCTGTCCAGCCGCGCGAGGGTGTGGAGCAGTGCGGCAGCCTTGAGCCAGTCGGAGCCGTACACGTCACGTTCCATCGCGCGGGCACGGTGACGGGCCACAGTGGCGAACAGCGGCCCAAGGTCATTCACCTGCGGGTCGCCGTCGATCCGCTCGGCGAGACGGAGCAGCCACACCTCATCGACGTACTCGGTCACGCGGCAGTTCCGTGGGCCTGGCTGTCCATCTCGGCGAGGCGGCGGGCAGCCTCTTCCTCAGCCCGGCGGAATTCAGCGTTCATCGCCGCGTCCTCCGGGCAGACCTCAGCGAACGCACCCTTGCTATAGGCGTAGGCCTCCAGTGCAGCGTCCAGGAACGCGGTCTGCTTGGCGAGAGCGCGGCTCAGCGCGGCGTCCCTGATGTACTGGCGGGCGCTGACGCCAGCGGCGTGCGCGGCGGCAGTGACGGCTTCCAGCTCGTTTTCCTCGAAGGGGACGTTCATTCCAGGCATAGTACTGATGGTACCGCTAGTACCTGCCTCATGGGAGGCCTTGCGGATCCGCGCCGTTTGCGGCTGGTGACGATCCCGCAACCCAGCATCTGATCGTGCACGACGGTTGTGCGGCGACGACATGCGAAGGTAACGTGCCCGTGATCTTGCAACGTTGCAAAGCGGTGCGTCCGCGTTGCCCTATTTCAACGTTGCAAGCCCTCTGCCGGCATCTTTCTTCAAGGAGCTCTTGCACATGAGAAAACCGCCGTCCCTGCGCGAGTCCGCGCGGTCGCTGAGGCGGGGTACCACGCGCCGGCTGTCCCGGCTGGGCGCGTCCCTCCTGGTGCTGGCGCTGGCATTCGCCGGTCTTACCTTCGCCGACGGAACCGCGTCGGCGGCGACGACCGGCGTGCTGTACACCCCCGACACCACGGCGAACCCGAACGAGGACGCCAGCTACCCGCGCGTCATCCGACTGGAACACAGCGGTGCCTCCAACGGCATGGTGCTTGCGACCTTCTCGCACTCCGGCGCGGGTACGGCGAAGGCAGGCTTCCCGATTTACCAGTCGACGAATGGCGGCCAGAGCTGGTCCGCATCGCCGATCGGCACCGTCACCGATACCGTGCACGGCTGGGATCTCGATGGACCGACGCTCTACGAACTGCCACAGGCCGAGGGCTCCCTACCGGCAGGCACACTGCTGGCCTCCGGTACGGCCTGGAACCGCAACGACTATACCCAGCAGGCCATCGAGGTCTTCTTCAGTACCGACCACGGCGCGACCTGGAGCTACCGCAGCTCATGTACGTCCGAGTCGGGCATGGCGAACACTCAGGGCCACGGCATCTGGGAGCCGCAGTTCACGGTGGCCTCCAACGGCAGCCTCGTCTGCTACTTCTCCGACGAGCGGCCGTCGACCAACGACTACAACCAGGTCCTGGCGCACACGGTCAGCACCGACGGCGGAGCGACCTGGGGCGGCGAGGTCTACGACGTCGCTGTGCAGGACGGTGTCCAGCGGCCGGGTATGGCCGACGTCGTCAAGCTGCCGAACGGCTCCTACGCCATGACGTACGAGGATTGCAAGAACGGATACGATCCGGACACCGCGTGCTCGGTGTACCTCAAGACCTCCCCGGACGGCCTGAGCTGGACCCCCTCCAGCCTTGGAAGCCTGGTGCAGACCGCCGACGGCAGGCACTTCCTCCACACGCCGCAACTGGCCTGGACATCCGCGGGCGGAACCAACGGCACTTTGCTGGTCTCGGGCCAGCGCCTGGTCTCCGGCAACGACGGGGCGATCACGGTGCAGGCCGAGTCCGGCAGCGTACTGCTCGCCAACACGAACCTGGGCATCGGAAGCTGGACGGAGACCACCGCACCGGTCGTGGTGAACCCGACCGGCGGCTACGACAGCGGTGAGACGGCGTGCCCGGGCTACAGCTCGCCCATCCTGCCGTCGGCCTCGGGGAGCTCGATCCTCTACCTGGCCGGGACTCACCTGAGCAACGGCAAGTGCGAGGTGCGGTTCGGCATCGACGTGGCACCCGGCCCGACCGGCACCATCACCGGGCCCGAAACGACCGGCAAGTGCGTCGACGTGGACACCAACACCTCCACCAGCGGCAACGCCGTCCAGTTGTGGACCTGCAACGGCGCCTCCGGCCAGCAGTGGTCGGTGGAGAGCGACGGGACTCTGCGCGCGTTCGGCAAGTGCCTGGACATCGATGGCGACGGCACGGCGAACTTCACCAAGGTGGAGCTATGGAAATGCAACGGCGTGGGCGGCCAGCAGTGGATCCCGCAGGCCAACGGTTCGCTGCTCAACCCGCAGTCGGGGCGGTGCCTGGACGATCCGCAGGCCGCCACCGCCGACGGCACCAAGCTGCAGATATACGACTGCAACGGCCTGTTCACGCAGGTGTGGAACATCGCCTGACGCGGACCTCGCAGAGCCGCCGTCAGCAGACCCGGCGGCGCTGTACGGGCGGGCCGCGCCGCCGGGACCCCGGGCTGCTTCGGCAGGAGACATCCACTCCGGAACGTAGGCAATTCGTGATCTACGGCGTATTGCAACGATGAAATGTGACGACTAGCGTTTTGCAACGTTGCATCGCCTTCACTGGTCGAAGTCGGACCTGTCCAGTGTCGGCTTCTCTACAAAGACGTAAGAACTGACTGTGACGAAGGGCCTGGTGGCACGAGCATGTCCGAGAAATACAGAGGAGGACGGCGCCGAAGCGCCGGACCGCGTTCGCGATGGGCGACGGCCGCGGGAGCGGCGACGATGGCAGCAGTCCTGCTGAGCGCCTGCGCCGGAACCGACAGCACGTCCGCATCGCCGGGGGCCTCCGGCAGCCAGGCCGCCGGCGCCGGATGCGCCGCGGGCGCCACCGCCCTGACGTTCTGGGGCTGGTCGGCCGGCTACGACCTGGCCGTCAAGAAGTTCAACCAGACGCACCCGGACATCTGCGTCAAGCTGGAGAACGCCGGCGCGGCCAACGACGAGTACGTCAAGCTCAGCGACGCGCTGAAGGCGAACAGCGGCACTCCCGACGTGGCCCAGATCGAGTACTTCGAGGTCCCGTCCTTCGAGATCACCAACAGTCTCGTCGACCTCTCGCAGTACGGGGTGAGCTCGGTCGAGAAGGACATCGCACCGGTGGCCTGGTCGCAGGTCACCCAGGGCTCGAAGCAGTACGCGATGCCGGTCGACCTCGGCCCGCTGGCGCTGTACTACAACTCGAAGGAGTTCAGCGCGCACAAGCTGTCGGTGCCGGCGACCTGGAGCGAGTTCGCCGCCACCGCCGACAAGCTGCACACCGCCGACCCGAAGGCCGCAATCACCAACTTCGACCCGGTGAGCGCCCAGGACGTGCTCGCGCTGATGCAGCAGTACAACGCCTTCCCGTTCTCCTACAGCGGCGGCGCGAAGCTCGGCATCAATTTCACCGGCACCGCGCAGACCGCCTTCGCCGCGTTCTGGCAGGGCCTGATCGACAAGAAGGAAGTCACCACGGCCGCCGACTTCTCGCCTGCCCAGTGGTCCAACCTGGACAGCGGCGTGAACGCCTCCCGGCTCAGCCCCGCCTGGGGACCGGTCGGCATGCAGTCGAGCATCAAGAAGACCATCGGCGACTGGCGCACCGCCCCGATACCGCAGACCGCGACCGGCAAGAACCTGTCCGGGAACTGGGGCGGCTCGACACTGACCGTGGTCAAGGGGACCGCGCACGCCAAGGAAGCCGCGGAGTTCGTGAAGTGGTTCGGCGCCTCGGCCGATTCCTGGAAGATCCTCAGCGGCAAGGTCGCCGGAGCGTTCCCCGGCTACCTCCCCCTGCTGAAGTCCACGGACTTCCAGAGCGCCACGCTGCCGATCTCCGGCCCGTCCAAGCCGAACAAGGTCTTCGCCGCAGCGGCGCAGAACATGGAGAACCCGCAGTGGCCGCCGATCATGACCGCGGCCCTGACCCAGTGGACCTCCACCTTCGCCGGAGTGACCAAGGGCACCGAGACCCTGCCGGAGGCGTTCAAGACCTTCCAGCAGCAGATGGTCACGTACGCCAAAGCCCAAGGCTTCACGGTCACCGAGGGCTGAGAGCGACGGGACGAGCAAGTGAACCAGACAACCACCTACCGCGAATCCGCGCCCGGCCGGCAGGTGAGCCGCCCGGCCTCCCCACCCCCGGGACGCCCGCGGCGCGGCAACCGGCGAGAGTGGCCCGGCGCCGTGTTCATCACCCCGCACATGCTGGCGCTGGGCCTGTTCATGCTGGTGCCGACGGTGTACGCCGTCTACGACAGCCTGCAGACCACCCAGCTCATCGGCGGCACGCACTACTCCGGGCTCGCCAACTACACCACCGTCCTGCACTCCCCGGAATTCTGGGACGGCGTGCGGCGGGTACTGGTCTTCACCGCCATCCAAGTGCCGCTGACCATCGCCATCGCGTTCTTCTTCGCGGCGGTCTTCGACGCCGGCATCGTCAAGTACAGCCGCTTCTTCCGCACCGTGTTCTTCATGCCGTTCGCGGTGCCGGGGGTCGTGGCGGCGGTGATGTGGTCGTTCCTGCTACTGCCGGGCTTCGGCCCCTACGCCAAGTTCATGGAGGACATCGGACTGGGGCACGTCGACTTCTTCTCCTCCCGGCTGATCCTGCCGACGATCATCGTCATCGTGATCTGGGAGTGGACCGGTTACAACGTGACCATCCTCTACACCTCGCTGAAGTCGATCCCCCAGCACGTCACCGAGGCGGCCGTCATGGACGGCGCCCGGCTGAGCACCATCATCCTGCGGCTGAAGCTGCCCATGGTTCGTCCGACCATCACCATGCTGGTGTTCCTCAACACCGTCGGCGCGCTCCAGCTGTTCACCGAGCCGTCCATCCTCGCGGCGTTCCAGCCACAGGCGGTGTCCTACGGCTTCACGCCCAGCCTCTACGTCTACAACACCTCGGTCGGCAGCGGCGACTACAACCTCGGGGCAGCCGCGGCAGTCGTTCTGGCGCTGATCATCGGCGCCATCTCGCTCGCCGCCTTCGCGGTGCGCCGTCGCAGCGGGGAGTTCCGATGAGGTCTCCGATGAGGTCCCGGCAGGAGAGAACTGCCGCGCGCGGCCCCGCCGACACCGTACCGATCCAGCTCTACGGGCTGCGGCGCGGCACCGTCACCGTACTGACCCTGATCAGCGGCGCGTTCGCCGCCTTCATCCTGGCGCCGGTCCTCTGGCTGGTGATCAACGCGACCAAGACGCAGGCGAACGTCTACGGGACTCCCGGGTTCTGGTTCGCCCGACCGTTCCACCTGTTCCAAAACCTCTCGGCCCTCGGCAGGAACGTCAGCGGAGCCGGGATCTACCTCCAGTGGCTGGGCAACACCCTGCTGTACGCCGGATCCGCCGCGGTCGGCGCGACGGTCTTGTCGGCCATGGCCGGCTACGGCTTCGCGCGATTCCGGTTCCGCGGCGCCAACGGCCTGTTCTATCTGGTCATGTCGACGCTACTGGTGCCCATCACCTCGGTGGCACTGCCGCTGTTCCTGGTGTATGCCAAGGTGGGGCTGGTCAACTCGGTATGGGGCATGATCCTGCCCAGCATGGTCTCCCCGGTCGGCATCTACCTCATGCGGACCTACATCGACGCCTCCGTGCCGCGCGACCTCATCGACGCCGCCCGGATGGACGGAGCGAGCGAGACCCGGATCTTCCTGCGGATCGTGCTGCCGCTGACCGTGCCGGGACTGGTGACCGTGCTTCTGCTGACCGTGGTCGCGGTCTGGAACAACTACTTCCTGCCGCTGATCATCTTCAGCCGCAACGGGCTCTACCCGCTGACCGTCGGTCTGTCGTCGCTGTCGCACGCCGCGGAGACCGGGTCGAAGGCCGAGCTGGTCCCCGTCCTCATCGCGGGCGGGCTGGTGACGATCCTGCCGCTGATCCTCCTGTTCCTGTTCCTGGAGAAGTACTTCCGCGGCGGCGCACTCCAGGGCAGCACGACCGGCTGAGCTCACGCGCCGTCCTTCCGCACCACGCAATTTTGGAGAAAGAGTGTCAACGGTCCGTCCAGAATATCCCCGTCCCCACTTCGACCGCTCGCACGCCTGGCTGAGCCTCAACGGCGCGTGGGACTTCGCCGGCGACCCGGCCGGGTCGGCGGCGTACCAGCAGGTGTCGCGGGACGACCACGACTGGCCGCACGCGATCACCGTGCCCTTCGCCTGGGAGACCGAGGCCTCGGGCGTCGGCGCCCACTGGCTGGAGTACGGCTGGTACCGGCGTACGGTCACGGTGCCGGACGGCTGGCGCGGACAGCGTGTCGTCCTGCACTTCGGCGCCGTCCACCATCTGGCGAGCGTATGGATCGACGGCGCCCCGGTCGGTGAACACGAGGGAGGGTACACACCCTTCGAGTTCGACATCACCGAAGCGCTCGCGGGCCGCACCACCGCCACCGTGCTCGTACGAGTGTGGGCCCCGGCGGACAAGCGCGAGATCGTCCACGGCAAGCAGCGCAGCATCCCGCGCGACGACTACGACGACTGCGCGTTCACGCCCACCAGCGGCATCTGGCAGCCGGTGTGGCTGGAGGCGCGTCCCGCGACGTACGTATCGGCGGTCGCTCTCGCCCCGGCCGACGCTCTCGACGCGATCACGGCGGACGTCTCCGTCGCCGGGCCGTCCGCGCGCGGCGCGCGGCTCACCGTCCAGGTGGCCGGCGGGACTCCGGCGACCGTCGAGATCGGCGACCCCGCGCAGCCGGTCCGGGTCAACCTGCCGATCCGGGAGCCTCGCCTGTGGAGCCCGGACGATCCTTACCTCTATGGCGTGAGCGTGACGCTCGACTCGGCGGACGGCACCGACCGCGTCGGCTCGGCGACCGGCCTGCGGCGTATCGAGGTCAGCGGGGAACACCTGCTGCTCAACGGCGAGCGACTGTACGTCCGCGGGGTGCTCGACCAGGGCTACTGGCCCCGCACGGGCCTGACCGCCCCGGACGACCAGGCGTTCGCCACCGACCTCGCCTTGGCCAGGAAGGCCGGGTTCAACCTCGTCCGCAAGCATCTGAAGCTGGAGGACCCGCGGTTCCTGCACCACGCCGACCGCCTGGGCATCCTGGTGTGGGCCGAACCCGCCAGCACCGGCGTCTACACCCCCGAGGCGGCAGCGCGCTTCGACGCCCAGATCGAGCCCATGGTCCGCCGCGACGGCAACCACCCCAGCATCGTCATCTGGGGCCTGTACAACGAGGAATGGGGTCTGGACTGGAACGTGCCCGGCGACCCCGCCAAGCAGGCCGCCGTCCGCCGCGCCTACGACCTGCTCAAGAACCTCGACCCGGCCCGGCCGGTGGTGGACAACTCCGGCTGGGCGCACGTGGTCACCGACATCGTGGACTGGCACATCTACGACGAGACACCGGCCGGCTGGGCGGCCAAGGTCCGCGCGCTGCTGACCGACCGCAGCCACAGCTTCCCGGTCGGCCTCGGCGCTGTGGGGACCGTGGACAAGCTGGTGATGGCCGACGGCGGGCCGGCACCTGAGGTCCCCAACCTCAACAGCGAGTTCGGCGGCGGGAAGACCAGCGTCGAGCGTGGCTGGAACCAGCGCTGGCAGACACTTGAGCTGCGCCGCCACGATGTCCTCTCGGGCTATGTGTGGACCGAACTGTACGACGTGGAACACGAGATGGCGGGCATATACGCCTTCGAGCGTTCCCGAAAGGACAGCGGGGCCAATGACCCGGCCGGCGTCAACGCGGACACGGTCCTGGTCGTCGACATCGAGCCGCTCGCTCCCGGACGTGACCTGGTGGTCACGGGCGACCGGAAGGTCAGCCTCGAAGCGCGCATCTCCCATCACGGCCGCTCGTCGGTCGAGGCCGCCGTGGTGCCCCTGTGGGGCCCGGCTCTCGGTGAGTGCGACGACCTCGCAGCGGGACGCGCGGCAGGCGCCGCCGCGGCGAAGGACACGATCAACGTGCAGCCCTTCCGGCTGAGTGAGCCGATCCGGATCACGGAGCACTTCCCCGACGGCGCGGCGGCTGCCCGACTGCACCTCCTGGTCGTCTCCGACGGCGAGGTGATCGGGCAGACCTGCGTCGATGTGAGCCTCGTCTGACGGCAGCAGGGCGGTGGCCGGCCCGGCTGCGGTTCGCCTGTCGAACCGCAGCCGGCGCCCCGGGACAAGATCAACGATTGCTCCACTCTGCATCGTTGCAATAGAATCCGTCCGCAACCACGGGCTCACCGGTTGCACTACTCCGGAAGGAGCGCGATGGCCCCCACCCGGCTCCGTGACGTCGCCGAACGCGCGGGCGTCTCGATTCGCACGGTGTCCAACGTCGTCAACGGCTATGCGCAGGTCTCGGACGAGACCCGGCAACGGGTCGAACAGGCGGTGGCCGAGCTCGGTTATCACCCCAATCTCCTGGCCCGCAACCTCAAGCGCGGCCGTACCGGGCTGATCGCACTGGTCGTCCCCGAGCTGGACGTGCCCTACTTCTCCGAACTCGCCCGCGCCGTCGTCGCCAAGGCCCGACTGCACGGCTACACCGTCGTCATCGACCAGACCGACGGCGAACCGGACCGTGAGCGCGAGCTGATCATGCGGGGTGCGAGCGCCGCGCTGTTCGACGGCGTCATCCTCAGCCCGCTCGCCCTGTCCCAGGCCGACCTGGCCCGCCGCGACGCCGCAGGTCCCCTGGTTCTGCTCGGCGAGCGCATCGCGGCAAGCCCGTACGACCATGTCGCCATCGACAACGTCGCCGCAGCCTCCGCCGCCACCGAGCACCTGCTGGCACTGGGACGCACCCGGATCGCCGCCGTCGGCGACCAGCCGTACGACACAGGGGAGACCGCCCAGCTCCGTACCCGCGGCTACCGCGAGGCGCACGCCGCCCGGGGCCTGCGGGTCGACGACTCGCTGATCGTCTCCACGCACAAGTTCCACCGGTCCGACGGAGCGGCTGCCATGGCCGATCTGCTCGATCATCCCGGCGGACCGCCCGACGCGGTCTTCTGCTACAACGATCTGCTGGCCCTCGGCGCGATCCGCACCCTGCTCACCCGCGGCGTGCGGATCCCGGACGACGTGGCCGTCGTCGGTTTCGACGACATCGAAGCCGGCCGCTACAACACGCCCACCCTCACCACCATCTCGCCGGACAAGACGATGATCGCCCAGCTGGCCGTCGACCGGCTGGTCAGCCGGCTCGACGGGCGATCCCCCGGCGAGCCGGGAGAACTGTGGGCGCCCTACAGCCTCGAGATACGCGAAAGCACGGGCGGCTGATACACGGTCGTTGCCTCCGCCGCGATCGCGTCGTCCGGTGGCGTCCACACCACAGGGATCACCTCAGCCGGCTGCGGCCGCGCCTCCTCCAGGCCCAGGACCCACTCGGCGTCATCCTCGGCCCTTCGCGGCGGCCGGTGCCGCGTTGCCCGCATGACCGGCCGCCGCGAGGTCGATCAACCGCTGACCGTGCGCCCGAGGTTCCGGCGCTTGACGTAGACGCGGTTGCCCGACGGGCCCGTCCATTCCATCCGGACGATGCCGGGGACGGCCCCCTGAGCGACGCGTGAGGGGTCGGCCCAGTAGCCCTGGTTCGGGTTGCGGAAGAACGTGGACCACAGCTCTCCGCTGCGGTCCACGAAGAAGTTGTTGTGGCCCAGCCCCACACCTGCGGTCCACCGCACGGAGTACGGGCCTTCGAAGCGGTCCGCGACGGCGAGGACCGAGTCGTACTGGTACTGCGAGGTACCCGCTCCGAGCTTGTTGTAGGCGTACTGCGTGGTGCCGTCGGAACCGCTCCACTGCCGGTTCCACACGGCCTGGGAGAGGTAGTACTTGCCCCCGTGCTTGAAGACGTACACGCCCTCGCGGTACGGCTCGGGCGAGTAGGGCGCCTGCGGGAACACCGGGAGGTTCGTGGTCGTGACGATGTCTTCCATGTCCGGCCGGAACTTGGCGTACAGGTCGTTGTGCAGCACGAGCCAGGCGTCGTCGTCCTCGGAGAAGAAGCTGCCGTCGATGTGGTAGTAGGCCCCCGGTTTGATGAACGCCGGTCCCCCGATGAAGGAGTCGCCGAAGGGCTCGTCGACATTGCCCTCGATGAGCCGGTAGGGACCCTCCAGCCCGCCCTCGCTCACGAGCATGAACGAGCCGACCTTCTGGGAGTGGTCGCCCATGCAGGCGACGATGTACCACTTCCCGTTGAAGCGGTGCACCTCCGGCGCCCAGACCTCGCCGCGCTTGCCGAACGTGTCGTCGTACCAGTACTCCTGCCAGGGTGCGACGATGGTTCGCCCGGTCGTGTTCTCGCCGACGAACTCGGGGGACCACACCTTGCCCTTCTCGGCGCCGGGCCGGATCCGGGTGGTGTCGATCAACTGCCACGGTCCCTTGAGGGAATGGGCGACCCACAGGAAGATGCCGTCGTTCCAGGGAGCGGCGATGTCGAGTCCGGGCGCGCGGGTGGTGCCCGTGGCGACGTAGACGGGGGCGCCTTGGTCCTGGAAGCAGTTGACGTAGAAGTCCCGCATCCACACCACACCGCGGTCCTTGTCACGGGGGCGCAGTTCGAGCGGAAGGATGAAGGAGTTGTCGTCACGGGGCCACAGGTCCAGCCGGGCGTCGGCGGTGCCGTAGGGCTGAAGGTCGGGCCAGTTCGGCGGGTAGCGTCGCATGGATGCCGCTGCTGCCGGCCCTGGCGCCGCGTGGGCGGCGCTCATCGGCAGGGTCGCAGCGGCTCCCAGGCCGACGGCACCGGCCAGCAGGGACCGCCGGCGCAGTCCGTCCTTCTCAAAGCCGGTCATCAGTCACATCTCCTTCGTTGTGCGGGATGCGGGCGGAGCCGATCGCTCTTGCCGTCCCGGGGCTGAGGGTCAGTTCTTCCGTCGGCCGGCCCCGGCCGCGATGAGTGCAGCCGGACCTGCTGACGACGACGGCACCGTCGTCGACGAGCCTCGCGACCGTGTCGTACAGGGTCGTCCTCGAGAATCCGGTGAGTTCCTGAAGCCCGCTCCGGCTGAGCGGGCCGTGTCGGCACAGCAGTTCCAGCAGCAGCACCTCGTGCTCCGATCCGCTACGTCTCGGAGGGCGGTACCGGGTTGGCATGCCGCACAGCATTCAAACGACCCGCTCATTAAGTCAACACACCGGATAAATAATCCGGACGGCATCCCCGGGTCGACACGGCTGGCCGTACGGCATTTTCGCATGTCAGAGAGGTGGCCGAACGACTCACTCGCAATGTCACGATTGCATAACGCACGCTGCGTTCCCGGACAACCCAGACACCCACCTCGCATGCTCACCGTCAGCCCGGCAGGCGTCGGGGGCGACGGCCGGCTGATCGCCTGGCGCGCCCCAATCACCGTCCTGGTGCCCTTCGTTGCTGTTCACAGCGTTGTCAGGGCCGGAGCAGCACGGGCCGGTACGACGGGCACCCCGCAGGCGGTCCGCGCCGCCGCGCGTGAAGGTTTTGCCATTCACTTCTGTCGGAGTATTGACGGAATCTCTCGGCCTTTCTACCTTGACCTGCATGCAGAAGCCCACAGGAGCGCACGCCCTGGTCAGGCGGACCCATGAGGACCGCGTGCTGCGCGCGCTCCAAGCGAACGGCGCCATGAGCCGCGGCGAGATCGCCCAGATCGTCGGCCTGTCCCGTACGACCCTCTCCGAGATCACCGGCAACCTCCTGCAGCGAGGCGCCATCATCGTCGTGGACACCGACGCCGCCAGACGCGGGGGCAGCGGAAGGCCGGCCGAGCGACTAGCACTCGATCCGGCGTCGGCGCAGTTCATGGGGGTCGACTTCGGGCACCGGAGGGTCCACGTCGCCATTGCCGATGCCTCTCACGAGATCATGGTCTCGGGCTCGGTCCGGTACGACGACACGGCGTCCTGGCAGACGCGCACCGAGCTCGCGCTCGCACTCGTCGACCGGCTGAGCTCCCAAGCCGGCGTCCGCCACGGGGCACTTCAGGGGATCGGCATCGGCGTCCCAGGCCCCTACCCGGCGCCCGTGGGGGTGGCCCAGCCTCGCGCTACCCCGGGGGCGACGATCCTGCGCCCGGCTCCGGAAGGTGTCGATGTGGCCTTCGCCGAACGCTTCGACGCGCCCGTGATCGTCGACAACAACACCCGCCTGGCCGCCCTCGCCGAGGCGATCACCGGCGCCGACAGTGTCGCCGACCTGTTGTACGTACGCCTGGCGGACGGTGTGGGCGGCGGGCTCGTGATCGGCGGCCAGCTGGTCACCGGCTCCACCGGGCTGGCGGGCGAACTCGGGCATGTGACCGTCGAACCGGTGGGCCGTCCGTGCCGGTGCGGCAAGCGCGGCTGCCTGGAGACCGTGGCCTCGGTCCCCGGCATCCTCGCCACCTGCTGGGAGTTCGGTCTGCGCCTGAACGGCCCCGAGGCACTGGCGGATGCCGTGGCCCGCCAGCACCCCGTCGCGGAACGGGTGCTGCGGGGGGCGGCCGCGGCGCTGGGACGCGTGCTGGGAGCCGCGACGATGACCCTGAACCCGGCGAAGGTGGTCATCGGCGGAGAGATCGCCCGGCTGTCACCCGTGCTGGTGGAGCAGGTGGCCGCCACACTCGCCGGCGAACTCTTCCCGATCGCGGCGGCCGGTCCCGTCGTCGAGGCCGCCCGGCTCTCCGACGAGGACGGCGCCCTCGGCGCGCTCGCGGCCGTCTTCCACAACTCCCCCCTTCTGGCGAAGTACCCCGGAACCGCCGACGTGAAGGACCGTTCCGATGGATCCGACCCGACCCCAGAAAGAGCCGCCCATGTCCGTTCTTGACAAGCAGGGCGCCGACCAGCGCGACCCCGTACCCGGCAAGACGCGGGGCAGGCCGGCCGGCTCCGGTGCCGAGGACGGCCCCAAGAACGCCCGGGGCCGTGAGCCGGCGGCCCGCCGCGTGCTCTTCCTGGTCCTGAACGCCGTGTCCGTCCTGCTGGGCATCGGGCTGTGGTGGGTGCTGGCCGACGCGGGCTTCACGCTGCCGACACCGCCGCAGGTCGTCTCCCGTGCCGGGACGCTGATCAGTAACGGGACGCTCGCCGGAGACATCCGCGCCAGCCTGACCCGGGTACTCATCGGCTTCGCGCTCGGCACCGCGGCCGCCGTGCCGGTCGGATTCCTGATGGGCTGGTACCACATCCTGCGGGGCCTGATCGAACCCTGGATCCAGTTCTTCCGCACCATCCCGCCGCTGGCGATCATCCCGCTGGCCGTGGTGATCATGGGGATCGACGAGACTCCGAAGATCTTCGTCATCTTCCTCGCCGCATTCCTGGCGTGCGTGGTTGCGACCTACCAGGGCGTGGTGAACGTCGACCGGACGCTGATCAACGCCGCCCGGGTCCTGGGTGCCAAGGACCTGACGATCTTCGCCCGCGTCGTGGTGCCGGCCTCCACCCCTTTCATCCTGGTCGGCATGCGGGTCGGCCTCGGCTCCGCCTGGGCCACCCTGGTCGCCGCGGAACTCATCGCCGCCCAGAAGGGCCTCGGTTACCGCATCCAGAACGCCCAGCTCTACTACGACCTCCCCACCATCTTCGTCGGACTCATCACCATCGGGATCCTCGGTCTGCTCATGGACCGTGCCCTCCTTCTCGCAGAACGCAGGCTCACCGGATGGCAGGAGCGCCGATGACCACCACGACGGCCAAGATCTCCGTACAGGACGTCACCAAGACCTTCGACCTGGGCCGCGAGACCTTCACCGCCCTGGACAACGTCTCACTCGACATCGCGGACCACGAGTTCGTCACCGTCGTCGGCCCCTCGGGCTGCGGCAAGAGCACCCTCATGAACATCCTCGCAGGGCTGGAGACACCCACCTCGGGCCGTGCCCTGGTGGACGGTGCTCCGGTCTCCCGGCCGGGGCCCGAACGAGGCGTGATCTTCCAGCAGTACGCCCTCTTCCCATGGCTGACGGTACGTCAGAACGTGGAGTTCGGCCTCCGGACCACCGGCGTGCCCAAGCGTGAACGACGAAGCCGGGCTGAGTACTTCATCGAGTTGGTGGGGCTGGAGCGCTTCGCGGACGCACTCCCCAAGACACTGTCCGGGGGCATGCGGCAGCGCTGCGCCATCGCCCGTGCCTACGCCGTCGACCCCTCCATCCTGCTGATGGACGAACCGTTCGGCGCCCTCGACGCGCTGACCCGGGTCAAGCTCCAGGAACAGCTGCTACACACCTGGAGCCGGGACAAGCGCACCGTGCTGTTCATCACCCACGACGTCGACGAGGCCGTGTTCCTGGCCAATCGCGTGATCGTCATGGCGGCCCGCCCCGGGCGCGTCTACGACGTCATCGACGTCGACCCCGCCACCGAGCGCAACGAGGACTTCCGCCTCAGCTCCCAGTTCGCGGAGCTGCGCAACCGGGTGTGGCACTCCGTCTACCACCAGGAAGGCCGCACCGCGCTCCCTTCCACCTCCGCATCGGCAGGCTCATGACCTGGAAGGGACCCCTCAACGTGTCGACCTCCCTCACTCGCAGACATTTCTCCGCCGCCCTGGCCGGCCTGGTCGCGGCCGCCCTGCTCACCGCGTGCGGCAACGGGTCCTCCGCCGGAGGGTCCGGTAACACTGTGCGCTTCGGCTACATCGGCGACTTCAACGGCGCGAGCCTGATCGCCATCGCGGACGCCGAGGGCCTGTGGAAGAAGCACGGCCTGAAAGCGGACACCAAGGTCTTCACCAACGGCCCGCTGCAGATCCAGGCCCTCGATACCGGCGACCTAGACTTCGGTTACATAGGCCCGGGCGCCATGTGGCTGCCCGCCTCGGGCCAGGCGAAGGTCGTCGCGATCAACACTCTCGGCGACGCCGACCGGGTTATCGCCCAGCCGGGCATCACCTCGATGCAGCAGCTCAAGGGAAAGACCGTGGCCGTTCCCGAGGGCACCTCCGGCGACATGATCCTCACGCTCGCACTGAAGAAGGCGGGCATGTCCAAGAGCGACGTGAAGCTCGTCCCCATGGACCCGTCGACGATCGTGGCCGCCTTCTCCTCCAAGAAGGTCGACGCGGCGGGCTTCTGGTACCCCGCGACCGCCACGATCAAGAAGCAGGTGCCCGATCTGGTCGAGCTCGCCAAGGACAGCGACTTCGCGGACACCGTCTCCTTCCCGACCGCGTTCGTGGCCGGCAACAAACTGGTGGCCGACCACCCGGACAAGGTCAAGAAGGTCCTCGCGGTCCTGCGCGACGCCATCGCGTTCCGGTCCGCACACACCGACGAGGCCATCAGCATCACGGCCAAGAAACTCGGCATCCCGGTGGACCAGGTCAAGGCAGACGCCGGCAACAACAAGTTGCTGGACCTCAACGAACTCGACACGCTGACGAAGAACGGCACCATCGACAAGTGGCTGAAGGGCATGGACGACTATTTCGTCGGCGCCGGCAAGCTCAAGCAGCCCGTGGACCCGAAGACCTACTACACCGGCGACCTCTTCACGGGGGCCGGTCAGTGACAGCGGCCACCTCCAGGAAGAACATCCTCTTTCTCATGACCGACCAGCACCGGACGGACACCCTCGGTGCCTACGGCAACCCCATGGGGCACACCCCCGCGCTCGACGAACTCGCCGCCACCGGCACCCGCTTCGACCGCTGGTACACCCCCACGGCGATCTGCACCCCGGCCCGGGCCAGCCTGCTGACCGGTCAGGCGCCCTTCCGGCACAAGGTGCTGGCCAACCACGAGCGCAACGTCGGATACCTGGAGGACCTGCCGCAGGACCAGTTCACCTTCTCCCGGGCGCTGCGGGACTGCGGCTACAACTGCGGCCTGTTCGGCAAATGGCACGCCGGGAACCTGCGGACGGCCGCCGACTACGGCTTCGACGGCCCCGACCTGCCCGGCTGGCACAACCCGGTGGACAACCCCGACTACCTCGCCTACCTCGCGGAGCGCGGACTGCCGCCGTACAAGATCAGCGACCGCGTGCGCGGCACGCTGCCCAACGGCGGCCCGGGCAACCTGCTGGCCGCCAGGCTGCACCAGCCGGTCGAGGCGACCTTCGAGCACTACCTGGCCACTCGCGCCATCGAGCGACTCGAAGCGTACGCAGCCGACTTCCGGCAGCAGGAGCAGCCGTTCTTCCTCGCGCTGCACTTCTTCGGACCGCACTTGCCGTACATCCTCCCGAACGAGTACTTCGACCTGGTCGACCCAGCGGATGTGGAGCTGCCGCGGTCCATCGCGGAGACCTTCGAGGGCAAACCCCCGGTCCAGCGCAACTACAGCGCACACTGGACCTTCGACACCATGCCGATCGAGACGACCCGCAAGCTCATCGCGGTCTACTGGGGCTACGTGGCGCTGATCGACATGCAGATCGGCCGGGTCATGGAAGCCATGGAACGGCTCGGGCTGGTGGACGACACCGCCGTGTTCTTCACCTGCGACCACGGCGAGTTCACCGGCTCGCACCGGCTGCACGACAAGGGTCCGGCGATGTACGAGGACACCTACCGCACGCCGGGGCTGCTCCGCGTCCCGGGCGCTCCCGGCGGCCTCGTGCGCTCGGAGTTCGTCAGCCTGCTCGACTGCACCGCGACCATCCTCGAACTCGCGGGCATCGACCCGAAGCCGGCGGTCGACTCCCGCAGCCTTCTGCCGCTCGTGCGCGGCGAGGACGTGGACTGGAGCGAGGACATCGTCTGCGAGTTCCACGGGCACCACTTCCCCTACCCGCAGCGCATGCTGCGGGAGGACCGGTACAAGCTCGTGGTCAACCCGGATTCGGTCAACGAGCTGTACGACCTGCGGACCGACCCGGACGAACTGCAGAACGTCTACGGCCATCCCGAGCAGGCGGAGGTCCGCTCGCGGATGATGCGCCGGCTCTACACCGTCCTGCGCGAGCGCGGCGACAACTTCTACCACTGGATGACGTCGATGTACGACGTCGGCGAGGTGGGTCACGACCCGACCCTGAGCGGGCTGGACGAATCCACCTACCAGAAGTAGCAGTTGCGGCGGCATGGTGCGGACCTCTGATCGTCGGACCGGCGGGGTCCGGCCGCGGCGGCTCGCACGGCCGTACGCCGGTGGCCCGTGGACCGGCCACCGGCCACCGGCCGTCGGTACCCGATTCGAGGAGATCGACTCATGACACGCGAACACAGCTCCTGCTGCACTCCGGGGACCGACGCGCCGTTGGCCATCGCCTCACCAGCCGCGGCGAGGCCGAACCCTGTCGCCTCCTGCCACTCGACCCGCGGGCAGGTCCTGCTGGCCGGCGGCGAGTTCGCCATGGGCGACGCCTTCGACGAGGGCTACCCGGCCGACGGCGAGACGCCTGTCCACCCGGTACGCCTCGCGCCCTTCCACATCGACGAGACCGCCGTCACCAACGCCCAGTTCGCCACCTTCGTCAAGGCGACCGGCTACGTGACGGACGCAGAGCGGTACGGCTCCTCGGCGGTCTTCCATCTCGTGATCGCTGCCCCCTCCACCGACGTCCTGGGCCCCGCAGCCGGGACTCCGTGGTGGATCAACGTCCGGGGGGCCCGCTGGCGCCGTCCCGAGGGCGCTCGCTCCGATATCGCCGGGCGGCAGAACCACCCTGTCGTCCACATCTCCTGGAACGACGCCGCGGCCTACGCGGCCTGGGCTGGCAAGCGCCTCCCCACCGAGGCCGAGTGGGAGTACGCCGCACGAGGCGGCCTGGCCGGCCGACGCTACGCCTGGGGTGACGAGCTCACCCCGGGCGGCCGGTGGCGCTGCAACATCTGGCAGGGGGACTTCCCGCACCACAACACCGGCGAGGACGGCTATCTGACCACCGCACCGGTCAAGGCCTATCGCCCCAACGGCCACGGCCTGTGGAACACCGCCGGCAACGTGTGGGAATGGTGCACCGACTGGTTCTCCCCCTCCTACTACGCCAAGTCGCCGCCGGCGAATCCGCAGGGTCCGCGCACGGGAGAAACGCGGGTCCTGCGGGGCGGTTCCTACCTGTGCCACGACTCCTACTGCAACCGCTACCGGGTCGCCGCACGTTCCTCCAACACACCGGAGTCCTCGTCCGGAAATCTCGGTTTCCGCTGCGCCAACGACGCCGTCGCCGCGTAGCCGCAGACCGCCACCGCCACCGCCGACCGCCGTTCACGGCAGCAGCCCGCAGCCGCCGTGATGAATTCCGCTGCCCGTCGGCGAAAGACCGATCAGCAGGATATCGGCCCGGATTAATTCTCCGAGCCGTTGACGAATATCGGGGCGGCTTCTCATGCTGGTCCCAGCGCCATTCAGGGACGCCGTGCCGCCACTGCTCGATGCGGATACACGGAAATCGCAGATTCGAGCTGCCGCGCACCGATTACGGCATCCCGGACGACAAAGGAGAGTGCGACGCATGAGCACCGGTCACCAGAACGGGTTCCCCATCGGGCGGCGGACGCTGCTGGCCGGTGCGGTCGGCCTCGCCGGTGCGGCCGGCTCGCTGGGCGCGGCGGCGCGGGCCGCGGCCGCGACTCCCCCGGCTACCGCCACCGCGACGGCTGCCGCGGCCAGTGGGCGCTAGCCGGCGAACTGGCCAGACCTCCAGCCGTACGGTCTCGCGGACACCCGCACGGACCTGTGGCCGAGGGACGACAACTCCCTGATCCTGCCGCTCGAACTGCGCCCGGGCGACGAGGAGCTCGGCCGGGTCTGGATCCGCGACTTCTACGTCAACTGCTTCAGGGTCGCGGGCCGTCGCCCGCTCTACGTCGCCACCGGCACCACCCGTGTGCCCGGCCTCGACGCGGCCGGCCCCTGGAACGACGAGATCTTCGTCTGGACGGCCAGCTCCCTGCGGGGGCACTGGCATCTTGCCGACACCACCGGCATCCGGCCCGGCGCCGAGAAGGGCAAGGTGTGGTCGCCGGAGTTCGCCGACGAGAACCGGCCCGGGCGCACGGTCGTCGCCCCGTGGCAGATCGTCGTGACGACGAACCTCCCGGAGTTCCAGCAGCAGCCCTACACCCCCGAGCCCTACCTGGAGGGCGTGTACCTCTTCAAGCACGGAGGCAAGTACTTCCTGCTGCAGGCCGCGTGGGACCGCACCTCGACGGCCGCCGACGGCAGCACCCGGTACGCCTACGACACGGCCGCTCCCGGCCGGGCGCAGTACCGCTACGACACCGTCCCGGCCGTCGCCGACCGCCTCGAAGGCCCGTACTCCCAGCGCTGGACCCTGGGCGTGGACGCCGGCCACACCAACGTCTTCTCGGACGTCGGCGGCCGGCGGTGGGCGACGTTCTTCCGCAACCCGAACTTCGGCTACTGGGCCGACCCGTCACGCATCGCCGACTCCGCGGTGCCCGGCGTCGTCCAGCTGGAGTGGACCGGCCCGCGGGGCAACCGCGTCTACCTCCAGCGTGGTTGAGCCGCCACCCGGCATCCCTGCTCCGATCGCGTTGTCCTACTGGAAGGGGACACTGTGACCTGCCCGACCGCCCCGAACATCATCTTCTGCATGTCCGACCAGGTCCGCGCCGACTTCACCAAAGGCATGGGCTTCGCCCTCAACACGATGCCCTTTCTCGACTCGCTCGCCGCTCAGGGAACCCGCTTCCGCCGCGCCTACACCACCGCCCCGGCCTGCGTCCCGGCGCGCACCAGCCTGCTGACCGGCAGATGGCCCAGCACCCACCGCATACGGCAGAACTCCAACGCCGGCACGACGCTGGTGTCGCGCGGCGACGACCTGGTCGACGTGCTGCGCGGCGCCGGCTACTGGTCGGTCGACACCCGCTTGTAGACCAGGTTGGCCATGCCGCTCCCCGTTGTGGTGGTCGCATTCGACCCTAGCTGTCAGCAAACCCTGTCATCAGCCGTCATCGGATGTGATTGGATCGGCGCCGCCGCCGGGCCCCGGAAAGCCCGGGTTCATTGGACGCCCGCCGCGCCTGTCGTCATTCGTTCCTTTGACGACATCAAAGACGCGGAGGCCGAAGATCGGCGGATCCAGGTTGGGCGGGGCCGGGTCGGATGGTCCGGGCACGGACGGGCCTGCCGCCGGGCGTCGCGGCGGCGAACGGGGTGAGAGTTCACCGATCCGTTCTCTGGGTCGGCCGCGACCGACGGCGGCGTGGTGCTGCGGTCCTGAGATGGGGCCGTCGGCACGGGTCGGGCAGTGGTGGACCGGTCGAGGGCTTAACCCATTCTGTGGTCGCCTCCTCGGTCGGGTCGCCAGACGAAGCGACCAGATGCCCCCTGGCAGTGAGCTCGATGGCGCCGGTCGCCTCGCCGGATCTTCCCCCTTTTCCCGAGCGCGGCAAAACATCGCCGGCATCCAAGGGCGGGCTCGCCGTAAGGCAGGCGGGCATCGGGAGCGCAATTAGCGATATACGGAACGGCGGAATGCATGATACGCCATACGGTCAGCCGTCATGGATTCAGTCGTAGGGTCATGGCTTACCAAGTAAGTCAAGACTTATCTTTAGGGAACTTTGGCCGTATGGTGTGGCTCGAATCGAAGGAGCCCCCTGTTGTCGAAAATGAATGATCCCGCTGTGCGTGCGGTTGAATCGGAGCGGAATTATGTGTCCTCCTTATATGAGTTGCTCACCGAGCGGCTTTCCGAGGCGCGAGTACACCGAGCGAGTGTGCTGAAGGCCCCGGCGGAAAGCGCCGGTGAGGCATACGAGAGAGAAATCGCCGCCGAGCGTCTGGCCAAGGAAATCGGCCGGCTGGAGGGCGCCGAAAAGGGGCTGGTCTTCGGGCGCATCGACTGGACGGATGGCACGGCCCTGCGCATCGGGCGGATCGGACTGCATACGGAGGAGGATGACCTGCCTCTGCTCGTGGACTGGCGCGCGAACGCGGCGCGGCCCTTCTACGAGGCGACACCGGTCCACCCGATGGACCTGCGGCGGCGCCGGCACCTGCGCCTCGAGGAGCGCACGGTCATCTCGGTGAGCGACGAACTGCTGGACGGGACCACCCCGACCGACGAGGACGTCGTGGGGGACGGCCCGTTGACCGAGGCTCTGTCGGCACGGCGTACGGGCAGGATGCACGCGGCCGTCGCGACGCTGCAGGCCGAGCAGGACGAGATCGTCCGCTCCGCCCACCGCGGGGTGACCGTGGTGCAGGGCGGGCCCGGCACCGGCAAGACGGTGGTCGCCCTGCACCGGGCGGCCTATGTCCTGTACGCGTTCCCGCGCGCCGCGGAGGAGGGTGTCCTGGTGGTGGGCCCGAACGCCCGGTTCCTCGACTACATCTCCCAGGTCCTTCCCTCGCTCGGAGAGAACGACGTCGTTCTGGCGACCTGCCGGGAACTGGCCGGAGTGTCCACGGACACGGTGGACCCGTTCGATACGGCGCGTCTCAAGGGCAGCTCCGACCTCGCCGACGCCTTGGCCGGCCTGCTGCGCGTCCACCAAGCTCCCGCCGGTGACTTCACCGTGCGGGTCGGACAGGAACTGGTTCACCTCTCCGGCGAGGAAGTCGCCGCGGCACGCGACGCCGCCGTGGCAGCCGCACCGGGGCACAACCCCGCGCGCCAGGTGTTCAGGGAGCTCTTGGTCGACGCCGTCACCGACGCGATGCAACGAGACATGGGCGACCTCCTGGAGCAGATCGACGCCGATGCCGCCAGGATGACGGGCATGGACCTCGACCGGTTCACGGGAGCCGCCCAGCGCCGTGCCGAAGGTGCGGCCGACTCGGGTCCGGTCCACGAGCTGGACCTGGACGCCATCCGAGCCGATCTCCTCGACGACGACGCCGGCGTCGACCGAGCGGTCGAGGTGTTGTGGCCGCGGCTGGTACCCGGTGACCTCGTGAAGGCGCTCCTGACGAACGCCGGCGCTCTCGCCGAGCGCCTGCCCCGCCTGACCGCGCAGGAGCGGTCCCTTCTGCTGCGCGGTCCGGACGACCCGTGGACCGATGCCGATGTGCCGTTGCTGGACGAGGCGGCGAGCCTGGTCGACGGCCCCCCCGAGCGGACGTACGGGCACGTCGTCGTCGACGAGGCGCAGGAACTGACCGCCATGCAGTGGCGGATGATCGTCCGCCGCTGCCCGGCAAGGGCGATGACGCTGGTGGGTGACTTCGCCCAGGCAGGCCCGGTCGCGACAGCACGCGACTGGAAGGAAGCACTGAGCCCCCACGTCGGACCGCGGTTCAAACTGCACAACCTGACCGTCAGCTACCGCACCACGCAGGAGATCCTGGAGAGCGTCCGGGACCTGCTCACGCGGATCGCTCCGGACCAGAAGCCCACACGGTCACTGCGAAGCGGTGAGAGCCCTCGCACCGTGACCACACCTCCGGACGGGTTGGTCACCGCCGTCGTTCAGGAACTCCGCGCCCAGAGCACCGCGCACCCGGGCGAGCTTCTGGGAGTGATCTGCGCGGACACCAGGGTGAGCGAGCTGACGGCCCAAGGCATCGCTCACCACGCACGCATCGTGCCGGCGTCCGAAGCACGCGGCCTGGAATTCGACGGGGTCGTCGTCATGAACCCCGAGGAAATCAGCACGGCCCGCCCCGGTGGGGAAAGGGACTTGTACGTAGCCCTGACCCGGGCCACCAAGCGCCTCTGCACAATCACCGTCCAGCCCGCCTGACGACTCGGCGCCCGCGTCGTCGCCGCGGGCGCACCCGGCGCGGTACAGACACCGGCCCGCGCGCACCGGGCTGCACGCCGCCTCACCGCTCGTGGCCGCACCCGGCATCACGCGGCCTGGTCCAAGCCGACGACGTTCAGATCCCCTTCGCGCAGCGGGGTGAAGTCGACGTCGAGCTTCGGGTCGTACGCGTCGGGTTCGATGCCGAGTTCGTGCGTGCTGTACTCGCCGAACCGTTTGATGTGCTCGGTCAGGTACGGCGAGATATGGGCCAGGTCCTCAGGATCGATCTCCCATCCCTCTTCCAGCAGCTGGCGGACGATCTCGGAGATGTCCAGGGCATTGTGGAAGATCACCGCATTCGTGAGCAGAGAGTTGAACTTCATCGCCTTCTCCTGCTCGACGGGGTCGTTGTCGGCGAGTACGCCCTGGTTGCCGAAGCCGACCCACTGGGAGAACCGGTTGAACGACTCGACCTTGTTCGTCGCGGCCGTCACCCGCCGGCGCAGCGGCGCGTCCGCCAGATACCGCAGCAGCTGCACCGTGCGGATCACGCGGCCGACCTCGCGGAAGGCGACGTACGTGGCGTTCTTGTGCGAGCCGGACCGCAGCCTCTTCAGCAGCGTCGCCGAGGAGATGGCGCCCTCGCGCACGGAGACGGCCACCCGCATCAGGTGCCGGAACTGGGACTCGATCAGGTCGAAGTCGATGGAGTTCTTACCCGCCTCGCCGAACAGGGCGTCGATGTGCACGTACTCGGTGGTCTTGCTGGGCCGGTAGAAGGTCAGGCCCTTCCAGTTCCTGATCCTGGGCATGAGGTCGAAGCCCAGCAGGTGTGCCAGGGTGAAGACAGGCAGTGACTGGCCCTGGGTGTCCGCATGCACGGTGGTGGGCTTGACCTCGGAGGCGTTCTTGAGCAGGCCCTCGATGATGCAGACGGCCTCCCATACCCCGCACGGGATGAAGTGTGTGAACAGCGCGATGTAGGTGTCCGAGATGTGGTGGTAGGCGATGCCGCCCGGCTTGGAAGCGCGCGGGTTCGCAGATTCTCGGACGGCTCTGCAGCGGAACCTGCGCAGCCAATGGCCGCATTGTGGTGGGTTGGAGGTGGGTTCGACTCGGGTTCCGCTATGAACCGTCGAATGCGTTCGCCGACTGTCGTCTCTTTGGACCCCAGGGCGTCGTCGAGGTCGTTGGCGTACGCCTGACGCTGGGCGGCGGCCCGGTGGAGACGCCGGAGTCCCATGGCCGATGTCCACGGTGCGGTCGGTCTCAGACGGGCGGGCGTTGCTCGGTGCGAGCGAGGGTCGTCAGGGCCTGTCGCACCTCTTTCCGGTAAAAAGCGGTGTTCGCATAGTAGGCGACCACGGCGTCGGTGGCCTGCTCGCTGCCGATGCGAGCGAGGCCGCGCAAAGCCGCTGGGTGGCCCTCGTCGTGGTGGCAGTCGGTCAGGAGTCGAGAAAGAGCTGCGACGGCCTGTGGTATGTGGCGCTCGGCGATCGCCTGGGCGGCCGGTACTCGGAGTCTTCGTGGGCCGGCAGAGGTCGCGAGTAGTTCCAGGGCAGGGATGGGGGCGGGGCCGGGGCAGGCGGCCAGTGCCGCGATCAGATCGCGGAGCAGCTCTGGGGCCGGGGAAGCATGGGCTATCTCCGTCGGCGTCGGCAGACGGGGGTTCGACGACTCGATGCGGCTCGCCAGCGGCACCATGTGGTCCGCCAGCGCACGCAGCACCGGTACGGCCCCGATACCTATCCGGCCTAGGGCATGCAGCGCGGCCCGTGCGACATCGCTGCTCTCATCTGTCCTGGCCGCCTCGCCCAGCTTGTCCGCCACCACGCGCGTGGGATACGCGCCGAGTGCTTCCGCCGCGCGGACGCGTACGGCCTCGGTAGGATCTCGGAGCTCCGCCAGCAGAACAGGCAGGGACTCGGGTACGGCGATCAGGCCCAGGGCGCGGAGGGCACGGGCACGGAGGCGGCCCGGCTCGGACACGTCCTGGGCCAGGGCGGTCAGCGGGCCGGTCGCGGGGCGGTGGCGCAACTCTCCAAGGGCGTCGACGGTGGCGGTGCGCAGTGGGAGAGGAACCGCCGGGGACAAGGCAGGGAGGAACAGCGGGGCGGCCGGCGCATGGCCGATGAGGCCCAGCGCCACGGTGGCGCCCCGGCGTTGGGCACTATCGGCGCCATCATCCAGCAACGCGAGCAGCCGCTCGATCGGCGGTGTCGCGAGCTCGGCGAGCACCGAGGCGACGGCCTCGGTGGCACGCTCGTCGGCCAGTGCCGTCAAGAGCGCGGCGACCGCCTCCTCACCGCCGAGCGCACCGAGTGCTTTGGCTGCCGCCCTGCGCACGGCGGGCTGCGGTGCCCGGGCGAGCAGCTTGGCCAGGGCCGCAACCTCTGCTGAGCCGAAGAGATCGGGCCTGTCCCGGATCACGGCGCACACCGGGATGCGGGCGGGCTCGGGGTTGTACGGGCGGTGGGCGAGCAAGCAGGAGTGGAGCCGACTGCGGCCCTCGGGAGTTCGGGCCAGCAGCCCGGCAGCCAGCCTGGCCGTCACCGGGTCCGGATCACGCAGGGCGGGCTGCAGCATCGGCTCGGCCGGAGCGGGCCATGACACGCCCTCCGGCAACTTGGTCAGAGCCTCAAGTGCCGCTGTACGTAATGAAGGTGACGAGCCATAGGCTGCGAGGTAGAGCAACGCCGGCACCGTGTGTGGATCGCGCAAAGCGCCGAGCACCCGTACCGCCTCCACGCCCCGCCATGGCAGCAGCCTCCAAAGGGCGATCAGCAGGGCCGGGGTCGTCTCAGGGGTGCGGAGCCGCGCCAGCGCCTGAAGGACGACACTGCGCGGGCTCCGCTGGGCCAGTTCGGCGAGCAGGACACGAACGGCCTCGGGGCCGCCGATGGCGCCCAGCGCCCGCAGGACCGTCCCCTCCTGGCCCGGGTTCTCCAGCTCCCCCCTCTCCAGCAGTCCGATGAGCAGCGGAACCGCGCGGCGCTCCTGCAAGCGCCCCAACGCGTCGACGGCGGCCAGCCACAGCCAGTGCCGGTCGGTTGCCTTCTTCGTCACGCAGCGCAGCAGTACGTCCGAGGCCCGCCGGTCCCCGATGTCGGCGAGCATCTCCATGGCGCGCCGGGCAGTGTCGGGGTCGCCGGACCGTACCGTCCGGCACAGCCCCTCGACATCGCCGCGCAGTCGCATGCGGGCTACACCCTCGTGTCTCATCGGCGGCCCCCGGCTCCGTCGTCCTCGTCCTCCGCCATCGCCACGTACAGCGGCGTGCCGATCACGACATCCCATTCCTGGCCGTTCTCGTCGGTGGCGGTGCCGCGCAGCAGACGTCGGGCCAGGAACTCGCAGTAGGTGGTGGGTCCCGTCAAGTGGGCGGAGAAGTCCAGGACTTGGCGCAGGGCTTCTTGGTCGTCAGCGGGGTAGGCGCGTCCGCTGACCGCGGTGGGTTCCCGGCGCGGCCAGTCCTCCGGTGTCTCCCTCAGCAGCCGGAACAGCGACGGCAGCATGGAGTGGCCCACCGGGATGCCCTCGGCCGGGAGCCGCTGGCCCACCAGGTGGTGGGCCGAGCCGATCAGCGCCACAACCGTATGGCCTTCCTGGCCCGTCATGAACACCGGGCCCGTTGCACTGCCGTATCCCGCGATCCGCAGCCCCAGGTCGCCGCGGAACCAGGACGTGGGCTCCGTCATCCAGCCGATGTCGTACTCGCGTTCCAGGTACCGCTCGACGACGTCCAGCCGCCCATATGTGCCCAGTTCGGCGCGCGCCGCCTTCTGCACGGCGACGCTCACCACCTTCAGGTCTACTTTTGCCTCGGTGGCCAGCCGGGAGAGCAGCTTCTGCGGAATCTGCTCAAACAGCATGTCCAGCTTCGCCTCGGAAACATAGAGGTAGTAGCGCACGCCGGTGACCCCCTGAGACATCGTGAGCACCATAGGCTATGCAGATCTCGGCTTACCAAGCGAACCGGCGAGTCTGCGTGATAAACGGACTGAACGAAGAATTCTCCGTCTGCCGTGACTGATCGTGTCCCCGACCTGCTATCGCCAGAGGGTGGACCGGCGTTCGGGGTGAGCGGTGTAGATGTACTTCATCGCGGTCTCGGCGGCGATCCCGAAGACGCGCATGAGATGGACCGGGTCGGCGGTGTGGCGGGCTTCGTCGAGGATGCGGTCCTGGCGGAGCTTGGACGGGCTCAGGCCCAGGGCACCCGGTCAGACTACGGGCGGAGCGCGGGCGCGATGTCCCGAATCTCAGCATCGGCCAGTACGCGAGGGCGGGCGGCTCGTCCGGCTCGCTCGTCTTCAATACGTTGCGCCATGGCCACCACCTCGGGGACGTTGAGGGCGCGGGCGCGGATGTCCCAGTCGGCGAGGGGGCAGGGCGGCGCGGACGGAGCGGATGGTCGGCTCGGGCCGTGCGAAATGGCCGATGTCTGGCCTGGTCACCATCCCCGTCAAGCTCTACGCCGCAGCCGAGGACGCCCGGACCCCGCTGCACGAGGTCCACACCCGCGGGTCGCGCATCCGCCACCGACGGGTGTGTGAGCGGGAGCAGCGGGAGGTGCCGCAGGAGGAGATCCGCCGCGGCTGGGAGGCCCCCGACGGCCGGGTCGTGGTCCTGGACGCCGGGGATCTCGAGCACCTGCCGCTGCCGTCGAAGCGTACCGCGGAGGTCCTCGGTTTCGTGGACGATGGCAACGTTGACCCGCTGCTGTACGACCGCCCGTACTGGGCCGGCCCCCACGGACCAGCCGCCCAGCGGCCCTACGCGCTCCTCGTCGAGGCCCTGGCCCGGCACGGCACCATCGCCGTCTGCAAGGTCGCCATCCGCACCCGGGAGCGGCTGGCGATCCTCCGGCCGCGGCACGGCATCCTCGTGCTCCACACCCTGCGCTGGCCGGAAGAGATCCGCGACCCCGGCGACCTGACGTCGTCGGCGCCGGTCACCGATCGGGAGCTGCAGCTCGCCGAGGTACTCATGGACGCATTGGCCGGCGTGGACATCGGCGGCCTGCGGGACGAGTACGCGGCGGCGCTGGAGCAGCTCATCGTGGCCAAGGTGTCGGGCCGGGAGCTGGAGGCGGGCCCGGAGCCGGAGCCCGCGGTGGACCTCATGGCCGCGTTGGAGCGGAGCATCCGCGACGCGCGGCGGGAGTGAGCGCCTGCGGATCAGTGGCAGCGGCGGTTGGACTCGACCGCAGACGGAACCGCGATCCGGGGACGCGTGCTCCGCCGGTGGAGCTGTTGAGGCCAGTGGTAGGTGGGTTCTGACTCCACCCGGCGGCGCCGAGAAAGCGTGTAAGTGAGTTTCGACTCCGCTGGAGGGCCGGCGGCGGGACGGTGGCGGCACACAGCCCCGGCCGCCGACCGTGCCCCCTTACGGGGCCGTCTGTGGGACGTCGTCGACGCCCCAGTAGTGAGCACAAACGGTGAAGCCGAAGTCGCCGGCTGCCTTCAGGTAGGCGGCGTTGGCCTGCCGGTACAGGCCGACGTCGAGCGCGTAGCCGTCACGGTCGCCTGCCTTTGCCCGGCCGATTGCGCCCTGGAGGAAGGAGTTGGCAGCGAAGTAGTACGACTTGATCGACGCTGACGCGCCGATGTCCTCCGGGGCCATGCTTGTCGGGGCGGAGTAGGTGAGCCAAACGAGGCCCATCTGCTGGCGGGCGTTCAGGACGTCCAGATCATCGGCGGCGACCCGGGCGAATCCGGTGCCCTTGTTCTTCTTCGGAACCTGTCCAACGTAACGCTTGCAAGAGGTCTCAAGCGATTTGACGAAGCTGTCCTTGGTCAACTGGGCGGGATCCGGGGGCGGTCCGGCGATACGGTTGCGCAGATCGGACCAGGTACCGATCCCGAAGAAGAACGCCGCAAGCGTCAGATACACGGTGAACGTGCTCCACTGCTGGAACCAGCTCTTCTCCGCCTTGCGCTGGTCGTCCACGTAGGCGGCTATGCGGTCGATCTTCTCCCGGTCAGGCTCACGCGCGCTGGTGGCTCCGGACCCGTGGTCGGCGGATGTCATGAATCATGAATATCGGCTCCGCGGTCATACGGGAACTCCGTTGCCCGCGAAGGCTCCGACGCGCAGCTCAACGCGCTACAGAGCGCGGAGAAGGGTCTTCAACTGTTGGGGGTTTCGCTTAGGGACCCTTTTGGATGCTGCGTAGCAGAGTGCGTGTGGATCTGTGGGTAATTCCGCCCCGCTTCCTGCGATGGTGTGATGTTTATGCCGGTTTAGGGTGGTGGGTGCCGCCGAGGCCGTAGGTTCTCTCGTCATGGAACTTCTTCGGTTGGCGGTGGCTGCGCGGCGGGTGGGTGTGCACCCTGGCACGCTGCGGTTGTGGGCGAACGAGGGCAGGGTTCCGGTGGTGTGGGTGGGGCGTGAACGGCGCTTCTCCAGCGAGGCGTTGGATGTCCTGACCGGCTGCCCGGATGT